>NZ_DASWWG010000022.1:0-34559 GCF_036400995.1 Brevundimonas sp.
GGCGGGCGCAGCCAGGCGGTGGCGGGCGTCAGGGTGCGGCCCGGCGCGGTCGGCGGCGGGGCCTGGACAGCCGGCGCGCCGCCGTGGGGGATGACCCGGTTGGATCGGCGCTGGCGCGAGGCCGGTTGGGGCGTCGTCTCCGGAGCGGGCATGGCCGAGACGTCCGGTCGCCCGGCCCAGCGCAGATATTGCGGCGGTGTAGACGGGGCCGCTGCCGCGGCCTGGGTCCGGGCCTGTGCGGCGTCAACCAGCCCGCCCGCCGCGAGGGCGAGGGTGGCGAGGCCGAGGGTCAGGCTGGGGGCGCGGCGCAAGGGCGGCTCCGGACTCGGGAGGTATGGACGGTCACGGTATTCGCGGCGGGCTTAATCCGTCGCTAACGCGCGCATCAGGACAGATGCGCACGCACCCGGCGCTCGATGAGGCCGACGAGGCCGCTGAGCGCGAGCCCCATCAGCATCAGGCAGACCAAGGCCGCGAGCATGTCGGCGGTGCGCAGCCGGTTCCCGGCCTCGAGCAGGCGCCAGGCCAGACCCTGCGTGGCGCCGGAGCCGGAAACGAACTCGGCCACGACGGCGCCGATGACCGCCAGGCCGGAGGCGACCCGAAGGCCTTCGAGGGCGAAGGGAAGGGCGGCGGGAATACGGAGGCGGACCAGTCGCTGGAGCGGCGAGGCTCCGTAGAGATCGAACAGTCGCTCCAGGTCGGGATCGGCGGACTTCAGTCCGGTCAGGACACCGGAGAACACCGGGAAGAAGGCGACGGCGGCGGCCAGGGCGATGACCGCGCGATCAGCATGGTCGAGGCCCGCCCAGATCAGCACCAGCGGGGCGATGGCCACCACCGGGGTCACCTGCAGGGCTACGGCGAGGGGGCGGACGGCGGCTTCGGCCGTCCGGTTGAGCGACACGCCGAGCGCAAGGCCTGCGCCGAGGAGGGCGGCGACGAACAGGGCCTGCAGCGCCATTCGGAAGGTCTGCAGCGCCGCGCCCGCCAGAAGGGGCGCGCGTTCGACCAGCGACACGGCCACGGCGCTGGGCGGCGGCAGGAAGTAGGCCGGCACATCGAGCGTCCGGCAGGCGAGCTCCCATGCCGAAAGCAGGACGAGGATCAGGACGGCGGGCGCGATGAGGCGTCTCATCCGACACGATCCGGCATGGCGTGGGCCAGGGCCGTGGCGAGGTTCTCGACCGTTTCACGATAGGCGGGATCGGCCCGCCAGCCTTCGGGACGGGGCGCGTTGCCCGGCGTCGGCCGCGCCATGGCCACCTGGCCACTGACGGCGTCGAGAACCACGGTGCGGCCGGCCAGATAGACGGCTTCCTCGACGTCGTGGGTGACGAAGACGATCGCGGGACGGGGCGAGCGTCCGGCCCACAGGTGATGCAGGTCCTCGATCAGGTGGCGACGGGTGACGCTGTCGAGCGCGGCGAAGGGCTCATCGAGCAGCAAGAGGTCGGGTTGGGTGACGAGGGCGCGGGCGAGGGAGGCGCGCATCGCCATGCCGCCGGACAACTGGCGCGGACGGGCGGACAGGCGCTCGCCGAGGCCGACCGAGGCGAGCGCCGTGGCCGCGCGGGCGCGAGCCTCGTCGCGCGGGACGCCCGCGAGTTCGAGCGGCAGGGCGACATTGGACAGGGCGTCGGCCCACGGCATCAGGGTGGGGGACTGGAAGACGAAGGCGGTTCGGCCCGGCGGCGTGGTCGTCACCTCGCCCTCGGACGGCTTCTCTAGTCCGGCGAGCAGCCTGAGCGTGGTGGACTTGCCGGCGCCCGACGCGCCGACGACGGCGACGATCTCGCCAGCCTCGATGGCCAGGTTCACCGGGCCGATGGGAGGGCGGTCCGGATAGCGGACCACGACATTGTCGAGCGCCGCGACGGCGTCAGCCACGGCCGCGACCGGGGAGGTACTGGGTGGTGAAGGCCTGACGCCAGTCGAGATTGGGCGGATAGACACCCGCCTGGCTGGTGACGTCGAAGAAGGCCTGCCAGCGCTCTTCCGTCATGGTCCCGAGGCCGTAGAGGGCCGCGTCCCCGCCGTCGACGATCCCGTTGGCGCGGAGCTTCTCGCGCGCCTGATCCAGGATGTCCTGCGTCATGTCGGGATTGTCGCGGCGGATCAGCTCATCGGCGGCCTTGCCGTCGCCCTGGATGTAGTCGCGCCAGCCTTCGGCCGAGGCGGCGATGAAGCTGCGCAAGGCGGTGGCGTTGTCGCGGGCGAAGGCGGTCGGGGCCAGCACCATGGTGGCGTAGGAGGGGTAGCCCTCGTCAGCCAGCAGGAAGACGCGGGGCTCGAACCCCGCCTCCTTCTCGACGGTGTAGGGCTCGGAGGTCAGATAGCCCTGCTGGACGGCGCGCTGGTCCGCGAGGAATGGCGCGAGGTTGAAGGTGTATTTCCGCACCTGCGCATCGGTGAAGCCGTACCGGGCCTTCAGCCAGACCCAGAAGGCGTTGATCGACGCATCCGCAAGCAGGAAGGGGCGCCCGGCCAGATCGGCGATGCTTTCAAGCGCCGGATCCGGATGAGCGATCAGGACCTGCGGGTCCTTCTGGAAGAAGGCGGCGACGGCCTTCACCGGAGCGCCCTCGGCGACGAGGTTCATCGGGATGAAACTGTTGGAGCCCATGCCCAGCTCGACCGACCCGGAGGCCAGCAGCTGGGGCACGTTCACATTCGGCCCGCCCTGGATGATCTGGACGTTGAGGCCGCGCTTCTCATAGGCCCCGGAGGCGAGCGCCTGATAGAAGCCGCCGTGCTCGGCCTGGGCGCGCCAGTCGGTGGCGAAGCGCAGGCGGATGCGTCCGTCGGCGTCTGGCTCGACCTCGGAACGGTTGAAACAGGAGGCGACAGTGGCGCCGGCGACAACGGCGCCCGCGCCGGCCAGAAGGGCGCGGCGGTTCGGCGCAAGTCTGCGATTCCCACGCGAGGTCATAGCCTTATGTACGGCCAAGGCGAAGGCGGCGAAAGGGCGAAGGAAAGGATGCCGGGCGCCGGAATTGAGCGAGGGGACGAAGGGCCTCGGCGAACCGCTGCTCCTCGTCCCCTCGCCAAGTCCGGGTTGGACTTGGCCTTTGAGGTTTTGGACCCTGGCTTCGGCATCAGCGGGGCGAACCCCGACGATGGTCAGCTGTATCCGCTCGCGCTCCTGGTCTCCGGCGTTCCGCAGGTCTGGCCTGCGCCGTCCTTCGATCCCGATCCGGTTCCCGTCCGGTTCCCTCTCCGGCCGAAGCCGTCGACGTCCCCTTGGGGCCTTGATCCTGCCTCCCGCCCGTTACGATCCGAAGATCGCCCGAAGCGTCGGGTCAGAGAGCCGGGCCGGTTCGCCTTGAGTCCCGGGTCTCCCCGGTTTTCCGCGCCGCCGTGTCCCTCGGCCTGATCAAGCTCGCTCCAAATCCCGGATCCAGCAAGCGCCCCGGATGCTCCGCTTGTGGATCAATTCAGGGATAAAACTTGTCCAATCGCTGTATGAAGATTCGCGTTTTCGCAATTTTCTTCGACATGTGAAGGTATTGCGACGTTATGCACAGAGCGGCGAAACAGGGTCAATTTTCGTCCGAACAGACCGGAAATGATCAGCCGGGCACGGTCCGATCCAACCAGAGGCGGATGTCTTCAAGTGTCCGCGCGGCGAGAGGGCCGCCGAAATGGACGAAGCCGTGAGGGGCCAGAGGCACCTCGACCCGTTCGGCGGACGCCGCCGTGGACCAGGCGTCAGCCATCAGCCGGCTGTCGTCGCGCAGGGGGTCCAGGTCGCCGGCGATGAACAGGGCCGGAGGAAGATCGCGCATCGGGGCGTAGAGCGGTGACACGTCCGGCGCCCGCCGCCCGGCCTCGTCACGGTCGGGCAGAAGGCGGGCGAGGTCCGCCGCCATGGTCGGCCCGTTCAGGAGCAGGGTGTCGCGGCCGGCGCCGCGGACGGACGGCGTCCCCGAAAGATCGAACACGCCGTACAGGAAGACGCAGCCGCGAAAGGCGCCGAGTCGGTCTTCATCCCGCAGGCTCATCGCGGTCAGGGCCGCCAGATGGCCGCCCGCCGACTGGCCGCTGAGGAACAGGTCCATGGTACCGAAACGCGCGGCGGCATGGTCGACCAGCCAGCGCCCGGCGGCGGCGCAGTCGGCGATGGCGTGCTGCAACAGAACGCCACGCGACTCGCTAAGGAGCCGGTAGTCCACCGAGACGACGGCGAGACCGGTTTTGGCGGCCAGGTCGGCGTTGAGGTGATCGTTCAGACCGGCGCTGCCGACGACCCAGCCGCCGCCGTGCATGTCCAGCACCACGCCGCGGGGCGGCCGAGGCGGGTGCAGGATACGGAGCGGAACCCCGCCGTCGGGGGACGGGATGCGCAGGGTCTCGACCCGGACGCCGCGGCGTCGGAGCCCCGCGGCGGTGATGGTCTGGGCGGCGCCGCCGAACGTTGTGCTGGCCCACTGTCCGGCTTCCAGCCGCCAGCCGTCGACCTTGAGCCGGGGCATGAGCGACAGGGCGGTGTTGATCCGCGTCGCGGCCCGGCGTTCGGACGGGGTCAGTTCGAGACGGCGGACGGTGGCGGGCATGAGGTGACGCTAGACCCGTTCAGAGAACCTGACGATGCGACTTCAGGACGCCAGCGCCGCCTTCTTCTCTTCCAGCTCCAGCCATTCCAGCTCGATCTCTTCCAGTTGGGCGCGGGCTTTTTCGGCGGCCTTCATCGCGCGATCGAAGGCGGCGGGATCGCGGCTGTAGAGATTGGGGTCGGAGAGGATGGCGTCCTGCTTCGCGATCTCGACGGGCAGGGTTTCGAGCAGGCCCTCGATCTCCTTCAGGCGATGGACGTCCTTGAAGGAGAGTTTGGCGGCCTTCTTCGGCGCAGCCTCGGCTTTCGACGCGGGTGCGGGTTCGGCGCCGCTGATGCGGGCGTTTGCAGCGGCCGGTTGCGGTGGCGACAGGAAGCCGGGGTTCTGGCGGATGAAGTCGGTCCAGCCGCCGGGCGTTTCGACGATGTCGCCGCGGCCGTTCATGGCGATGGTCGAGGTGGCGAGCCGGTCGACGAAGTCGCGGTCGTGGCTGACAAGGATCAGGGTGCCGTCATAGCTTTCGAGCAGCTCTTCCAGCTTCTCGAGCGTGTCCATGTCGAGGTCGTTGGTCGGCTCGTCGAGGATCAGCATGTTGGCCGGCTTGGCCAGGGCGCGGGCCAGCAGGAGGCGGTTCCGCTCGCCGCCCGACAGGGTGGAGATCGGCTGGCGCAGCTGGCCTTCCTGGAAGAGGAACTCCTTGGCGTAGGCGGCGACGTGCTTGGAATGGCCGCGCACGAGGATGGAGTCGCCGCCGCCCGGGGTCAGGGCGTCCCAGAGCGTCATGTCCGACTTCAGGCCCTCACGGGACTGATCGAGGTAGACCGGCTCCAGATTGGCGCCCATGCGGACCGTGCCTTCGTCGGGCTCCAGTTCGCCGAGGAGAACCTTGACCAAGGTGGTCTTGCCGGCGCCGTTGGGGCCGACGATGGCGAGGCGATCGCCGCGAATGACGCGGGTGGTCAGCCCCTTGAAGATGGTGCGGTCGCCGAAGCGCTTGGTGACGCCCTTGAGGTCGGCCACCAGCTTGCCGGAGGTGACGCCGCTGTCGACGCCCAGTTGCAGTTCCCGGGGCAGGTCCTTCACGCGCTCGGCGCGGTCCGCGCGCATGGCCTGAAGCGCGCGGGCGCGGCCCTCGTTGCGGGTGCGCTG
This sequence comes from Brevundimonas sp., assembly GCF_036400995.1. GTDB lineage: Bacteria > Pseudomonadota > Alphaproteobacteria > Caulobacterales > Caulobacteraceae > Brevundimonas. The sequence goes on from NZ_DASWWG010000022.1 coordinate 5,706, forward strand.
GGCGGTGATCGAGCGATAGAAGGTGTAGGTCTCGGCCTCGATCCGCTTGGTCAGGCGACGCAGGGACTCTGCTTCCTCTTCCATGACCTTGGCGGCCCATTCGTCGAAGGCGACGAAGCCCTTGTCGAGGGTGCGGACCTTGCGGCCTTCAAGCCAGTGAACGGACTGGGTGACGCGGTTCAGGAAGGCGCGGTCGTGGCTGACGACCAGAACGGCGAAGCGGGCCGAGAGCAGCTCGTTCTCGAGCAGTTCGATGGCGAGGATGTCGAGGTGGTTGGTCGGCTCGTCGAGGAGGAGCAGGTCCGGTTCTTCCGCAAAGGCCTTGGCCAGGGCGGCGCGGCGGGTCTCGCCGCCGGACAGGTTGACCGTCGATTTGTTCGGATCGAGCCCGAAGGTGGTCAGCCAGCTTTCGGCGGTCCAGCGCTCGGCCTCGCCGGAGGCGGCGTAGTCGAGCAGGGTGTCGCCCTTGATGTCCGGCTCCTGCGGGACGTAGGCGAAGCGCGTGCCGGCCTGGACCGAACGGTCGCCGGCGTCCGGCTCGATCAGCCCCATGACCAGCTTCATCAGCGTGGACTTGCCCGCGCCGTTGCGGCCGACCAGCGCGGCGCGGGTGCGTGGCTCGATGGCCATGTCGACACCGTCGAACAGGGGGCGGGGACCGTCCTGCAGACGGACATCCTTGAGGGCGACAAGCGGGGGACGGGCAGCCATGGCGGGCCATATAGAGGAGGGGGCGACAAGCCGCCACGGCGGAGTTGGATTGACGCTTACCGTCCAGCCGGTATGTAGCGCAAATGGACACCGCTCGCCGCCGCCGCGCCCCCGACACGACCCGTGCTGAACTCATCGACAAGGCGCTGGAGGTCGTCGCCGAGGTGGGAGCGAAGGGTTTCACCCTCGACGCCGTCGCGGCGCGCACCACGGTCAGCAAGGGCGCCTTGCTGCATCACTTTCCGACCAAGATGGCCCTGCTTGAGGGGGTGGTGGATCATCTGGGCGAGATGTTCACCCAGGCGATTCTGACCGAGGCGGCGCGCGATCCGCAGCCCTACGGTCGGTTGGCGCGAGCCTATCTGCGGGTGACCATCAACGACGCCGTGACCCCTGACGACATGAGCATCGGACGGGCCATTCTGGCGGCGTGCGCGGTTGAGCCCTCCCTGCGGGATCGCTGGACGGCGGCGACGGCGGCGGCGCGGGCCGATGATCCGACCGATCCCGTGGGCGCCGACGACGCCTTGCTGCTGCGTCTTGTGGCCGACGGCCTGTGGATGTCCGACATCTTCGGCGTCTATGAAGTGTCGCCGGAGCAGAGACAGGCGCTGCTGTCGCTGCTGACGCCGGGGCATGTGCTGATGGACGCCGGCGCCTGATCCGCCGAGCTGAAGCGTCAGGCCAGTTGCCCGGGCTTGCGCTTCTTGCCGGGAGACCAGCTTTCGGGAAGCAGGCCCGCGCCGCCGGTGAGGACAGCCGCGCCGGTGAGCCACACGGCGATGCAGATCGGCAGGTTTCGCTCCATGCCACCGGCCAGCATCATCGAAAGGAACAGGGTGACCATCCAGCCGACCAGCAGCCAGCCCTTGCGGTAGCCGAACAACTCGCCGAAGCGACCGGTGGCGAGGGCACGGTCAAGGAAGGCGAAGCCGGCGACCACGCCGACCGCCAGCGCCGGAACGCCCAGCAGGGTGGTGGCCGTGGCCACCGCCGTGGAGGCCACCGCGCCGAAGATCAGACCGAGGGACACCTGTCGCCGACGGCGGAGGTCCAGCGCGGTCCATTCATCGACGATGGCATGGCCGCCGAGCCGGAAGGCCATGGCTGCGGTCAGGAAGGCGGCCGTCACCGTCAGCGGAACGGAGAACAGCGTGCCCAGCAGGAGGTAGAAGCCGATGGGCAGCGCGCCGATGAACTCATGCAGGCGGTACTGCGAGGGGCGGGGCGCCTGGAGATGCGCGGTCACGATCCGCGCCCAGCCCGCGACGCCGAGGCCGGCCGCCAGCACGCCGACCCAGAGCCAATCCACGGACGCGACCAGCGGAGAGACAGCGAGGAGGACCGCCGAGGCGGTCGCCCAGCCGAAGCGTAGCCACGGCGAGGTCTGCCAGGGTGTTCCGTCCCGCCACCGCCGGGCCGGTTCGAGCACGCCCTTGACCCAGATCGCGCCGGCGCCCGCGAGGGTGGCGAGGGAGGCGGCCCAGATCGCGAGGAGGTCGATCAGGTTGAACGGCCCGAACATGCCGGAGGAGCCGACAAGCAGGGCGAGGATCGGCGGGGCGATCAGCAGGGTGAGCAGGAAGGCGGCGCTGAACCGCGGCCAGTCGAGACGGGCGCGCCAGCGGGACACGGCCTCGGGGTCGAGATGCTGGTGGAGGTCCGGCAGGTCGTAGGTAGCGCGGGCCAGAAGTTCGGCGACCTGTTTCGGCAGGAAGGGATCGAGGCGGTCCGCGATCCGCCGCTGGAGGGTCTGTCGCGCACGCAAGGCGGTCCAGGCGGCATGGCCGACGGTGAGCGGCCGCGACAGATCGTCGATCATCCGCTGGGTCTCGCGACGGCGCAGAACCGGCGTGGCGTGGGACATGTCGACGCCCACGCGGGCGTTGTCCCAGCCGAAGAAGCGAATGGTCGGCTCGATCAGGGGCGCGGCGGCCGGGCCGCCATGGGCGATGGCGGCGGCCAGCCAGTGCTCGGTGCGGTCATGGACCTGCAGCGAGTCCATCGCCGGGGAGCGGAAGATGCTCATCAACAGTCCGAGCGGATCGCCCGGACCGGGCTGGGCCTGACGCAGCAGGGCGGCGAGCTCGTTGCAGAGGGCCTGGTGCGCGTCCTGGCGGGCCCGTTCGGCGTCGAGTTCCGCACGGATCTCGGGGGACAGGTCGGGCGCCTTCCGCTCCGGACGCGGGGACCCGGACCAGCGGTCGGTCTCCGGGTCATCCCAACCGGCGCCGGCGTCGCCGGCCGGTTCACGAACGTTCCACCGGTCCTGATCGGCGTCGTCCCAGCCGTTCGCGGTTTCGTACCGGTTCGCTTGATCCCAACGCCGTTGCTCGTCGCCGGGCCAGGGGGCGTCCGGGGATGCGGGCGGCGGCGCGTCGGCCGTCGGCGCCTCGACCTTGGCCTTGGGACGGGACTTGCGCCGGGTCTGGGGCACCGCCCAGCCCTTGCGGGCCATGTCCATCGCCCGCTCATAGGCGTCGCGGAGGGCCTGGAAGCCCGCGGGATCGTCCTCGGGATGGACTTCCTTCAGACGCCGCGCATAGGCGCGCCGGATTTCCCGCTCGTCGTTCGTCGGCTCCAGTCCGATGATCGACCAGATCGATCCGGTCAGAGCCACGTCTGCCCCTCGAACTGGTCGAGGACGGTGGTGAGCTGGCCGATGGCGTGCTCGATCTCGCGCGGGTCCTGGCCTTCGACCACCAGCTCGAACCGGGTGATCTCGTTGCCGAGATACTGACGGATGTCGCCGAGTGCGTCCTCGTAGCAGCGAGCGCTGCGGGCCAGCACAGCCTTGACCGCGTCGGAGTCGCGCGGGTGCTGCTTGAGGGCGGCGAGGGCCGCGCGGCGCTTCTCGAAGTCCGGCGAGGCGGCGACGTCGTCATCGACGATGACCAGCTGGCGGGTCTCGCCGGTCTTCATGACCGTGACGTCGACCTCGAGCAGGCCGTTGATATCGTAGGTGAAGCGGACGTCAGTGGCGCCGTCCTCGGCCCGGCCGCCGTTGAGCGGCACACGGACCTCGCCGAGCCGGACGTTATCGGCGACGTTGCGGGACTCGCCCTGGTAGATGCGCAGCAGCATCTCGCGCTGATTGTCGTGGATGGGCGCGTAGTCCTTGACCCGGCTGGCCGGGATGACCGTGTTGCGCTCGATGATCGGGGAGAAGATGCCCTCGATCAGGCGACCGCCAGGACCGCGTTCGGCGATCTCCACCCCAAGGCTGTAGGGGCAGACGTCGGTCATGACGACTTCCTTTAGCGCCACGTCCCGGGACTTGAGGCCTGCCTGCACGGCGGCGCCAAGGGCGACGGCCTCATCCGGATTGACGGCGTTGGCCGGGAAGCGGCCGAACATCCGGGTGATGGCCTTGCGGACGACCGGCATGCGGGTCGAGCCGCCGACGAGGATGATCTCGGACAGGTCCTCGGAGCGGATGCCTGCGTCGCGCAGGGAGCGCAGGACGGGCTCGCGCAGGCGGTTCAGCAGGCCTGTGCAGAGGCTTTCGAAGTCATCGGTAGTGATCTGGCGCTCGATCGCCTTGTCTTTCCAGACGATCGACATGGTGGCCGAGGGGTTCTCGGTCAGGGCCCGGCGGGTGCGCTCGGCGGCGACGCGGATGCGTTCGCGCAGGGTGGCGTCGGCGCGGTCCTTCTCGGCGATGTCCTTGCCCGCGGTGCGGCGGAATTCCTCGACCAGAACGTCGTTGAAGTCCTCGCCGCCGAGCCGGTTGTCGCCGGTGGAGGCGCGAACCTCGATGACGCCTTCAAAGATCTCGAGCACCGAGACGTCGAAGGTGCCGCCGCCGAGGTCGAAGACCAGGAAGCGGCTTTCGTTGCCGAGTTCGTGGATGCCGTAGGCAAGGGCGGCGGCGGTCGGCTCGTTCAGCAACCGCTCGACCTTGAGGCCCGCCAGTTCACCGGCGCGCCGGGTGGCCTTGCGCTGCTTGTCGTTGAAATAGGCCGGGACGGTGATGACGGCTTCGGTGACCGGCTCACCCAGGTAGGCTTCCGCATCCGCCTTCAGACGGCCGAGCACGAGGGCCGAGAGCTCCTCGGCGGTGAAATTGCGGTCGCCCAGCCGGGTGTTCCGGTTGGCGCCCATATAGCGCTTGAAGGCGGTGGCGGTGTGGTTGGGGTGGGTCGACTGGCGCTCGCGGGCGGCGAGGCCGACGAGAACCTCGCCGGTCTTCTCATCCAGGCTGACCGCGGACGGGGTGAGCACATGGCCGAGGCTGTTGGGGATCAGCTCTGCCTTGCCGTCACGAAAGACACCGACCGCACTGTTGGTCGTGCCCAGATCAATACCGATAATCACGCGTATCCCCCGAACAACTCTCGATTTTGTCTAGCGTGGCCGAAGCTTGCGGGGAAGGCCCGCCGACGCCTGTCGTCCGGTATGGTCAGGGTTGTGGCGCTGAAGTAAGGACGCAGCTCAGTTGGAGGGGCAAATGCGGCGACTGGTGACTGCGGCGGCGATGGCCGGTGGATTAATCCTGGCGGGAGCGGCCTCCGCGGCAGGATGGGGGCAAAACGTCGCCGCGAGCGCACCCGAGGTCGAGGCGGTTCAGTCCATGCTGACGGCGCGGGGCGGGAACGGCGCGGCGCTGATGCAGCAGCATCAGGCCCGGTTTGCGGAGACCATTGCTGACGGACGGGTGATCCCGCTCGAAATCCAGCCGGTGTTCTTGCGGTCCTATCAGCGCACGACGATGGCGCCGGCCGTGCTGACGGAGCTGGATGGAGCGTTCGCCCAGGCCTTCGCCGCGGCGATGACCCCCGAAGAACGAGCCGATCCCGCCGCCATCTCGCCGGAGCGACAGGTCGAGCTGAATCAGGCCGCGGCGCCGGGCGTCTCGGAGCTGATGCATGAAATCCATATCGCGGGTCTGGCGGATGCGTGCACGGAAAGCCGGGCGCGAGCCTATCTTTGCGCGGCGATCGATCTGATGTCGGGCGTGCCCAATCGCTGGCGACGGACGCAGAGCCGTCGCTGATCTTTCAGAGACGCCGTGCTTTCGACGTCGTGCGGGGGTAAGGGGGGCGCGTGAACGAGACCGCCTCCGAGACCCGTCCCTTCTGGGAAACCAAAACCCTCGACCAGATGACCCGCGAGGAGTGGGAAAGCCTGTGCGACGGGTGCGGTCTGTGTTGCCTGGTGCGGTTCGAGGACGAGGACACCGGCGAGGTCATCCCGACGCGGGTGCACTGCAAGCTGTTCGACCCGGTGCGTTGCACCTGCTCCGACTACGCCAACCGCAAGCAGCATGTGCCGGACTGCATCAAGCTGACGCCCTGGAATATCGAGGCGTTGGAATGGATGCCCAAGTCCTGCGCCTATCGACGCCTGCACGAGGGACGCACGCTGGCGCCATGGCATCATCTGGTCTCGGGCAGCCGGGAGACCGTTCATGAAGCGGGCGTTTCGGTGAAGGGGCAGACGGTGTCGGAACTGGCGCTGAAAGAGGCCGAGGACGCCCTCGACTTCGAGGCGCCGGAGTGGCGCGAGGAACGTGGCGTCTGACACCTCCGTGAGCTCGGCCGAACTCGCGGGCGAAGCGCTCGGTCATTCAGAGGCTTGAAAGAAAGAAGCCGGAATCTTCCAGCGGTCGGACGCTGGCGCCCTATACTTTTGGCATGACGGGAAAGACCGGCTGACGCGAGGCGCGCCGGTCCCGATCCACGGAGATCACCATGCTGAACTGGCGACGGCCCTTCGGGGGACGGCGGCGCGAGGTCGCGCCCGAAACGAAGGACAGCCGGGTGGGGGCGCTGATCGCGTTGGGGTCCGGTGGACGCGCCCGATGGACACCGCGCGACTACGCCAGCCTGACGCAGGCGGGGTTCGGGCAGAATCCGGTCGCCTATCGCTGCGTCCGGATGATCACCGAGGCCGCCGCCGCGACGCCGCTGGCGGTGTTCGTCGACGGGGTTCGGAGTGACGACCACCCGCTGGCGGCGCTGCTGGCGCGACCCAACCCCGAACAGTCAGGCGTCGAGTGGCTGGAAGGTGTCTACGGCGCGCTGCAGACGGCAGGGAACGCCTATGTCGAGGCGTCGGGCGACGGCCCGCCGGAGGAGCTGTGGTCTTTGCGGCCGGACCGGATGAAGGTCGTGCCGGGGCGCAGCGGCTGGCCGCAGGCCTATGAGTATGCGCTGAACGGGCGGGCCGTGACCTTCAGCCGGGCGGCGGACGGCTGGATGCCGGTGCTTCATCTGAAGCTGTTCCATCCGCTGGACGACCATTACGGCTTCTCGCCGCTGGAGGCCGCGGCCTTCCCGATCGATGTGCACAACGCCTCGGGGCAGTGGAACAAGGCGCTGCTGGACAATTCGGCGCGGCCGTCGGGCGCGCTGGTCTTCGCCACCCGCGAGGGGGAGCGGCTGACGGAAGAGCAGTTCACCGCCCTGAAGGCCCAGATCGATGATGCGCACAGCGGGGTCATCAATGCGGGGCGCCCCCTGATCCTGGAGGGCGGGCTGGACTGGAAGCCGCTGAGCTGGACCCCGGCGGACATGGACTTCATCGCCGGAAAGCATGCGGCGGCCCGGGAGATCGCTCTGGCGTTCGGGGTTCCGCCGCAGTTGCTGGGCATCCCAGGCGACGCGACCTACGCCAACTATCGGGAGGCCAATGTCGCCTTCTGGCGGGCAACCGTCGCGCCGTTGGTCCGCAAGGCCGCTGCGGCGCTGACCGTGTGGCTGGGCGGGCGGTTCGAGGGCGTCCGGATCGAGGCGGATCTGGACGCCGTCCCCGCTCTGCAGCCCGAGCGGGAAGCCCTGTGGGCGCGACTGGATGCGGCCAGCTTCCTGACGGACGCCGAGCGCCGTCGCATGGCCGGGCTGGGAGGCTGAGCATGGAGACTGTGCGAAAGGTCCCCGTCGCGCTGATCGCGGCGCTGGTCGTGCAGACGATCGGCGGTCTGGTCTGGGCGGGCGGCGCGGCGGCGCGGATCGGAACGCTGGAGCAGCGGGTGGGCGAACAGCGCCTGGTGGCGGAGCGGTTGGCCCGGCTGGAAGCGCAGGGCGAAGCGACGCGCGCCGCGGTGGACCGGATCGAACGGCGTCTGGAGGCGCGGTGATGACGGACGTGGCTGCCAAAGTCGGGCTTGCGGTCGAGGGATACGCCTCGCTTTGGGGCGTGGCTGACCTGAACAGGGATGTGGTGGTCAGGGGGGCGTTTCGCGAGAGCCTCGCGCGGACCGGCGCCGACGGCGTGAGGATGCTTCACCAGCACGAGGGCAGGGCGGTGGTCGGCGTCTGGGACCGGATCATTGAGGATGACCGCGGGCTGTTCGTGCGGGGCCGGATCATGGACTGGTCGGCCGAGGCGCGGTTCGCCGGGGCGCTGGCCCGGGCGGGCGCGATGCACGGGCTCTCGATCGGGTTTCGCGCGGTCCGGGCAAGGCGGGACGGGGCGCTGCGCGTGCTGACGGCGGTTGATCTGTGGGAGATCTCGCTGGTGACCTTCCCCATGCTGCCGGGGGCGCGGTTCACTCCTTGCCGATGATCCGGGAGGTCTGACGGCTGTCCAGCAAAGTTCGGACCCGCGACAGGACCTTGGGATCCTTTACCGCGCGCCCGGCGAAGAGGACGAAGAACAGGCCGAAGGCGAGGGGCAGGCGCAGGATGAAGACGCCGATCACCGCCACGGCTCCGATCAGCGCCCAAAGGCCGATCAGGAGCGAGGTCTGGTCCGGAGAGACGGGTTGAACGGGCTCGGCGGTCCGCAGGTGTGGGGGCGGGGCATCGACTTCCTGCACCCTTTGCAGGGCGCCGACATTCCGCAGCGGCGGAGAATCGACCGGACGGGGCGGAGGCAGATGGTCATTGTGCCGGTGCAGGTCGCGCAGGGGGCTGGCCGGCATTTGCCGCGCGGGCTCGAACGGCACGGAAACGCCCTGGGCGTTGACGGTGAAGACCTGGTCGAACGGCGTGGTGGCGAAGTCGATCGTCCGGGTGTCCTGACCGTAGCTGTCGCCCATCAGGCCGAGGAGGACGCCGTTCCGGACGCGGGCCTTGAACGCGACAGGGTCGGGCAGGGCGCCGACCATGGCGTGGACGGAGCCGAGGTCGCCGGTGGGACCGGAGGCGGGCGCCGGGCGGCTGCGATCGACGATCATTTCGGTGAACAGGCCGAAGCCGGAATTCCGGCGCTGGCTGGGGCGGCTTTCCTCGAACTGGCCGGCGAGGTCGGGGACCTCCGACCGCAGGTCGTGGGCCAGCGCGGCCATGGCCGCCTGTTCGAGGCGCGTGTACCGGCTCATTCGGCATTCCCGGTCGACGAGGCGCGTTTTCCGAAAAGGATGTCGAGGATCCGGCCCCGCCAGGGGGCGACAGCGCCAAGGATGACCAAGGCGGCGCCGATCATGACGCCGGGGAGTAGTCCGTAGCCCAGCAGGTCGCTGAGCATCATGCCCATGAAGGCGGTGAAGGCGAGCAGGAAGACGAAGAGGCCGAAATCCGAGCCTTGCTTGACGGCCGCAGGCTCCAGTCGCCGCCTTTGCTCTGTCGCCCACGAGCGGACGCAGACGAAGAAGACGACAGCGGAGGCGACGATGAACAGGGCCTCACGGGCGGATTGGGCGCCGAGCGCCGGATGGAGGTCGGCCCAGAAGTCCGCGGGCTTGCGGCTGAGGAGCCAGCCCAGCGCCACCGCCGACAGGAAGATCAGGACCTCGAACGTCACGGTGCGGTTGCCGGGTCCGGCGCCGAGCGCCCTGACCAGGCGGCGGATGAACGCTGGCGGATCGAGATCCTTGTCGGCCATCCGATCCCACGCGCCGAGGCCTGTGGGCGGAGTCTCATGGAGCTGGTCGTAGGGAGAGCGCCGCCGGGGCGCAGGCTCGACATCCGCCAGTACGCCAAGGGTCCAGCACCCGAACAGAACGCCGGCTACGCCGAGCAGAAGGACGAGACTGACCGGTCCCGACTCCCGGGGCGCCAGGTCCTCCCAGAGTGTGAACAGCCAAAGCGTCGGCAGGAGCCGGATCGCGAGTCGATCAAGCGTCGTCTGCTGGATGCCGTTGATGAGTTTCCGGGCGAGCTTTCCCACGCCCGCACCCTAACCGCGACCCGCGGTTCCTGAGAAGCGGAGACATCATGAAAGAGACCAAACAGGCTCCGGCCACGCCGGAGGCTCGCGCCGCCATGCATGAAATGATGGCGGCCTTCGAGGCGTTCAAAGGCGCCAATGACGCGCGACTGGACGAGATCGAACGCAAGGCATCCGCGGACAGCCTGCTCGAGGAGAAGGTGGCGCGTATCGATCAGGCGGTGGCCAGCGCCCAGGCGCGGCTGGACCGGGTTGTCAGCGAAGGGCGTCGACCGCCGCTCGGCGCGGAGCCGAAGACGATCGCCGCCCCGGAAGCCAAGGCGGCTTTCGACGGCTACCTGCGCGCCGGGGCGTCCGTCGGTCTGGAAACGAAGGCCGGGCTGTCGTCCGGCGCGAGTTCCGCCGGTTATGTCGTGCCGGAACAGACGGAGCGCGCGATCGAGCGTCGGCTGATGGCCGGTTCGCCGATGCGCGAGATCGCCACGGTGCGCACGGTGCAGGCGGGCGTATTCCGCAAGCCGGTCTCGATCGCCGGCGTGGGCGCGGGCTGGGTGGCCGAGACGGCCGCGCGGCCGGAGACTGATCCGGCGACCCTGTCGCTGCTGGAGTTTCCGGCGGCGGATCTCTACGCCTGCCCCGCCGCGACCCAGAGCCTGCTGGATGACGCCCTGGTCGATCTGGACGAATGGCTGGCCGCCGAGGTGGAGGACGCCTTCGCGGCGCAGGAGACCCAGGCCTTCGTCAACGGCGACGGGACCAACAAGCCGCGCGGCTTCCTGGACTACGACATCGTGGCGGACGGCGATCAGGCGTGGGGCGAGATCGGCTATGTCGCCTCGGGTGGCGCAGGCGCTTTCGCGGCCACCCATGCGACGGACCGGCTGATCGATCTGGTCTATGCGCCGAAGGCCCAGTACCGGCCGAACGCCCGCTTCGTGATGAACCGGCGGACGGTGTCGGCGGTGCGCAAGTTCAAGGACGCGGACGGCAACTACATCTGGCAGCCGGCGCAGCGAGCCGGCGAGACGGCTTCGCTGCTGGGCTATCCGGTCAGCGAGATCGAGACGATGCCGGATATCGCCGCCAATGCGCCGGCGATCGCCTTCGGTGATTTCCGACGCGGCTATCTGATCGTCGACCGGGCCGGCGTCCGGGTGCTGCGGGACCCGTATTCGGCCAAGCCCTATGTGCTGTTCTACACGACCCGCCGCGTGGGTGGCGGGGTTCAGGACTTCGACGCGATCAAGGTGATGAAGTTCAGCGCGACCTGATCGCAGACGGTCGACCCCGGCGGCGGAGCGCGAGTGACCGTCTCCGTCGCCGCCACCTCACATCCAGAGCAACGAGGCTCCCATGGCCGCACCGGTATCACTGGCCGAGGCGAAACTGTTCCTGCGCGTCGAGCACGGCGCGGAGGACGACCTGATCCAGACCCTGATTGAAGCCGCGCGCGCCCGGGTGGAGGCGGATGTCGGACTGGGGCTGACCTCCACCTCGCCGGCGCCGCTGAGGCTGGCGATCCTGATGCTCACCTTGCGCGCCTATGAGCGTGGGGAGGCTGACATGCCGATCCACCCGGTTGACGCTTGGCTGGCGCCGTATCGTCTGGTGCGGCTGTGACGGGGCGGCGGGCAGTGCTGGCGACGGTGTTCGACGCCGTCGAGAGTGAAACGCCGTACGGCGGGCGAAGCGTGACCTACGAGCCTCTCGGCGTCGTCTGGGTGAAACTAGGCGCGGTGCGTCGACAGACGAGGGCCGAGGGCGGCATAGGCCGCACCATCGATCACGTCAGCGCGGAGGGGCGAGCCGACGCCCGCCTGATCCCCGGGCGCGTGCTGCGTCTGGGCGGGGCCGACTGGCGCGTGACGGCCAGCGAAACGGTAGGCGGCCGCAGTCTTCTGACCATGGAGCGGACGCGATGAACCACGAGCTGTTCATACAGAGCGAGATCCTGGAGCTCCTCAAGGCGAACGTCCCGCTCCAGGCGATCCTTGGGGATCGTATCTGGGATACGCCGCCGGGCGAGGCAGGGCATCCGCATCTGACCCTTGGGCCCTGCGAGAGCCGCCCGGCTCCGGCGGATGGGGACAGCGTGGAACATCTCCTGACGCTTACCGTGGTGTCGAGCTTCCAGGGCACGGAGGAGGCCAAGGCCGCCGTGTCGGCCATACGGCGCGCTGTGAACGACGCGCGGCCGGAAAACGATGAACTGCGGGCCGTGAGTCTCTCCGTCCGCTTCAGCGATGTCTGGCGGTCACCTGCGGGGCGTCTGACCTTTGCGGTCCTGCGCGTGCGGGCGGTGACCGAACCCATCTGACAGGAAGGAGGCGCGACATGGGGGCGCAACGCGGCAAGGATATTCTGCTGAAGATCGCCGGCGACGACGGAGGCTTCGTGACGGTCGCGGGCCTGAGGGCGAGGACCATCGCCCTGAACGCCCGGACAGTGGACGCCACCGATGGAGACAGCGCGGGGCGGTGGCGCGAGCTGCTGGCCGGGGCTGGTGTGAAGTCGGCGGTGGTGAACGGCCAAGGGATTTTCCGGGACGCCGCTTCGGACGCGTTGATCCGCGAAGCCTTCTTCAGTCAGGCGGCGCAGGTCTGGCGACTGATCGTACCGGACTTCGGCCAACTGGAAGGGCCGTTCGTCGTGGCCGCGCTGGAATACGCGGGCGCGCATGAGGGAGAGGCGACGTTCGCGATCAGTCTGGCCAGCGCCGGCGAGCTCGCGTTCGAGGTGCTGTGATGAACGGCGTCCGCGGAGAAGTGCGTCACACCCTGGCCGGCGAGGCGAGACGGCTCTGCCTCACGCTGGGAGGGCTGGCGGAAATCGAGACGGGCCTCGGCGTGGAGGGGTTGGCCGCACTCGCCGACCGCATGCGGAAGCTGTCGTGCAGCGACCTGCTGATCGTGCTGGCGGCCTTGCTTCGCGGCGGCGGGGAGGGGGAGGCGGCTGACCGGGTGAACACGTTGGGCATCAATCCCCGGGAGGCGGCGGAAGCGGTGGCCAAGGCCTTCGCCGCGGCGGCGGAGTGAAGACCCCGTGGGGCGCGATGCTGAGAACGGCGGCCGCCTCCGGCATCAGTCCCAAGGTCTTCTGGCGACTGTCGCTGCGCGAATGGCGGCTGATGACCTCAGCTGAACCTCAACAGCTCCCCCTGTCGCGGGCGGCGTTCGAAACCTTGGTGGAGGCCTGGCCTGATGAGTGAAATCCGACAGGACGGACTGGATGCGACACCCCGGATGGCCGCGGAAGCGGCGGCGGCCCTGGAGGGACTGCGGGAGCCGGCCGAGCGTGTCGCCGGTGCGATCGAGGATGCGTTCGGACGGGCGGGGGAAAGCATGGCGCGATCGCTCGCCCGCGCCGCCGCCGATGGTGAAATCTCCTTGGCCGAACTGGCGCGCGCCATGCTGTCGGCGTTGAACGCCGGCGCGGGAGGGCCCGGGGGCGGACTATCCGGCGCAATCGCGAATGCCGTTTCCGGAATCTTCGGCGGCAGCCGGGCGGATGGCGGCTTCGTGCAGGGCGGCGCGACTTATCTGGTCGGCGAGCGCGGGCCGGAAGTGTTTCGGCCGGCCGCGAGCGGCGTCGTCGAACCGGTCAGCAGCGGAGGCGTGACGGTTCATCTGCATGTCGACGGCGGGGCCGAGGGCGTGCTTCGATCTGAGGCGCAGATCGCGCAGATGCTGGCGCGCGTCGTCGCCCTCGGGGCGCGACGGTTCTAGTCCCAACGACCATCGCCGCGATCGGGGCGGGCCGGAGGAGGAACGGGGCCGTAGCTGTTCGCATAACGATTTGACGGCATCACGAGCATGATCAGCACGACCAGGGAGCCGCCCGGGATGAGACCCAGCAGGATCACGAAACCGGTCACCCCGATGTCGTGAAGGCGGCGAACCTTGGCGACGAGATCCGGAATGAAGGTGGCCAGAAAAACCAGCGCGGCCGCCGCGACCGAAATGAAAGCGATGAGGCCGCCCGTGTCTTCGTCGGACGTGGACCCGCCCACGATAAGCCCCGGCAGGGCCAGACCTCCGATCATCAGTACGCGGAAGAAGACGAACCACCAGTATTCGCGAGGCGGGGCCCGGCCTTCGCCGTCCGCGAACTTGCTCATGCAGCGCAGGAAGTATCCCCACGGCGAGCCGGCGTCCGGCTGGGCGCGCCGCGATCGGGTGTAGTCGGCAGCGCGCGGTATCTGCGGCGTGCTGGCCAGGAACATGATTTCGGTGGCCCTGCCGTCGACGGGGATGAAGTCGACCCGGTCGCCCCACTGGATGATGAACCGGGAAACTTCCCGCGTGTGGAACGGGTAGCGGACGCCATCCTCGCCGCTGATCTGGCCGGCGCCGTCAGGCCCGACCTCAAGCACCTCGCCCCGCACGTCCTCACCCCAACAGCTTCGCTTCCCTCGCGCACCCATGGAGGAGCGCCACCGGGCTGACAAGCGAAAGGAGCAGACGACATGGCCTTCCACGAAGTCCGGCTGCCGACCCGTCTTGCCTTCGGATCGACCGGCGGCGTCGAACGGCGGACCGAGGTTGTCACCCTGGGATCAGGCCATGAGCGACGTTCTACGCCCTGGGCCGCAGGCCGCCGCCGCTATCTGATCGGAGCCCATCTCCGCTCACTGGATGACATGGCGACACTGACGGCCTTCTTCGAAGCACGCCGGGGCCGGTTGCACGGGTTCCGGTTCCGGGACTTCGCCGATTTCAAATCGTGCGGACCGCGTGGCTCGGTAGGACCGAACGACCAGCGGCTCGGCATCGCTGACGGCGCGGGCGCCGGTTTCTCGCTGCTCAAGCGCTACGAGGACGGGGCCGGCAACTGGGAACGCGCAATCGACAAACCAGTCGAAGGCTCTGTTCGCGTGGCGGTCGATGGCGTGGAAACCGCGGCCTTCACCGTCGATCCGACGACCGGTCTGGTCGTGATGGACGAACCGCCGGAAGCGGGCACCCTGGTGACCGCAGGGTTCGAGTTCGACACGCCCGTCAGGTTCGACACGGATCGGATCGAGGTCACGCTCGACAGTTTTGACGCCGGACGAATGGCGGCGCTGCCGCTGATTGAAATCAGGATCTGAGACGATGCGACAGATTCCACAGGCATTGGCCGACCGGATCGAGAACGGGGCGGCGACCCTTTGCCATGTCTGGCTCCTGCGCCGCCTGGACGGGACACGCATGGGTTTCACCGATCACGATGCGGACCTGACCGTTGATGGCGTGACCTGTCGGGCCGCGAGCGGGTGGGTCGGTGGAGCCGCCCGATCAGGACTGGATGCGGTCGGAAGCGCCGTGGTTTCCGGAGGTCTGGACGACGCGGCCATAGCCGAGGTCGATATGGCCGGCGGACTCTACGATCAGGCTGACGTCGAGCTTTGGCGCGTCGATTGGGAGCAGCCCGATCTGAGGGCCCGGATCTGGCGTGGACGGCTCGCAAAATGCCTGCGGGAAGGGGAGCGGTTCACGGTCGATATCGAGGGACCGATGGCCGCGCTGGACCGGATCGTCGGGCGGACCTTCGGGCGGAGCTGCGATGCCGATCTTGGCGATGCACGCTGCGGAGTCGATCGCGCGATGTTCCCGGGGGCGACCTGTGACCGGCGCTGGGGGACCTGCACTTCGGTGTTCAACAACGGAGCGGCTTTCAGGGGCTTTCCGGATATTCCGGGTGACGACTTTCTCATGCTGGCGCCCGGCGACGGGGAACCCAATGACGGCCGGAGCCGGCGATGAGAGAGCGGGCTCTGGATGAGGCGAAGCGCTGGCTGGGCACCCCCTACCGGCATCAGGCCAGCCTGTGTGGACAGGGGGCGGATTGCCTCGGGCTGCTGCGAGGCGTGTGGCGAGGGTTGGTCGGGGCCGAGCCGGAGCTGCCCCCGCCGTACAGTCCGGACTGGGCCGAAACGGGCGGCGCTGAACTCCTGATGACCGCGCTGCGGCGATGGCTGGTCGAGATTCCGGTCACCCGCGTCCGGTCCGGCGACGTCCTGTTGTTCCGGATGGCCGCCGGCGCGCCGGCCAAGCATTGCGCGATCCTGAGCGACGACAGCGGCGAGCAGCGGATGATCCACGCCTACTGGGGACGGGCGGTGGTCGAGAGCTGGATGGGGGCGTGGTGGCGAGCTCGGCTGGTGGCGGCGTTCAGCTGGCCGACGGCCGAAGGTGAAGGAGGGGCGTGATGGCTCAGGTCGTGTTGAGCGGTGTCGGTCAGGCTGTCGGGGGCAGTATCGGCAGGACGATCGGCAGCGTTATCGGTCAGGGGCTGGACCGCGCCGCCATCGCGAGTCTGGAAACGCCGAGACAGAAGGGGCCCCGCCTGGAGGCTCTCCGCATCCAGGGCACGGCGGAGGGTGCGCCGATCCCGTGTGTCCAGGGGCGGGCTCGGGTGACCGGACAACTCATCTGGGCCGCGCGCTTCCGCGAGGACAGGAATACAGTCGGCGGCGGGAAGGCCGGCGGTCGTACGGTGGAGTACGGCTACTCCCTGAGCTTCGCCGTCGGCCTGTGTGAGGGCGAGATCGACGGCATCGGCCGGATCTGGGCCGATGGTCGCCTTATGGACCTTTCGGGCGTCAGCCTGCGCCTCCACCGGGGAGATGAGCTGCAGGCTCCCGATCCCCTGATCGAAGCCGTCGAGGATCTGGCTCCGGCTTACCGCGGCACGGCCTATGTCGTCTTCGAGGATCTTCCGCTGGGCGCTTTCGGAAACCGGATCCCGCAGTTGTCATTCGAGGTGTTCCGGCGCGCGCGCGGACGGGAGCCGGGGCTGGAGGAGCGTCTGGAGGGTGTGTGCCTGATCCCGGGCGCAGGCGAGTTCGTGCTGGCGACGGAGCCGGTGATGCGGCGCGAGGGGCTGACACGCGTCACCCCGGAGAACGTGCACTCCGGCCATCGCACGGACCTGGCGGTCTCGCTGGATATGCTGCAGGCCCAGGTCCCCAACCTGAAACGCGTCAGCCTGGTGATCGGCTGGTTCGGCGATGATCTGCGGGCCGGGCACTGTCTCATTCGCCCCGGCGTCGAGCGGGAGGACAAGGCGACGGAGCCGCTGACCTGGTCCGTGGCAGGGCTCGGTCGCGGTTCGGCTCACATCATCTCCAGAGTCGACGGGGCTCCGGCCTACGGCGGCACGCCGTCTGACGAGAGCGTCCGGCAAGCGGTGCGCGAACTGAAGGCGAGGGGACTTCAGGTGACACTCTATCCGTTCGTCTTCATGGACATTTCGCCGGACAACGAGCTGCCGGATCCTGACGGCGGTGATCGGCAGCCGGCCTACCCTTGGCGCGGCCGGATCGCCGCTCGGACCGGTGTCGAGGCGCTCGATGACATTGCTGCAGTCTTCGGCGAGGCGGAGGGATGGGGGCTGAGACGACTGGCCCTGCACTATGCCGCCATGGCCGCGGAGACCGGTGCGGACGGACTTCTGATCGGGTCGGAGATGAAGGGGCTCACGTCGACCCGGGATGACGCCGGGGGCTTTCCGGCCGTAGCGGCCCTGCGGGCGCTGGCCGGCGAGTGCCGCGCCGTGGCCGGTGAGAGCGTTAAGCTCTCCTACGCCGCGGACTGGTCGGAGTATGCCGGGCTCCGATCGGACGATGAGGTGTGTTTCAACCTCGATCCGCTGTGGGCGGACCCCGTGATCGATTACGTCGGTATCGACTGGTACCCGCCTGTCGGCGATTGGCGGGCGGACGAGGGAGGGCTGGACGGGGAGCGGTACGCGGGCGCGGACGATCCTCAATATCTGGCGTCCCAGGTGGCCGGCGGGGAGGGATTCGATTGGTTCTACGCGTCAGATGCGGACCGGGAGGTGCAACGACGAACGCCTGTCGTCGATGAAGCCCACGGTGAGGACTGGGTCTTCCGGGTGAAGGATCTGGCGGGGTGGTGGAGCCATTATCACCACGAGCGACGCGATGGGCTGCGAAGCGCCGACAGCACCGCCTGGGCACCCGGGCTGAAGCCTGTGCGACTGACAGAGTTCGGCTGTCCGGCGGTGGATCGCGGCGGCAACGCGCCCAACCTGTTTCCCGACGCCAAAAGCGACGAGAGCGGCCTTCCGCCCCACTCGAAGGGCGCACGCGATGATCGGCTGCAGCGTCGTGTCCTCACCGCCGTGCTCGAGCATTTCGCGGCCAACAACCCGGTTTCGCCGGTCTATGGCGGACCGATGTTGGAGGCGGCCGACGTCTGGTGCTGGGACGCCCGCCCCTGGCCGGATTTCCCGGCGCGGAGTTCGATCTGGACCGACGGGGCAGCCTGGCGCACCGGTCATTGGCTGAACGGGCGACTGCACGGTGAAACCCGTGACATCCTGGAGGCCATACTCAGGAGGGGCGGCGTCGAGGTTGTCGAAATCCCCGAGCTCCCGGGTGAGATACAGGGCTATGTCATCGATCGACCGATGACGACGCGACAGGCCCTTGAGCCGTTGTTGGGCGCGATGGGTTTTGCGTTGGCCGAGCGGGGCGAAGGGGTGGCGGTCGTCGGCGACCGGCTTGAGGCGGCGGCGTTGTCGCAGGACGATCTGGCCCTGCCGGACGACGGCGCGCTCGTCACCCGCGAACGGATCCTGGACGAGCGGCCTGCGACCGTCCGTGTCCGCTTCATCGATGGCGACCTCGGCTATCAGACCGGCTCCACACTGGTGCGCGGGGAGGGAGGCGCCGGCGCTCTCGATGTCGATCTTCCGGCGGTTTGCGGGGAACCCTTCGCACGGCGTGCCGGCGGTGCGTTAATAACCGACAACGGGGATCGGCTCCGTATTGCTCCCGGGCCGGTCGCAGCCCTGGAACTGGAAGCGGGGGATGTCATCGCGGTCGAGGGTGTCGACGGGCTTTGGCGCGTTGTCGAGCTGGATGCCGCCGACAGGGTCACCATCCTGCTGGAACCGGTGGTCGAGACGCCTCCGGCGACCGATGAGGCATTGCCGGGCGTGCCGCCGCCGTCCGTCGTTGTCGGCGCTCCATTCTTCCGGATGATGGAGCTTCCGGGAGGGCAGGAAGGGGATCCGTGGTCCGGCTGCATCCCGGTGGTCGCGGCGAGCCCGTGGCAGGCCATGCAGGTGCTGGCCGGAGGCGCTCCGGATGCACTGACGCTCCGGGCTATGATCGCGAAGCCGGCGACCGTCGGCACCCTGATGGAGCCGCTCCAGCGCGGGCTGTTGCACCGGTGGGATCACGGCGGCTCGTTACTGGTCAAGGTCGAGGGCCGCGCGCCCGAGAGCCGCAATGATCTGGCGGTCCTGGCCGGGGCAAACGCGCTCGCGATTGAAGGGGCGGACGGATGGGAGATCATCCAGTACCGCAATGCCCAACTTGTCGGCGGTGACGTCTGGCGGCTGTCCGGCGTGCTGCGCGGACAACGGGGAACCGACGCGGCCATGCGCGCCGGCGCGGAGGCGGGAGCCACGGTGGTGTTTCTGGATGACGACCTGACGGCCGTGTCGGCGCCGCTTGATGAGCGGGGGCTTCCGCTGGTCTGGCGGGCCGGTCCTCGAGGCTTGCCGGGCGGCGCCCGGGTTTCGCAGAGGGTGTGGACGGCGACGGGCGTGCAGGATCGTCCCTGGAGCCCCGCGCATCTGCGCAAGCGGCCGCGGTCCGGAGGCGGGTTTGACCTCTCATGGACGCCGCGCTCGCGGTCCGGTGGGGACCAATGGGAGAGGGAGGCTTCGCCGACCGGTCCGATGCGGTTCCAGAGCCGGATTTTCCGGGGCGAAGCCGTCGTCAGGACGCTGGAGACCGAAGGGGTGTCTGTTCTGTACGACGCGGCCATGCTGGCCGAGGACTTTCCGGCGGGCGTGGCGGGCGCAGGCCGTGTCGCGGTCGCGCAGTGGGGCGAACGGTACGGCTGGGGCGTGGAGACGACGCTGACGCTTTAATCGTCCGCGCCCGCACGAGGGAGGTTTGCGGAATCCGGCGGATGGCCTAACTGAAACGCTCGGCATCTGAGCAAGGAGCGAACTCGACGTGGCGGGCGATCCCTACAAGGAACTGGGCGTGGCCCGGGGCGCGAGCCAGGACGAGATCAAGAAGGCGTTCCGCAAGCTCGCCAAGGACCTGCACCCCGACAAGAACCCGGGCGACAAGGCCGCCGAGGACCGCTTCAAACGCATCACGGCGGCGTTCGATATTCTCGGCGACAAGGACAAGCGGGCGAAGTTCGATCGCGGCGAGATCGACGCGGACGGCCGGGAACAGTTTCGCGGTTTCCAGGGCGGCGGCGGCGGCCGTGGCCCGGGCGGCAATCCGTTCGGTCAGGGCGGAGCGCGGGGCGGCTTCGAGAACATCGATCTGGACGAGATTTTCGGCGGGATGTTCGGTGGCGGCGCGCGTCCGGGCGCCGGTCGCAGCGGCTTTTCCGCGCGCGGTCAGGACGTCCGCGCCACGCTGGAAATCAGTCTTGAGGATTCCATCTCGGGCGCCACGCGTCGCATTCAGTTTTCCGACGGCCGGACGCTGGATGTCGCCATTCCGAAGGGGGCGGGAGACGGTCAGACCATCCGCCTGAAAGGGCAGGGCGCGCCCGGTCGGGGCGGCGAGAACGGCGATGCGCTGATCGAGCTGAAATTGGAGCCCCATCCCGTCTTCACCCGCGACGGCGCGGACCTGACCATGGATCAACCGGTGCCGCTGTACGATGCGGTGCTGGGCGGGAAGGTTCCGGTGCGCACCCCTGAAGGCACCGTCAGCATGACCATTCCGAAGGGCTCCAGCTCGGGCAAGATCCTGCGCCTCAAGGGACGTGGCGCCTTCGCGAATGGCAAGCGGGGCGACCTTCTGGCAAAGCTCATGATCGTGCTCCCCGAGGGAGACGAGGCCCTCGACAAGCTGGCGCAGAAGGCCCGGGACGCGGGGCCGATCCGGCCGTTCAGGGACTGAGCCGATGACCAGCAAGCCAAACGTCAAACCCGCGCGCCCGTGGTTCTCTTCCGGCCCGACCGCCAAACGTCCCGGGTGGTCGTCGCAGACGATCCCGCACGATCTGCTGGGGCGTGGCATTCGTGCGCCGGAAGTTGTGGCGCGGTTCGCTCAGGGCCTGAAGCTCACCCGCGATCTTCTGCAGGTCCCGGCGGACTGGGTGCTGGTCTATGTGCCGGGGTCCGACACCGGCGCGGTCGAGGCGGCCATGTGGTCGATGCTCGGCGAACGCCCGGTGCAGGTTCTGGCCTTCGAAAACTTCGGCAAGGTCTGGGCGACCGACGCCAGGTCGCATCTCGATCTGGACCCCGAGATTCTTTCCGCGCCCTGGGGGCAGTTCCCTGATGTGTCGCGGGTCGATCCGGCCAAGGATCTGGTCTTCCCGTGGAACGGGACGACCTCCGGCGTAAAGGCCCCCGGGGCCGCCTGGCTGTCGGCCGACCGGGAGGGGCTGGTGATCTGCGACGCCACCTCGGCGGCCTTCGCCATGCCGCTGCCGTTCGAAAAGCTGGATGTGGTGACGTTCAGCTTCCAGAAGGCGCTGGGCGGAGAGGCCGGCCTCGGGGTCGCCGCCCTGTCGCCGCGCGCCGTGGAGCGGCTGGATCGGTTCGAGCCGCCGCGTCCCATTCCGAAGGTCCTGCGTCTGCGGGACGACAAGGGCTTCGACCGGTTGCTGGCCACCGGCTCCATGCTGAACACCTTCTCGGTCTGGACCATCGAGGACTGGATCGACGGCGTCGAGTGGGGGCTGTCGGTCGGCGGGCTGCCGGAACTGATCGCCCGGACCGAAGCCAACGCGGCGGCGCTGGACCGCTGGGTTTCGCGGACGCCCTGGGTCGAATACCTGGCCGAGACCGCGGACATCCGGTCCACCACCTCTGTCTGCCTGAAGATCGTGGACTCTCGCGTCGAGGCGATGGACGACGCCGCCCGGCGGGATTTCGTGACCCACATGAAGGTCCTGCTGGAAGCCGAAGAGGCCGCCTTCGATGTCGAAGGACACCGCAACGCGCCCGCAGGCCTGCGCATCTGGTGCGGCTGCACGGTCGATGTCGCGGATATCGAGGCCCTCACGCCCTGGCTGGACTGGGCGTTCGAGATGGCGATCTTGGAATATTCCGCGGACTGAACGGGACACCCGACGATTCCCCCGCTATAGGCTGCGCCCGCATTCCGGAAACCGGATCAGCGGAGAAGTGACTTGGCGAACGTTGCAGTGGTCGGCGCCCAGTGGGGCGACGAAGGCAAGGGCAAGATCGTCGACTGGCTGTCCAATCGGGCGGACATGGTCGTGCGGTTCCAGGGCGGTCACAACGCGGGCCACACGCTGGTCGTCGACGGCAAGGTCTACAAGCTGGCGCTGCTGCCGTCGGGCGTGGTGCAGGGCAAGCCCTCGATCATCGGCAACGGCGTGGTCGTCGATCCCTGGCACCTGGTCGGGGAGATCGAGAAGATCCAGGCCCAGGGCGTCGCCATCACCGCCGATATCCTGACCATCGCCGACAACGCCTGCCTCATCCTGCCGATCCATCCGGCCCTCGACGTGGCCCGTGAGGCCGCCGCCAGCGCGCCGGGCGCCAAGATCGGCACGACCGGCCGCGGCATCGGTCCGGCCTATGAGGACAAGGTGGGCCGCCGCGCGATCCGGGTCTGCGATCTGGCCAACGCCGAAGACCTGAAGGTCAAGATCGACCGCCTGCGGTCGCACCACGATCCCCTGCGCGCCGGTCTGGGGCTGGAGCCGATCGATCCGACGGCCCTGCTGAACCAGCTGCTCGAGATCGCGCCGAAAATCCTGCCCTATGTGAAGCCGGCCTGGCGGGTGCTGGATCAAGCGCAGAAGTCGGGCAAGCGGGTTCTGTTCGAAGGGGCGCAAGGCGCCTTCCTGGACGTTGATCACGGCACCTACCCCTATGTGACCTCGTCCAACACCGTGGCCGGTCAGGCCGCTGCCGGCTCGGGCATCGGCCCGCGCGGCGTCGGCTATGTGCTGGGCATCGTGAAGGCCTATACGACCCGCGTCGGCGAGGGCCCCTTCGCCTGCGAGCTGGACGACGAGGTCGGTCAGCATCTGGCGACCGTCGGTCGTGAAGTCGGGGTCAATACCGGTCGCGCCCGTCGCTGCGGCTGGTTCGACGCGGTGCTGGTGCGCCAGTCGGTGGCGATCAACGGCATCGACGGCATCGCGCTGACCAAGCTCGACGTGCTGGACGGGCTGAAGACGCTCAAGATCTGCGTGGGCTACCGCGTGAACGGCGAGGTGCTGGACTACCTGCCCTCCAGCCTGAAGGACCAGGCGGCCGCCGAGCCGGTGTTCGAGGAGCTGGAAGGCTGGAGCGAAAGCACCGCGGGCGTCCGCAGCTTCAAGGACATCAACGCCAACGCCATCAAGTATGTGCGGCGGATCGAGGAGCTGATCGGCGCGCCGGTCGCCCTGCTGTCGACCAGCCCCGAGCGCGACGACACCATCCTGATGCGCGATCCGTTCCTCGGCTAAGGGGTAGCCCTTAGCGTTCAACGCAATTTAACCCCGTCGGGTCATAGGGTGTTGAACCTGAGGAGGTTCGCCCTTGTTCGCTGTTGATCGTCGCATCCTCGCCCGGCTCGAGCCGGTGACAAAGCGTGTCCTGATCGTGGACCCGAATCCGCACGCCGCAAGGCTGCTGAACGATATCCTCAAGGCGCTGGGCGGTCGGGATATCATCATCGAGACTGATGAGGCGCGGGCCTTGAAGGCCGCCGCCGCCCTCGAGCCCGGCATCATCTTCACCGAACGTACCGGCGCCGGACTGGATGGCGAAAGCCTGTCGCGCCGCATCCGTCGTTCGGACATGGATTGCCGCCGCGCGCCGATCATCATGGTGACCGCCGAAGCCACCGCCACGACCATTCTCGGCGCGCGCGACGCCGGCGTGCATGAGTTCCTACGCAAGCCCTTCACCAGCGGCGACCTGCTGAAGCGGGTCGAGAACGTGGCGTTGAAGCCCCGGGACTGGATCGAGGCCGTGGGTTATGTCGGGCCGGACCGCCGCCGCTTCAACTCGGGTGAATACACCGGGCCGGCCAAGCGCAAGGGCGACCGGAGCGGCAGCGCCGCCGCAGCCGTGGACTCCGCCAAGGATCAGGCCATGCGCATCCTCGCCTCGGCGCTGGACCAGTTCGATCAGGATCCGATGCAGGCGGTCCGCGCCATTCGCGAGCAGGCGGGCGCGCTGAAGGCGGTGGCGATGAAGGTCGCCGACACCCGTCTGGTCGTGGCCGTCGGCGCGCTGGAAGTCAGTCTCGCGTCGGGACCGGCCACCAAGGAAACCTTGTCCGCCCCCATCGGCGGGTTGCTGGCCATGCACCAGGCCCAGCCCATGAAAAAGGCGGGCTGAGCCAGCCCGCCTTCGTCAGTCTCGTTCTGGCGCTAACGCTTGCCGCGCGGCGGCTCGCTGCTTGAGCGCCGGGGTCAGGCGTCGACCAGGTTCCGCTCTTCGGCGGCGGCGCGCATGGCCTTCTGCAGCTTTTCGAAGGCGCGCACCTCGATCTGACGCACGCGTTCGCGGCTGACGCCATACTGGCCGGCCAGTTCTTCCAGGGTCACCGGATCGTCCTTCAGGCGACGTTCGGTCAGGATGTGCTTCTCGCGATCGGTCAGCTCTTCCATCGCTTCCTGCAGCAGGCCCATGCGCAGGGACTTTTCCTCGTCCTCCGCCAGTTGGGTCTCCTGCGAGACCGCGGTGTCGTCGGCCAGCCAGTCCTGCCACTCGCGTTCGCCGTCGGCGCGCAGCGGCGCGTTCAGCGAGGCGTCACCGCCGAGGCGGCGGTTCATGTCGATGACGTCCTGATTGGTCACGCCCAGCTTGGTGGCGATGGCGTCCACGTGCTCGGGGTGCAGGTCGCCTTCCTCGAAGGCCGAGATCTGGCTCTTGGCCTTGCGCAGGTTGAAGAACAGCTTCTTCTGCGCGGCGGTGGTGCCCATCTTCACGAGCGACCAGCTGCGCAGGATGTATTCCTGGATCGAGGCGCGGATCCACCACATGGCGTAGGTCGCCAGGCGGAAGCCCTTGTCCGGATCGAACTTCTTGACCGCCTGCATCAGGCCGACGTTGCCCTCGGAGATCACCTCGCCGATCGGCAGGCCGTAGCCGCGGTAGCCCATGGCGATCTTGGCCACGAGACGCAGGTGCGAGGTGACGAGACGGTGGGCCGCCTCAGGGTCCTGGTGCTCCGACCAGCGCTTCGCGAGCATGAACTCCTCGTCCTTGCTCAGCATCGGAAATTTCCGGATTTCCGTCAGGTATCGCGACAGCCCCTGTTCAGGCGACATCACCGCGAGAGATCTGGTAGCAGCCATGTGGTCCCTCCGACCAAAAGAAACGAGCGGGCCCTGCGGCGTCGGCCACATGCGTGCGCCGGCGTCTCGCCCCTCAACCGGTGAGATAGGTTCGGGTTTCCGTCTTTGTCAGAGGCGGATCGTCACAGCGAAGCGTGACCGTTGCCCCGGCGCCACTGCACCGAATGTGGATCCGTATAGCGCATAGTCAGTCCTTAATCAAGACGGACCATGCCCCTCAGAGCTGCGACAACTTCTGTTCCAGCACGCGCATGTCGCCGGGCGGAGGGGTCTCGAACCGGAGCGCTTCTCCCGTGACGGGGTGGACGAAGCCCAGCACCGCGGCGTGCAGCGCCTGACGCTTCAGTCCTGCATCGGTCATGGCGGCCCGCACCGGTGCGGCCGGACTGCCTGAGCCGTACACCGGGTCCCCCAGGATCGGCGCGCCCCTCGACGCCAGATGCACCCGGATCTGGTGGGTGCGGCCGGTCTGCAGGGTGCAGGCCACCCGCGCCGCCATGGGCGCCGCGCCCGGCCTGGCGGGCGCTCCGAAGACGGCTTTCACCACATAGTCGGTGATCGCGTTGCGCCCGCCGGAGCGCAGCACAGCCATCTTCTTGCGGTCCGACGACGAGCGCCCGATCAGGGTCTCGATGCGGCCCCGCGCCGGTGACGGCGCCCCGCGGGTCAGCGCGATGTAGGTCCGCTCGATATCGTGAGCGGCGAACAGCGCCGACAGGCCGACGTGGGCCCGGTCCGACTTGGCGGCGACCATCACCCCTGAGGTGTCCTTGTCCAGTCGGTGGACGATGCCAGGCCGCGCCACGCCCCCGATGCCCGACAGGCTGTCGCCGCAGTGGTGCAGCAGGGCGTTGACGAGGGTGCCGGTCTCGCTGCCCGGAGCGGGATGGGCGGCCATGCCCGCGGGCTTGTCAACGACGATCAGGTCGGCGTCCTCGAACAGCACGGCCAGCGGGATCGCCTCCGGCTGCGGGTCCGCCGGCGCGACCGGCGGCAGGGTCACCGTGTACAGGCCGGGCGTCGCCTTCGCCGAACCGCCCGCGACCGGCTCGCCGTCCCGGCGCACCGCGCCTTCCGCGAGCAGAGCCTGCAGCCGCGCCCGCGACAGCCCGGGGAAGGCGTCCGCCAGCGCCTTGTCCAGCCGCACGCCGCCGACCCCGATCCGGGCTTCCAGCACGGTCGGGTCGTCGTCTTCGCTGATCAGGGGCTCTTCGGACACGGCGGGCTCCGCCGCTGGGGCGGCGTCTCGTCTTGCATGAGGCGCCCTGCGCCGGTCAACGCGGGGCTTCCCCAACAGCCACGCTTGGGGCAAAGGTTAACGGTCTTTCGGGGGAGGGGCCCATGCGCGCCGTCTTGTCTGCACTTCTGCTCACCGGCGCCGCCGTCGCGCTCGGCAGCTGCGCCACCATGAGCGAGGAACAGTGTCTGGCTGGCGACTGGGTCGGGCAGGGATTCTCCGACGGCGCGGCCGGCTACGCCATGAGCCGCCTGGGCGAGCACGCCGAGGCCTGTGCGAAGCATGGGGTGATCCCGGACGACACGGCCTATCGCGCAGGCTGGAGCGATGGCGTCCTGCGCTACTGCACCGTCGCCAACGGCTTCCGGGTGGGGGCTGAGGGCGGCGGCTACGCCGGCGTCTGTCCCGCCGGCGTCGAGCGCGACTTCCTGATCGCCTACGAGGACGGCCGCGCCATCCACCTGGCCGAGCAGGCGGTCAACGAGGCCCGCAGCCGCGTCGACAGCAACGGCTACCGGCTGGAGGAGCTGGACGACAAGATCGACGCCAAGCAGCGCGAGCTTCGCGCAGAGGGGCTGACCGAAGAGGAACGCGACACGATCCGGAACCGGATCCGCGAACTCCGGCGGGAGCGGGAGGACACCGAGCGGGAGTGGCGGCGCGCGCAGCGCGAACTCGACGACGCCGAGGAACGCGCCCGCGATGTGCGTTGGCGGATGGAGTCCCGCTACCGCTGACCCGAGAGCGGTCGGGGAAGCCGGGCGGCTTCCCCGAGGACGCGTCGGATCAGGCCGCCTTCTTCTCCAGCGCCTGCTCCCACCGGCCCAGCGAGGCGAGGCCGTTCATGCGGGCGCGGTGGTGGAAGGCTTCCTGGCAGGCCACGGCGTTCTCGGCCTTGCCGGACCAGGCCCGCTGCGGCGCAGCCTGCAGGGCGCGGCCGTAGGAGAAGGTCATCTTCCAGGGGAAGCCGCCGATCTTGTTCATGGCGTCGAGGTGGGCGGTGGCCTGCTCGTCGGTCTGGCCGCCCGACAGGTAGGCGATGCCGGGCACCGCCGACGGCACGGTCGCCTTCAGGGCGGCGATGGTGCGCTCGGCCACTTCCTGCACCGAGGCCTGACGCCGGGCGCCCTTGCCCGAGATGACCATATTCGGCTTCAGGATGATGCCCTCCAGCGCCACGCGCTGCTCGTACAGCTCGTGGAACACCGTCTGCAGGGTCCAGCGGGTGACCTCGTCGCAGCGGTCGATGTCGTGGGCGCCGTCCATCAGCACCTCCGGCTCGACGATCGGCACCACCTGCTCCTGCTGGCAGATGCGGGCGTAGCGGGCGAGGGCGTGGGCGTTGGCCTTGACGCAGCCCCAGGTCGGGATGCCGTCGGCGATGTCGATCACCGCACGCCATTTGGCGAAGCGGGCGCCGCGCTCGTAGTGGGCGCGCACGCGCTTGGACAGGCCATCCAGGCCCTTGGTCACGGTCTCGCCCGGGAAGCCGGCCATCTTGGTGGCGCCCTTGTCGACCTTGATGCCCGGGATCGAGCCGGCGGCGGTGATCAGGTCGACCAGCGGCGTGCCGTCCTTGGCGTCTTGGTACAGGGTCTCCTCGAACAGGATCACGCCCGAGATGTGCTCGCGCATGGTCTGCTCGGCCCGGAACAGGCACTCGCGATAGTCGCGGCGGTTCTCCTCGGTGTTCTCGACCCCGATCGCGTCGAAGCGCTTCTTGATCGTGCCGGTGGATTCGTCGGCCGCCAGAATGCCCTTGCCGGGCGTGACCATCGCCTCGGCCACCGCGTTGAGCGCCGCCAGATCCATGAGTGCCTCCTGAGCCCTTGTTGTTGGGGGTGATCTAGCCCCCTCAACGCCCAAAGTCACGCATTGTTACAGCGGCTTCGCCGCTGCCGGACGCAAGGCTCAGGCGCGCAGCGCCTCGACGCCGGGCAGAGGCTTGCCCTCCATCCATTCGAGGAAGGCGCCGCCGGCGGTGGAGACGAAGGTCATGTCCTCGGCCACCCCGGCGTGGTGCAGGGCCGCCACCGTGTCGCCGCCGCCCGCCACGGCCGTGATCGCCCCGGTCTTGGCCAGCTGCGCCGCCGCCTGCGCCGCCTTGACCGTGGCCGCGTCGAACGGCGGGACCTCGAACACGCCCAGTGGGCCGTTCCAGATCAGGGTCCGCGACAGGGCCATGGCCTTGACCAGGGCCTCGACGGTCAGCGGGCCGGCGTCGAGGATCTTCTCGTCCTCGCCGATTTCCTCACGGGCCAGCACGGTGCGGGTCTCGACGCCGGGCCTGAGATCGGTCGCCACCACCACGTCGCGCGGCAGCAGGATCTCGCAGCCTTTGGCCTCGGCCTCGGCGAGGATTTCGCGGGCGGTGTCGGCCATGTCGCGCTCGGCGAGCGAGCCGCCGATGTCGATCCCCTGCGCGAACAGGAAGGTGTTGGCCATGCCGCCGCCGATGGCCAGCCGGTCCAGCTTGCCGACGAGGTTCTTCAGCAGGTCCAGCTTGGTCGAGACCTTGGCCCCGCCGACGATGCCCAGCACCGGCTTGACCGGCTTGCCCAGCGCCTTGTCCAGCGCCTCCAG
>NZ_DASWWG010000023.1:0-1993 GCF_036400995.1 Brevundimonas sp.
CTGGGAGGTCCCGGGGCCCGACCGGCGCAACACCACCGACACGGACATGGTCGGCGACGTGCGGCGGATGGAGACCACGCTGGAGTCCCGCCACTATCCGGGCCTGACGGTGCAGTCGGTCGTGCTGGCCGACGAGGACCACCTGACGGTCGCCCCGGTCGGCTTTACGCGGGCCCTGATGGCGGTGCTTCCGGCCCGCCCCTGACGCTCAGCGCCGGATGAAGACCTCGCCGTCGTACGCCAGCGACGCAGGGCGTCCCTCGGCGTCGATGCTGAACGTCACCACCTCCCCGGCGAGCGGCGTCAGCTCCACGCGCAGGCTCTCGGGATCGGTGTAGTTTTCCGCCACGGCGGACATCTCGCCGACGGATAGGACCAGCCGCCCGTCCGCCTCGCGCACCGTCATCGTCCCGTACGACCGGCTCACATAGTCGCCGACATAGGCGCCGTCCGGCAGGGTGAGAGTCCGGGGGCGCTGCGCCCGCGCCGCCACACCGGCGGCCAGCCCCGCCCGACGTCGGTCCCGGCGCGTGATCAGGGCGTCCAGCTTCCCGTCATAGACGGCGTCGATGTCCGGCAGACCCGAGAACCAGTCATAGGCGTAGTTGGCGACCAGATCGGCCAGTTCCCCCGCCACGGCGTCTTCATTGACCAGCACCGCCACGCCCAGCCCACGCTCCGGCATGAAGGAGACGTGGGCGCGCGAACCCGAGAAGTTTCCGAAATGGTGGATCAGCAAGTCATCGCGATATCGCCCCACCTGCCAGCCCAGCCCGTAGCCGGTGCGGGCGTACTCGCCGAAGGTCGTCTCCTGCGCCACGCGGGCGGCGTGGGTGGAGGCGATCAGCCCGGGCGGCAGTCGCTGTCGCCCGCCGATCCGTCCATCATTGATCTGGGCCTCCAGCCAGATCGCCATATCGTCGGCGGTCGAGACCAGGCCTCCGGCGGACTGCATGGTCGCATCGACCTTCTGCAGCGGCGACCGGGTCGCCCCCCCTGCGGCCAGTCCCAGATGTCCGGCGGCGACCACCGCTCCGTCCGCGCGGGCTTCGTCGATGAAGGCCGTGGTGTCCGCCATGCCCAGCGGCTCCAGCACCTCCTCGCGCACCAGCGCGCGCCAGTCCCGCCCACGCTCATGCTCCAGCAACACCGTCGCCAGATTGTAGCCGGCGTTCGAATAGGCGAAGGCGCCGTACGCCCCGCCGGTGCGCCAGCGCGTCTGATCCGTCAGCTCCCACATCAGACCGGGCGTCCAGACCCCTGAAAACGCCGCGCGAAACGCGATGGCTGGATTGTCGACGCCCGACCGGTGACTGAGCAGGTCCGTCAGGCTGACCCGGGCAGCGATATCGGCGGGCGCGCCCGAGGTCGGCGACCAGTCGGACAGGGGCGCGTCCAGATCGATCTCGCCCCGCCGGGCCATGGCCGCCACGCCCAGGGCGGTGAAGGATTTGGTGGCCGAGGCGATGTAGAACCGGGTCTCCGCCGTCACCGGCGCGCCGGTCTCGATATCCGCCACCCCGTAACCCGCCGCGAACAGGCGGCCGTCGCGATCCACCACCGTCACCGCCATCCCCGGCACAGCCTCGGTCCGCGTCAGCGCACGCCGGGCGAAGGCGTCCATTGCGGCGGGGAATTCGGCACGCTCCTGCGCCCCAACTCCCGAGGGCAGGGCGAACAGGATCGCGGCCGCAAGGACCGTGGACAGGCGATGCGAAGACATGGGCGGCTCCCCGTCACCCCGGACGCGGGGCGCATCCTCAGGAGGCCGCGACGCCGCCGATCGGATGCACCGGCCGCCATCAATCCGCCCCGCCGCTGCGCTAGTGATTTGCCCTGAAGCCGCGCGGTCGCTACATCCCGCGCCAACCTCCCCATTCGATCGAACGACAGGGCGCACCGCACCTCATGGCGCAGCAATACATTTTCCAGATGCAGGGCCTGACCAAGGCCTTTCCCGGCGGCAAGAAGATCTTCGAGAACATCTGGCTGA
>NZ_DASWWG010000024.1:0-18179 GCF_036400995.1 Brevundimonas sp.
GAACAGGTCGATGTGGTCGGTCCGAAGGCGCTTGAGAGAGGCCTCCGCCACCTGCCGGATGCGCTCCGGACGGCTGTTCAGCCCGCCCGTCCGCTCGCCGCTGTCGGTGATGTCGAAGCCGAATTTGGTCGCGATCTTCACTTGGCCCCGCACCGGCTCCAGCGCCTCGCCGACCATCAGCTCATTGGCCCACGGGCCATAGATTTCCGCCGTGTCGAAGAAGGTCACGCCCCGATCCACGGCCTCGCGGATCAGCTTGACCCCGGTCGGCGTATCCGTCGCCGTCCCGTAGCCGAAGCTCAGGCCCATGCAGCCGAAGCCCAGGGCCGAAACCTCAAGGCCGGATTGTCCAAGTTTGCGCGTTTGCATCGTTTTCGTCCTTCATCAGTCCTGCCGCCGAAGCGGCGCTTCCCGTTCCGAATGGACCAGCGTCCGATCCGGAAGACGGGCGCCGCGAACCTCGATCGCGGCGACGGCGGCGTTCAGTTCCGCCAGTTCGTCAGGGGAGAAGCGCAGCGCCGCGGCGCCGAGGTTCTCCCGCATGTGGGCCATCTGGGTGGTGCCGGGGATGGGCACGATCCACGGCTTCTGGGCCAGCAACCAGGCCAGGGCGATCTGCCCCGGCGCGGCGTTCTTCCGCGCGCCCCACGCCTTCACCAGTTCAACCAGCGCCAGATTGTGGGCCAGGTCCTCGCCGGCGAACCGGGACTCGACGCCCCGGATGTCGCCCTCGGCGAACCGGGTGCCGGCGTCGATGGCGCCGTTCAGGAAGCCCACGCCCAGCGGGCTCCAGCAGACCAGACCGATCCCCAGTTCCTCGCAGGTCGGGATGACCCAGTCCTGCGGGCCGCGCCACAGCATCGAGTACTCGTTCTGGACCGCCGCCACCGGCAGGGCGGCATGCGCCCGGCGAAGGGTCCCCTGACCCATTTCGCTCAGGCCCCAGTGCAGGACCTTGCCCTCGCGCATCAGGTCGCCGACCACGCCCGCCACATCCTCGATCGGCACATCGGGGTCGACGCGGTGCTGGTACAGCAGGTCGATGCGGTCGGTGCGCAGCCGGCGCAGCATGTTCTCGACTACTACGCGGACATGGTCCGGGCGGCTGTTCAGGCCCGGCCGTCGCGCGCCGGTCTCCTGATCGATGTTCCAGCCGAATTTGGTGGCGATGACGACATCGTTCCGGAACGGCGCGACGCCTTCACCCAGAATGCGTTCGACCTCGTGCGGACCGTAGGCCTCGGCCGCGTCGTAGAAGGTCAGGCCCTCGTCGAAGGCGGTCCGGATGATGTTCAGCATCTCCGGACGCGACGGGATCGTCGTCTGGTAGGTCCGGCTCATGTTCTGGACGCCGATGCCCACGGCCGAGACGTCCAGCGCGCCGAGCCGGCGCTTGCCGATGGCGGTCCGGCCCGCAGCGGCGAAGACCGGCGGCGCCGCCGCCAGCGCCGAGGCGGTCAGGCCCAGGCCGAAAATCGCCCGGCGATCAAGGCCGGGACGGGGAGTCTCTGACGGCACGGCGTTTCTCCTTCGGTGTGATGGGCTCCGGGCAGCCGTCCGCGATCCGTCGCGCGGGACGGTCGGCTGTTGGATGACAGATGGGGCCGCCGCCGGGGCAGCGGCCCGTCAGGCTCAGGCCGCCGGGTCTGCCAGCGACGCCATGTCGATCGAGAAGCGGTACTTCACATCGCCCTTGATCATCCGCTCATAGGCGGCCTCGATCTGGTCGATCGGGATGATCTCCACGTCCGAGACGATGTTGTGGTCGCGGCAGAAGTCCAGCATCTCCTGCGTCTCGGCGATGCCGCCGATCAGCGAGCCGGCGATCGAGCGGCGGCCGAAGATCAGGTTGCCGACCGAGGGCGACGGATGCGGCTCGGCGGGCACGCCGACCAGCACCATCGTCCCGTCGCGCTTCAGGGCGCTGACGTAGGGGTCCAGGTTGATGGACGCCGCCACCGTGTTCAGGATGAAGTCGAAGGTCCCCATGTGGGCCTTCATGTCGGCCTTGTCCTTGGACAGGACCACGCCCGTGGCGCCCAGACGCGCCGCGTCCTCGGCCTTGCCCGGCGAGGTCGTGAAGACCCAGACTTCCGCGCCCATGGCCGCGGCCAGCTTCACGCCCATGTGGCCCAGACCGCCCAGGCCGACCACGCCGACCTTCTGGCCCGGCCCGACCTTCCAGTGGCGCAGGGGCGAGTACGTCGTGATCCCGGCGCACAGCAGGGGCGCCACGGCCGCCAGCTGGCTCGCGTCATGGCCGATGCTCAGCACGAAGTCCTGATCCACCACGATATGCTTGGAGTAGCCGCCGAAGGTGTGGCCGCCCAGGACCTTGTCCGGGCCGTTGTAGGTGCCGACCATGCCCGTGCCGGTGCAGTACTGCTCCTCGCCCGCCACGCAGGACGGACAGGTGCGGCAGCTGTCGACCATGCAGCCGACGCCGACCAGATCGCCTTCCCTGAAGCGGGTCACCTGACCGCCCACCGCGCTGACGCGGCCGACGATCTCGTGGCCCGGGCAGCAGGGGTACAGGGTGCCGCCCCATTCGGCGCGGGCGGTGTGCAGGTCCGAGTGGCAGACGCCGCAGTACAGGATGTCGATGGCCACGTCGGTCGCCAGCGGGTCCCGGCGCTCGAAGCTGAACGGCGCGAGGGGCTGGTCACCGGACGGGGCGGCGTATCCGTAGGATTTCATGGGGGCTCCAACAGCTCGGGGGGCGCGCGATCACGGGCCCTTGTGACGCTCAAGATAGGCCGCGCGCTTGCATTCGATTAGTCGCTATGATCCGCATGAACCTATGAATGGAGTTCAATAATGAAGCGGGACGAGCTGGGCGATCTGGCCGCCTTCCTGGTCGTGGCCGAGGAGCGCGGGTTCACCAAGGCCGCCTTCCGGCTGGGCCAGTCGCCGTCGGCGCTCAGTCACACCATCCGGCGGCTGGAGGCCCGGCTGGGCCTGCGCCTGCTGTTGCGCACCACCCGCAGCGTCTCGGTCACCGAGGCGGGCGAGCGGCTGCTGGAGACCCTCCGCCCGGCCTTCGCCGACATCGAGACCCGCATCGAGGCCCTGGCCGAGCTGCGCGACCGCCCGTCGGGCACCATCCGCATCAACTCGGGCGAGCACGCGGCCCACTCCATCCTGTGGCCGGCGCTGGAGCGGTTCCTGCCCCTCTATCCGGACGTGAAGGTCGAGATCACCACCGAGCTGGGCTACGCCGACATCGTCGAGCGCCGCTTCGACGCCGGCGTCCGGCTGGGCGAGCAGGTGGCGCGCGACATGATCGCCGTGCCCATCGGTCCGGACGTCAACATGGTGGTGGTCGGGGCCCCGTCGTGGTTCGCCACCCACCCGAAACCGGTCACGCCGCACGATCTGAACGACCATGCCTGCCTGAACCTCCGCCTGCCGACCCGCGGCGGCCTCTATGCGTGGGAGTTCGAGAAGGACGGCCGCCAGCTCAACGTCCGCGTCGACGGCCAGCTGATCTTCAACGACATGGCCCTGATCCAGAAGGCCGCCGAGGCGGGCATGGGTCTGGGGTTCCTGATGACCGACGTCGCCGCCCCGGCCATCGCCGAGGGCCGCCTGATCCCCGTGCTCGAGGACTGGCGGCCGCCCTTCCCGGGCTACCACCTCTATTATCCGGGCCGTCGTCAGCCGACGCCGGCCTTCAGCCTGCTGGTCGAGGCGCTGCGCTACCGCGGCTAGGGCGGCGGCGAAGCCCGGCGGGCGTCGCACGGCCGCTCGGCCCGCGCCCGCCGGGTCCGGTCGCCGGCCCCGCTGTCAGGATCAACCGGGCCTTGAACCGTCTCGGGCCGCCGTCTCAGGCCGCGGTCTTCGGCAATCGCGCCATGGCCTCGCGGCACAGGCCGTTCAGCTGTCGGGTCAGGGACGTGCCCTCCAGCTGGTTGACGTCGGCCATGGTGTAGCCGTCCTTTTCCATCGCCCGCGCTATCTCGCTGCGGCTGCGGTAGATGCCGGTCCTGGCCAATTCGAACGCGCGCTCGACCGGGTGAAGTCTGAACTGGGTCATGCGGTCCGAACGCCACCGCGGCCCCCGCGTTCCTCTGTCGTCCATCAGACGCAGCCCGGACAATGGTCCGCCCCTGACGCAGGCGTCCGGAGCGGACCACCGGGACCCCCACCCTGCCGATTATTCGGGCGGTCATCCAAATGGGAATACGCGCGAAGGTTGGAAAAGGATCATTTCTCAGAGGTTTTGTCGCGCGTGCGCGACATCCCGGGCCAGGCTGCCGATGGTCACCTCGCCGAAACGGTCCAGCAGGCGGCGCTCCGCCTCGGCCATCGCCTCGTCCATGGCCGCATTCACCGCCTTCTCGACCAGACAGCGCGGATCGTCGTCCGCCAGCCCGATGGCGAACAGCTTCGGCCCGCCCAGGGCGTCGTGGATGTCCCTCAGCGTCACCTCGTCCAGCGGCCGCGCCAGCGCCCAGCCCCCGCCGTGTCCCTTGCCCGAGGTCACGTAACCGGCCGCCTTCAGCCCGGCCATGGTGCGGCGTACGACCACCGGATTGGTCGAGATCATCCGCCCGATGGCCTCCGAGGTCACGGGCGCGCCGATGTGATCCATGTGGATCAGCACGTGCAGCATGCGGGACAGGCGGGTGTCGGCGGGCATGGCGCCACCCTAGCCCGATCTGACACGTAACAAAACAAGTTGCGTGATCAGCTGTCCGATTCTACATGTCTCGCAACATCACAAGTTACGAGAGGCTCCCATGGATCGCTACGACGTCATCGTGGTCGGAGGCAGTTTCGCCGGCCTGTCGGCGGCGATGCAGCTGGCGCGGGCGCGCCGCCGCCTGCTGCTGGTCGATGCGGGCAAGCCCCGAAACCGTTTCGCCGCGACCTCGCACGGCTTCCTCGGCCAGGACGGCGTCCCGCCCGCCGACATCATGCGTCAGGGGCTGAACCAACTGGCCCGCTACCCAACGGTGGACTTCGCCCACGCCGAGGCCCTGACCGCCGAAGCCTGCACCGACGAAGGGGCCGACGGCTTCATCCTGTCCCTGTCGGACGGCGCGCCGGTGTCCGCCCGCAAGCTGGTCCTCGCCACCGGCGTCACGGACGAGCTGCCGCTACCGTCCATGGTCGCGCGCTGGGGCGTCAGCGTCCTTCACTGCCCCTACTGCCACGGCTACGAGGTCCGCGACCGTCCCCTCGCGGCCATCGCCACCGTCCCCGCCGCCGTGCATCAGGCCCTGATGCTGCCCGACTGGGGCCCCACCACCTTCTTCACCCAGGGTCGGTTCGAGCCGTCGCCGGAAGAGGCCGCCCAGCTGGCCGCCCGTGGCGTCGCCGTCGAGCGCACCCCGGTGGTCGAGCTGCTGGGGGAGGGGACGGCGATCTCCGCCCTGCGCCTCGCCGACGGCCGCGAGGTCCCGGCCGAGGCCGTCTTCACCGCCCCGCGCACCCGCATGACCAGCCCGCTGGCCGAACAGCTGGGCTGCGCCTTCGATGACGGCATGACCGGCCCCTACCTTCGCGTCGATCCCATGCAGCAGACCACCGTCCCCGGCGTCTTCGCGGCGGGCGACGCGGCGACCCAGATGTTCAACGCCACCATGGCCTCCGCCGCCGGCGTCATGGCCGGCGTCGCCGCCCACCGGGCTCTGGTTCAGGATGCGGCGGGGTGAGCGGTTTCGACGCGCTCCGCTACGGCAGGGGCGTCAGGCGAAAGTCCTGTCCGTCCGCCCGGTAGCGGCGCGCGATTGCTCGTCACTTGGGCGATGGTCGATCAGACGGTGATCCGGGCTCTATGGCGCCGCGACAAGGCAGGGGCTCTTCCCCCTGGCGTCTCTCCGACCCGAGCTGACTATTATTGCCTGATTGGTCCGCTTCCCTCTCTTGGCCGAACTTCGGCTGACGATCTGTTGCGGACTTTCCTACCCACCGGCATCCTGAGAAAAATCTGGACGATGTTCGGGGAATGGACCGGTGAGCCCGACAAAGCTCAAAGAGTGGTTTGACCGATACGCGCTTTGGTCGATCAGCACCTATAGAGCCGGCGGTCTGGCGCTGCCCGTGATCGGCCTGATGTTGCTTCTGCTCTTCCTGCCCAAGGTTTGGGGTTTTGAGCTGCCGACCGTAGTCGTGATCGGTGCGCCAATGGCTATCTTTGCCGCCGTCATGCTGCGTGGTCTGGAGGTTGAAAGGCGTGGGAAGCGTCGCCGCAGACCGAAAACTACTAATCGCTGAGCGCACAGCCGCGCACCAACGGCCGTTCAGCATTCCTGCGTTTGCGTTGGAAATGGTGGCTGGGGGCGGGCTCGAACCGCCGACCTGTGGGTTATGAATCCACCGCTCTAACCAGCTGAGCTACCCAGCCCCTGTACCCGAAGGGGTCCGGCGGGAACTGGTCTGTCCGCCGGAAGAGGCGTGCCTATAGAGGCGAGACGGGGCGGGATCAAGTCGCTTGAAGCGGGGAGGGCGTCGGGGCCGTTCGTCGCGGCCGTCGAACGGGGGCGTGACGGCCCGTCGCAGGAACGCTAACCACAGCGGAGCCGTTTCGCGGCGGACCGTTTTTCCGGGAGTTTGACCATGCGCCTGATCGCCCTCGCCGTCACCGTTTCCGCCCTCGCCCTGGCCGGCGCCTGCGGCGCCGCCGGGCCCGAAGGCTCCGCCGCCCCGGGGCAGGACGCCGCCCCGCTGGAGACCCGGCCCGCCAACAACCCGGCCCAGCAGCCGGCGGTCGAGGGCCAGACCCGCGCCCCCGCCGTCCGCACCGAGGCGGCCCTGACCCACGCGGTCGTGGCCTCGGGGCTGGAGCATCCGTGGGGTCTGGCCGCCCTGCCGGACGGCCGCTGGCTGGTGACCGAGAAGCCGGGCCGCCTGCGCATCATCACCGCCCAGGGCCAGGTCAGCGAGCCCGTCGCCGGACTTCCGGCTGTTTCGGCGCGCGGGCAGGGCGGTCTGCTGGACGTCATCGTCGGCCCGACCTTCGGTCAGGACCGCCTGATCTACTGGAGCTACGCCGAGCCGCGTGAGGGCGGCAACGCCACCTCGGTCGCGCGCGGCCGCCTGTCGGACGACGGGACGCGTCTGGAGAACGTCCAGGTCATCTTCCGCGCCCTGCCGGTCTATGACGGCGACAAGCATTTCGGCTCGTCCCTGGCCTTCGCCCCGGACGGCAAGCTGTTCATCACCCTTGGCGAGCGTTCGGACCGGCCCATGCGCCCGCAGGCCCAGGACCTGGGCTCGCACATGGGCAAGACCATCCGCATCAACGCCGACGGCTCCGTGCCCTCCGACAACCCCTATGTCGGCCGCGAGGGCGCCCTGCCGGAGATCTGGTCGCTGGGCCACCGCAACATGCAGGGCGTCGCCATCGCGCCCACCGGCGAGGTCTGGACCATCGAGCACGGCACGCGCGGCGGCGACGAGCTGAACCTTGATCGGGCGGGCGTGAACTACGGCTGGCCGATCATCGCCTACGGCGTCGAATACGCCGGCGGGGCGATCAATGAGGGGATCACCGCCCGCGAGGGGCTGGAGCAGCCCGTCTATTACTGGGACCCGGTGATCGCGCCCGGCGGCATGACCTTCTACGACGGGGCCATGTTCCCCGGCTGGCGCGGCAATCTGCTGGTCGCCGGCCTGAAGGAGAAGCGCATCTCGCGCCTGGTGCTGCGGGACAACCGCGTGGTCGGCGAGGAGTATCTGCTGACCGATCTGGGCGAGCGCGTCCGCGACGTGGCCGTCGGCCCGGACGGCGCCGTCTGGGCCGTCACCGACGAGGCGAACGGCAAGCTGGTCCGCCTCTCGG
Source organism: Brevundimonas sp. (assembly GCF_036400995.1). Lineage (GTDB taxonomy): Bacteria > Pseudomonadota > Alphaproteobacteria > Caulobacterales > Caulobacteraceae > Brevundimonas. Next base: position 7,790 of record NZ_DASWWG010000024.1, read on the forward strand.
CCCGGTAGGGCGGTCGTACGACCGTTTCTGACGCACCCGCATGCTAAAACGCCTCCCTGCATCGCTGCGGGGAGGCGTTTCTTGTTCAAGTTCGAGTCTTCTGCGAAGGCCCGAAATCCCGAAAAATAAAAATCAGTCGCGCAGCAGTTCGTTGACGCCGGTCTTGGCCCGGGTCTGGGCGTCGACCCGCTTGACGATGACGGCGCAGTACAGGCTCGGCCCGCCGTTCGGGTCGGGCAGGCTGCCCGGCACCACGACGCTGTAGGCCGGCACCTCGCCGCGGAAGACTTCGCCGGTGGCGCGGTCGATGATCTTGGTCGAGCCGGACAGGTAGACGCCCATGGCCAGCACGGCGCCCTCGCGGACGATCACGCCCTCGGCCACCTCGGCGCGGGCGCCGATGAAACAGCCGTCCTCGATGATGGTCGGATTGGCCTGCAGGGGCTCCAGCACCCCGCCGATGCCCGCCCCGCCGGACAGGTGGACGTTCTTGCCGATCTGGGCGCAGCTGCCGACCGTCGCCCAGGCGTCGACCATCGAGCCCTCATCGACATAGGCGCCGATGTTCACGAACGACGGCATCAGGATCACGTTCTTCGCGATGTAGGCGCCCCGGCGCGCGATGGCGCCCGGAACCGACCGGAAACCGGCCTCCTGGTAGTCGGTCGCGGTCCAGTCGCCGAACTTGTTGGGCACCTTGTCCCAGAAGGGGCCGACGCCCGGCGCATGGCTGGTCGGGCCTCGGTCGCCGGCGCGCATGATCTGGTTGTCGTTCAGGCGGAACGACAACAGCACGGCCTTCTTCAGCCACTGATGGGTGGTCCAGACGCCGTCCTCGCCGCGCGAGGCGACCCGGGCCTGGCCCGAGTCCAGCAGGGACAGGGCGGCCTCGACGGCGTGGCGGACCTCGCCGTGGGTGTGGGCCGAGACGTTGGCGCGGTCTTCCCACGCGGCCTCGATGACGGATTCGAGATGAGCCAGGTCGGTCATGCGGCGGCGTCCTTGAAGGTCAGGTCGGTCAGGAAGTCTGTCAGATCGGGGGCGATGTGGTCGATATGGTCGCCGATGGGTTTGCCGTGCCCGTCCCCGATCAGGACGGTGGTCATGCCCAGCGCCTTGGCGGGCTCCAGGTTCTTCGGCGTGTCCTCGAAGAAGGCGGCCAGCCGGGGCTCGAAGCCGAAACGCTCGATCACCTTGCGGAAGGTCGACGGCGCGGGCTTGGGCGTCAGGTCCGCGTCCTCGATGGCGAAGACGCCGTCGAAGCAGTCGGCCACGCCCAGACGGTCCAGCACCCGGCCCGCGTATTCGCGCGCGCCGTTGGTGAAGACGATCTTCCGGCCCGGCAGGCGCCGCAGCTGGTCCGCCAGCGCCGGATTGGGCTCCAGGCTGTCCATCGGCACGTCGTGGACGTCGTGCAGGAAGTGGGGGGCGTCGATGGTGTAGTTGGCCATCAGCCCGGCCAGGGTCGTGCCGTGCTCGTCCAGGAACTGCCGCTGCAGCACCCGGGCCTCATCGGGGTTCAGCCCGACGGCCTCGACGACGTAGGCGTTGATCCGGGCCTGGACCAGTCGCATCAGTCCCTGTTCCCGCGGGTACAGGGTGTCGTCCATGTCGAACACCCACGTCTGGACGTGAGACAGATCGATCAAGACGCCTTCACCAGCGTGCCGGCGCCGTATTCGGTGAACAGCTCGACCAGCATGGCGTGGGGGCGGCGGCCGTCCAGGATGACCACGGCCTCGACCCCGGCGCGCACGGCGGCCATGGCGGTCTGCAGCTTGGGGATCATGCCGCCGGTGGCGACGCCGTCCTCGATCAGCTTCGAGGCCTCGCCGACCGACATCTGGCGGATGATCTCGCCGTCCGCGCCCTTCACGCCGGGCACGTCGGTCAGCAGCAGCATGCGCTTGGCCTTCAGCTCTCCGGCCAGGGCGCCCGCGACCGTGTCGGCGTTGACGTTGTAGGTCGCGCCGTCCTCGGCCACGCCGATCGGGGCCACGACCGGCACCCAGTCATCGGTCTCCGAGGCGATCAGGCCGCGGATCAGCTTGGCGTCCACCTTGGTCGGGTCGCCGACGAAGCCCAGATCGACTTCGTGCTCGATCATGCTGTCGGGGTCGCGCTTCTTGCGCGAGGTCTTCTTCACGGTCAGCAGGCCCGCGTCCTTGCCCGACAGGCCCACGCCCCGGACGTCCGCTTCCTTGCCCGCCACCGTGATCCAGTGGGCGATCTCCTTGTTCACCGCGCCGGACAGGACCATCTCGGCCACCGCCATGGTGTCGGCGTCGGTCACGCGCAGGCCGTCGACGAAGTTCGACTTCACCCCGGCCTTGTCCAGCATGGCGCTGATCTGCGGCCCGCCGCCGTGCACCACGACCGGGTTTACGCCCATCAGCTTCAGCAGCACCACGTCGGCTGCGAACTGCTTGGCCACGGCGACCTCGCCCATGGCGTGGCCGCCGTATTTGATGACCACGGTCTCGCGGTCATAGACCTGGATATACGGAAGGGCCTCGGCCAGCGTCTTCGCCGTGGCCCAGCCGCGTTCCTCGGATTGCCGTTCGTTCTCGTCCATCACGAGCGGCTCCCTAATGCCAAGGCCGCGGCCTGTCATCATGAAACCGGACCCCGGGGCCGCCCGTTCCGCGATTATGAACCCGCACGATATCGATGATCGCGACCTGACGCCCTCCGAACCGGTCGATCCGGCGTCCCTCCAGCACCCCGACGCGACCCTCTGTCCCGAGTGTCAGGGCAGCGGAGCCCTGCCCGACGGCGAGGTCTGCCCGGTCTGCGACGGAACCGGAAAGGCCACGGGCCGAACCGGCGGAGGCTAAGTTTACAGCTTCCGGTTAGCTTGACCGCTCCGGTCACCGTCAGTTGAAAGAAGCTGGCGCGGCGGCGCTTGTCGTTTCGGATGTTGGCGTTACGTTGGCCGCCTTCGTTTTCCGGTCGGTGGGGTCCCAGAATGTTCGATAGCTTCAGCAGCCGCGTTGGCGTCAGCCAGGCGGGACGTTTCGCCGAGGACTTCGATTTCAGCACGACCCAGGAGCCGGCCGGAGGGACCGACGGGGCCGTCAATCCGTCGTTCGGCGCGATCGCCAGCTATCAGGTGTGCGCCTGCTGCGCCCGCTTCCACGGCGTGTCCGCCGCCCCCGAGGGCGACGGCGGTGGCCTTGGCGTTATCCTGAACAGCGATGATCGCGGCGACGTCGGCTCGAACGGCAAGCCGTCGCTGCTGCCGGGCGACGCCGGAACCCAGATCACCCGCTCCAACACCAGCTGGTCCTCGGGCCTCGGCCAGGCGGCCGTGGTGACCTACGCCTTCCGCCTGTCGGCCAGCACCATGCCGACCGACACCACCGGCTTCAGCCAGTTCTCGGCCCAGCAGATCTCGGTCGCGATCCAGTCGCTGTCGGCCTGGTCGGACGTGGCGAACATCACCTTCGTGCGCGTGCAGGACGCGGGCAGCGAATATTCGAACGACGCGACCATCCTGTTCGCCAACTATGCGTCGGGCCAGGACGGCGCCGCCGCCTTCGCCTATCTGCCGGGCGCCATGCCGGGGCCGACCGGCGCGAACGCCGTGCAGGGCGACGTCTGGGTCAACAGCTCGCTGTCCTACAACGCCAACCCGACCCTCTATAACTACGGCACACAGACCCTTCTGCACGAGATCGGTCACGCCATCGGCCTCAGCCACCCTGCGGCCTACAACGCCAGCGCAGGCCAGCAGGTCACCTACGGCGCCCACGCCATCTATTTCGAGGATTCCCGCCAGTACACGGTGATGAGCTATTTCAGCGAGCGGGAAACCGGCGCTGACTTCCGCATCAACGGCGTCGGCACGACCTACTACGCCTCGGCGCCGCTGATGGACGACATCGCCGCCGCCCAGCGCCTGTACGGCGCCAACACCACCACCCGCACCGGCGACACCGTCTACGGCTTCAACTCCAACGCCGGCCAGCCGTGGTTCGCGGCCACCAGCGCGGCAAGCCCGCTGATCTTCGCGGTCTGGGACGCCGGCGGCACCGACACCTTCGACTTCTCGGGCTACACCGTCGCCCAGACCATCGACCTGCGTCAGGGCGCCTTCTCCAGCGTCGGAGGCATGATCGGCAACGTCTCGATCGCCATCGGCGTGACCATCGAGAACGTCGTCGGCGGCACGGGCGCGGACTCCATCCGCGGCAACTCGGCCAACAACGTCATCCGCGGCAACGGCGGCGCCGACGTCATTGACGGCGGTCTGGGCAGCGACACCGTCGTCTTCTCCGGCCCGCGCGCCAACTACACCATCACCTGGAACGGCCAGATCGGCACCGTGACGGCGACCGGCCAGTCGCCGGTGACCATCACCAACGTCGAGTTCCTGCAGTTCTCCGACCAGACCATCGCGGCCACGCCGCAGGGCGGGCTGGTCGTCGGTGGCGACATCACCAACGAGACCATCAACGGCTCGGCCCTGGGCGACACCCTGGGCGGTCTGGGCGGCAATGACACCGTCAACGGCCTGGCCGGCGACGACTACCTGGACGGTGGTTCGGGCGTCGACATCCTGAACGGCGGCGACGGCAACGACACCCTGATCGGCGGCCTCGGCAACGACACCCTGGACGGCGGAGCCGGCTCGGACACCGCCGACTACTCGGGCGCGGCGACCGGCGTGACCGTGGATCTCGTCCAGGGCCTGTCCAGCGGCGGGGGCGGCAACGACACCCTCACCAACGTCGAGAACGTGACCGGCACGGCCCAGGCCGACAGCATCACCGGCGACGCCAACAACAACATCATCCGCGGCGGCGGCGGGGTGGACACCCTGAGCGGCGGCGGCGGCGATGACCAGCTGTTCGCCGGCGCGCCCGGCCAGTCGGGCGGCGCGCCTGACGTGCTGAAGGGACAGGCCACCGCCAACAGCACCCGTCAGACGGCGGTCTCGCTGAACGGCACCTTCGACCTGCAGGCCCGCACCGATGTGGCCAACGCCACGACGGTCCCGCACTCGACCGTGGTCGCCACCACCCACGGCGGCGTCGAATACTACGCCATCACCGTCACCGCCGGCGGCGCGATCGTCCTGGACATCGACAACGCCAGCTTCGACTCGACCCTGCGCCTGTACGACTCGGACGGCCTGGAGCTGACCAGCAACGACGACGACGCGCCGGACGGCGGTTCGCAGACGGACTCGCGTCTGGTCTACAACCTGCTGTCGCCGGGGACCTATTACATCCAGGTCGCCGAATGGCAGTCGAACGGCGCCAACGGGACCTTCGTCTCGCAGGCGCCTTCGGCGGGCGAGACCTACACCCTGCACGTCTCCATGCCGGGGCAGGCGGTCCAGCCGCTGACCCAGTCGGGCTCGACCCTGAACGGCGACGCGGGCGCGGACGTCCTGAACGGCGGCGCCGGCAAGGACACGCTGAACGGCGGCGCGGACAACGACACCCTGAACGGCGGCGCCGAGAACGACACCATCGACGGTGGTGCGGGCATCGATACGGCCGTCTTCTCGGGCAACCGCTCGGCCTACACGATCAGCACCTCGAACGGCACGACGACCATCACCGGTCCGGACGGCGCGGACACCCTGACCAATGTCGAGCGCCTGCAGTTCGCCGACGGCCTGTTCGACATCGCGGGCAATCCGGTCCAGGGCACGGGGCCGATCGAGGGCACGGCCAACGCCGACACCCTGAGCGGCACCAACGGCGACGACACCATCAACGGCCTGGCCGGCGATGACGTCATCACCGGCGGAACGGGCAATGACACCATCAACGGCGGCGACGGCGTCGATACGGCGGTGTTCAGCGGCACGATCGCCCAGTCGACGGTCGCCACCAACGGCGCCACGACCACGGTCACCGGGCCGGACGGCACGGACAGTCTGACCAACGTCGAGTACCTGCGCTTCACCGACGGCACCCTGATCGTGGGCGCGGGCGGCGGCCAGCTGTTCACCGGCACGGCCAACGCCGACACCCTGACGGGTACGGCCTTCAACGACCAGATCAACGCGGGCGCGGGCGCCGACACCATCAGCGGCGCGGCGGGCAATGACACGATCAACGCCGGCGACGGCGACGACACCGTCACCGGCGGCGCGGGCAACGACGCCATCGACGGCGGCGCCGGCACGGACACGGCCGTCTTCGGCGGCACGATCGCCCAGTCGACGGTCGCCACCAACGCCGGGGTGACCACGGTCACCGGGCCGGACGGCACGGACAGCCTGTCCAACGTCGAGTATCTGCGCTTCTCGGACGGCACCCTGATCGTGGGCGCGGGCGGCGGCCAGCTGTTCACCGGCACGGCCAATGCCGACACCCTGACGGGCACGGCCTTCAACGACCAGATCAACGCGGGCGCGGGCGCCGACACCATCAGCGGCGCGGCGGGCAATGACACGATCAACGCCGGCGACGGCGACGACACCGTCACCGGCGGGGCGGGCAACGACACCGTCGACGGCGGCGCGGGCTCGGACACGGCCGTCTTCTCGGGCAACCGTTCGGCCTACACCCTCAGCACCAATGCCGGCGTGACCACGGTGACCGGGCCGGACGGCACGGACACCCTGACCAATGTCGAGCGTCTGCAGTTCGCCGACGGCTACTATGACCTGACGGGCGCGCCGATCGTGAACACGGTCAACGGCACCCCGAACGCCGACACCCTGGCGGGCACCTCGGGCGTGGACGCCATCAACGGCGGCGCCGGCGACGACGTGATCACCGGCGCGGCCGGCAATGACACCATCGACGGCGGCGCGGGCACGGACACCGCGGTCTTCGCCGGCCTGGCCTCGGCCTATACGGTGGTGACCAACGGCGCGACCACCACGGTCACCGGCCCGGACGGGGTGGACACCCTGACCAATGTCGAGCGCCTGCGCTTCGACGACGCGGTCCTGATCGTGGGCGCGGGCGGCGGCCAGTATTTCGCCGGCACCGCCAACGCCGACACCATCAACGGCACGGCCTTCAACGACCAGATCGAGGGCGGCGCCGGCGCCGACACCATCGATGGGGCCGCGGGCAATGACGCCATCGACGCCGGCGACGGCGACGACGTCATCACCGGCGGCGCGGGCTCGGACACCATCAACGGCGGCGCCGGAACCGACACCGCCGTCTTCGCCGTGGGCGGGGTCTCCTATTCGGTGACCGTCAGCGGCGGCACGGTGACCGTGACCAGCTCGGACGGCGTCGACAGCCTGACCAACATCGAGCGCCTGCGCTTCGCCGGCGTCGAGCTGGCGGTCAGCGCCCTGGGCGGCGTCACCCTGATCGGCGCCAACACGGGCGAGACCCTGGCCGGCGCGGCGACCAACGACCGTCTGTACGGCTTCGGCGGCGCCGACACGCTGAACGGCGGCGACGGCGACGACATCCTGGCCGGCGGCGCGGGCGCGGATGTGCTGAACGGCGGCGCGGGCTCCGACACGGCGGACTACTCCGGCGCGGCGGCGGGCGTCACGGCCCGGATTGACACCCAGTCGGCCTCGAACGACGGCGACGGCGGCGCGGACGTCTTCACCTCGATCGAGAACATCACCGGCTCGGCCTTCAACGACCTGCTGGTCGGCAACGCCGGCGCCAACATCCTGTCGGGTGGTCTGGGTCGCGACACCATCATCGCGGGCGCCGGGGACGACGTCATCAACGGCGGCGCCGACGTGCCGAACGAGCTGTACGGCGGCACGGGCGACGACACCTACATCGTCGAGCACCGCTCCGACTCGATCGTCGAGAACGCCGGCGAGGGCTGGGACACCATCCGCTCGGCCCTGTCGCAGATCAACATGGCGGCCAACGTCGAGGAGTTGATCTACACCGGGACCGGCGCCTTCACCGGCGTCGGCAGCGCCCAGGCCAACACCATCCGTGGCGGGACCGCGCGCGACACCCTGATCGGCGGCGGCGGCGACGACATCCTCTACGGCGGCGCCGGCGCGGCCAACGAGCTGTACGGCGGCACGGGCAATGACACCTACATGCTGGAGGTCGCCGACTCGATCATCGAGAACGTGGGCGACGGCGTGGACACCGTCATCACCTCGACCCTGCTCGGCTACAACCTGGGCGCCAATGTCGAGAACCTGACCTACACCGGCACGGGCGCCTTCACCGCGGGCGGCAACGCCCTGGACAACGTCCTGACCGGGGGCGTCGGCAACGACATCCTGCGGGGCCGTGGCGGCAATGACACCCTGAACGGCGGCGCCGGAATCGACACCGCCGACTACAGCCTGGCGGCCGCGGCCGTGAACGCCCGTCTCGACACCCAGTCGGCGTCGAATGACGGCGACGGCGGCGTGGACACCTTCACCTCGATCGAGAACCTGACCGGCTCGGCCTTCAACGATGTGCTGATCGGCAACGCCGGGGCCAACGTCCTGTCGGGCGGCCTGGGCCGGGATGTCATCATCGGCGGCGCCGGCGACGACGTGATCAACGGCGGTTCGGGCGTGCCGAACGAGCTGTACGGCGGCACGGGCAACGACACCTACATCGTCGAGGAGCGCACCGACTCGATCATCGAGCTGGCGGGCGAAGGCGTCGACACCGTCATGTCGGCCCTGTTCCAGATCAACCTGTCGGCCAACGTCGAGAACCTGACCTACACCGGGACGGGGACCTTCACCGGCGTCGGCAACGCCATCGGCAACACCATCCGCGGCGGCGCCCAGCGCGACGTCCTGATGGGGCTGGGCGGCAACGACATCCTGATCGGCGGAACCGGCGCGGCCAACGAGCTCTACGGCGGCGAAGGCGACGACTATTACATCCTGCAGGTCGCCGACACGGTCATCGAAGGCGCCGGCGCGGGCAACGACACCGTCGACGCCCGGATCGCCAGCTACACCCTGGGCGCCAACGTCGAGAACCTGATCTTCGGCGGTTCGGGCAACTTCACCGGCACGGGCAACAGCCTGAACAACCTGATCATCGGCGGCGCCGGCGATGACGTCCTGCGGGGCGGCGGCGGCAGCGACACCATCCAGGGCGGTCTCGGCAACGACACCGTGGTCCTGGCCGGGACGGCGGGCCAGTACACCATCACGGCCGAAGGCGCGGGCTGGCGGGTGACCGACAACACCGCCGGGCGTGACGGCTCGCTGCTGCTGACCAGCATCGAGACCCTGCGCTACGGCGACGGTTCGACCCAGAGCCTCGGCGCCCCGGCCGCCGCGCCCGTCGAGACGCCGGTGCTGACCGCCAAGGAAATCTATGGCGACGCCTTCGTCATGCCGGCGCTGGAGGACGACGCCTTCGTGCTCCCGGCCCTGGCGGACAAGGCGGCGATCGACGAGGCGCTGGTCCTGCCGGTCGCGACCGACAAGACCGCCGGCGTCGAGCCGATGGTCCAGCCGACCCTCGTGGACAAGGTGCTGGACGCCGAGACGGGCCCGCAGGTCCAGCCTGTCGGCCACGACGACTTCCTGCTGACCGGCGACACCGGTCCGCAGGTCCTGCCGGGACTGGCGGACGAGGATCTGCTGTTCACCGAAACCGGCGGCGTGCTCGGCAGCGCCTTGCCGGCCGACGGCAACAATCCGCTGGTCATCGACGGCCCGCATGGCCTGCACCTGCTCCAGACCGACGATCCGGTCGTTGGCGTCGCGCCCCACGACCCCTGGGCCTGAGGGCGCGGCTGACGCGGGGCTTCCCGTCTCGCGTCAGGAGCGAATGAAGGCGGAAAAAGACGCCCGTCGGACCCCATCCGGCGGGCGTTTCCCTGTCCGGGGCGCGGTCTGTAACCTTGTGGTCACGCTGAAGATTGTTCTGAGCCGCCCCGTCTCGACCTTGGCCGGAGGGGCTGTTATGAAAGCTTAGCGGCGGCTTCTACGCCGCCCTGAATTCATCATGGCTGCGGAGGGCATCCACCAATGCGCGTTAAGACTTTCATTCTGGCGTCGAGCGCCGCCGGGGCCCTCGCCCTGTCGGCCGGTGTCGCCGCTGCCGAGCCGAACGGCTGGTATGGCGCGATCGACGCCGGCTATCACACCATCGACGACCTCGAGCTGACCTCGCAGACCACCGGTCCGCAGTGGGACTTCGAAGTTGACGAGTCGTGGGCGGCCTTCGCCCGTCTCGGCTACCGGTTCAATCCGAACTGGCGCGTCGAGCTGGAAGGCGGCTACCGCGACGCCGGCGAGCTCGGCTCGGTGGTCAACCCGAACGGCAACGTCCCGACCGGCGTCTGCAACGTGACCCCGGCCGCCGGCGTCTGCAACGCCCCGGCCGGCGAGATCTCGTCGACCGCCATCATGGCCAACGTGATCTATGACTTCGGCGACGAGTCGTGGGCCTTCCGTCCGTTCGTCGGCCTGGGCGCCGGCGTCAACATCGTCAACACCGAGTTCATCGGCACCCTCGGT
>NZ_DASWWG010000025.1:0-28793 GCF_036400995.1 Brevundimonas sp.
CATGGCGACCTGGTTCCCGATGGTCACCCGCCTGCGCAACATCGCCGAGCACGCCTGTGTCGAGGGCTCGGCGACCGACCCCTTCCGCGCCGCCCGCACCACCCGCGCCTCCTGGTGGGAGCGCGCCTTCATCGCCCCCTACTGGGTCAATTTCCACGCCGAGCACCACCTCTTCATGCACGTCCCCTGCTGGCGCCTGCCCGCCCTGCACAGGGCCGTGCGCGGCAAGCCGCAGGGGGAGCGGATGGAGGTGGCGGACGGCTACTTGACCGTTCTTCGCAAGGCGTCGACCAAGGCTGCATGAAGAACCGGATCGTGGTCGTCCTCAGCGGCCTTTTCATCCTCCTGAGCGCCTACTCGGCCTTCACCGGCGTCGTCGTGCCCGAGGGCTCGCTCGGCGACAGCTATCTGGTTCTGAAGCCCATGCCGTCCTTCGAGCGCGTCTTCGGCGGCGGCGAGGAAGGCGCGTGGACGCGGGCCCACCCGGGCGAGCCCGCGCCGTGGTGGCAGGATCTCGACTCCCGGCCGTCCGCCTACTTGGGCGACTGGGAGAACGGCTCCACGCCGGTCGGCGTCCTGGACATGGCCGCGAACCTTCTCTGGCTCGCGAGCCTGCTGGGGCTGATCGTCTATGGCCTGCGCGCGATGGTTCGGCGCCTCGGAGGCGGTCGTCGTCCGGTCAGGTGACCTTCTTCGCGATCGTCAGGCCCAGCACGACGAACACCGCGAAGATGATCAGCGCCAGAATGAACAGGAATTTGGCGATCCCGGCCGCCGCGCCGGCGATCCCGCCGAACCCCAGAACACCCGCGATCAGGGCGATCACTGCAAAAATCAAAGCCCACTTGAGCATGTCGTTCTCCTTACAGCCGGAGAACGGCACGACTGTCCCGCGGTTCCGCGCCGAAGCTACAAGGTCGTGCTAGGACACCCCATGCCCATCGCCGATCCCGCCGCCTTCATCCTCGAGAACACCCGGCTGCAGGCGGTCCCGCACGCGCCGGAGATCTCGCTCTGGCTGGCCGATGAGATCACCCCGATCTGGCGGCTGACCGAGGAAGAGCTGGGCGAGCTGGGCCTGCCCCCGCCCTTCTGGGCCTTCGCCTGGGCGGGCGGTCAGGCGGTGGCGCGCTGGCTGCTGGACAATCCGTCCGAGGTGGCGGGCAGGACCGTGCTCGACTTCGCCACCGGCTCCGGGCTCGTCGGCATCGCGGCGATGAAGGCCGGGGCCGCTTCTGTGCTGGGAACGGACATCGATCCCTTCTGCGGGGCGGCTGTCGCCCTGAACGCCGAAGCCAACGGCGTGGCCATGGCCTTCACCGACCGGAACCTGCTGGACGCCCCGCCCCCGCCGGTCGACGTCATCTGCGCCGGCGACGTCTGCTACGAAAAGCCGATGACCGACCGCGTCCTGGACTGGCTGGGTCAGGCCCGCGCCAACGGAACCCGCGTCCTGGTCGGCGATCCCGGTCGCACCTATTTCCCCAAGTCCGGCCTCAACTTCCTGGCCGAGTATCGGGTGCCGACCACGCGCGAGCTCGAGGATCAGGAGATCAAGCGCTCGGCCGTCTGGGCCATGGCGTAAGGGCGAAGAGGCGGCCCGCGTTCGACGGACCGCCCCTCCGTTTCGTCAGGCCGCCAGCGAAACCGACGACGCCGAGGCCGCCGTCGACGAGCCGTAGGCCGCCATCTGGCGCGACAGCATCGACTGGATGGCGCTGGTCAGTTCATCCGCCGCCAGGCTGCCGTCGCTGTTCGAGTCGAGGGAGGCGAAGGCCTCCGTCAGGTCGGCCTCCTCCTGACCGAGGGCCGAGGCGATCTCGCCCAGTCCCAGCGCGCCGTCAGCGTCGCCGTCCGCCGTCTCCAGCAGGGTCGACGCCATCTCGGTCGCCGAGGGCGGGCCGCCCCGACCGCCGTGCGGCGGCGGCGGGCCCTGCGGCCGCGAGGCCTCCAGCCCGGCGGACAGTTCGTCCGCGCTGGCCGTTCCGTCGCCGTCCGCGTCGAGGGCGGCGAACACGTCCTCGATCTCCGAGGCGTCGGACACACCCATCGAGGCGGCGATCTCGGCGGCGCTCAGCTTGCCGTCGCCGTCGGTGTCCGCCTCGTCGATGATCGCCGAGGCGAGGCTGTCGCTCTCTTCCTGGGCGTCCAGCAGGCCCGACATTGTTTCAGCGCTGAAACCGCCGCCGTTCATGCTCGCGGGCGGAGGCCCCGGCGGCGGTCCGGGCGGAGGGCCCTTGGCGCCGCCCGCGGCGGCGGCTCCGGGCATTTCCTGCCCGGTCTCCGACGTCTTCGAGGTCTGGAACAGGTTTTTCAGCGCCTGCATCGCCAGACCCGAGGACGCCGCATTGGTCGATGATATCTGCATCGCGGTGTTCCCTGGGAGGGTTGAGCCACGTCCCGACGCCCCTTGCGGACCGTCGTCGCGGCATCGGGCGCGATGCAAGATCGCCGCCGAAGCGGCCACCTATCTATATGAAAAATATTGTGTTTCTTGTCAGAAACAAACCAGCCTCAAAGCCGCCGGAGGCCTTGCCGAAATCCTAACGACCCGGAACGTCCGGCGCCTCGGGATCCGGCGAGAAATGGATGTGGCGATCCGGCGCGGGATCGTCCGAATGATCCTCGCCCGACATCTCGGACGCGGCGGGCCGCCCGGTCCCGCGCGCCTGCTCCAGCTCCGGATCGCGGCTGAAGCCGGGGTCAGTCATGGATTTGGTCACGGCAGGCTCCTCATGGCGACGCTCCGCAGGCAAAACCGGAACGGGGGCTGTTCGGTTCCGGTCACGCTTGGTCACCACGGCGCGAGGGCCCATCTTGTCCCCATGACCCGCGCCCTTCTCATCGCCGCCCTCGCCGCGCCGTTGCTGGCGTCCCCCGCGGCCGCCCAGAGCGTCCGCCCCCTGCCGCCGGGCCCTTCCCCCTGGGACCAGCATCAGTACCAGGCCGACCAGCACCGCTATGAAATGGATCGCCTGCGCCTCCAGTCCGACCGGCGCGAGGCCACGGTGCGGCAGCTGGAGCTTGAGACCCGGCTGAACCGCCAGCAGATGGACAGCCGCCGCACGGCCGATCCCTACGTCCCGTCGTCGCCGCCCGCCCTGCGCTCGCCGGACGAGGAAAGGGCCGCCCGCCTCTCGGCCACGCAGCGCCGCGAGACCACCTCCGACCGGGTCGGCGAGATCGACGCCTGGCTGGAACGTCGTCCGAATTAACACCGCATCCCTTGCGCTGGACCCGCGTTACGGCTTCGCTCGGGTTTGAGGCGAGGGAGGACGGATCATGCGTTGGGAAGGCGGCCGCCGCGGCGGCAATATCGAGGATCGGCGCGGCATGGGCCCGGTCGGGCTGGCGGGCGGCGGCATCGGCGCGCTGGTTCTGGCGGCCATCGGCTATTTCGTCTTCGGCATCGATCCCTCCACCACCCAGCAGATCACCAGCCAGCTGGGCGGCGTGGGCGCCGAACAGCAGGGCAAGGCCGGCACGCCCGAGGACCAGGCCGGCCTGTTCGTCGACGTCATCGGCGCCAATATCGACGACGTCTGGCGGTCCAGGCTGGAAGGCTACCGCCCGCCCACCGTCGTCCTCTACGAGCAGGGCACCCAGACCGGCTGCGGCATGGGCCAGAGCGCCATGGGGCCCTTCTACTGCCCGGCGGACCAGAAGGTGTATCTCGACCTCGGCTTCTGGCAGGAGATGGAGACCCAGCTGGGGGCCTCGGGCGCCGACTTCGCCCGCGCCTATGTCATCGCCCATGAATACGGCCACCACATCCAGACCCTGACCGGCACGTCCGATCAGGTCCGTCAGGCGCAGCAGCGCGCGGGCGGTCAGGCCGAGGCCAACCGATACTCGGTCGCCCTGGAGCTTCAGGCCGACTGCTACGCCGGCGTCTGGGCCGCCAACGCCTCGACGGCCTCGAACGGTCAGGTCAGCCTCACCGCCGGTGATCTGGAGGAGGGTCTGAAGACGGCCTCGGCCATCGGCGACGACACCCTGCAACGCCGCTCGGGCGGCCGCGTCTCGCCGGAGAGCTTCACCCACGGCTCATCGGCCGACCGCGTCGCCTGGCTGCGTCGCGGCTATGAAAGCGGCGATCCCCGCGTCTGCGATACGTTCAGCGGCCTCTAGACCGAAATCGGTGGAAAGACCCTGAAGCCTGCCTTCAGGCTTCAGACGGGTTGTTGCGGCGCACACGGCGCGGCAAGGTCCCGCCGTGTCCTCCTCCGCCGCCTCCGCCCTCGCCGCCTCCCGTCGCCTTGTGCTCAAGGTCGGCTCCGCCCTGCTGATCGACGGCGGGCGACCGAACGGCGCGCGTCTGGCCGCCCTCGGTCAGGAGATCGCCGACCTGCGCGCGCGCGGCGTCGAGGTGATCGTCGTCTCCTCCGGCGCCGTCGCGCTCGGCCGGGGCCGTCTGGGCATTTCGAAATCGGCCCGGCTGGATGAGAAACAGGCCGCCGCCGCCGCCGGCCAGTCCCTGTTGATGCAGGCGTGGGAGACGGCCCTTTCGCCCCACGGCCTGAACCTCGCCCAGATCCTGCTGACCCGCGACGACACCGAACGCCGCCGCCGCTGGCTCAACGCCCGCTCCACGCTGGACGCCCTGCTGCGCCTCAAGGCCGTGCCCGTGGTCAATGAGAACGACACCGTGGCCACCGAGGAGATCCGCTACGGCGACAACGACCGCCTCGCCGCCCGCACGGCCCAGCTGGCCCGCGCCGACCTGCTGGTCCTGCTCAGCGACATCGACGGCCTCTACGACGCCGATCCGCGGAGCAACCCCGACGCCGCCCACCTGCCTCTCGTCGAATCCCTGACCCCCGAGGTCATGGCCATGGCGGGCGAGGCCAACGCCTCGGCCTCCGTCGGCACCGGCGGCATGCGCACCAAACTGGAGGCCGCCCGCATCGCCCGCTCGGCGGGCTGCGCCACCGTCATCGCCTCGGGCCTGACCGACCGCCCGCTGGCCGCCGTCGCCGACGGCGCGAAGGCCACCCTGATCTCCGCGCCCGCCGGTCCGATGGCGGCATGGAAGTCGTGGATCGCGGGCAGCGTCGATCCGGCCGGACGGCTGGTCATCGACGACGGCGCCGTCGCCGCCCTGCGCGCGGGCAAGAGCCTGCTCCCCTCCGGCGTCCAGCGGGTCGAGGGCCGCTTCGACCGGGGCGACAGCGTGCTGGTCGTCACCCCTGACGGCGTCCGCGCCGCCGTGGGCCTCGCCGCCTTCTCCGCCGAGGAGATGGCCCTGATCCGGGGCCGCCAGACCGCCGAGATCGAGGGGCTGGTCGGCTACAAGGGGCCGCAGGTCGCCATCCACCGCGACGATCTGGTGCTGGAGGGCGCGGCATGACCGACATCGCCGCCGCCATGCTGGAGAGAGGTCGCCGCGCCCGCGCCGCCGCCGACGCCCTGCGTCTGGCCTCGCCCGAAACCCGCACCCGCGCGCTGGAGGCCGCCGCCGTCGCCCTGCGCGCCCGGGCCGACGCCATCCTGTCGGCCAATGCCGAAGACATCGCCCGCGCCCGTGAGAACGGCCTGTCCGAAGCCCTGATCGACCGACTGGCGCTCAGCCCCGCGCGCCTCGCCGCCGTCGCCGACGCCGTGGCGGAGGTCGCCGCCCTGCCGGATCCCCTGGGCCGCGAGACCGCTCGCTGGACCCGCCCCAACGGTCTCGACATCGCCCGCGTCGCCACGCCCATCGGGGTGCTGGCCATCATCTACGAGAGCCGGCCCAATGTGACGGCCGACGCCGCCGCCCTGTGCCTGCGCTCCGGCAATGTCGCCCTGCTGCGCTGCGGCTCGGACTGCCTGTCGTCCTCGCTGGCCATCCACGCCGCCATGGTCGAGGGCCTTCAGGCCGCCGGCCTGCCCGCCGACGCGATCCAGCTGATCGACACCCCGGACCGCGCCGCCGTCGGCGCCCTGCTGACCGGGCTGGAGGGGACCATCGACCTGTTGATCCCGCGCGGCGGCAAGAGCCTCGTCGCCCGGGTCCAGGCCGAGGCCCGCGTGCCTGTACTGGGTCACCTCGAGGGCCTGAACCACACCTATGTCCACGCCGCCGCCGATCCGGACATGGCCGAGGCGGTGCTGGTCAACGCCAAGATGCGCCGCGTCTCGGTCTGCGGCGCCACCGAGACCCTGCTGATCGACCGCGCCTGCGCGACCGCCCTCCTGCCCCGCCTCGCCGCCGCTCTGGAAGCGGCCGGGTGCAGCCTGCGCGGCGACGTCGACAGCCGCGCCCTCGTCCCCTCCATCACCGCCGCGTCCGAGACCGACTGGACCACCGAATACCTGGCCCCTGTCCTGGCCGTGCGCGTCGTGGACGATCTGGCTCAGGCCGTGGACCACATCCGCCGCTACGGCTCGGGCCACACCGAGGCGATCATCACGGAAGACGAAACGGCGGCGACCGCCTTCCTGGGCGCCGTCGACAGCGCCATCGTCATGTGGAACGCCTCGACCCAGTTCGCGGACGGCGGCGAGTTCGGCTTCGGCGGCGAGATCGGCATCGCCACCTCCCGCCTGCACGCGCGTGGCCCGGTCGGGGCCGAACAGCTCACCAGCTACAAATATGTGGTGCGTGGCGCGGGGCAGGTCAGGGGGTAGGGCGTGGGGTCTCGGGTGTCGGGTGTGATGGACCCGGCGCGCCACCTCTCGACACCCCACACCCCACACCCCACGCCCTACATCCCGATCGTCAGGTCCAGCGGCCGCGAGACGTGCAGCGTGCCCTCGCCGAGATCCAGCGCCACCCGGCGGTCGCGGAACGCCTCCATCCCCACCAGACCGCCGGGGAAGTTGGGCAGGGGCGGCTGGTCGAACACCCCCACCTCGACCCGCTCGTACAGATGGTCGGCGAAGGTCACCGTACGCGCCTCGACGATCGTCGAGCGCATGGCCCCGCCCAGCACCAGGCTGGTTCCGCCGCGTTCCGGCCGCCCGTCCAGCAGTCCGACCGTATTCGCCGCCTCCCGGCTGAGGCCCAGCAGGGACGAGGCGCCGGTGTCCACGATGGCGCGCACCGTCGCCCCCTCTACCGTCAGGTCCGCCTCCAGCGCCGTCCCCTGCCGGCGCACCTCGGTCGCCATCAGGTCGGGCGGACGCACGAAGACGTCGCGACGCACGAGGCGCGAGTGACGACGCCGCGGATCGAGGGCCAGCACCGCCTCGCCCAGCACGTCCTGTCCGAGAATCAGCGGCGTCCGCAGACCGTCATCGGCCGCCAGCGGTCCGAGATCGAGGATCGCCGCCCTCAGCTTGCGGATCGACAGGCCGGGCAGGTCCACCGCGATCGAGGCGCCGCGCCCCACCTGGGTCCCGCCGCCGACGCCGTAGGCCAGCAGGGGCATGTCGAACAGGGCCCGCCCCTCGTTCGGAAGGGCATCGAAGAAGTCGCGGTGGATCACCGAATACTGGGCGCCGCTGTCGATCAGGGCCAGCACGTCCCGGCCCTCGATCTTCACCGCGACGGTCGGCGTCACGGCGGGCCGCTGATAGGCCATCCAGGGCGTCGCCCCCTCCGGCCCGAAGACCAGTTCGGGCTTCGGCCAGAACAGATGGTCCCGCGCCCACCAGGCGCCTCCGGCGACGGCGAGCAGTCCGGCGGCGCGGATCAGGAGGCTGCGGCGGTTCATCGAAACCAAGATGGCGCGTGGACCTTCGGGACGCCAGCGGCGAGACGTCGCGTCACACCCCGGCGATCACCAGGGTACTGAAACGACGAACCGGCCGGCGCCCCCCGACGCCGACCGGCTCGAATGCGAGGCCGGTATCCCCGAACCCCCGCCAACCCCGGATCCGAGACCTCAGGGTTACCAGACTGTAAATGCACACCAATCCGGGTGCTGTCCACTGGCTTCGCGGCCAGCATGAATAAAATGTGTCCTAACGGTGTCCGAAGGGCACCACCGTATTGGCCCCGTCGTGCCCGATATCGGCGGCGCCCAGATACGGAATCCCCGACCGCTGGCACCAGTAGCGGGTGATCTCCTCGGCCGTCAGGCCGAAGTCCGGATCGTTCTGCACGATCTCCGACACCCGCCCCAGCCGGATGCCCGCCACCTTCCGGATCGACGGCTGGGCGGTCAGGTGGAACATCATCCGGTCGATCCGGTACAGGGGCTCGGACACGTCCTCCAGCATCAGCACATGGCCGGTCAGGTCCGGCTCCAGATAGGTGCCGACCAGGGCGTCGAGGATGCTCAGGTTGAAGGCCACGGCCGGGCGCGGATCCGTGTGCAGCGACGGCTCCCACGACGACGACGCCCCGCTCTTCAGCCAGTTCAGCGCCCGCCAGGCCGTTTCATCGTGCCGCACCGAATCGGACGCCATCGGCCCGTGCGCCACATGCGGGAAGCCCGCCTTGTACAGCCCGGCCAGCAGGCTGCCCGCGTCGGAATAGCCGAGGTACCGCTTCTCCCGCGCCACCTCGGTCAGTCGCGGCAGCACCGCCTCCGCGATCCGACACGAGCCGTAGCCGCCGCGCGCGAACCAGATCGCGTCCAGCCGCGGATCATTGGCGAACTCGACGAAGGCGTTGGCGCGCGTGGCGTCGTCCCCGCCGAAATGGCCGTGCTTCTGGAAGACGGCGGGATGGAAGACGATCTTGATCGACCCGTCCGGCACATTGGCCGCGAACCACGCCTCGATCGCCTCGCCCCTCTCCTTCGAGAAACGCGAGCTGGCGTTGACGATGCCGATCTTCATTGCGGCGGAACTCCCATGACAGCCCGTCTTGGCACGAGGTCCGACGCGGCAAAAGCCCTCCCCTCGAGGGGGAGGGTTGGGAGGGGTGGAGGCAGACTGATCGAGGGCAGGGCGCGAAAGGCTCCGAAGCCTCCCGAGCCAACCCGGTCCCGACGGCGGCCCCACCCCATCCCCAACCCCTTCCCCCTCGAGGGGAAGGGGCTTAGTCACGCCTTATGACTCACGACGACTACTTCTTCTGCGGGATCGGCGGCTCGGGCATGCTGCCGCTGGCGATGATCGTGCAAGCGCGCGGCCATCGCATCGAGGGCTCGGACCGCTCTCGCGACCAGGGCCGCACGCCCGAGAAATTCGCCTGGCTCGAGGCCCACGGCGTCGCCCTGTATCCGCAGGACGGCTCGGGCGTCACCCGCGCCGACCAGATCGTCGTCGCCACCGGCGCGGTCGAGGACACCGTCCCCGACATCGGCGCGGCCAAGGCTGTCGGCGCGACCATCAAGACCCGCCCCCAGCTGCTCAGCGAACTGTTCAACGCCGCCCCCGCCTCCATCGGCGTGGCGGGCACCTCGGGCAAGTCGACCATCACCGGCATGATCGCCTGGATCCTGCACAAGGCCGGTCGCGCGCCCACCGTCATGAACGGCGCGGTGATGAAGAATTACGCCGACGCCGACCACCCCTTCGCCAGCGCCCTGATCGGCGGCGCCGACCTGTTCGTGTCCGAGGTCGATGAAAGCGACGGCTCCATCGCCCGCTACAATCCGACCGTCGCCGTGGTCTCCAACATCTCGCTGGACCACAAGTCGATGGAGGAGCTGCGCGAGCTGTTCGGCGGCTTCACCGACCGCGCGACCACCGCCGTCCTCAACCTGGACAACCCCGAGACCGCCGCCCTCGCCCAGACCCTGCCCGCCGACAAGGTCGTGACCTTCGCCCTGGGCGAAGAGGCGGCGACGCTGAACGCCCACGATCTGGAGCCCCGCCCCACGGGGATGAAATTCCGGCTCGTCGTCTCCAACCCTTCCCCCCTTGAGGGGGAAGGTGGCTCGCGCAGCGAGACGGATGGGGGGTCTGCATCCGCACGCACCCCGCCTGAAGGCCGGCCGTCCGACGCCGGCGCCGACACCCCCCATCCGACCGGCTCCGCCGGCCACCTTCCCCCGCAAGGGGGGAAGGAATTCGATGTGGTGCTCAACGTCCCCGGCGCCCACAACGTCGCCAATGCGCTGGCGGCCCTCGGCGCCGTGCACGCGCTGGGCGTGCCGTTGGCCGAGGCGACCGCCGCGCTCGAAACCTTCTCCGGCATCCGCCGGCGCATGGAGGTGGTCGGGACCGCGAACGGCGTCACCGTCATCGACGACTTCGCCCATAACCCGGACAAGATCGCCGCCACCCTGAAGACCCTGCACGCCTTCGATGGTCGTCTTCTGATCCTGTTCCAGCCGCACGGCTTCGGCCCGCTGAAGCTGATGAAGTCCGAGTTCATCGAGGGCTTCGCCGGCCTGATGCGCCCGGACGACGTCCTGCTGATGCCCGAGCCCGTCTATTACGGCGGCACCACCGACAAGTCCGTCGGCTCGGAGGACATCGCCTCGGGCGTCCGCGCGATGGGTCGCACCGCCGAGGCCCTGCCCACCCGCGACGCCTGCGGCGACCGCATCGTCGAACTGGCGAAACCCGGCGACCGGATCATCGTCATGGGCGCCCGCGACGACACCCTTTCGACCTTCGCCGCAGACCTTCTCGGGAAGTTTTAGCTCCGCTTACGGACTGATATTCAAGAGAATATCTCGAAACATTCACGCACGGCAAAGCTCGCATTAAGTGACAGACCTTATCCCGCCATCCCGAAGCGGGAGTGCGCGTGAATGGCCAGGATCGGAGACTTTGCCAGCGGAGCCGCGCCCATCGGGCCGGACACCCCGGGCGCGCACGTCTTCGAACGCTTCGAGCGTGAACCCGACACCCTGGCCATCGCCGTGGTCGACGCCGACGATCGCCCGGTCGGTCTGGTGGAGCGCAACGCCTTCACCCTGCGCATGGCCGCCGAATTCGGCCGCGCCCTCTACGCCCGTCGCCCGGCCTCCAGCTTCATGGACCCGGCGCCCCGGGTGCTCGACGCCGACGCCGACGCCGAAACCCTGTTCGAGACCCTCGACGCGGGCAATCTCGGGGCCCTGCTGAACGGCTTCGTGGTCGTTTCGAACGGCCGTTACGTCGGAGTGGGCGCGGGGGTGCACCTGCTGCAGGCGGGCAGCGCCATCCACCGCAAGCGCGCGCAGGCGATGAGCGTCCTGGCCCGCGACCTGGCCCGCGCCGAACAGGAGGCCCGCACCTCCAGCCGCGCCAAGTCCGAGTTCCTCGCGGTCATGAGCCACGAGATCCGCACGCCCCTGAACGGGGTGTTGGGGGTCGCCGCCCTGATGGAGCGCGAACTGACACAGGACGCCATGCGCCCCTACGTCCGCACCATCCTGGATTCGGGCCAGAGCCTGCTGCGGCTGCTGACCGACGCCCTCGACATGTCCCGCGCGGAGGCGGGCCTGATGACCTTCGAGACCGGGCCGGTGTCGCTGCGGGCGATCGCCCGCGACCTGACCAACCTGTGGGGGCCGCGCGCCGACGAGAAGGCGCTGGCGCTCGGCGTCACCTGCGACGCCGAAGGCGCGGACCACGTCGTCGCGGACGAGGTCCGGCTCAAGCAGTTGCTCAACAACCTGATCGGCAACGCCCTGAAATTCACCCCGTCCGGCGAGGTCGCGGTGCATATCGCCGCCCGCGCCGAGGGCGCCGACGCCCACCTGACCGTCACCGTTGACGACAGCGGGCCGGGGGTCGCCGAGGACACCGCGGCGACCATCTTCGATCCCTTCAACACCGGCCGCGCGGGACGCGAGGGCGCGGGGGCCGGGCTGGGTCTGGCCATCTGCCGACAGATCGTCGAGCGGATGCACGGCCGCATCGGCGTCGAGCGCTCGCCCCGCGGCGGCGCCCGTTTCAGCTTCGACCTGCGCCTGCCCCTCACCGCCGCCGATCCCGCGACCGAGGAGGCCGCCGCCGCCCCGACGCCGCATGAGACCCTGCATGTGCTGGTCGTCGACGACAACGCGACCAACCGCTTCGTCGCGGGCAAGGTTCTGGAGCTCTTCGGCTGCACCTCGGAGACCGCGGAGAACGGCCGCGAGGCCGTGGACCGGGTCCAGCAGGGCCGCTTCGATCTGGTGCTGATGGACGTGAAGATGCCCGTCATGGACGGCATTCAGGCGACCCGGGCGATCCGCGCCCTGCCCGGTCCGGTGTCATCGCTGCCCATTCTGGCGCTCACCGCCAACGCCGATCCGCGCGACGAGGCCGACTATCTGGCCGCGGGCATGGACGGGGTGGCGCAGAAGCCGATCCAGCCGGACGTCCTGCTCGACGCCATCCGCCGGGTCCTGTCGGCCACACCCGGCGACGAAGCGGCGCAGGCGGCCTGAACGGACGCAACCGGCGACGAAGCGGGGTATTGTCGCGCTTGATGCTGCAGATCCCCCCGCCGCCCCCGTCCGAGCTTCCCGAAGTCATCGTCACCGGCGCGCGCCTGCCGCCGGCCGCCGGCGAGGCCGCCTTCGCCGTCATCCGCCTGGACGACCGCGACCTGCGCGCCGAGGCGCGGCTGGACGAGGCGCTGGCCTCCGTCCCCGCCGTCTCCCTGTTCCGCCGCACCTCCAGCCTGGCGGCCAATCCGACCACGCAGGGCATCAGCCTGCGCGCCATCGCACCCTCCGGCGCGGGCCGGACGCTGGTGACGCTGGACGGCGTGCCGGTGAACGATCCCTTCGGCGGCTGGGTAATCTGGTCCCAGCTGCCGACCGAGAGCCTGTCGGGCCTCGACATCGTGCGCGGCGCGGGCGCCGGTCCCTGGGGCGCGGGCGCCCTGACCGGAGTGATCCAACTGCGCGAGCGGGACATGGGCTGGGCCGTCGACGCCTCCGTCGCCGAGCGTGGCGGCGCCCGCCTCTCGGCCTCCGGCGCGACCGACCTCGGCCCCGCGCGGATCGTCGCCTCGGGCCTCTACGAGACCAGCGACGGTTACGTCCCCGTGCGCGGCGCGGCCGCCGGGGCCGCCGACACCCCGCTCGATCTGGAGGTGCGGGCCGCCGCCGTCCGCGCCGACCTGCCCGTCGGTCCCGCCACCGTCTCCCTGCGCGCCTCGGCCTTCGAGGAGGATCGCGGCTCCGGCCTCGCCGGGGCCCGCTCGACCGCCGGCGGCAATGCGCTGTCCGCCACCGCAGCCGTCCAGCCGAACGCCGACCGTCCCGGCTGGCGCCTGCAGGTCTGGCGACGCGAAAGCGATCTGGCCAATAGCTCCGTCGCCGTCGCCGCCGACCGCGCGACGACCACTCCCGCCAACGACCAGTTCGAGACGCCCGCCGCCGGCTGGGGCCTCAACGCCGCCCTGCGCCGCGTCCGCGTCAGCGGCATCGGTCGCGTCGAATGGGAGCTGGGCGCCGACGCCCGCTTCGCCGACGGCGAGACGCACGAGAGATTCCGCTACATGGGCGGCCAGTTCACCCGCGACCGCATCGCGGGCGGCGAGACCTCCGTCATCGGCGCCTATGCCGAGGGCTCATGGACCACCGGCCCCTGGCTGATCGCCGGCGGCCTGCGCGCCGACCGGTGGGAGAACACCGGCGGCCGGCGCTTCGAGCGCGACCGCCAGACCCTCGCCGTGACGCTGGACGAGACCGATCCCGACCGCTCCGGCGAGGTGATCAGCGCCCGTCTCGGCGTCCGCCGCGACATCGGCGACGGACAGGCGATGCGACTGGCGGCCTACACCGGCTTCCGCCCCGCCACCCTGAACGAGCTGCATCGCCCCTTCCGCGTCGGCAACGACCTGACCGAGGCCAACGCCGCGCTGGAGCCCGAGACCGTCACCGGCGCCGAGGCGGGCTGGAGCTGGACCGGCGGCCGCGCGTCCCTGAACGCCACCGCCTTCTGGACCCGGCTGGACGACGCCATCGTCAACGTCACCATCGGCGAAGGTCCGGCGACCTTCCCGCGCGCGGGCTTCGTCCCGGCGGGCGGCGTCCTGCGCCAGCGCCGGAACGCCGGAACCATCGAGGCCGTCGGGCTGGAACTGGACGGACGCCTGACCGTCACCGACGCCCTGACCCTGCGCGCCGCCCTGTCGCTGACGGACGCCGAGGTGGACGGCGGAGCCGCCGCGCCCCAGCTCACCGGCCTGCGCCCCGCCCAGGCCCCGCGCTTCAGCGCCGTCGCGGGCCTCGACTGGCGCGCCACCGACCGCCTCACCCTCGCCGCCGACGCCCGCTGGGAGAGCGACCGTTTCGAGGACGACCTGAACAGCCGCGTTCTGGAGGCGGGCGGAACCCTCGACCTGCGCGCCGACTGGAGCCTGAACGACGCCACCACCCTCTGGATCAGCGCCGCCAACCTGTTCGATGCGGAGATCGAGGTGTCCGAGACCGGAACCGGCGTCGCCGGCTACGCCCCGCCCCGCACCCTGTCTGTCGGCGTCAGACTGTCGCGTTGAGTCATCGCACTCGACGACTTGCAAACGGTTCTCAATTTCGGCATTAGCCGAGCGTGACCGACGCCGCCGCGACAGCCCCCAAGCCCAAGAAAGCCCTGAACGGCGCCCGCTCGTTCTGGCTGAAGCAGTTGCACCAGTGGCACTGGATTTCGGCGGCCGTCAGCCTGATCGGCCTGATGCTGTTCGCCATCACCGGCATCACCCTGAACCACGCCGCCTCGATCCCGGCCGAGCCGGTCACCGCGACCACCACGGCCACCCTGCCCGCGCCCCTGCTGGAGCGCCTGTCCAGCTTCCCCGAGGACACCACCGATCCGGTCCCGGACGCCGTGGCCCGCTGGGCGCAGGACGCCTTCAAGGTGAAGATCGCCGGCCGCCCGACCGAAACCACGGTCGATGAGATCTACGTCGCCCTGGCCGAGCCCGGCGGCGACGGCTGGCTGACCATCGACCGCGCCACCGGCGAGGCCTCGCGCGAACGCACCACCCGCGGCTGGATCGCCTATCTCAACGATCTCCACAAAGGCCGGAACGCGGGCAAGGTCTGGTTCTGGTTCATCGACGTCTTCGCCGCCGCCTGCATCATCTTCGCCGTCACCGGCTTCGCCCTGACCTGGATGCATGCCAGGCAGCGCCCCTCGACCTGGCCCCTGCTGGGCCTGGGCTTGCTGATCCCCGTTATCATCGCCCTGTTGTTCATTCACTGACGCCCGCCCCGGACCTCATCATGCGTAAGTTGCCTATCGCCCTGACCGCCGCCGCAGCCGCCGCCGTCGCGACCCCGGCCCTCGCCGCGGACCTGAACATCACCGTCCAGATCCCGACCCTCAACGTCGCCGCCTATCACCGCCCCTATGTCGCGGTGTGGATCGAGCGTCCGGACAACACCGCCGTGCGCACCCTCGCCGTCTGGTACGAGGTCTCCAACGTCCGCGAGGGCAAGGACTGGCTCAAGGATATGCGCACCTGGTGGCGCCGGGGCGGTCAGGCCCTGACCCTGCCGGCCGACGGCGTCTCCAGCGCCACCAAGGCGCCGGGCACGCACAACGTCCGCATCCCGGCCGCGCGTCTGCGCGACCTGCCCGCCGGCGACTACGTCATCGTCGTCGAGGCGGCCCGCGAACTGGGCGGCCGTGAAGCCGTCCGCGTCCCCTTCCGCTGGGGTCGTCCCAACACCGGCCGGGCGGCCGGAACCCGTGAACTCGGCGCCGTCACCGTCGCCGTCACCCGCTAAAGGAAGCCTGCCATGAAGAAGTCCATCGCTCTCATCGCGGCCCTCGCCGCCCTCGCCCTGCCGCTCTCGGCCCAGGCCCACCGCGCCTGGCTGGCCCCGACCTCGACCTCGCTCTCGGGCGCCGACGCCTGGGTCGGCTTCGACGCCGGCATGTCGAACGGCGTCTTCATTCCGGATCACGCCGCCATGAACCTGGGCGGTCTGGTCATCACCGCGCCGGACGGCTCGACCGCCCAGCCCGAGAACCTGGGCCGCGCCCGTTATCGCTCGACCTTCGACCTGCACCTGACCCAGCAGGGCACCTACCGCGTCGCCAACGTCATGGGCGGCGTCATGGTCAGCTACAAGCAGGGCGGCGAGCAGAAGCGCTGGCGCGGGACCGAGGCTGAAATGGCCGCCAACATCCCGGCCGACGCCACCGACGTCGTCGCCACCCGCTCGAACAGCCGCATCGAGACCTTCGTCACCCTCGGCGCCACCTCGACCGGCGCCCTGGCCCCGACCAATGAAGGCATCGAGCTGGTCCCGGTGACCCACCCGAACGCCCTCGCCGCCGGTGAGGCCGCCACCTTCAAATTCATCCGCGACGGCCAGCCGCTGGCCGGTCAGGAAGTCACCATCGCCCGCGGCGGCACCCGCTACCGCGACAACCCGGAAGAGATGACGGTCACCACCGGCGCCGACGGCTCCTTCACCGTCACCTGGCCGGAAGCGGGCATGTACTGGATCAACACCTCGGTCCGCACCGCGGCCCAGGGCGGCCAGATGGCCTCCAACGCCCAGTACAACGGCTCGCTGGAAGTCCTGCCCTGACCCGTCCCGGCGGCCCTCTGAACAGCCGCAGCGCGCCGCCCCCGATCATCGTGGGCGGCGATGCTGTGCCGCGCGCCGAGAACCGGGTCCTGATCCCGACCCACGGCCGCGCCCCGGCCCGGCCGCCGTCCACCCTGATCTGGGATTTCGCCGGCCAGACCATGGGCACCGACTGGTCCGTGCGCCTGGTCCCGCCGCAGGGTCTGGACCGCGCGACCGTGCAGTCCGCGCTCGAGGACGAACTGTCGCGCCTCATCGCCCTGTTCAGCCATTGGGACCCGCGCTCGGAGCTGGCGCGCTTCAACGCCGCGCCGGAAGGCTTCTGGGCCGTGTCCGAGCCCTTCTGGGACCTGCTGACCCGGTCCATGGACATCGCCGACGACACCGACGGCGCGGTAGATCCGACCCTCGGCGCCCTGGTGAACCTGTGGGGCTTCGGCCCGCCGGGTCCGCGCCCCGCCGACGGCTTCGGCACGGGCGTCACCGTTCCCTTCGAGGACGAGATCGAGGCCGCCCGCGCGGTCAGCGGCTGGAACCGCCTGCGCCTGAACCGTGACCAGCGGGCCGTCCAGCAGATCGGCGGCCTGCAGCTGGACCTGTCCGGCATCGCCAAGGGCCACGCCGTCGATCGCCTGTCCGACGTTCTGACCGCCCTCGGCGCCGATCACCATCTGGTCGAGATCGGCGGCGAGCTGCGCGGCCGGGGCGTCAAGCCGGACGGCCAGCCCTGGTGGGTCGAGCTGCAGCAGGCGCCGGGCGCGCCCGGGCCGCGCACCGTCGCCGCCCTGTTCGATCTGGCCGTCGCCACCTCCGGCGACTGGGTCCGCACCTACGAGGTCTACGGACAGGCCTATAGCCACACCCTCGACGGCCGCACCGGCAAGCCCGTCGCCAACGGCGTGGCCTCGGTCACCGTGCTGGCCGACACCGCCCTGTACGCCGACGCCATGGCCACCGCCCTGACCGTCATGGGCCCGGACGAGGGTCCCGCCTTCGCCGCCGCCCTGCGGATCGCCGCCGCCTTCGTCGTGCGCGGCGAGGACGGCCTGACCGAAACCGTGACCCCGGCCTTCCGGGCCATGCTCGAAGAGGGCGCGTGACCACCGATCCCGTGCGTTTGACCCTGGCGGCCGTGGCCGTCGGCCTGTGGCTGCTGAGCATCGTCGCGGTCGCCGTCAGCCGCGCGCTGGCCCGGCGCGCCGCCGCCCGCAAGGCCGCCGCCCTGTCCGGCCCGGCCGACGCCGACGCCGTGCTCGTCGCCTTCGCCAGCCAGACCGGCCTCGCCGAGGAGCTGGCCTGGATGACGGCCAGGAGCCTGTCCGACGCCGGAACGCCCGCCCGCGTCGTCCTGCTGGGCGACCTCGAACCGGCCGAGCTCAAGGCCGCCGGGCGGATGCTGGTCATCGCCTCCACCACCGGCGAGGGCGATCCGCCCGACAGCATGTCGTGGTTCGTCCGCACCGTGATGAAGGCGCCCGCCGACCTGTCCGGCCTGTCCTACGGCCTGCTGGCGCTGGGAGACCGCACCTACGCCGACTACTGCGGCTTCGGCCGCGCGCTGGACGGCTGGCTCAAGCGTTCGGGCGCCGAGCCCCTGTTCGATCACGTCGAGGTCGACGACGGCGACACCGGCGCCGTCCGCCACTGGCAGCACCAGCTGGGCCTGATCACCGGCTCGACCATTCAGGCCGACTGGACCCCGCCCGCCTATGACCGCTGGCGGCTGGTCGAGCGTCGCCTGCTCAACCCCGGCAGTCCCGGCGGCGAGGCCCATCTGCTGGCCTTCGAGCCGGTCGATCACACGCCGCACTGGGTCGCGGGCGACATCGCCGAGATCGGCCTGCCCGCCCGCGACGGCGAATCCCATGGCAGCCGCGAATACTCCGTCGCCTCCCTGCCCGCCTCGGGCCGGGCCGAGTTCATTATCCGGCGCGTGATCCGCCACGACGGATTGCCCGGCCTCGCCTCCGACTGGCTGACCCGTCGGCTGCCGACCTTCGTGCCGATCGACATGCGGATTCGCACAAACCGCAGCTTCCACGGCCCGGACGCCGCCACGCCCCTGATCCTGATCGGCAACGGCACGGGTCTGGCGGGCCTGCGCGCCCATCTGAAGGCCCGCGAGGGCCAGTCTCACGGCGGCGCCTGGCTGATGTTCGGCGAGCGCACCCGCGCCCACGACGCCTTCCTGAACGATGAGCTGGAGGCCCTGCAGGCCTCGGGCCTCCTGACCCGCCTCGACCGCGTCTTCTCCCGCGACGCCGGGGACGGCCGCTATGTGCAGTCGATCATCACGGAACAGGCCGACACCCTGAAGGACTGGCTGGCCCGCGGCGCGACGATCATGGTCTGCGGCAGCCTCGAAGGCATGTCCAAGGGCGTCCACGAGGCCCTCGAAGCCGTCATCGGCGCCGAGGCCCTGCTGGGCCTCACCGAGGCCGGGCGATATCGGCGGGACGTGTACTGAGTAGCTAGTGGCTAGTGGCTAGTGGCTAGTGGCTAGTGGCTAGTGGCTAGTGGCTAGTGGCTAGTGGCTAGTGGCTAGTGGCTAGTGGCTAGTGGCTAGTGGCTAGTGGCTAGTTTCGCAGATTCGGTAGTTGCGGAAGGGCGGCGCGGACCGGGCCGTCGCTGGCTGCCGGCCAGCCACTAGCAACTAGCAACTAGCCACTTCCAACACCCCGCCCCACACCGACCCGAGCTCCCCGCCCAAGGGAGCCCAGCCGGCGCCCTCAGACCTCCGCCCAGCGGCGCAGCAGGTTGTGATAGACCGCCGTCAGCTCCAGCACGGCGGCGTCCTTGGGGCCCTTCTCTGCGTTCACCCGCTGGATGGCCACGTCCATGCGGAAAAGGGTCTCGCGGTCGGCGTCGTCGCGGATCAGGCTCTGCAGCCAGAAGAAGCTGGCCACCCGCGCCCCGCGCGTCACGGGCGTGACCCTGTGCAGGCTCTTGGATGGGTAGAGGACCAGGTCCCCCGCCGGCAGCTTCACCGACTGCGGCCCGTACATCTCCTCGATGATCAGCTCGCCGCCGTCATACTCGTCCGGCTCGGCCAGGAAGAGGGTGCAGGACAGGTCGCTGCGGAGGCGCACGTTGCCGCGCTGGCGGATCGCATTGTCGACATGGACACCGAAATGCTCGCCGCCTTCATAGCGATTGAACAGGGGCGGAAAGATCGTGTGCGGCAGGGCCGCCGACACGAACATCGGATTGGCGTTCAGCGCCTGCAGGATCAGGCCGCCGACCTCGCGCGCCTCGGCCGAGTCCTCCGGCAGTTGCCGGTTCACCTTGGCCGTCGCCGACTGGTGGCCCGAGGTGACGTTGCCGTCCGCCCAAGGCCCCCGGTCCAGCGTCGCGCGCAGGGCGGCGACCTCGGCCTTGGAGAAGACTTCCGGAATGTGCAGCAGCATCGCCGCCTCCTCGTTGCACCCGCTTCCGGACGCGAAAAACCCGGGGGTCAGGCCATCAGGGAAGACACCTGAACCCCCGGGTTCTACGCGGCGGACCTTCGGGCCGAAATGGCCGCCGCGCAGATTTCGACGGCTGAACCCTAGTAGCGCAGGTTCAGCGTCAGCGTGGCCTGACGGGCCGGCGCCACGTCCGCGTGGTGCACGCCGTTGGTCCGCAGGATGTACTCCTCGTCGCCGGCGTTCTGGACGTTCAGCTGCAGCGAGGCGTTGTCGGTCAGGTCGTACGAGGCGAACAGGTCCAGACGGGTGTATTCCGGCGCATAGATCCGGTTCGCGCCGCCGCCGGCGCCGCCCTGGTTCCCACCGAAGCTGTCGGACACATAGTAGACGCCGCCGCCAAGGGTCAGGGCGTTCGTCACCCGGTAGGTGCTGAACAGGCTGAATGAGTGCTCGGGGGTGTTGGCCAGCGGCTGGCCTTCCAGCGGGTTCGGAACCGGCACGCCGCCGACGATGGTCACGGCGCCCTTCACCAGCTCGGAGTCCATCCAGGTGTAACCGCCGAAGACCTGCCACTCGGGGGTGATGTTGCCCGAGATGCCCAGCTCGACGCCGCGCACCTCGACTTCGCCGGCCTGCTCGAAGTCGGTCGAGGTCGGGCCGACCAGGATCTGGGCGTTCTCGCGGGTCAGGATGAAGGCCGCGCCGGACACGGCCAGACGGTCGTTGAACAGGTTGGCCTTGGCGCCGATTTCCCAGTTGGTGGTCTCTTCCGGGTCCAGGATGTCGCCCGACAGCCCGCCCGAGCCCAGCCCCGTCCCGGCGCCGCTCTGGTCGCCCGCGGCGGTGATCGGCGGCGTCGCGGCGGTCGAGTACGAGACGTAGACGCTCGAGTTCGCCGTCGGCTTGTAGACCAGCCCGACCTGGTAGTTCACGAACTCCCAGTCCGCGCCGACCGTCGTGTAGGTCGAGCCCGACGGCGTGCCCGCCGGGTTGCGGCCGTCGACCGAATACTCGTCGTAGCGGACGCCGAGGTTCAGCAGCAGGCTGTCGGTCAGCGCGATCGAGTCGAACAGCGAGACGCCGAGGCTGTCGGTCGTGGCGAAGGTGACCGGACCGCGGGTGATGGTGCCGATCCACGGATCGCTCGGGTTCGGATCGTACAGCGGGGTGCAGTCGAAGCCGGTCAGCGGCGCCGGGCAGGCCACCCCGCCGGTCGTGGTGACCGTGTACGAGGCGTTGTTGTTCTTCTCACGCGACCATTCCACGCCCGCCGACAGGTTGTGCACCAGACCGCCGGTCGAGAACTCGCCGTTCAGGGTGGTCACATTGGCCAGGGTGGTGGTCGGGTTCCAGCGCGACTTGGTCCCGCGCTTCATCCAGTAGACGCCGCCGATCAGGGCCACGCCGTTGTTGGTGATGTTCCCGCCGTCGCCCGGGTTGGTCACGACATAGTCGTTCAGGGTCTCGGAATAGCGGCTGACGTTGCGCAGGGTCCAGGCGCCGAAGGTGTGCTTCACGTCGAAGGTGAAGGTGTCGACGGTGTTGGTCAGGTAGTCGCGCGCCTCCAGCCCGTAGAAGCTGTCGTACGGCACGTCCAGGATGCCGCTGTCGGTGGTCCGGACGCCGATCTTGGTGAACAGCGGGATGCCGTAGTCGGGCATCTGGTTCGACGTCAGGTGATAGTAGCTCATGGTCGCCGAGGTCGGCGTGCCCAGACCGGCGGCCAGCGACAGGCCCAGGCCCCACTTGTCGTAATCGACCGAGTCACGGCCGGGGACGTCGCCCTCGGCGCCCATCAGGTTCAGGCGCAGGGCCGCGGTGCCGCCCAGGTCCCAGTTCTGGTCAATCGTGCCGCGCAGATAGCCGTCGGTGCCGACGCCCAGGCCGTAGTGGGTGAAGTCCTGCAGGCGCGGCGCCTTCGAACCCAGGTTGATGCTGCCGCCGCCCGAGCCGCGGCCCGAGTAGACCGAGTCCGGCCCCTTCACGACCTCGACCTGCTCGAGGTTGAACACCTCGCGCTGCTGGCCG
Organism: Brevundimonas sp.; assembly: GCF_036400995.1. Taxonomy (GTDB): domain Bacteria; phylum Pseudomonadota; class Alphaproteobacteria; order Caulobacterales; family Caulobacteraceae; genus Brevundimonas. The sequence continues at coordinate 21,731 of NZ_DASWWG010000025.1, forward strand.
CCCGAGTCGCGGATGCCGTCGACGAAGATGTTGTTGCCCGAGGACTGGCCGCGGATGAACGGACGGTCGGCCAGCGGCTGGCCGCCTTCACCGGCGCCGAAGGTGATGCCCGGCGAGGTGCGCAGGATGTCCTGCAGCGAGGTGGCGCCGGTCTGCTCGATGATCTGTTGCGGGATGATGGTCACCGCGCGCGGGGTGTCGACCAGCGGCGCGACGAACTCCGGCGACTGCGGCTCGCGGCGGACCTGCTGGCCCGTCACCGTGACCGTGCCCAGGGTCGTGGCTTCCTGGTCCTGCAGCGGGTCGGTCGCGACCACCGCCGGGTCCCCGGCGAGGGCGGGCGCGGCGCTGAGCAGCATGCCGGCGGCGCTGGAGGCGAAGAGGAGCGAACGGAGCGCGTCGGCGCGGCTGGTCATGGGAGTAGGTCCGGAGAGGAGAACATCTGCGAGCGGCTCGCAATATCACCTTTGCGGCACGCCGCAACCGTTTTTGCGACACATTCTCACAATTCGTCGGCGCGTGGCGTTCCAGCGTCGCCGTGGCCCTCGCGGGCGGGTCATGGCCACCGCCCGGCGGCTTTACCCGCGGTTCATCAGTGTGGCGCAACTTGGGTCAGTGAGATCGCGGTTCGCCACCCTGTCCCGGCCGACCCTGATCGGGCCCGACGCCGTCCGGAGCCCGCGCGCCCGTGCATTCGCACCGCCGGGGACCGTCCGCTGATGACCCCGCCCGCCGTTCTGCATCGACTGCTTTCGCGGCTTGATCGACTGCAGACCCGGCTGGCGTTGCTGTACGCGGCGCTCTTCTGCGTCGCCGTCTTCTCCAGCCTGTTCCTGCCCGCCCTGCTGCCGCTCGGCGGCGCCGTGACGCCCCATACGGCCGCCACGGTCGGCGGCCTCGCCGTCGCGGTGGTCGCCCTGATCGGACTGGCCGTCGGCTTCCGGGTCATGCTCCGCGATCTGCGCGACCGGGAAGACCGCCTGACCCACATCGCCCTGCATGACCACGAGACCGGCTTGCCGAACCGGCTGGCGATCGAGCGTCTCGCCGCCTCGCAGGACGGCCTCTGGGTCATCCTGATCGGCATCGACCGCTTCGAGGTGGTGCGCAACGCCATCGGCTACGACGCCATGGCCCGGCTGGTCACCGCCGTCGGACGCCGCCTCGCCGCCCTGTCGGGCGCCTCCATCTCCCGGGTCAGCGCCGCCGTGCTGGGACTGGTCGTGGTCGCCCGCGACGAGGCCGAGGCGCTGCAGATCGCCACCACCCTGTGCGAGGCCGCGCACGCCCCCTTCGACGTCGCCGGCGCGCCGGTGGACATCGCCCTGACCGCCGGGGTCGCCCGGGGCGGCGAGACCGGCGCCAGCCTGACCTCGCCGGTCGACCGCGCCGCCATCGCCGTCGCCCGCGCCCGCCGCATGCGCCGCGTCGCCGCCGGCTTCGACGCCGCCGACTACGGCGACCCGTCCGGCAATCTGTCCCTGATCTCGGAACTGATGGCCGCGCTGGACAACGGCGAGTTCTCGCTGGCCTACCAGCCCAAGTACGACTTCCGCGCCGAGCGGATCACCGGGGTCGAGGCCCTGGCCCGCTGGACCCACCCCCGCCGCGGCGTGGTGCCGCCCGACCTGTTCGTCGCCATGGCCGAGGAGACCGGCCACATCCGCCCCCTCACCGAATGGGTCGTCCGTCAGGCCATCGTCGATCAGGCCGTGCTGGCCGCCGCCGGACATGAGGTGCTGGTCTCGATCAACGTGTCCGGCCGCCTGTTGTCAGACGACGCCTTCGCCGACTTCGCCCTGCGTGAGATCGCCGGGACCGACGCGCGCCTGTGCTTCGAGATCACCGAGACGGCCGTCATGCATGACCCGGAGCGCGCCCTGGCGGTGATCAGCCGCCTGTCCGAGGCGGGCCTGCGTATCTCGCTGGACGACTACGGCTCCGGCCTGTCGTCCCTCGCCTATCTGAAGCGCATCCGCGCCGACGAACTGAAGATCGACAAGGAGTTCATCGTCGGGCTGGACCAGTCCGCCCGCGACGCCCTGCTGGTGAAGTCCACCATCGACCTGGCCCACGGCCTGGGCCTGAAGATCACCGCCGAGGGGGTCGAGACCCCGACCGCCCTGGCCCTGCTGCGCGGCATGGGGTGCGACATGGCCCAGGGCTTCCTGATCGGAAAGCCGCGTCCGCTGGCCGAGTTGCTGACCCGGCTGGAAGGCCCCGCCGTCGACGACGCCGACGACACCGCCGCCGCCTGACCTCAGGCCGCCGCGACCGCCTTCATCGACACCGCCGTATCGGCCAGCTTTCCGGCGTCCACCGGCGTCTGCCTCCCGATCATCATCCGTCCGGCCATGAACTCCGCCGGGGCGTTCACCGCCTCGACGCAGACGATGCGGTCGCCCGCCAGATGGAAGACCGCGAAGGCGCCGGCGGCCACTTCGCCCCGCACCACCTGCCGGTCCGCCTCGCCCGGCAGGCCGGCGATCTGCAGCTTCACCTCGTACTGGTCCGACCAGAACCACGGCGTCTCCGGCGCGGGAGCCGCCCGGCCGACGATGGCCGAGGCCGCCTGCTTGGCCTGCTCCAGCGCATTGGGCACGCTCTCCAGCCGGTGCATGGCCCCGCCGTGGACCGGCACGGGCCGGAAGGTGACGTCGCCGATGGCGAAGATCGACGGATCCGAGGTCCGCGCCTCCGCATCGACCACGACCCCGTTCAGGCAGGTCAGACCGGCCTCGCGCGCCAGCTGCTCGCAGGCCAGGGCGCCGACGCCCACCAGCACCGCATCGGCCTCGATCAGCCGCCCGTCGGCCAGCCGGACGCCCGCGTCCTCGAACCCGGTCACCTCGGCCGAGGTCAGGATCTCCACGCCGTGCGCGCGATGGTGTTCGGTGAAGAAGGTCGACAGGGTCTCCGACGCGACCCGGGCCAGCACCCGGTCCATCCGCTCGATGACCACCGCCTCCGCGCCCAGCGCCCGGGCCGAGGCCGCCGCCTCCAGCCCGACGTAGCCGCCGCCGACCACCGCCAGCCGCTTGCCGGACCCCAGCGCCGCCTTCAGCTTCTCGGCGTCCACCAGCGTCCGCAGCTCCAGCAGGTCCGGCCGGTCCGCGCCGGGCAGGGCCAGCCGCCGCGCCGTCGAGCCGGTGGCCAGGATCAGCACGTCGTACGGCTCCACCGTCCCGTCGGCGAAGGCCACGGTCTTGCCCGCGGGGTCGATCGCCGTAGCCGTCACCCCGGTGCGCAGGTCGATGTCCTGTTCGGCGTAGAAGCTCTCGGGGCGCAGCAGCAGCGCCTCCAGATCGGCCTCGCCCTTCAGCCAGGCCTTGGACAGCGGCGGCCGTTGATAGGGTGGCGCGGCCTCCTCGCCCGCCAGAACAATGGGGCCCTCATGGCCGTACTGGCGCAGCAGGGCCGCGGCGGTTCCGCCCGCATGTCCCGCACCGATGATCAGAACCTTCGTCATGTTTCGCAAGTAGTGCGATACAGCCGAAAACGCCAAGTCTCTCGTACGCGCTGCGCTCCGCCTTGCCGGACCGGCGGCGTCGTGCAAACGTCGTTCTGTCAAATGTTCCCGGGGGAATGAATTATGCTGGTCAGGTCTCTCATCGCCGCCACGGCCGCCCTACTGCTGGTCGTCCCCGCCGCCCAGGCGCAGGACACCTCCGCGACGGCGACCTACGGTTCCGTCCGCCTCAGCTCGGGCTTCGCGCCGGATCCGCACTCGGTCACCCTGACCGCGGGCGGCTCGCTGGACGCCTCGGGCCTCGGTTCGCCCTGCACGGGCTCCATCGCCCGCGCGCCCGACTATGAGCTGACCTATTCGGCCGGCTCGCTGCCGCTCTACATCACCTCGACCTCGTCGACGGACACGACCCTGGTCGTGAACGGCCCGGACGGCCGCTGGTACTGCAATGACGACACCAACGGGAACAACCCGCTGGTCACCTTCAACAATCCGCAGTCCGGCACCTATGACATCTGGGTCGGCACCTTCAGCGGCGGGACCGCCTCGGCGACCCTCGCCATCTCCGAGCTGTACAGCGCCGGCGGCAACGGCGGCGGCGGCGGTGGCGGTGGTGGCGGCGGCTACCCGGACACCAGCGCCCGCGCCACCTACGGCGAGACCTATCTGAGCTCCGGCTTCACGCCCGATCCCCATCAGGTCAGCGTGGTCGCCGGCGGCGGCCTGCAGGCCTCGACCGTCTCGTCCTCATGCCGCGGGTCGATCGCGACCGCGCCGGACTACCAGATCACCTACACCGCCGGCTCCCTGCCGCTGGCCATCCAGACCCGCTCCGGCGCCGACACCACCCTGGTGGTCAACGGACCGGACGGCGAGTGGTACTGCGACGACGACTCCGGTGGCGGCAACAACGCCCAAGTCTATTTCTCCAAGCCGTCCTCGGGCGTCTATGACATCTGGGTCGGCACCTACAGCGGCGGCAACCAGTCGGCGACGCTGCTGATCACGGAAGTGCCGTAGGACCCCCGGTTTTCCGGCTTCGGAACCGCTGACGGGCGTCGGGGATTGACCCTGACGCCCGTTTCGCTTTTCCACCTTGACCGTCACATGGTGTTTCAGCGCGCCCGCGGTGGTTGGCTCGGCGTGCGGAAGCGGCCAAAGACCCTTCATCCTGAAGGGTTCAACGAGTGAAGGAGCACGAATGGCGGCCCTTGTGCTGTTCGGCGGCGGCGGCGACCTCGCCATGCGGATGCTTCTGCCTTCGCTGTATTTCCTCGATCACGAAGGCCTGCTCGCCGACGATCTGAAGATCATCGGCGCGGCCCGCTCGGACGAAAGCCGCGACGAATACGTCGCCAAGGTCCGGTCCGCGGTCGAGAGCAAGGCCCGTCCGGACGAGGCCTGGTCCGAAGCCTCCTGGGCCCGCATGGAGGCCCGCCTCGACTACCTGCCGGTCGACGCCACCAGCGCCGACAGCCTGAAGCCGCTCCGGGACAAATGCGGCGACGGCGAGATCACCTCCTTCCTGGCGGTCTCCCCCTCCCTCTACGCCCGCATCGTCACGGCGATGAAGGCCGCCGGCCTGGCCGAGCGGAACTGCCGCGTGGTGCTGGAGAAGCCGGTCGGGCGCGACCTGGGCAGCTTCCGTGAGATCGACGACGCGGTCGGGCACGCCTTCCGCGAGGACCAGGTCTTCCGCATCGACCACTACCTCGGCAAGGAGACGGTCCAGAACCTGATCGCCCTGCGTTTCGGCAACACCGTGTTCGAGCCGCTGTGGAACAACCTGTCGATCGACCACGTCCAGATCACCATCGGCGAGACGGTCGGCGTCGGCGACCGCTGGCCCTACTACGACGAGTACGGCGCCCTGCGGGACATGCTGCAGAACCACATGCTGCAGCTCCTCTGCCTCGTGGCCATGGAGCCGCCGTCCGACCTCGACCCGGACTCGGTCCGCAACGAGAAGGTCAAGGTCCTGCGCTCCCTGCGCCGCATCACCCACGACGAGGCCGAGCGCGTCACCGTGCGCGGCCAGTACGTGGCGGGCGTCAGCGAAGGCCAGCCGGCCAAAGGCTATGACGAGGAGCGCGGCCAGGACTCGGACACCGAGACCTTCGTCGCCATCCGCGCCGACATCGACAACTGGCGCTGGGCGGGCGTGCCCTTCTTCATGCGCACCGGCAAGCGCCTGCCCGAGAAGCGCACCGAGATCGTCATCCAGTTCAAGCCGCTGCCGCACTCGATCTTCGACCGCGACGACCGCGGCGACGTGCAGGCCAACCGCATGATCATCGAGCTGCAGCCCGAGGAGGACATCTCCCTGACGGTGATGAACAAGCGCCCCGGCCTGGACCAGCGGATGCAGCTCCAGCCGATCAAGATGAGCCTGTCGTGGGGCGTCGGTGGAAAGGGCGACAAGCCGCCCCGTCGCCGCATCGCCTACGAGCGCCTGCTGCTGGACGCCCTGCACGGCGACTCCACCCTCTTCGTCCGTCGCGACGAGGCGGAAGAGGCGTGGAAATGGGTCGACGAGGTCTCCGAGGCCTGGGCCGACGGCGATGTGAAGCCGCAGGAATACGTCGCCGGGACCTGGGGCCCCGACGCCTCCGACATGCTGATGGCCCGCACCGGCCGCGAGTGGAACGTTTCGGATGCCTGAGATCGAGACCTTCGCCGACGGCGCCGCCTGGGCCTCCGCCTGCGCCGACCGCCTGACCGACACCCTCGCGGCCGCCGTCGCCGAAACCGGCAAGGCCGTGTTCGCGGGCGCGGGCGGCTCGACCCCCTCGCCCGTCTACCGCCTGATGGGCGCCGCGACGCTGGACTGGTCGAAGGTCGCCGTGACGCTGGTGGACGAGCGCTACGTGCCGGAGACCTCGCCGGACTCCAACGCCGCCCTGATGAAGCGCACCCTGCTGACCGGCCCGGCCGCCGCCGCCCGCTTCGTCCCCCTCTACACGCCCGAGGTCACCGTCGACCGCGCCGCCATCGTCGCCGCCCATGCGCTGGCGGCCGAGGGCGGGCGTCTGGACGCCGTCCTTCTCGGCATGGGGGAGGATGGCCATATCTGCTCCATGTTCCCCGAAAGCCCGACCCTGAAGACCCTGCTCACCCCGACGCTCAAGCCGACCGTGCTGGGCGTCCCCCACGGCCGCGACGGCCTGGCCCCCAGCCTCGAGCGCCTGTCGATCAACCTGCCGTATCTGGCGCAGGCCCGCCGCGTGGTCCTGGCCCTCACCGGCAAGCAGAAGCGGGCGGTGTTCGAACGCGAGGCCGCGGGCGATCCCGCGATCCAGCCCATCGCCGCCCTGATCGCCGCGAACGTCCCGCTTGAAGTCCTGTGGACGGAGGCCGCCGCCTGATGCCCAAGCTCCATCCCGTCGTCGCCGAGGTGACCGCCCGCATCGTCGAGCGCTCGCGCACCACCCGCACCGACTACCTGCGCCGCATGGACGCCGCCCGCGACAGCGGCGCCGGCCGCGCCAAGCTGTCCTGCGCCAACTGGGCCCACGCCTTCGCGGGCCAGACCCTCGCCGACAAGCTGACCGCCATGGGCGGCAAGCAGCCGAACGTCGGCGTCGTCACCGCCTT
>NZ_DASWWG010000026.1:0-34040 GCF_036400995.1 Brevundimonas sp.
GTCGCGGCGACCCCGACAACAAGCGATCCGCCCAGGGCGGAGGAGGTCATCAGGGCGCGCAAAACCCGGGAAGGCGAACGAGAGGCACGGAGCATGGGAGGAGGACCAATGGCTGTTTACGAACAACCGAACATTGTCCAACCCCGCGCCCAGGTTTATCGATCTGCGACCAAGCTGGGCTATGGCGCGACAAAGACCGGCGCGTCAGGTTCCGCTCGCGCGGTTCCTGACCAGGTCGTCCACCACGGCGGGGTCGGCCAGGGTGGAGGTGTCGCCCAGGGCGCCGATCTCGTTCTCGGCGATCTTGCGCAGGATGCGGCGCATGATCTTGCCCGACCGGGTCTTCGGCAGGCCCGGCGCCCACTGGATCACGTCCGGCGCGGCGATGGGGCCGATCTCGTGGCGGACCTGCGCGACCAGCGCCTTCTTCAGGGCGTCGGTCGCCTCGACGCCCTTGTTCAGGGTGACGTAGGCGTAGATGCCTTGGCCCTTAATGTCATGCGGGAAGCCGACGACGGCGGCCTCGGCCACGTCGTCGTGCAGCACCAGGGCGCTCTCGACCTCGGCCGTGCCCATCCGGTGGCCCGAGACGTTGATCACGTCATCCACCCGACCGGTGATCCAGTAATAGCCGTCCTCATCGCGGCGGCAGCCGTCGCCGGTGAAATACTTGCCCGGGTAGGTGCTGAAATAGGTGTCGAAGAAGCGTTGGTGGTCGCCGTAGACCGTCCGCATCTGGCCCGGCCAGCTGTCGGTGATCACCAGATTGCCCTCGGTCGCGCCGTCCAGCACCCCGCCCGCGGCGTCGACGATCTGCAGCTCCACCCCGGGCAGGGGCTTGGTCGCCGAGCCGGGCTTCAGGTCCGTCGCGCCGGGCAGGGGCGAGACCAGCACGCCGCCGGTCTCGGTCTGCCACCAGGTGTCCACGATCGGGCAGCGGCCCTCGCCGACGACCTCGTGATACCAGCGCCAGGCCTCGGGGTTGATCGGCTCGCCGACCGAGCCCAGCAGGCGTAGCGACGTGCGGCTGGTCGCCTTCACCGGCCCGTCGCCCTCGCGCATCAGGGCCCTCAGGGCCGTCGGCGCGGTGTAGAAGATCTCGACCTGGTGCTTGTCCACCACCTGCCAGAAGCGGCTGTGGTCCGGATAGTTGGGCACGCCCTCGAACATCAGGGTCGTCGCGCCGTTGGCCAGCGGGCCGTAGACGCAATAGCTGTGGCCGGTGACCCAGCCCACGTCGGCGGTGCACCAGAAGACCTCGCCGGGGCGGTAGTCGAACACCAGCTCGTGGGTCCACGACGCCCAGAACAGATAGCCGCCGGTGGTGTGCAGCACTCCCTTGGGCTTTCCGGTCGAGCCGGAGGTGTAGAGGATGAACAGCGGGTCCTCGGCGTTCATCGGTTCGCACGGACAGTCCGCGGGGACCCGGGCCTTCGCCTCCTCGTAGCGGACGTCACGGCCGGCGATCACGGGCACGTCGGCGCCCGTGTGGGTGATCAGCAGGACCTTGTCGACCGAAACACGTTCCAACGCCGCATCGACATTGGCCTTCAGCGGGATCCGCTTGCCGCCGCGCACGCCCTCGTCGGTGGTGATGACCACGCGCGAGCCGCAGTCCTCGATCCGGCCGGCCAGACTGTCCGGCGAGAAGCCGCCGAAGACCACCGAATGGATCGCGCCGATCCGGGCGCAGGCCAGCATGGCCACCGCCGCCGCCGGGATCATAGGCAGATAGAGGGTCGCCCGGTCGCCCTTCATCACGCCCATGTCCTTCAGGACATTGGCCATGCGGCAGACCTCGGCGTGCAGTTCGCGATAGGTCAGCCGCCCGGACTCGGTCGGCTCGTCGCCCTCCCAGATGATCGCGGTGTCGTGGCCGCGCGTGTCCAGATGCCGGTCCAGGCAGTTCCAGGCGACGTTCAGGATGCCGTCCGCGAACCAGCGGATGCGGAAGTCGGCCTTGTTGAAGGACACGTCCTTGATCAGCGTCGGGCAGGTCATCCAGTCGATCCGCCGGGCCTGCTCGGCCCAGAACGCCTCGGGCGTCTCGCGCGCGGCCACGCGGGCGGTGTCATAGCCGTGCGCGGTCATGCGGGCGCGCTGGGCCCACTCGGACGGGACGGGATACAGGTCAGGGCCTTCGGTCACGACGTTCCTCATTCAGTATTCTTGCGGGACTGAAGTCCCCGTCCACGGGTCGAGCCGCGGACCCCGCCACCGAACAACAAGCGGTGAGGGCGGTCCACCCCGCAGCGACAACATGGGGGCGCCCAACTGTCGCGAAAGTGCGTCAGGCGATCCTATTCGTGGATGTCCACGTCCTTGCGGTCCCGGATCAGCAGGCCGCCGACGATGACCGTCAGCAGCGCCACCACCACCGGATACCAGAGGCCGTAGTAGATGTTGCCCGTGGCCGCGACCATGGCGAAGGCGGTGGTCGGCAGGAAGCCGCCGAACCAGCCGTTTCCGATATGATAGGGCAGGGACATTGAGGTGTAGCGCACCTTGGTCGGGAACATCTCCACCAGCGCCGCCGCGATCGGGCCGTAGACCATGGTCACATACAGCACGAGCAAGAACAGGATGCCGACCACCAGCGGCTTGTTCACCAGCGCGCTGTCGGCCTTGGCCGGGTAGCCGGCGGCGGTCAGGGCGGCGCCCAGGCCCTTCTCCCAGTCGGCCTTGCCGGCCGGGTCGGCCAGGCCGGGGATCACCTGCTCGCCGATCCGCACCTCAGCCACGCTGCCCGCCGGCGTCGCGACCGTTTCATAGGTGACGCCCGCCTTGGCCAGATAGCTCTTGGCCATGTCGCAGGAGCTGTTGAACTTCGCCTTGCCGACCGGGTCGAACTGGAACGAGCAGTCGGCGGGATCCGCGGCCACGGTCACCGGCGCCGCCGCGGTGGCGGCCGCCAGCTGCGGATTGGCCGCCCCGGTCAGGGCGTGGAACAGCGGGAAGTAGGTCAGGGCCGCCAGCAGGCAGCCGATCAGGATGATCGGCTTGCGCCCCACCTTGTCCGACAGCCAGCCCCAGAAGACGAAGAAGGGCGTCGCGAGGAACAGGGCCGTGGCGATCAGCACATTGGCCAGAGCCGGATCGACCTTCAGCGTCTTCTCGACGAAGAACAGGGCGTAGAACTGGCCGGTGTACCAGACCACCGCCTGACCGGCGGCGAGGCCGAACAGGGCCAGCAGCACCAGCTTCAGGTTCGGCCATTTGCCGAAGCTGTCCTTCAGTGGCGTGGTCGAGCCCTTGCCCTCGGCCTTCATGCGCTGGAAGGCGGGGCTCTCGGACAGCTTGAGCCGGATCCACAGGGACACGCCCAGCAGCAGGATCGAGACGAGGAAGGGAATGCGCCAGCCCCAGTCCTTGAACGCGTCCTCGCCGATGACCGAACGGACGCCGAGGATGACCAGCAGGCTCAGCATCAGGCCCGCGGTCGCGGTGATCTGGATGAAGGAGGTGTAGAAGCCGCGCTTTCCGGGCGGGGCATGCTCGGCGACATAGGTGGCCGCGCCACCGTACTCGCCGCCCAGCGCCAGCCCCTGCACCAGTCGCATCAGGATCAGCACCACCGGCGCCGCCACCCCGATCATCGCATAGGACGGCAGCAGGCCGACCACGAAGGTCGACAGCCCCATCAGCAGCATGGTGATCAGGAAGGTGTTCTTGCGCCCCCACAGGTCGCCCAGCCGCCCGAATACGATCGCCCCGAACGGCCGCACCGCGAACCCGGCCGCGAAGGCCATCAGGGCGAAGATGAAGCCGGTCGTCTCGTTCACGCCCGAGAAGAACTGGGCCGTGATGATCGCCGCCAGCGAGCCGTACAGATAGAAGTCGTACCACTCGATCACCGTCCCCACCGACGAGGCCAGGATGACCAGCCGGTCGTTACGGTCGACGGTGTGTTCCCCCGCGGCGTCGCTCATGCGGTCCCTCCCTGGACTCGGTTAGCGGTACCGTGGACCGGATTTCGCCGGTACGCCAGCCGCACGCGCATAAAGCGAGCTTGGCTTTAAGCGATGATTGTGTTGCCCTTTGTCGCTCGCAGGAGCGATTCCTCTGATTGTTGGAGTGGCCCGGCATGTCTCCGGTGAAGAATGTGATGATCTCGAGCGGATCGGTCACCTTTCACGGAGAGGGCGAGGCCGCGCTTCTGGGGCTGCGTCCGGCGCCGGCCTTCTTCGAGGTGTCCTTCATGCTCGACGTCGAAAGCGAGGCGGACGGCCTGCCGGTGCGCAACATCTTTCACCTGAGCACCCGCGTCGGCGGCCTGCCCGAGGACACGCCGTGGGCGGAGGTCGAGGCGCTCGCCTTCGTGCAACTGGCGCCGTTGCTTGAGGGGATTGCCGGGCAGTTGGACGGAGTGCGGCCCTAGCGGACCGCCGCGGCGCCCTTGCCCGCCGCCAGTCCCTGCACCTCGGCCAGCGAGGTCATGGCGTTGTCGCCGGGGGTGGTCATGGCGATGGCGCCGTGGGCGATGCCGTAATCCACCGCCGCCTGCGGGCCGAGGCCTTGCATGAAGGCGTAGGCCAGGCCGGAGACGAAGCCGTCGCCGCCGCCGACCCGATCCAGTACCGCGACCTCGCTGACCGGCGTGGCGTAACGTTCGCCGTCCAGCCACAGCACCCCGCCCCAGCGATTGATCGAGGCCGAGACCGGGTCGCGCAGGGTGGCGGCGAAGACCTGAACGTTGGGCAGCTCCTTCGCCAGTCGCGCCGCGAGGGCGTCGAAAGGCGCGCTGTCCGCGGGGTCGGCCCGCGTCCCGCCGGTCTCGATGCCGAGGCAGGAGGCGTAGGCGTACTCGTCCCCGACCAGCACATCGACCAGCCCGGCGATCTCACGGTTCACGCGGCGCGCGGCGTCCGGATCCGGATGGCTGGACCACAGGCTGGCCCGGTAGTTCAGGTCGTAGCTGACCACGACGCCGTGTTTCCTAGCGGCGCGGATCGCGGCCAGTGTCGTCTCGGCTGTGGCCTCGGACAGGGCGGCGAAGATGCCGCCGGTGTGCAGCCAGCGCACGCCCTCGGCGCCGAACAGATGGTCCCAGTCCACCTCGTCGGGCCGGATCTGCGAGGCCGCGGAGTTGGCGCGGTCGGAGCAGCCCAGGGCGCCGCGCGGACCGAAGCCGCGCTCGGTGAAGTTCAGCCCGACCCGGGTGTTGCGGCCGACGCCGTCGGCGTCACGCCACAGGATGTGGGACGTGTCGACGCCGCCCTGCAGGATCAGGTCCTCGACCAGCGCTCCGGTCTCGGTCCGGGGCAGGGCGGTGACGACAGACGTCCTCAGCCCGAAGGTCTTCCGCAAGCCGCGGGCGACGTTGTACTCGCCGCCGCCCTCCCAGACCTGGAAGGTCCGGGCGGTGCGGATGCGGCCCTCGCCGGGATCGAGGCGTAGCATGACCTCGCCCAGGGCGACGCAGTCCCAACGGCAGTCTTCGGCGGACCTGAGGCCCTTGAGTTCGGTCATTTCAGCAGGGACGGCAGCCAGAGCGAGATCGCGGGCACGAAGGTGACCAGCATCAGCACCGCGGTGCAAGCCAGATAGAAGGGCCAGATCGAACGCAGGCTGTGGGTCATCGGCACCCGCGCGATGGCGCTGCCGACGAACAGGACCGAGCCGACCGGCGGGGTGATCAGGCCGATGCCGCAGTTCAGCAGCAGGATCACGCCGAACTGCACCGGGTCCACGCCGAAGGCCTTGGCCACCGGCAGGAAGATCGGGGTGCAGATGATGATCAGCGGCGCCATGTCCATGAAGGTGCCGAGGATCAGCAGGATGATGTTGATCAGCAGCAGGATCAGGATCGGGTTGTCGGTCAGGGTCTGCAGCAGGCTGACCATCATCGACGGCACCTGCAGATAGGCCATCAGCCAGCCGAAGGCGCCCGCGCAGCCGATGATGAACAGCACCGCGCCCGAGGTGCGAGCCGCGCCGGTGCAGGCCGCCTTGAAGGCCGACCAGCTCATGTGGCGATAGACGATCCCGGTCACGACGGTGGCGTAGACCACGGCGATCGAGGCGCTCTCCACGGCGGTGAAGATGCCCGCCCGGATGCCGCCGAAGATGATGCCGACCAGCAGCAGGCCGGGGATGGCGGCGACCAGACGGGTCAGGACCGCGCGGAAGCCCGGGAAGGGCTCGGCCGTGTAGCCGCGGCGACGGGCCAGCACATAGGAGACGATCATCAGCGATACGGCCAGCAGGCCCGCCGGGAGGATGCCCGCCGCGAACAGGTCGGAGATCGACACCCCGCCTCCGGCCGAGGCCGAGTACAGGATCATGTTGTGCGACGGCGGCACCAGCAGCGCGACCAGCGCCGCCGAGATGGTCACGTTGACGGCGTAGTCGCTGTCGTAGCCGCGCTTCTGCATCTGCGGGATCATGGTGCCGCCGATGGCCGAGACGTCGGCGATGGCGCTGCCCGAGACGCCGCCGAACAGGGTCGAACCGACGACCGTGACCTGGCCCAGGCCGCCGCGCACGTGGCCGACCAGCGAGCCGGCGAGGGTGATCATGCGGTCGGACAGGCCGCCCTTCATCATCAGTTCGCCGGTGAAGATGAACAGCGGAATGGCCAGCAGGGCCACCGAGGTGATGTCCGAGCCCATCTGCTGGAACACCACGATCGGAGGCAGGGCGAGGAACAGGACGGTCGCCAGCGTCGAGGCCAGCAGGGCGAAGGCCACCGGCACGCCGATCGCCAGAAGGATGGCCAGAAGGCCGAAGAGGATCAGATATTCCATGGCTCAGTCCTCCGCCTCGACGGCCTCGGGGGCGCGGTAGTCTCCGGTCAGCAGCCGCTCGATCGAGAACAGCAGGATCAGGCCGCCACCGACGCACAGGCCGGCGAACTTCAGGCCCGCGGGCAGGGGCGCGCCCGCCATGTGGACGGCCCAGTCGTCGATCATCAGCGAACCGCCGAGCCACAGCAGGCCCGCGCCCGCGGCCGCCGCGATCAGGCGCGAGACGGATTTCAGCGCCCACTGCACCTTCGCCGGCAGGGCGTGCTGCAGGGTCTGGAAGGCGAAATGGGTTTCCCGGCGCACCGCCACCGCGGCGCCGAACATGACGGCGAAGCTCATCAGCAGCAGGGCCAGCGGTTCGGTCCAGCCGGGGCTGTCGTTCAGCACATAGCGGGCGAAGACCTGCCAGGCCTGGATCAGGGCCATCAGCACCAGGGCCACGCCCGCCAGACCGAGGACCACGGTGGCGAGGCCGTCGAGCGCGCGGGTGAGACCGCGTCGGGATTCAGTCATGTTCGGTCCCCCTCCCAGGGCGCCGATGGGGTGTGCGCGGTCGTTCAGGCGACCGCTGCGATACGTTCGTGGAGCGCGCGCAGGCGCGGCTCGGAAAGATATTTGTCCAGCACCGGCCGCACGGTGGCGGCGAAGGCCTCGCGGTCGACCTGCGCGACCTGCACGCCGGCGGCCAGGACCGTGGCGCGGGCTTCGGCCTCGCGCTTGTCCCAGGCCTCGCGCATGATCGGCACCGACCGGCGAGCCACGTCGCGGACCAGATCCTGATCGGCCTTCGACAGCCGTTCCAGACTGGCCTTCGACATCAGCAGGGCGTCCGGCGAGAAGGAGTGCTCGGTCTCGCTCCAGTACCGCGCCACCTCGAACTGGCGGCTGGACTGGTAGCTGGGCCAGTTGTTCTCGGCGCCGTCGATCAGATGGGTCTGCAGCGACGAGAAGACCGCGCCGAAGGTCAGCGGCGTCGGGTTGGCGCCCATGGCCCGGATCGAGTCCAGGAAGATATCCGACTGCGGCGCGCGCATCTTCAGCCCGCGCATCTGGCCCGGCTCGGTCACCGGATGGCGGACGTTGTAGAAGCTGCGCGGAGCGGCGTCATAGTAGGCCAGCCCCACCAGGCCCCGGCCCTCGAACACATTGAGCAGTTCGTCGCCGATCGCACCGTCCACCACGGCGCGCACGTGCTGCACCGAGCGATAGACATAGGGCAGGGCCAGCAGCCGGGTTTCCGGGAAGGCGTTGTTCAGGGCCGCCACCGCGACGCGGCAGATGTCCACCGCCTGGAAGCGGGTCAGGCCGATGGAGTCGTCCTCGGTGCCCAACTGGCCGGCCGGGAACTGCCGGATGCCGATGCGGCCTCCGGTCAGTCGGCCCAGTTCCTCGCCCATCCATTTGACGGCGGCGACGGTGGGATAGTCGGCCGGGTGGACGTCCACGGCGTTGAGCACGGTCGCGCCGCCGGTCGAGCGCGGGGAGCAGGCGGCGAGGCCGCCCAGTCCGGCGATGCCGGCGAGGGCGAGGGAGCGACGGGTCAGGCTCATGCGTCTTCCCCCTCGGCCGGCACGGCCTCGCAGGCGATCTGTCCGTCCGGTCCGAAGTCGGCGACGGCGGACTGGCCGATGAAGATGCGGTGCACGCCGGTGGCGGCGCCGGTCGAGATCAGTTGCCCGGCCTCGAGCCGGATGCCGCGACGGTGCAGCAGGTTCAGCAGGAAGGCGAGTGAGTCCAGCGGGCCGTTCGGAATGGAGGCCGCGCCGCCCGTGCCGACCGTCTCGCCGTCGATCAGGGTCGCGCAGGTCAGGTCCGCGAGGCGGGCGCGCCAGTCAACGATCTCGTCGCCCAGGATCAGCCCGGCGTTGTTGCCGAAGTCGGAGGCTGTGACCGCCGGGCCGTGTCCGTTGATCTCCGCGAACGGGCTGCCCGCGATCTCCACGCCGATGAAGGCCCGCCCGACCAGGGCGGCGGCGCTTTCAGCGGTCCAGCCGTCGCGGTCCGTAGGGGTGTCCGCCAGTTCGAGGATGTACTCCGCCTCGACCGCGGCGAAGCCGCCGTCGATGACGCCGAAACGGGTCGCCTTGCCCTTTTCGGCCGGCCAGACGTTCTTCGCGAAGATCGGCCCGGCCAGTCGCCCGGCCCCGAACTGGGCATCCAGCGGCGGCGGCACCCGTCCGAGCTTCCAGCCCGCGATTCTGTCCGGCCACAGCGCAATGGCGTCGTCCTGGATGGCGTAGGCCGCATCGAGGGTCAGCGGCTGCGCGCCCGGATAGACGGCGACGGCCACGCCTGCCCGGCGGGCGTCGGTGAAGGCCCGCGCGATCGGCGAAACGCTTGAATTGTCGTGTGCGTGTTTCACGCATCCTCCCATTTGCGTGGGACATTGCGCAGGAAGGAAACCGGTGTCAATTTGAATCCGGCGGCGCGTTGGGCGACGCTATCAGCACAAGACCGCGGTCACAGTCGGTCAGGCTACAGGATGGAAACATGACCTTCGCCCGTTTGGCCGCCGTCGCGGCCGCGCTTGTCCTGCCGCTGGCGACGCCGCCGGCGCCGATGGCCCAGACCGCTCCGGCGGGCGCGCCGGTCGAAGCGGCCCTGCCGGCCTTCCCGGGCGCCCTCGGCTGGGCGGCGCAGACGCCGGGCGGACGGGGCGGCCGCATCATCCGGGTGACCAATCTGAACAGCGAGGGGCCGGGCTCCCTGCGCGAGGCGATCGAGGCGGACGGCCCGCGCATCGTGGTGTTCGAGGTCGGCGGGGTCATCGACCTGGACCGCAAGACGCTGAAGATCACCAACCCCTTCATCACCATCGCCGGCCAGACCGCGCCCTCGCCGGGCATCACCCTGATCCGGGGCGGCATGGACATCGGCGGGCATGACGTGATCGTGCAGCACATCCGCATCCGGCCCGGCTCGGCGGGCGGCGAATGGATGAGCGGCTGGGACGAGGACAGCATCTCCACCCAGGCGGCCTACAATGTGATCGTCGACCACTGCAGCCTGGAATGGGGCACGGACGAGAACCTGTCGGCCTCCGGCCCGCGCTTCACCGGCTCGACCCCCGAGGAATGGCGTCGCGGCACCAGCCACAACATCACCTTCTCGAACAACATCATCGCCGAGAGCCTGGCCTACTCGACCCATTCGAAGGGCGAGCACTCCAAGGGCTCGCTGATCCACGACAACGTCACCGGCCTGCTGATCGTCAACAACCTCTACGCCCACAACTATGAGCGCAGCCCCCTGTTCAAGGGCGGGGTGCACGGGGTGATCGTCAACAACCTGATCTACAATCCCGGCCCGCGCGCCATCCACTACAACCTGGCGCCCGAGGAGTGGCTGGATCACCCCTATGAGGTCGGCAAGATGACGGCCATCGGCAATGTCCTGCGCGCCGGTCCCTCGACCCCGACCGACCGTCTGGCCTTCCTGATGATCGGCGGCGCCGGGGATCTGGAATACTACGGCCGCGACAACATCGCGGTGGACCAGGTCGGCGAGCCGCTGCGCATGTTCGGCCGCTACACCACGACTTCGGCCCGCATCATCGAGACCCGCCGTCCTCCGGTCTGGTGGGAGGGGCTGACCCCGGTTCCGGCCGTTCAGGTGCAGGTTTCGGTTCTCTCGCAATCCGGCGCCCGGCCGTGGGATCGTGACCAGCGCGACGTCCTGCTGATCGCCGAGGTGGCCGAGGGGCGCGGCGAGATCATCGACCATGAGCGCGAGGTCGGCGGCTATCCGGCGGTCGCCGAGGCGACCCGTCGCCCGTTCAATCCGGACGACTGGGACCTGCGTTTCATGACCCCGCTGCGGGACGAGGTGCTGGACCGTCCGGCGCGTCGTCGCACGACCTGACCTGACAGCCGGGGCGACGCGGTCTAAAGACGGTGTTCGACCAGAGAGACTCACCCGCGTGAATGATAGCCGGCGCCCCGGCGGCAAGCCCGCCACCATCAATGACATCGCCCGTATCGCGGAGGTGTCCAAGAAGACGGTGTCGCGCGTCATCAACAACTCCCCCTTCGTGAAGGAGGAGACGCGCAAGCGGGTCGAGGCGGTGATCGCCGAGCACGGCTTCACCCCCGATCCGCAGGCGCGCGGGCTGGCCTTCCGCCGGTCCTTCCTGGTGGGGATGATCTACGACAATCCCAGCCCCAACTACGTCGTGAACATGCAGCAGGGCGTGCTGGACGGCGTGCGCGGCTCGGGCCTTGAGCTGGTGGTCCACCCCTGCAACCGGGCCTCACCGACCTTCCTGGACGAGGTGCGCGGCTTCGTGGTGCGCCAGAAGCTGTTCGGCGTGGTCATGCCGCCGTCGGTGTCGGAAGACGACCGGGTCATCGCGATCCTCAAGGAGGTCGACTGCCCCTATGTCCGCATCGCCTCGGTGTCGCTGGACGAGCCCGCCTGCATGGTGGTCACCCATGACCATCGCGGCGCGGCGCAGGCGGCGCGGCACCTGGCCGAGCTTGGCCACACGCGGGTGGCCTTCATCTCGGGTCCCGACACCTTCCGCTCGTCGTTCGAGCGGGGCAGGGGCTTCCGCGAGGGGCTGGCCGATCACGGCCTGACGCTGGACGACGCCTATACCCGCAAGGGCGCCTACACCTTCGAGTCCGGGGTCGAGGCGGCGCAGAGCCTGCTGGCGATGGATCAGCCGCCCACCGCCATCTTCGCCGGTAACGACGAAATGGCTATCGGCGTCATGAAGGCCGCGCGGGACAAGGGACTGGATGTGCCGGGCGATCTGTCGATCGTCGGCTTCGACGACCTGCCGATGGCGTCACGTGTCTGGCCGAACCTGACCACCGTCCGACTGCCGATCCGCGACATGGGGCGGATGGCGGCCGAGAAGCTGACGGCGGGCATCCGCGGGCTGGACCCGGCGACCCTGGCGCAGCCGGTGGTCGATCCGTCACTGATCGTGCGGGAATCGACGGCGGCGCCGAGGGGCTGATCGGCCTGAACCCAGGCCGCCGTCCCGCCTTGGGGGCGTGGCGGCCGGGCTGTCGTCAGGCGTTTTCCGGCACGCGGGCGTCGGCCAGCACGCCGCGCAGATAGGCGTTCAGCTCGTCGTGCTTCGAATTGGCGAAGAAGTAGTCCTGGAACTTCTCGCCCGCGATCGCGGCCTTCAGCAGGTCCTGGTCCACGGCCTTCAGGGCGGTGACGATGTCCTTGCAGGTCGCGGCCTTCAGGTCCTTCAGGATGCCGCGGTTCTTGCGCATGATCTCGGCGCGTTCCTTCGGGTAGCCGAGGCCGCGCTCGCCGTCGAACAGCTTGCGATAGACGTCCTGCAGGTTCAGTTCGGCGGCCCAGCCGAAGCCCTTGGCGTAGGGCATGGAGATGGCGTTGCCGTCGTTGATCTGGCCGAACAGGAAGGCGTCGGTCGGGTCGATGACCAGACCGCAGAAGACGCCCGGCATCGCGTTGCAGGCCAGCATGGAGCCCATGCCGGTGCCGCAGCCGGTGACCACGAAATCGGCGGCGCCCGAGTTCAGCAGGATGCCCGCCAGCAGCCCGTTCATGACGTAGGTCAGCGAGGCTTTGTCCTCGGGCGAATACATGCCGTAGTGGAAGACCTCATGGCCCAGCGGCTCGGCGACGGCGGTCAGGGCGGCGTGGATCGTCTCGCTCTTGGCGGCCTGGCTGTTCTCGATGATCAGGGCGATTTTCATGGTGTTCCTCCGGGGGAGACAATGGGCGGAGCGCCGGTTTGGCTCCAGCCTCGTCCCCGTTTGCATCGGGTTATGACACCGGTTACCTATGTGTTCAATCCGCACAGACAAGTCGGGGGAGGGAAAGCATGTCGGCCAAGGCGCATCCGTGCGACATCCTCCTGACCGGTGGTGCGTCCACGCCTCATGAGGTCCGCTGACATGAACCCGTTCGATCTCACCGGCCGCACGGCCCTCGTCACCGGCGCCAATACCGGTCTGGGGCAGGCGATCGCCGTCGGTCTGGCGCAGGCGGGGGCCGACATCATCGCTGTCGGCCGTTCCGCGCCGACCGGGACCGCCGAACTGGTGAAGGCCGCCGGCCGCACCCTGCACGCCGTCTCCGCCGACCTGTCCTCCACTGCCCCGATCGCCGATGTGGTGGCCCAGTCGATCGCCGCCGTCGGCAAGATCGACATTCTGGTCAACAACGCCGGCATCATCCGCCGCAACGACAGCCTCGACTTCACCGAAGAAGACTGGGACGCGGTCATCGACACCAATCTGAAGACCGCCTTCTTCCTGAGCCAGGCCGTGGCCCGGACCTGGGTCGAGGCCGGGCGTGGCGGCAAGATCATCAACATCTGCTCGATGCTCAGCTTCCAGGGCGGCATCCGCGTGCCGTCCTACACCGCCTCCAAGAGCGGTCTGGCGGGCCTGACCCGTCTGTTGGCCTGCGAGTGGGCGTCGAAGGGCATCAACGTCAACGGCATCGCGCCGGGCTATTTCGCCACCAACAACACCGAGGCCCTGCGCGCCGACGAGACGCGCAATCGCGACATCCTGGCCCGCATTCCCGCCGGTCGCTGGGGCGATCCCTCGGACCTCGGCGGCGCGGCGGTCTTCCTGGCCTCGGACGCCTCGGCCTATGTCCACGGCACGGTGCTGGCGGTCGATGGCGGCTGGCTGGCGCGCTAGCGCGCCAACTCGTTCAGCCAGTCTTCCAGATTGGTGAAGCCGTCGCCGTTCCGGTCCGCCGGGCCGTCGGCGGCGTTCGCCGGATCCAGTCCGTGCGCCCGCTCCCAGTCGTCGGGCAGGCCGTCGCCGTCTCCATCGACCCACGGCGTTCCCGCCGCCAGTTCCGGCCAGCCGCCGACCTGGCCCTGGCTATCGATGATCCGGCCAGAGCGGTCGCGCACCCCGGCGATCACCCGCGCGTCCACGGCGTCCCGGACCCGGCCCGCCCCCGCGCCGGACAACACGGCTTCGGCGGCCGCCTCGGGCGCTTCAGTCGCCGCATCCGCCCAGTCGGGGCGCGCCGCCAGGCGATAGTCCGGCCGGTCGGAGTCCTTCACCAGCGTCCACGGATCAGCCGGGACGGTCCCGTCCATGCTGTTCCCCTCGAACCAGGCGCGGGCCAGCGGATTGGATTCCTCGAACGCCCAGCGGCCCTGCGAATCCGGACCCGGAATGTAGGCGTTGCCGATGAAGGCGTAGGCCGCGAGGCTTTCGGTGTCGGCGTTGTACCCCGCGTGGGACCCGCCCCAGTCGTAGAAGACGTTCGAGCGGAACTCGAAGCGCGGTCCGAGCGGATCGACCGACGGCGGATTGTAGTTGCCGGGGCGGGGCATGCGGGCCCGGTGCATGGCCCACAGATTGTGGTGGAAGGTGAACTGCGCGCCGTGGCCGCCGCGGACCAGAGAGCCGTAGCCGTGGTCGCCCTTGGCGTGGCCGGAGTGGTTCAGCGACTCGGCGATCACCGACCACTGCACCGTCACGTCATACAGGCCGCGCTCGGGCGGATCGTAGCGGCTGCCGGCGGACAGGGTCTCGTCCACCGACCAGCTGGCGGAGACGTGGTCCAGAATGATCCGTCGCCCGCGCTCGAGGGAAATCGCATCCGACTCGATCCGGCTCTCGTCGCCCAGGCGCGAGCGGATGTGCCGGACGATCACGTCGTCCGCGCTGATCACGAGGGCATGGTCCCTCAGGGTGATCCCGCCGCCGGGGGCGGTCTGGCCCGCGATGGTGATGCGGCCGCGACGAATCCGCAGGGGCGTTTCCAGCCGGATGGTCCCGCCGATATCGAAGATCACGGTGCGCGGCCCCTCGGCCTCGACCGCGGCCCTCAGGCTGCCGGGGCCCGAGTCGTTCAGATTGGTGACCCTCAGCACCGCGCCGCCGCGTCCGCCCACCGCGAAGCGTCCGGCGCCCTCGGCTCCGGGGAAGGCGATCGTCGCCTCCTGCGCCGCCGCCGTGTGTGCTCCACACGACACGAACAACGCGGCTGCGGCCACGCTTGTGACGGCTTTGTGTCGAAGGCCGCTTGCGAAAACGCCGATCATCGGGTTAGGCTCATCATTGATACCGGTGTCAGGGCGCATTGCGCACCAGATTGACACCGGTGTCAAACGGGAAGGCCAACGATGCCCGACCGCAAAAACAGATAGACCGGGGTCACCTCGGCGTCCTGTATGCCCATTGGGAGGAGGCATATGTTGCAAGCCATTCGGCCGGGGATGACCCGCGCCCTTCGTCGTAGCCTGTTCGCCGGTGCGTCCGGTCTGGCTGTCGCCCTGTCTCTGGGTGTCGGCGCCGCCGCCGCGCAGACCGCGCCGCAGGATGAACCCACCGAAATCGACGAGGTCGTCGTCACGGGCTATCGCGCCAGCCTGAACGCGAGCCTGGACGCCAAGCGTCGCGACGCCAACGTCATCGACGTGATCACCGCCGAGGACATCGGCGACTTCCCCGACCTGAACCTGGCGGAATCGATCCAGCGGGTGCCGGGCGTGGCCATCGACCGCGACGCCGGTGAAGGCCGCTCGATCACGGTCCGTGGTCTGGGCGCCGACTTCACCCGCACCCGCATCAACGGCATGGAGGCCCAGGCCACCGCCGGCGGCACCGACTCCTCGGGCGGCGCCAACCGCGGCCGGGGTTTCGACTTCAACGTCTTCGCGTCCGAGCTCTTCAACTCGATCACCGTGCGCAAGACCGCCGCGGCCGAGACCGAGGAAGGCTCGCTGGGCGCCACCGTCGACCTGCAGGCCTCGCGCCCGTTCGACTATGACGACGGTTTCACCGCCGCCATGTCGGCCCAGGCCGGCTACAACGACCTGTCGGAAGAGTACAATCCGCGTCTGGCCCTGCTGCTGAGCAACACCTTCGGCGACAACGACCAGTTCGGCGCCCTGATCTCGGTCGCCTACAGCCAGCGGAACCTGCTGGAAGAGGGCTTCAGCTCGGTGCGCTGGGCCCCGGCCGTCGGCACCAACAGCTCGGGCGGCTTCTGTTCGCCGGTCGGCGTGACCCCGGTCAACCCGTCGGGCACCGCCAACGGCGCCAGCGCGGCCAACTGCGCCACCGGCGTCGCCCGCCCGGCCAATACGGCGGCCAACGTCGCCGCCTACAACACGGCCAACCAGTCGAACGTCTTCATTCCGCGCCTGCCGCGCTACGGTCGCCTGACCCACGAGCAGGAGCGCCTGGGCGTCACCGGCGCCTTCCAATGGCGTCCGGCCGAGACCACCCTGCTGTCGCTGGACGTGCTCTATTCGTCGCTCGACGCCACCCGTCAGGAAGACTTCCTGGAAGCCCTGTCGTTCAGCCGCAACGCGGCCGCCGGCGGCCAGACCCAGGTCCACGTGCGGGACGCCGCCGTCGAGAACGGCATGCTGGTCTACGGCGTGTTCGACAACGTCGATGTCCGCTCCGAGAGCCGCTACGACGAGCTGTCGACCGAATACCTGCAGATCAGCCTGACGGCCGAGCACGACTTCTCCGACCAGCTGCACAGCCGGTTCTACTACGGCCGCGCCGAGTCGAATTTCGAGAACCCGATCCAGACCACGGTCACCCTTGATCGTTCGAACATCCAGGGTTATTCGTGGGACTTCCGCGCCGACCCGAACGCGCCGGTGATCAACTACGGCTTCGATGTCACCAACCCGGCCAACTGGGAATGGCGTCCGTCGACCGCCGCGGTGCCGCGCTCGGAAATCCGCATCCGGCCGAACGGCGTGGACACGGTCTTCGAGTCCTTCCAGGCCGACCTGGCCTACGACGCCAGCGACTGGCTGACCGTCAAGGCGGGCATCAACTGGAAGAGCTACACCTCGGACTCCTACGAGTTCCGCCGCGCGGACGAGACCGTGGTCCCGGTCCTGCCGGCCGGCACGACCATGGCCGACATCACCACCCTGCTGACCGGCTTCGGCAACGGCCTGATCTCGGGCGGCACCGACACCGCCTGGGTCCGTCCGGACCTCGGGGCGATCGCCGACCTGTTCAACATCTACTGCAACTGCAACACCGGGGTGCCGGGCGGGGACTTCACCCTGACCAGCATCACCAATGGCAATGCGCGCGGCGGCAACCGGTCGATCGCGGAAGATGATCTGGCCGTCTACCTGCAGGCGGACTGGGACACCGACCTGTTCGGTCGTCCGTTCCGCGGCAACATCGGCGTGCGTCAGGTCAGCACCACCCTGACCGCCACGGGCTACAGCTCGACCGGCGGCGGCACCCTGGTGACCGGCGAGAACCAGTACGACAACACCCTGCCGTCGCTGAACATCAGCTACGAGCCGATCGATGACCTGATCATCCGCTTCGGCGCGGCGTCGGTCATGGCCCGTCCGCAGATCGGCAACACGCTGGCGGGCACCAACTATCTGGTGCCGACCACCTCGCTGGCCGCCTCGGGGCCGAACTACACGGCCACCATCGGCAACGTGAAGCTGCAGCCGTTCGAGGCCAACACCTACGACCTCAGCATCGAATGGTATTTCGCCCGCGAAAGCCTGCTGTCCTTCGCCTACTTCTACAAGGACATCGACACCTACATTCAGATCGTGCGCCAGGACCTGCCGTATTCGGACCTGACCGCCCTGAACCCGTCGGCCTTCGCGCCGGGCTTCTGCACGGGCACCTGCTCGGCCTCGACCATCTTCCAGCTGACCGCCGCGGTGAACACCGAGGGCGGCCCGCTGAAGGGCTTCGAGATCAGCTACCAGCAGCCCTTCACCTTCCTGCCGGGCCCGCTGGAAAACCTTGGCGTGCAGGTGAACTACACCCACGTCGAATCCGAGATCGACTACTGCAACAACGCCCTGTGCACGGCCTTCGTGACGGCGGACCTGATCAACCTCTCGCCGGAGTCGTGGAACGCGACCCTGTATTACGAGGATGACCGGTTCTCGGCGCGTGTCTCGGGCGCCTTCCGCGACACCTACATCCAGAACGTCCCGGGCCGGAACGGCAACAATGTCGAGGGCAAGATGGAGACGTTCAACCTGGACGCCTCGGCCTCGTACAATCTGACCGACGAGCTGGAGCTGACGCTGGAGGCCCTCAACCTGACGGACGAGGAGAACCATCAGTACGTCGGCGACGGGCAGGATCGTCAGAGCACGTCCGTCTATCACCACACCGGCCGGCAGTTCTACGTCGGCGCCCGCTATCGCTTCTGATCACTCCTGAACCGAAGCGCACTTCAGCCGCCGACCCCGAGGGGTCGGCGGCTTCTTTTTTGCTCAGGCCCGGACCAGATCGGTCAGGTCGGCCCAGACGCTTTCGGTCGTGGGGATGCGGCCGGCGCCCCGTCCGCGCGCCGTGAACACCCGGCCGTCGCCGATGGTCACGCGCAGGGCGTTCCACTCGTCCGGCAGGTCGGCGAACAGGGCGTCCCCGTCCACGGCGGTGAAGGCCACGCCCGCGCTGTCGGTGCGCAGATCGAGCCGGGAAAGCTGGCGGACGCGACCGGGGAGGAGCGCCGCGTCCGCCGACAGGGTCTCGCGCGCGATGCGCTCGGGCGAGATCCCGCCGTCCAGGGCCTCGTGCGCCAGGATGGCCAGCTTGGCCGCGGCGTCGAGGCCCGACAGGTCGGCGGTCGGGTCTTCCTCGGCGAAGCCCGCGTCGCGCGCGGCGACCAGGGCTTCGTCGAAGGCCACGCCGGCGGCCAGTCGGTTCAGGATGAAGTTGCAGGTGCCGTTCAGCACGGCCTCGATCCGCACCACCGGCCCGTGGGCGCGGGCGCGGCGGACGGTCTCGATCAGGGGCGAACCGCCGCCGACACTGGCGGAATACAGCAGGCGCGCGTCGTGGGCTTCAGCCAGCGCCGTCAGGGCGGCCAGATCACCGCCCACGGCCTGCTTGTTGGCGCTGACCACATCCACCCCGCGTGACAGGGCGGCGCGGATCAGGGCCAGACCGGTCGAGGCGTCCGAGATGGCCTCCACCAGCACATCCGGTTCGCGCGCCAGCAGGGCGGCGGGGTCGGACAGCAGCAGGCCCTCGGGCACGGCGGGGTCGCGCGGCTTGGACGGATCGCGGACCAGCACGCCGACCACGGCGAAGCGGTCGTCATCCAGCAGGCGGGCCAGCACGCCGCCGCCGACCACGCCGCAGCCGGCCAGCGCCACACGCAGCGGCCGGGCGTGGGCGACGGCGGGCGGCGAGACCGGGGTCTCGGGGCCGCAGACGATCGAGACGGGGGCGTCCAGCAGGGCCCGGCCGGGTTCGGGGCGGGCGCAGGCGACGCCGATGGCGTCCAGCGCCTCGGCCAGTCGGGCCGCGGCGTCCGCGCCGCCCGAGGCGACGGCGACGACCCGACGGCCGCGCCGGATCTCGCGATAGACCGCGCTGGCGGCCTCGGCGGACACGCGCGCGTCGAGCTGCAGCAGGGCGACCGGTTCCTCGGCGCCCGGAAGCGGCGTCTCCACGCCAGAGGCGGGGCGGGGCAGGGGCAGGGTGGCGGTGTTCATCAGGCGGCCTCGGCCGCCGGCTGTTTCGAGGCCAGGACGGCGTCCAGCGCGACCGACAGGTCGGCCAGCAGGTCCTCCGGATGCTCCAGCCCGATCGACAGCCGCAGCAGGCCGTCGGTGATCCCCGCCGTCGCGCGGGCCTCGGGCGTCATCGCCGCGTGGGTCATCAGGGTCGGGTGGGCGATCAGGCTTTCGACCCCGCCCAGCGACTCCGCCAGGGTGAAGACCTCCAGCTGATCGACGAAGGTCCGCACGGCGTCCAGGTCGGCCAGCTCGAAGCTCAGCATGGCGCCGAAGCCCTTCTGCTGGCGGGCGGCGATCTCATGGCCGGGGTGGCTCTTCAGGCCCGGATAGTTGACGCGCTTGACCGCCGGATGGGCGTCCAGCCATTCGGCCACGCGGCCCGCCGTCGCCTGCTGGCGCTCGACGCGGGCGAACAGGGTGCGCACGCCGCGCAGGGTCAGGTAGGCGTCGAAGGGCGAACCGGTCACGCCCAGGCAGTTGGCCCACCAGGTCAGCTGCTCCAGATCGGCCTGGTCCTTCGCCACCACGCAGCCGCCGACCACGTCGGAGTGGCCGTTGATGTATTTGGTGGTCGAGTGGATCACCAGGTCGGCGCCCAGTTCGATCGGGTTCTGCAGGGCAGGCGACAGGAAGGTGTTGTCCACCGCCGCCTTGCAGCCCACGGCGTGGGCGCGGGCGCAGATGTCGGCCACGTCCACCACGCGCATCAGCGGGTTCGACGGCGTCTCGATCAGGATCAGCTTCGGCTTCAGGGCGAAGGCGGCGTCCAGCGCCTCGCGGTCGTTCTGGTCGACGAAGCGGACGTCGAAATGATTGCGGCGGGCGCGGGCGCACAGCAGGCGGTGGGTGCCGCCGTACAGGTCGTGCGGCGCGATCAGGATGTCGCCCGGCTCCAGCGACGACAGGGCCAGATCGACCGCCGCCATGCCCGTCGCGGTGATCACGGCGCCGGCGCCGCCCTCGAGCTTCGCCAGGGTCTCGCCCAGCACGTCCCGGGTCGGATTGCCCGAGCGCGTGTAGTCGTACTTCCGCTTACCCTCGAGCCCGTCGAAGCTGTAGTTCGAGGACAGGTACAGCGGCGGCATCACCGCCCCGTGCGCCGGATCGTTGTTCACACCGTGCCGGGCGGCGGTGGTACAGGGATGGGCTTCGCTGGAGCAGGTCATGCGGCGATCTCGTCAGGCTGGCGGGCGTAAAGCGGGGTGAGGGCGTCGTGGAGCGTGCGGCCGACCAGCTCGCGCTCCGTCAGGAAGGCGTCGTGGCCGAAGATCGAGCCGGCCTCGCCGAAGCGGCGCAGGGCGGGGGCGCGACCGGCCAGGTCACGCAGGTCCTCGATGGGGACCAGACGATCGGTGGTGAAGCCGAGCACGGTCAGGGGGCAATGGATGTCTTCCGGCGCGACCGTATGGCGGTCCAGCGAATCCGACAGGGAGATCCAGCGATCGGCGCTGGTGGCCTCGGCGTAGTCGGCGCCGCGGGCGATCAGGTATTCGCAGACCGGATAGGCCTCGCCCGCGCGCTCGGGCGCGGTGGCGGCGAAGCGCCAGTCGAACTCGTCGGCGGTGCGATAGGTGGTCATGGCCAGTTCGCGGGCCAGGGCGATGCCTTCCGCCTCCCGGCCGCAGTCGCGGGCGAAGGCCAGCAGGCGGCGCTGCACGCCGCGCCAGGCGGTCGCCGCCGGGTGCGCGCGGTGGGCGGCCGAGATCACGACCAGCTCGCCGATCCGCTCGGGGAAGGCGGCGGCGAAGGCCAGGCCGACACAGCCGCCGTACGAGGCGCCGACGAAGGCGTCGATGCGCGCTTCGCCCAGGCCGTCCAGCAGCAGGGCCAGCAGGCGGGCCTGATCGCCGGTGGTGATGGTCACGCCGGGATCGGACTTGCCGGGCAGCAGGTCGAAGGCCAGCACGCGGACGCGGTCCAGATCGATCGGGCCGCCGGCGCGCACCGCCCACGACCACCAGCGGGCGGCGAAGCGGCCGCTCGAGATGCCGCCGATCACCACCACCAGCGGACCGGTCGCCGGTCCATGGACGCGTCCGACCAGGGTGTCCGCCGACAGCCGCTCGCCCGAGGCCAGCCGGAAGTCGGCCGGAATCGCGACGGTGACGTCACGGCCGGGGGCCTCGTCGATGATCCATTCGGTGGTGGACGCCACTGTCCGCTCCGGTCCCGCTCAGCGAAACCGATGGGGCGAACCAACATCTGCGAAGAAAGACCCGTGAAGTCGTCCGGACCCGTGAGGGCCCGCTCGCTTCACTCATCTCTCGCGGCTTCCGAAGACGCCCCGCAGGAGTTGGCACCATCTCCAATGATCGGGTGGATCACTGGAAGGTTGCCCCGGCGTCAAAGGGCCTATCCCTCAGCCGGTCTTGATGAGTGTCTTTACGGTGACGAAGGCGAACGGGGTCGTCAATCCCCCAATTTTATTGCGAGTGCGAATTCGCAAGCTTGGCTGCTGCTTGGGGTTCTGCTGACCTGTATTGCCACCATAACAGCAATATGTTTGCGCACGGGAGAGTCGAGTGCGCTACCAACGCAACAAAAATTCTTGAATCTTCCTCCGCCCACTTGCGGATTTCGCAGGTGCGGTAAACAGTTCGCTAATGCGTAACGGTGTCCTTTTGGGGGATTGAGATGACTCGACTTCGCAGTAGCCTGGCTCTCGGGCTCGGCCTTCTGACCACAGCAATCGCGACCGCGGCGAACGCCGCACCCGCACCGGCCCTGCTGGGCCACCAGGCGGCCCTGGAGCTGGACAGCGCGGGCACCGCCTGGCTGGCCACTTCGACGGCCCTCGTCCTTCTGATGACTCTGCCGGGTCTGGCGCTCTTCTACGGCGGCATGGTCCGCCGCAAGAACGTCATCGCCACCATCACCCAGTCGGTCGGCGTGTTCGCCGTGGCCACCCTGGTGTGGTTCATCGCCGGCTATTCGATCGCCTTCGGCAAGGCCGGCGGCCTCGGCGGCTACCCGGCCGACACCGTCAACCAGTTCATCGGCAGCTTCGACGCCATGTTCCTGAACGGCGTGGGTATGGAGACGGCGCACAGCCTGCTGCCGGGCATTCCCGAATTCGTCTTCCTGTCGTTCCAGCTGACCTTCGCGATCATCACGCCCGCCCTGGTCACCGGCGCCTTCGCCGAACGCCTGAAGTACACCGGCCTGCTGCTGTTCACGGCCCTCTGGTCGCTGCTGGTCTACGCCCCGATCGCCCACTGGGTCTGGGGCGGCGGCTTCCTCGGCAGCGCCGGGGTGCTGGACTTCGCCGGCGGCGCGGTCGTGCACGTCAACTCGGGCGTGGCCGGTCTGGTCTGCGCGATCTTCCTCGGCGCCCGCAAGGGCTACGGCAAGGAGCCGATCGTGGCCCACAACCCCGTCCTGACCATGATCGGCGCCTCGCTGCTGCTGGTCGGCTGGATCGGCTTCAACGCCGGTTCGGCGGGCGCCGCCAACTCGCTGGCGGGCGTGGCCCTGATCAACACCATCCTGGCCGCCGCCGCCGCCTCCATCACCTGGAAGGTCGTCGAGGTCATCGAGAAGAAGAAGGCGTCGCTGATCGGCGTGCTGTCCGGCATCGTCGCCGGTCTGGTCGCCATCACCCCGGCCGCCGGCTTCGTCGATCCGAAGGGCGCCGTGATCATCGGCCTGATCGCCGGTCCGGTCTGCTACGCCTCCTCGGTCTGGATCAAGAAGCTGCTCCGCTACGACGACTCGCTGGACGCCTTCGGCATCCACGGCGCGGGTGGTCTGGCCGGCGCCCTGCTGACCGGCGTGTTCGCCTCGACCGCGATCAACAGCCTGTCGGAAGGCGCCAACGTCATGACCCAGCTGATCGGCCTGGGCTGGACCATCGCCTACAGCGCGGTGGGCACCCTGGTGATCCTGATCATCTGCAAGTTCACCACCGGCCTGCGCGTCAGCGCCGAGGCGGAGGAAGAAGGTCTGGACACCCACCTGCACGGTGAGGCGCTGGAGTCCGTCTGATCCCGAGTACCCGGCCGGCGCGGAGCCTCTCCCCGCGCCGGCCGCCCAGTAAGCGTTCGCGTGCCGACATCGAGAATAATGGGGATACGATCATGAAACTCGCCTTCGCTTCCGCCGCCGCCGCGGCTGCTCTTCTCGCCGCCGCCGGCTCGGCCCAGGCCCAGGCGCCTGACGTGGCCTGGAACGTCGCGGTGACCTCCGACTACGTCTTCCGCGGCGCCAGCCAGACGGATGAGGAACCCGCCCTGCAAGGCGGCGTCGACCTGACCTTCGAGTCGGGCTTCTACGCCGGCGCCTGGGCGTCGAACGTCGATTTCGGCGACGACACCGACGCCGAGGTCGACCTGTACGGCGGCTTCCGCACCGAGGCCGGCGGCTTCGCCCTGGACTTCGGGGCCATCGCCTACCTGTACGTCAATGCGCCGGATCTCGCCGACGACTATGACTATGTGGAGTTCAAGGCCGCCGCGTCGCGCGCCTTCGGCCCGGTCACCCTGGGCGGCGCCGTCTACTACTCGCCGAACTTCTTCGGCGCGGATGACAACGCAACCTACGTCGAGGCCAACGGCAGCTTCTCGCCGGCGTCCAAATGGACCGTCAGCGGCGCGCTCGGCTACCAGTATCTGGACGTCAGCGACGACTACACGACCTGGAACGCCGGGGTGGCCTACGCCATCACCGACAACATCTCGGTCGACGCCCGCTACCACGGCACCGACGTGGATGCGCCGCTCTACGACGACCGCGCGGTGGCGACGCTGAAGTTCGCCTTCTGACACCGCGACAGAATCCGGGCGCCCCTTCCGCCCGGCCATGGCCGGCAAGACCTTGCCTCTTCGGTGGGTCTTGCCGGTTTGTCTTTTCTGGAGCGTGGCGTTTCCGTGCAAGGACCGCATAGAAATTGCCTGACCTGATCAAAGCCCCTACAACTTGTGCAGTTGCGAAGAGGGCTTGCCTTGGCGTCCGTGAACCAGACTTTCGTTGTTGTCCCCCGCACCGGCCCGTCCAAGGCGCCGGCGGCTGATCGCGTTCACAACCACGCTGAGATTTACGCCGACTTCGCACCGGAAGCCGGCAAGGGACAGGCTAGCCGATGCGCCCAGTGCGGCGTGCCCTTCTGCCAGTCGGCCTGCCCGCTGCAGAACAATATTCCCGACTGGCTCCGCCTCGCCGCCGAGGGCCGCGCGGAGGAGGCCTGGCGCCTGTCCGAGGCGACCTCGACCATGCCGGAGATCTGTGGCCGAATCTGCCCGCAGGACCGCCTGTGCGAAGGCGCCTGCACGCTCGAGCAATCGGGCTGGGAGACGGTCACCATCGGCTCGGTCGAGCGCTGGCTGGGCGATCAGGCGTTCGAGAACGGCTGGGTCGATCCGATCCGTCCGCGCGCCGAGAAGGGCCAGTCCGTCGGCATCGTCGGCGCCGGTCCCGCGGGCCTCGCCGCCGCCGACCGCCTGCGCAGCGCGGGCTACGCCGTCACCGTCTATGATCGCCATGATCGCGCGGGCGGCCTGCTGACCTACGGCATCCCCGGCTTCAAGCTGGAGAAGCACGTCGTCGGCCGTCGCGTGGATCGTCTGGTTGACGGCGGGGTCGAGTTCAAACTCGGCGCCGACGTCGGCGGAAACCTGCCCTTCGCCGAGGTGCGCGCGGCCCACGACGCCGTGCTGGTCGCCACCGGCGTCTATCAGGCCCGCCGCCTGACCGCCCCGGGCTGCGGCTCGGACGGGGTGGTCGCCGCGCTGGACTATCTGATCGCCTCCAATCGCAAGAGCTTCGGCGACGCCGTGCCAGCCTTCGACGGCGGCGCGCTGAACGCCGAGGGCAAGAAGGTCGTGGTCATCGGCGGCGGCGACACCGCCATGGACTGCCTGCGCACGGCCATCCGTCAGGGCGCGACCTCGGTCACCTGCCTGTACCGCCGCGACCGGGACAACATGCCCGGCAGCGCCCGCGAGACCGCCAACGCCGAGGAGGAGGGCGTGGTCTTCGAATGGCTGGCCGCGCCCCGCGCCGTGCTGGGCGGCGCCTCGGGCGTCACCGGCGTGCGCGCCCAGCGCATGGCGCTGGCGGCCCAGTCCGCCGACGGCCGCTGGTCGGTCGAGCCGGTCCCGGGCGGCGAGTTCGACGTCGCCGCCGATCTGGTCATCGAGGCGCTGGGCTTCGAACCGGAAGACATGCCGACCCTGTTCGTCGAGCCCGATCTGGCGCTCACCGACTGGCGCACCATCCGCACCGCGGGCCACACCAAGGCCACCACGCTGGAGGGCGTCTTCGCCGCCGGCGACATCGTGCGCGGCGCCTCGCTGGTGGTCTGGGCCGTCCGCGACGGTCAGGATGCGGCAAGTGAAATTGATGCGTGGCTGTCCTCGCAACGGAGGGCTGCGGCGTGACCTTTGACCTGACGAAGTACGAAGCTGATCGGCAGGCGCTGATCGACGCCCACGCCTATGACCCGGCGTCCGAGCGGGACGCCTGCGGCGTCGGTCTGGTCGCCGCCATCGACGGCCGGCCGCGCCGCGAGGTGGTTGATCTGGCGCTCAAGGCCCTGTCCGCCATCTGGCACCGGGGCGCCGTGGACGCCGACGGCAAGTCGGGCGACGGCGCGGGCATCCTGATCGGCCTGCCCCGCGCCTTCTTCGAGGCCCAGGTTCGCGACGCCGGGCATGAGCCGCGTCCTGGCCCCATCGCTGTCGGCATGATCTTCCTGCCGCGCGTCGATCTGGGCGCGCAGGAGCAGGCCCGCACCATCGTCGAGCGCGAGGCGCTGGCCGCCGGCTTCTGGCTGTACGGCTGGCGTCAGGTGCCGCACCGCGCCGAGGTGCTGGGCCAGCGCGCCGCCGCCACCCGTCCCGAGATCGAGCAGATCATGCTGGCTCCGCCCGAGGGGCTGGAAGGCGAGGATCTGGAGCGCGCCCTGTACCTGCTGCGCCGCCGGATCGAGGCCCGCGCCACGGCGGCGGGGCTGCAGCATTTCTACGTCTGCTCCCTGTCGGCGCGGTCGGTGATCTACAAGGGGATGATGCTGGCCGAGGCGCTGGCCGACTTCTATCCCGACCTGGCCAATCCGCTGGTCGAGGCCAACGTCGCCCTGTTCCACCAGCGCTATTCGACCAACACCTTCCCCGAGTGGCGTCTGGCCCAGCCGTTCCGGATGCTGGCCCACAACGGCGAGATCAATACCCTGCGCGGCAACGCCAACTGGATGCGCAGCCACGAGATCCGCATGACCGCCGAGGCCTTCGGCGCAGATGACGAGACGGTGAAGCCGGTGATCCAGCCGGGCGGCTCGGACTCCGCCGCGCTGGACAACGTCTTCGAGGTGCTGGTCCGCGCCGGGCGTCCCGCGCCCATGGTCAAGGCCCTGCTGATCCCGGAGGCGCCGATCGAGGGCGTCATCTCCGACGATCACCGCGCCCTCTACGCCTACTGCAACTCGGTCATGGAGCCGTGGGACGGTCCGGCGGCGATCTGCGCCACCGACGGTCGCTGGGTCGTGGCGGGCAAGGACCGCAACGGCCTGCGTCCCCTGCGCGCCGCCGAGACCGTCGACGGCCTGCTGATCTGCGGCTCGGAAGCGGGCATGACCGGCGTGTCGGACGAGCGCATCGCCCGCCGTCTGCACATCAACGGCGGCCGGATGATCTCCATCGATCTGGAGGCCGGCCGGCTCTACGACGAGACCCAGACCATCGACCGGCTGGCGGCCAAGCATCCGTACCGCGAATGGCTGTCCAACATGGTCGAGCTGGAGCCGCTGGTCGGTCCCGGCGAGGAGCCGCGCAAGCTGGAGGGCGAGGCCCTGACCCGCTTCCAGGCCGCGGTCGGCTGGACCCAGGAAGACATCGAATCCCTGCTCGACCCCATGGCCGGGGACGGCAAGGAGGCGGTCGGCTCCATGGGCGACGACACCCCGCCCGCCGTCCTGTCCGAACAGTCGCGACCCTTCGCCCACTACTTCCGTCAGGCCTTCGCCCAGGTCACCAACCCGCCCATCGACTCCCTGCGCGAGGCGGGGGCGATGAGCCTCCGGACCCGGTTCAAGAACCTCGGCAACATCCTGGCCCAGGACGAGACCCAGACGCGGGTCTTCGTGCTGGACAGCCCGGTGCTGACGACCGGCATGTACGAGCGGATGCTGAGCGTCGTCGGCGCCGGGGCGACCACGGTCATCGACTGCACCTTCCCCGCGCCGGCTGACGGCGAGCGCGAAGGCGAGGCCCTGAGCGCGGCGCTGGATCGCATCCGCGATGAAGCCGTCGCGGCGGCGAAGGGCGGCGCGGGCCTGATCGTCCTGACCGACGAACGGGCGGGCGAGGATCGTCCGCTGATCCCGATGATCCTGGCCACGGCGGCGGTGCACGGCCGTCTGATCGACGCCGGTCTGCGTACCTACTGCTCGCTGGTCGTCCGCTCGGCCGAAGCCATCGACGCCCACGCCTTCGCGGTTCTGGTCGGCGTCGGGGCCACGGCGGTGAACGCCTGGCTGGCGCAGGAGACCTTCCTCGAGCGTCTGGAC
This sequence comes from Brevundimonas sp., assembly GCF_036400995.1. Taxonomy (GTDB): domain Bacteria; phylum Pseudomonadota; class Alphaproteobacteria; order Caulobacterales; family Caulobacteraceae; genus Brevundimonas. The sequence goes on from NZ_DASWWG010000026.1 coordinate 27,698, forward strand.
AGCGGCCGCTATCCCGGCCTGTCCCTGCGCGACGCCTGCCTGAACCATCGGGCGGCGGTCGAGGCGGGCCTGATGAAGATCCTCGCCAAGAAGGGCATCTCGGTCATCTCGGCCTATCGCGGCGCCTGCGAGTTCGAGGCCCTGGGCCTGTCGCGCGCGCTGGTCGCCGAGTTCTTCCCCGGCATGACCTCGCGCATCTCTGGCGTCGGTCTGGCGGGTATCGAGGAACAGTCGGTGGCCAAGGCCGCGCGCGGCTTCTCGGCCGACCGCGCGCGCCTGCGCATCGGCGGCGCCCATCGCATCCGCGCGGGCGAGGAGACCCACGCCTGGGACGCCGAGATGATCCACCGCCTGCAGGACGCCACCACGCGCGGCGACTACAAGCGGTTCAAGGCCTACAGCCGCCGGGCGCGTGAACTGCCCGCCGTGGCCCTGCGCGACCTGCTGGACTTCCGCGAGGCCCTGCCGATCCCGCTGGAGGAGGTCGAGAGCGTCAACGAAATCCGCAAGCGCTTCGTCACCCCCGGCATGTCGCTGGGCGCCCTGTCGCCGGAAGCCCACGAGACGCTGAACATCGCCATGAACCGCATCGGCGCCCGCTCGGTCTCGGGCGAGGGCGGCGAGGACCCGGAGCGCTATCACCCGCGCCCGAACGGCGACAATCCGAACAGCGCGGTCAAGCAGATCGCCTCGGGCCGCTTCGGCGTCACCGCCGAGTACCTGAACCAGTGCCGCGAGATCGAGATCAAGGTGGCCCAGGGCGCCAAGCCCGGCGAGGGCGGCCAGCTGCCCGGCTTCAAGGTCACCGAGTTCATCGCCCGCATGCGTCACTCGACGCCGGGCGTGGGCCTGATCTCGCCGCCGCCGCACCACGACATCTATTCGATCGAGGATCTGGCCCAGCTCATCTACGACCTGAAGCAGATCAATCCGGTCGCCCGGGTGACGGTGAAGCTGGTGGCCTCGTCCGGCATCGGGGCGGTGGCCGCGGGCGTCGCCAAGGCCAAGGCAGACATCATCCTGGTCGCGGGGCACAACGGCGGCACCGGCGCCTCGGCCATGGGCTCGATCAAGCACGCGGGCATGCCGTGGGAGCTGGGCCTGTCCGAGGCCCATCAGGTGCTCAGCCTGAACGGCCTGCGCGGTCACGTCCGCCTGCGCACCGATGGCGGCATCAAGACCGGTCGCGACGTCGTCGTCGCCGCCATGCTGGGCGCCGAGGAATATGGCATCGGCACCGCCAGCCTGATCGCCGTCGGCTGCCTGATGGTCCGCCAGTGCCACTCCAACACCTGCCCGGTCGGCGTCTGCGTGCAGGACGAACGGCTGCGCGCCATGTTCACCGGAACGGCGGACAAGGTAGTCAACCTGTTCAGCTTCATCGCCGAGGAGACGCGCGAGGTCCTGGCCTCGCTCGGCCTGCGCTCGCTGGACGAGGCCGTGGGCCGCACCGACCTGCTGAAGCAGATTTCGCGCGGCGGCGAGCATCTGGACGACCTGGACCTGAACCCCCTGCTGGTGCGGGTGGGCGAGGGCGATGCGCGCCAGCCCGCCGACGCCCCGCGCAACGCGGTGCCCGACGCGCTGGACGCCCGCATCGTGCTGGACGCCGAGCCCTTCCTGGCCCGGCGCGAGAAGATGCAGCTGACCTATTCGGTCGCCAACACCCAGCGCTCGATCGGCACGCGCCTGTCGTCGCACATCGTGCGGACCTATGGCTCGGACCTGCCGGACGGCCACCTGACCCTGAACCTGCGCGGCGCCGGCGGTCAGTCGCTCGCCGCCTGGGGCATGAAGGGGCTGCGGATCATCCTCGACGGCGAGGCCAACGACTATGTCGGCAAGGGCCTGTCGGGCGCCGAGATCATCGTCCGTCCGCCCTCATGGCAAGCGGGCGCGGCGGTCATCGGCAACACCTGCCTGTACGGCGCGACCAGCGGCACGCTGTTCGCGGCGGGGGCGGCGGGCGAGCGTTTCGCCGTCCGCAACTCGGGCGCCACGGCGGTGGTCGAGGGCGTCGGCGCCCACGGCTGCGAATACATGACCGGCGGCGCCGTCGTTGTTCTGGGCTCGACCGGCTGGAATTTCGGCGCCGGCATGAGCGGCGGCGAGGCCTTCATCCACGACCCGGAGGGCACGGCCCATCTTCGTCTGAGTGACGCCTCGGTGATCACCGGCGTGGTCATGGGCGAGGCCGGGCAACGCCTGCACGATCTCGTCGCCCGCCACGCGCTGGAGACCGGTTCGCCGCTCGCCCGCAAGCTGCTGGAAACCTGGCCGGTGGCGGTCACCCACTTCCGCCACGTGCTCCCGCGCGAGGAGGCGGCGGCGGTTAAGGCCAAGCGGGCGTGACTCAAGAGCTTGACCGGTGCACGGTTGGACGATGACCGAGTATCGCGAACACAGCTGGCTCACGAATTCCGATGGACTGCGGGCGATTTCTGTCGAGCAGGGGGATCACACCCTCTGGCGATATGTTGAATGGCGCTGGTACCATCCGTACCCGGAGAACCCGGCGGTCGACCCAACATGGTCGCCGACGCATTGGTCGGGCTTCTACGACTCGCAAGCGGAAGTGGAGCGCGACGCAAGGGCCGCTCTGGAACGCTTCGGCTGAGCCAGACCACTCCTGACACCGCCCACGAAAAAGGGGAGGCTGTTTCCAGCCTCCCCTTCGTCATTTCAGCCTTGGGCCGAAGGCCTTAGCCCTCGTTGACCCATCCGCCCGCCAGCGCCTTGAACAGGGCGATCTGGTAGGTGGTGACCTGGGCGTTCGAGGCGGCAAGCTGGGCGTCGGCGGCGGCCAGGGTGCGCTGGGCGTCGATCAGGTTGAACAGGCTGTCCGCCCCGGCGTCGAACCGCAGCTGCGTCAGGCGAACCGCGCGCGCCGCCTCGTCCCGCGCCTCGCGCAGGGCCGTGCGACGGTCCAGCTCGTTGGCGTAGTTGGTCAGGGCGGTCTCGGTCTCCTGCAGCGCCACCAGCACCGTCTGGTCGAACGTCGCCAGGGCGGCGTCCGAACCGGCCGAGGCCTGTTCGATCCGCGCGCGGGCGGCGAAGACGTTGGGGAACGACCAGCTGATCAGCGGGCCGACCGAGAAGCGGAAATTCTCGCTGTCGGCCAGGCCGTCCGCGTCCAGCGCCGTGGCGCCGGCGGAACCGCCCAGGGTGATGCGCGGGAACAGGTCCGCGGTGGCCACATTCACCCGCGCCGCGGCGGCGGCCAGGTTGCGCTCGGCCTGACGGACGTCGGGACGACGGGCCAGCAGGGCGGCGCCGTCGCCGACCGGGATCGGCTGCGACAGCTGCGGTGGGGCCTGGCAGGCGCGGGCCGCTTCGCTGGACTCCGCCGGGGTGCGCCCGGTCAGGGTGGCCAGACGGAAGACGGCGCCTTCGCGCTGGGCCCGCAGCGGCGCGATGGCCGCACGGGTGGTCTCCAGGGTCGAGCGGGCGCGGGCCACGTCCAGCCCGTTGCCCGAACCGGCGTCCAGCAGGCGCTGGGTCAGTTCGACGGTGCGGGTCTGCAGCTCCAGCGTCCGTTCGGCCACCGCGATCGAGGCGTTGGCCGAGCAGGCGTCGGCATAGGCCCGGGCCGTCTCCGCCGCGACCGTGACCCGGACGATGTCCAGGGCGGCCTCGGCGGCGGCGGCGTCCGCGCGGGCGGCGCGGATGGTCGACTCGACGCGGCCGAACAGGTCGACCTCGTACGAGACGTCCAGACCGGCCGTGTAGGTGTCCACGTCGGGCGCGTTCTCACCCGGGGGCAGGGTGCCCGGGGTCAGGGTCGCGGCCGAGGGGCGGCTGGTGGTGTAGCCGGCCGAGGTCGTGGTCGTCGGGAAGCGGCCGACGCGCGCCTCGCCCAGCGCCGCGCGAACGCGACGCAGGTTGGCGGCGGCGGCCTCAAGCTCGTTGTTGTTGGCGAGGGCTTCACCGACCAGGCCGTCGAGGACCGGGTCGTTGTACAGCCGCCACCAGTCGTCACGAGCCGAAGAGGTCGAGACCGCCGGAGAGGCGGTCCCGATGAAGGCGCCCGACGCTGAGGGGGGAAGGGTAGCGTCAGGCGCCTTCGGCCCGACCGCGCACGACGCCAGCAGAAGGCTGGCCCCGGCGGTTGCGGTCAGGAACCGGAGAGAGGGTTGGATGGTCATCAGGCGTCTCCCGAGCGGACGGTCGCGGTGTCCGCGTCGTGCGGGGGAAGGGTGGGGTTGTCCTGGGCCTTCTTCGGCGCGCCCGGCAGCTTGGAGGCCACCCAGCGCATGACGACGTAGAAGACCGGCGTGAAGATCAGACCGAAGAAGGTCACGCCCAGCATGCCGGAGAAGACGGCGGTGCCCAGCGACTGACGCATCTCCGCGCCCGGACCCGTGGCCAGCATCAGCGGCACGACGCCGAAGATGAAGGCGAACGAGGTCATCAGGATCGGGCGCAGACGGGTCTGGGCGGCGCGCACGGCGGCGTCCCAGCGGTTGAGCCCTTCGTCCTCGGCCTGCTTGGCGAATTCCACGATCAGGATCGCGTTCTTCGCCGCCAGGGCGATCAGCACCACCAGTCCGATCTGGACCAGGATGTTGTTGTCCAGGCCGCGCAGGTTCACGCCCAGGATGGCCGCCAGGATGCACATCGGAACGATGAGCACGACCGCCATCGGCAGGGTGAAGGCCTCGTACTGGGCCGCCAGCACCAGGAAGACGAAGACCACCGCCATGGCGAAGATCACCGTCGCCCCGCCCGAGGCCTGCTTCTCCTGCAGGGCCAGGCCGGTCCACTCGTACGAGAAGCCCGGGGGCAGGGTGGCCTCGGCCAGCTGCTCCATGTGGGCGATGGCTTGACCGGACGACACGCCCGCCGCCGCCTGACCCTGCAGCTCGGCCGCGGGGAACAGGTTGTAGCGAACGATCCGAGACGGACCGGAGTCCTCACGCAGGGTGGCCACCGAGCCGATCGGCACCATGGCGCCCGAGGCGGAGCGGGTCTTCAGGTTGGCGATGTCCGCCATGTCGTCACGCGACGTCGGCTCCGCCTGCGCGGTCACCCGGAAGGTGCGGCCCAGGAAGTTGAAGTCATTGACGTAGGACGAGCCCAGATAGACCCCCAGCGTGTTGAACACGTCGGCGGGCTGCACGCCCATCATCAGCGCCTTGTCGCGGTCGACGTCGGCGGCGATGCGCGGCGAGCCGGTGTTGTAGGTCGAGAAGACCTGCTGCACCTGATCCGGCGCCTGGGCGGCGGCGCCCATCATGGCGAAGGTGGCGCCTTCCAGCGCGCGATAGCCCGCGCCGGAGGTGTCCTGCACCATCATCTGGAAGCCGTTGCCGTTGCCCAGACCCTGAACCGCGGGCGGGGCGATGACGAAGATCTGCGCGTCCTCGATGCCCATGGTGGCGCCGGTGATGGCCCCGGCCAGGGCGGCCGCGCTCTGTTCGGCCGTCTTGCGCTCCTCGAAGGCGTCCAGGCGGACGAAGATGGTCGCCGCGTTGGAGCCGAACGAGAAGCTGGTGCCGTCCAGACCGGCGAAGGCGACCATGCCCTCGACGCCCTCGGTCGACTTGATGATGTCCGAGGCGCGCTTCATCACGGCTTCGGTGCGTTCCAGAGAGGCGCCCGGCGGCAGTTGCACGACGCCGATCAGGAAGCCCTGGTCCTGCTCCGGAATGAAGCCCGACGGGGTGTCTGTCAGGCGCCAGGCGGTCAGGCCCAGCAGCGCGACGTAGATCACCAGCACGATGCCGACGGTCCGCACCAGGCGGGCGGTCAGGCGGCCGTACTTGTCGGACAGCCAGTCGAAGCCCTCGTTGAACTTCCGGCCGGCGTAGCCGCCGTAGTAGGCGGCGCTGCCCAGCAGGCCCGGCTTGCGCTTGTGGTCATGCTCCTTGTGCGGCTTCAGCAGCAGCGCGGCCATGGCCGGCGACAGCGTCAGCGACACCAGCAGCGACACGACCGAGGCCGTGGTGATGACGATGGCGAACTCGCGGTAGAAGATGCCCGGAATGCCCGGCACGAACATGGTCGGGATGAACACCGACACCAGCACCAGGCCGATGGCGATCAGGGCTCCCGAAACCTCCTGCATCGATCGATAGGCGGCCTCCTTGGGCGTCAGCCCCTGTCTCAGGTAACGCTCGACGTTCTCGACCACGACGATGGCGTCATCGACGACGATGCCGACGGCCAGCACCAGGGCGAACAGGCTCAGCGAGTTGATCGAATAGCCCAGCATCAGCTGGACCGCGAAGGTCGCCACCAGCGCCACGGGGATGGCCACGATGGGAATGATCGCCGCCCGCCAGGTCTGCAGGAAGACGACCACGACCAGCACCACCAGCAGGATGGCCTCGATCAGCGTGTG
>NZ_DASWWG010000027.1:0-28502 GCF_036400995.1 Brevundimonas sp.
ACCGAGGGTGCCGATGAACTCGGTGTTGACGATGTTGACGCCGGCGCCCAGGCCGACGAACGGACGGAAGGCCCACGACTCGTCGCCGAAGTCATAGATCACGTTGGCCATGATGGCGGTCGACGAGATCTCGCCGGCCGGATTGTTGCAGACGCCCGCGGCAGGCGAGACGTTGCAGACGCCGGTCGGAACGTTGCCGTTCGGGTTGACCACGGCGCCCAGTTCACCGGCGTCGCGGTAGCCGCCTTCCAGCTCGACGCGCCAGTTCTCGTTGAACCGGTAGCCGAGACGGGCGAAGGCCGCCCACGAGTCATCGACTTCGAAGTCCCATTGCGGACCCGTCGTCTGCGACGTCAGTTCCAGGTCGTCGATGGTGTGGTAACCGGCGTCGATCGCCCCGTACCAACCATTCGGCTCGGCCGCCGCGGCGCCGGCTGCGAACAGCCCCGCCATCGCGACGCCGGCGAGAAGCTTCACCTTCATCATATCCCTCATTCAAGGTTGCCCGAATGCCCACGCTTACACGGGGCGCTCCCGAGGCCTAACCACAATGTCTTTCCGAGGTTCCCCAATCTGGATGGGAATGCGGCGACTGTGGCGCCGTTTCAACACATTGAACGGGTTTCAGCCGCGAATACGCCTGCTAGGGAATGTGCGAAGAAAAGGGAGACGTTTCAGATGACCATGAGATTTGACGGCCGCGTGGCGATCGTGACGGGCGCCGGTGGCGGCCTTGGCCGTGAGCATGCCCTGGCGCTGGCCAAACGTGGCGCAAAGGTGGTCGTCAACGATCTGGGCGGCGCCCGCGACGGCTCCGGCGCCTCGGCCACGGCCGCCGAGGCCGTGGTCGCCGAAATCGAGGCCCTGGGCGGTGAAGCCATCGCCAACGCCGCCTCGGTCACCGACTACGCCGCCGTCGAGGCCATGGTGAAGGCCGCCATGGACAAGTGGGGCCGCATCGACATCCTGGTGAACAACGCGGGCGTCCTGCGCGACAAGACCTTCGCCAAGATGGAGCTGGCCGACTTCCAGTTCGTCATGGACGTGCACCTCATGGGCGCAGTGAACTGCACCAAGGCGGTGTGGGAGATCATGCGGGCCCAGAACTACGGCCGCATCGTCATGACCACCTCGTCCTCGGGCCTGTACGGCAACTTCGGCCAGTCGAACTACGGCGCGGCCAAGATGGCGCTTGTCGGCTTCATGCAGACCCTGTCCATCGAGGGCGCCAAGAACGACATCCGCGTGAACTGCCTGGCCCCGACCGCCCACACCCGCATGACCGAGGATCTGGGCGCCGCCCTGCCGCTGGAGGCGCTGGGGCCGGAACTGGTCTCGCCGGGCCTGCTGTACCTGGTCAGTGACAACGCACCGAGCCGCTGCATCCTGGCCGCCGGCGCCGGCGGTTTCGAGCGCGCCTATGTCACCATCACCCAGGGCATCCATGCCGTCGGCGAGGACGCCCCGGAACAGATCGAGGCCCGCTTCGCCGAGATCTCGGACCGCACCGGCGAGATCATCCCGGACATGGGCGCCGCCCAGGGCATGATCGAACTGACCAAGGCCCAGAAGGCGCACGCTTGAAGAAAGGCGCCTACCGTTCGGCCCCTGGAATCTCACTGCTTGAGGCGCAGGGAGGTTCCAGGGGGCCGGCGCGACGCCTGTCGTTCGGGTCGCGGACCCTCACTGCCTGAGGCGCAGCGAGGGTCCGGCTCCGGACGGGATTGCGTTGACGCCACGGCAGGGGCCTAAGTTCGGCTACCGCCCGACCGGACGCAGAAGCCGGCAGGCCAGAGAAGGAAACCCGCGCTCAAGCAGCGAGGCTCCGCGAGCCGAGCGTTAGCGCCCTAAAGAGAGATCTTCAGATGTCCCGCGAAGCCGTCATCGTCTCCACCGCCCGCACCCCCATCGGCCGCGCCTATCGCGGGGCCTTCAACGACACCCAAGCCCAGCAACTGGGCGCCCATGCGGTGAAGCACGCCGTCGCCCGCGCCGGGATCGAGCTGGCCGAGGTCGAGGACGTGGTCATGGGCGCGGCCCTGCAGCAGGGCTCGACCGGCACCAATGTCGCCCGCCAGGTGGCGCTGGCCGCCGGCCTGCCCTCGTCGGTCCCCGGAATGAGCATCGACCGTCAGTGCGCCTCGGGCCTGATGGGCATCGCCACCGCCGCCAAACAGGTCATCTTCGACCTGCAGAAAGTCGCCGTCGGCGGCGGTCTGGAGAGCATCTCTCTGGTCCAGAACCAGCACATGAACCTGTACCGCGGCAAGGACGAGGCGCTGCTGAAGCTCTCGCCGCACATGTACATGTCGATGCTGGAGACCGCCGAGGTGGTCGCCCGCCGCTACAACATCAGCCGTGACCGCCAGGACGAGTACGCCCTGCAGTCGCAGCAGCGCACCGCCGCCGCCCAGGCCGCGGGCAAGTTCGACGACGAGATCGTGCCGATGACCTCGACCATGCTGGTCGTGGACAAGGCCACCGGCGAGACCTCGAAGAAGGAGGTCACCCTCTCGAAGGACGAGGGCAACCGCGCCGACACGACTCTGGAAGGCCTGAAGTCGCTGAAGCCGGTGTTCGGCTCGGGCGAGGAAATCCAGCAGGGCGAGTTCATCACCGCCGGCAACGCGTCGCAGCTGTCGGACGGCGCCTCGGCCTCGGTCATCATGGAAGCCGGCGAGGCGGTGAAGCGCGGCCTGCAGCCGCTGGGCGCCTATCGCGGCATGGCCGTCGCCGGCTGCGAGCCCGACGAGATGGGCATCGGCCCGGTCTATGCGGTGCCCAAGCTGCTCAAGCGCCACGGCCTGACCGTCGATGACATCGGCATCTGGGAGCTGAACGAGGCCTTCGCCGTACAGGTGCTCTACTGCGCCGACACCCTGGGCATTCCGATGGACCGTCTGAACGTCTCGGGCGGCGCCATCTCGATCGGCCACCCCTACGGCATGTCGGGCGCCCGGATGACCGGCCACCTGCTGATCGAGGGCAAGCGTCGCGGCGCCAAATACGGCGTGGTCACCATGTGCATCGGCGGCGGCATGGGCGCGGCCGGTCTGTTCGAGATCTACTGAGAACAGTTCCTCCCCCTCGGGGGAGGTGGCGCGGCGCGTAGCGCCGTGACGGAGGGGTCGTTCGGCACACGCCGGCGGCCTCTTCTGTTTTTATGGCCGAGCAACGGTCCGCCGCCCCTCCACCGCCTTCGGCGGTCCCCCTCCCCCAAGGGGGAAGAACTATGCTCCCGCGCCCGGCGCCGGCTTGCCTGCCGCGATCCAGGCGGCCTTTTCCGCGTCCATCTTGGCCTGCCAGCGCCCGCGCAGGACGGCGGGACGGCCGGGATAGCGGTCCTCGAGAAACTCGGCGGACACCACCCGATCCGTGCGGAAGGTGCGGAAGTCGTCCCGGGTCTCGCACCAGCCGACCAGCAGGCGGGTGGTGTCGCGATAGCCGACCAGACAGGGCCAGATGACCCGCACCGTCTCGCGACCCTGCTCGTCCGCATAGTGGAGCCGCAGCTTGCGGCCCGAATGAATCCAGCTGCGCACCTGCGCCATATCCAGCGCGTCGACCTTGCGCTGGTCGCCCCAGACCGGCGGTCCCGCGACTGCGGGCTCCAGCAGGACGGGGCGCAGCCGTTCCGGCACGGTGGCGGCGATCTTGGCGATCAGGTCGCGGGCGGCGCGGGACAGGGCCGGATCGCCGCGCGACGCCACCCATTGCGCCCCCAGCACCGCCGCCTCGATCTCGTCCGAGGTCAGCATCAGCGGCGGCATGTCGAAGCCGCCCTCCAGCACATAGCCCAGCCCCGCCTCGCCCCGGATCGGCACCCGCTGGCCCATCAGGGTGGCGATGTCGCGATAGATCGAGCGCTTCGACGTCTCCAGCTCGGCCGCGATCGCGTCCGCGGTGACCGGCCGGGACGACCGCCGCAGCACCTGGATGATCTGGAAGAGGCGGTCGGCGCGTCTCATCTTTGGACCCTAACGCTCGGCTCACGGAGCCTCGCTGCTTGAGGGCGGATTGCTTGCCCTATCGCCCGGCTCGCGGAGCCGCGCTGCTTGAGGGCAGCTATGACCGCCTGCTGCTGACAGCATGCTGGCAGCAGGGTGGCAGTAGATCAATCTCCACCGACGGCGAGGGGCTGTCGGATCGGGCTCAAGCAGCGAGCGACCGCGTCGCGAGCGTTAGCCCACCAGAACGGGAGACTCATCATGCTGACGCTGTTTCACGCCCCGCAATCGCGTTCCGGCCGCATCGTCTGGCTGATGGAGGAGATCGGCGCGGCCTACGACATCGAGTATGTCGACATCTTCCGCGCCCTGACCGGCGCCGGCCGCGCGGATCGCAACAACCTGCACCCGGACGGCAAGGTCCCCGCCCTGCTGCACGACGGCGCGCTGGTGACCGAGTCCGCCGCCATCGCCCTGTATCTGACCGATCTCTTCCCGGAGGTCGATCTGGGCGCGCCGGTCGGGTCGCCCGAGCGGGCGGCCTATGTGACCTGGCTGGCGTGGACGGCGGGCGAGATGGAGCCGGCCTACTGGAGCCGCATCAGCGGCCAGACCGAGACCGATCCGCTGGCCAAGAAACGCTACGAGCAGGCCAACGCCCGCATCCTGACCGCGCTGGAGCACGGGCCTTACCTGATGGGCCACCGGTTCACGGCGGTGGACGTCATGGTCGGCTCGGCCATGGCCTGGGGGCGCGAGTTCGGACCGAAGAGCGAACTGCTGGACCGCTGGCTGGAGCGGGTCAGCGCCCGCCCGGCCAACCGCTCGGCGATGGCGAAGGACGGGACCCCGGCCCTGATCGCCGAGGTCGCCTGATCAATCTCAGGCCGCGTGGGCGGCGGCCTCGTCGTCGCCCTCGTGGCCGTTGCCGTTGCCGTTCCCGGGCCGGACCACCGCCTGCAGCGCCGCCACGAAGTCGTCGCGCCAGATGCTGACGTCGGTGTCGCGCACCACGGTCATCAGGGCCTCCCACTTCCGGCGACGCTCGATCAGCGGCATCTCCAGCGCCCGCTTGATGGCGTCGGACAGCTCCTCGCGGCTGAACGGATTGACCAGCAGGGCCTCGCCCATCTGTTCGGCGGCGCCGGCGAAGCGGGACAGGACCAGAACGCCCGGATCGTCCGGGTTCTGGGCCGCCACATACTCCTTGGCCACCAGGTTCATGCCGTCCCGCAGGGGCGTCACCAGCCCGACCCGCGCCGCGCGATAGATGCCCGCCAGCTGGTCGCGCCGGTAGGTGCGGTTGAGGTAGCGGATCGGCTGCCAGTCCATGTCGGCGAACTCGCCGTTGATCCGTCCCGCCAGGGCGTCCAGCCGGGCGCGAATGTCCTGGTAGGTGTCGACGTCGTCACGGCTGATCGGCGTGACCTGCAGCAGGAAGACCTCGCCCCGCTTGTCGGGATTGTCCTTCAGGAACTGTTCGTAGCCGGACAGCCGCTCCTCCAGCCCCTTGGAGTAGTCCAGCCTGTCGACGCCGACCATCATCGAGCGGAAGGCGGCCGAGGCCGACATCCGGTCGTAGGTTCGTTGTCCGAGCACGGAGTTCCGGGCCGACAGGAATTCCTCGACGTCGATGCCGATGGGGAAGACCCCGACCTGGACCTCGCGATCAAAGGCCAGGACCCGGCCGTCCGGCGTTACGGTCCCCTTCTCCTCGACCTCGACGTAGCGCTGGAACAGCTCCATCCATTCCTGCGTATGGAAGCCGATCAGGTCGTAGTCGAACATCGACTCCACCAGCCGCCGGTGGTGCGGCAGGGTCACCAGAAGCTGGCGGGCGGGCCAGGGGGTGTGCAGGAAGAAACCGATCCGGTTGGTGATCCCCCGCCGACGAAGGTCCCGGGCCATCGGCAGCATGTGGTAGTCGTGGATCCAGATGATGTCGTCCGGCTGGATCAGCGGGGCCAGAACATCCGCGAAGCGCGCGTTGGTCCGCTCATAGCCCTCGCCGTAGGACCGCTCATAGGCGGCCAGATCGGTGCGGTGGTGGAACAGCGGCCACAGGGTCTTGTTGGCGTAGCCGTTGTAGTACTCCTCGACGTCCTGCGCCTCGAGGTCGACCAGACCCACGGTGACGCCCGCGCGGTCCTCGATCTTCAGCTCGCCGGTGAATTTCTCGACCGTCTCGCCCGACCAGCCAAACCACAGGCCGTCATACTTCCGCAGGGCGGCGGACAGGGCCATGGCCAGACCGCCCGCCGAGCCCGAGGCGGGGTCTTTCGGGGCCGAGACCCGGTTGGAAACGACGATGAGGCGGCTCATGGCCGCTTAACCGCGCCGCTCGCGGTTTGGTGGCAACGCATTGTCGTGATCCCCCTTAACGCACATCCGTCCACGACCGGCTGAGCAGCACGGCGCAGTTGATGATGCCGACCAGCGAATAGGTCTGCGGGTAGTTGCCCCACAGCTCGTCGTCGCCCAGCGAGATGTCCTCGCTGAGCAGGCCGGCGTGCGTTCGCCGGCTCAGCATCTGTTCGAAGATTTCCCGCGCTTCCTCGTCACGGCCGTTCTGGTGCAGGGCCTCGATGAACCAGAAGGTGCAGAAGTTGAACGCCGTCTCCGGCTCGCCGAAGTCGTCCGGCTCCACATAGCGGAACAGGTAGGGGCCTTTCTTCAGGTCCCGCTCGATGGCGTCGAAGGTGGCGACCTGACGTGGATCGCGGGCGTCGAGGAAGCCCAGGTCGGTCAACTGCAGCAGGCTGGCGTCCAGCTCGCGATTGCCGAAGCTGGCGGCGAACCGGCCTTCGTCGGGCAGATAGGCCTCGGTCTCGATCCGGGTCCGGATTTGATCGGCCCGCGCGCGCCAGACCTCGGCCCGGTCGTACAGATGCAGATGGTCCGCCGCCTTGGCCAGACGGTCGCAGGCGGCCCAGCACATGACCGAGGAATAGGTGTGCACCCGGGCGATGGTGCGGAACTCCCACAGCCCGGCGTCGACCTGATCGTGCATGGCGAAGGCGCGCTCGCCGACCTTCTCCAGCGCATGGAAGTCGTCGATGGTCCCGGGACGCAGCAGGCGCTGGTCGTAGAAGGCCTGCACCAGCGGCAGGACGATCTGTCCGTACACGTCGTGCTGCAGATGCTCCCGCGCCTGATTGCCGACCCGCACCGGCTTCATGCCGCGATAGCCGGCGACGGTCTCGGTGATCCGTTCGTCGATATCCTCTTCCAGACCGACGCCGTAGACCGGCTGCACATGACCGCCGCCCGAGGCGTCGACCAGATTGCGCAGGTAGCCGAGGTAGTTCTCGAGGATGTCGACGGCGCCCAGCCGGTTCAGGGCCCGCACGACGTAGTAGGCGTCGCGGATCCAGCAGTAGCGATAGTCCCAGTTCCGCCCGCTCTCGGGGAACTCGGGCACAGAGGTGGTCAGGGCGGCGACGATGGCGCCCGTCTCCTCATAGGCGCAGAGCTTGAGCGTGATCGCCGCGCGGATCACCGCCTCCTGATAATCCAGCGGCAGGTAGAGCTTGCGCACCCAGTCCTGCCAGTAGGCCACGGTGCGATCCAGCGCCGAGGACACGCCAGGGCCGACGTCCTGATCGTAGCCCTCGTCGGGCCCGAGGAAGAAGGCGTGGGCCTTCTCCAGCCGGAAGGTGCGCTCGTTGAGAATGTGCGAGACCGGGCAGTCGGTCGTGAGCCGCAGCACGACGTCCGTGCACAGATAGCGGATGTGGTTGGAACCGCTGGTCCGCTCCGCCGCCCGCGCGCCCCAGTCGGCGGAGGGGCGCAGGCGCACGCGGATGCGGGGCGAGCCCTCCAGCGGGCGCACGATCCGGCCATAGGCCAACGGGCGATAGGTGCGGCTGTGCTTGGGATGACGGGGGCAGAAGTCGATGATCTCGACCGCCGCGCCGTCCTCGGCCGTCAGCACTGTGCGCAGGACGGGGGTGTTGCGGACATAGGCCTGGCTGATGTGCTTCAGCCCTTCCAGTTCGATGTCCCAGAAGCCGTGGCCGGGGTCGTCGCCGTCCATCAGGGCCGAGAAGACCGGGTCTCCGTCGACGCGCGGCGCGCAGGCCCAGACGTACCGGCCGCGCCGGTCGATCAGGGCGCTGATCGAGCAGTTGCCGATGGGGGCGAGATCGAGATCAGGTCGGGTCAAGCCTTCGCCTCCAGTTGCTCCAGCCAGTCCAGGACCGCGGTGACTCCCGGCAGGCCGTAGCGCGCCGCCGTCTCGCGCGGGGGACCGACCAGCACCCCGAAGCCGCCCAGCTCGGTCGCGGCGCGGAAGCCGTCCTCGTCGGTCAGGTCGTCGCCCAGCATGACCGGCACGCCGCCGGCGAAGGGCGCTTCCTGCATGAAGGCCTTCAGGGCCGTGCCCTTGCTGGCCCCCGGCGTCTTCAGTTCGATCACCATATTGCCCGGCTGAAGCATCAGCCCGGTCTCGGCCGCCAGACGGCGGGTCAGGATTTCCGCGTCAGGCGCCGCCTCGGGCGCGCCGCGATAGTGCAGGCCGGCGGCGACCGCCTTGTCCTCGACGATCACGCCGGGGCGACTGCGGGCGAAGTCCTCGAAGGCCGCGACCGCATTGCGGACGCTCTCCGACGCCTCGGCGCGCAGGAAGGTCCCGTCGGCGCGACGGCGCTCCAGCCCGTGCACCCCGGAGGCCGAGGCCATGCTGCGGTCGGAAATCCGGTCGATCTCGGCGATGGTCCGACCACTGATGATCGCCACCCGTCCGCCGACCCTGGGGGCCAGGGCGGTCAGCACGGCGGTCCGCCGCGGCTCGGGCGCGACCGCCTCGGGCGTGTCGGCCAGTTCGGCCAGCACCCCGTCTAGATCAAGAAAGAGAGCGACGCGGTCCAGCCGCGACGGCGGCGCGGGCAAACGCGGGAAGGTTTCGACCGCCGGAAGGCCGGCGTCGACAGTCAGATCAGACGTCCCCATGCGGTTCCTAACGACCCCGGGCCGGAAGGGTTTCCGTCAGCTTGGCTTTTTATTTCGCAGATGCAGCAAAACGTCCGGACGGCTTGCGTGTTGGCAAACCGCTCGCGATCCGCCAATTCCCCGCCATGACCCAGAACGCCCTGCCCGACGACTCCGCCGCCATGGTCGCCCGCGCCCGCGAGGTGATCGGGATGAACATCTCGGCCCTGCAGCAGCTGGAAGCCGCCATCGACGACAGCCTCGCCCGGGCGGTCGAGATCATCCTGTCGCGGCCCGGCTATCTGGTCGTCACCGGCATGGGCAAGTCGGGCCATATCGGCGGCAAGATCGCCGCCACCCTCGCCTCGACCGGCACCAACGCCTTCTTCGTCCACCCGGCCGAAATGAGCCACGGCGACCTGGGCATGCTGCGCAAGGACGTCACCCTGCTGGCCATCTCCAACTCGGGTGAAAGCCGCGAACTGCGCGATCCGCTGATCTACTGCCAGCGCGAGGGTATTCCGGTCATCGGCATCACCCAGCGCCCCAACAGCTTCCTCGGCCGCTCGTCGGCGGTCTGCCTGACCCTGCCGAACGCGCCGGAGGCCCATCCGGACGGCCTGGCCCCGACGACCTCGACCCTGATGACGCTGGCGATGGGCGACGCCCTGGCCATGGTCCTGACCGAGCGGCGGGGCTTCACGGCCGAGGACTTCGGCCTGCACCATCCGGGCGGCAAGCTGGGCATGAGCCTGCAGAGCGTGCGTGACTGGATGGGCGATCGACCGCCCGCCCCCGCCACCGTGCCCCTGACCGCCACCTTCGCCGAAGTGGTCTCGGCCATCACCGAAGGCCGCAAGGGCGCCGCCGCCGTCATCAACGCCGACGGAACCCTGGCGGGGATCGTCACCGACGGCGACGTCCGCCGGGCCTTTGCGCGCGGCGACCTGTCGGGCCTGACCGCCGCCGACGTCATGAGCCCGAAGCCCAAGGTCATCGATCCCGCCGCCCGCATGAGCGACGCCATCGACCTGATGACCCAGAACAAGATCGCCACCCTGCTGATCGTCGAGGACGACCGCCCGGTCGCCATCGTGCACATCGCCGAGCTGATGCAGGCGGGGTACGTCGGCTGAGTGGCTAGTGGCTAGTGGCTAGTGGCTAGTGGCTAGTGGCTAGTGGCTAGTGGCTAGTGGCTAGTGGCTAGTGAGGTTCGCGGATTCGCCGGCGGCGGAAGGGCGGCGATGGCTGTGCAGTCGCTGGCTGCCGGCCAGCCACTAGCCACTGGCCACTTCCTCAATACGCCCTCATCCCGTCGATATTGCCCGGCGGCGAATAACGGCAGGCCAGCACCGAGCGATCGCCCCGGCTGACCACCGCACAGCCGACATGCGTCGTACGGCTCCAGATCAGCTGGGTGTAGTGGCCCACGACGGTCCAGTCGCCGGTCCGGCTGACCGCCGGAAAGGTCCCGTGCCGGTATTGCCCCTTCTCGGCGATCCACTCCCCGACCATTTCCTCGGGCGTCCAGGTGCGACCGCCCCAGCCGGTCCACAGGTTCTCGCCGTGGCCGTGCGGGCTCGGATCGTGCGCAAAGCTGCTGGTGTCCAGCAGATGCTCTGCCCAGGCCCGCGCCTCGCGCTCCAGCCCCTCGTCCCAGATCAGCGGCGCCGACCCGACCCGCGCCCGCTCCGCGTTGTGGGCGCGCAGCACCCGCGTCTCGACCTCATTGGAGGGCCGACCGTCACGCGGCGGGGCCACCGGTTGGATCGTCCGCGCGCGCGGATCGGCCTGCCGGATGTGCACGGGATCGGGCGCGGCGCAGGCCGCCCCTGCGGACAGGGCCGACAGGGCGACGATCAGGGTCAGGGTCTTCGGCAAGCTCAGCGCGCCTCCACGCCCTCGCGCGCATCCGGCGCCTCGAAGGGCGCATCGACCAGGGCGCTGTCGGTATCGTCGCCGTGGAAGGTCCGCGTTTCGGACGGGCGCTGCGGATGGGCCTTAAGCTCCGCCGTCGCCGTCTCGCGCCGCGCCCGCATCTGGTCGCCCAGATCCTTCAGGTCCACGCCCGCCTTCCGCGCCAGGGTGAAGATGCCCTTGGACGGGGCCTCTTCCTCCTCGAAATGGTGCTCCAGAATCTCGGACAGGACATGCACCTTGGTGGCGTAGAAATGCTCCTCGGGCCCGCCCGCCTTGATGTCGTTCATCAGCACCTTGGTGGCGTCGTGCTCGACATAGCCCTCGTCCAGCTTGCTGTCGGGGATTTCGCCGCGGCACGCCGGGTAGAGGATTTCCTCCTCCAGGATGGTGTGCACCTCCAGCTCCAGCACCAGCCGTTCGGCCAGCCGCTTCTGCTCGGCCTTGCCCTTCGCCTTCTCGAACTGGTCGAACAGGTCCTCGATCAGCCGGTGATCGGCCTTCAGCAGGGCGATGGCGTCCATCTCGTCGTAGCTCTGCGCCATGGTGCGTCTCCTTCGTTCGGCATCAGAAAGGCGCGTGGCGGCACGTCGTTCCACTGAGACTGGTTCGCGGATCGATCCGCCACTCCCGACACCTTCCAACCCTGCCAAGTCGTGGCGCCGGGGTCTGTCTTCCCGACACATTGGTCCCTCTCCCGATGGGAGAGGGCTTGAGCGCACGGCGGCGTAAGCCGCAGCCCTTGTCATCCCGGAAGCGCCGCAAGGCGCTATCCGGGACGGGACCGCATCCCCTCTCACCCCTCCCGGAATGCGCGCAGCGCTCACCCGGGAGAAGGGCGGCCCTTGTCCGGCTGGCGCCCGGCTCAGCCCTGGCGGGCTGTCCGGGCGTGGATTACCGGAAGCGCGGCGCCGTCCCGGCTCTCCGCTTCGCTCCGGCCGGGATGACAAGCGCCCCCCCCCCCGCCAGGCACCCGACCAATCCTGACGCATCCCCCCGCTATCCTGCCCTTTCAGAACGGCACGGAGTCTCGACATGGCAGGGTTTCGCGATTTTTCGCCGACAGGGTCATCCACCCCTTTCGCAGACGTGACCACGTCCATACTTGACGTTGACGTAAACGTACGCTTTCTGGCGTCCGAGTTTCAATTCCGCACCCTCCCCTCAAGCAGCGAGCGACCGCGTCGCGAGCGGTAGGGGAAACCAAGAAAGAGACCCTCCATGGCCGACGCCTATATCTACGACGCCGTGCGCACCCCGCGCGGCAAGGGCAAGAAGGACGGCTCGCTGCACGAGATCACCGCCCTGTCGCTGGCGACCCAGGTGCTGGAAGCCCTGCGGGACCGCAACGATCTGGACACCTCCAAGGTGGACGACGTGATCCTGGGCTGCGTCTCGCCGGTCGGCGAGCAGGGCTCGGACATCGCCCGCACCGCCGTGCTGAGCGCCGGCTGGGCCCAGACGACCGCGGGCGTGCAGATCAACCGCTTCTGCGCCTCGGGCCTCGAAGCCGTGAACATGGCGGCCGCGAAGGTGAAGGCCGGTGAAGCCGACTTCGCCGTCGGCGGCGGCATCGAGGCCATGAGCCGCGTGCCGATGGGCTCGGACGGCGGCGCCTGGCCGATCGACCCGACCTCGGCCTTCCCGACCTATTTCGTGCCGCAGGGCGTCTCGGCCGACATGATCGCCTCGAAGTACGGCTTCAGCCGCGACGACGTGGACGCCTATTCGGTCGAAAGCCACAAGCGCGCCGCCAAGAGCTGGGCCGAGGGCCGCTTCGCCAAGTCGGTGATCCCGGTGAAGGACCAGCTGGGTCTGGTGCGTCTGGACCGTGACGAGACCATCCGCCCGAACGCCGACATGCAGACCATGGGCGCGCTGAACCCGTCCTTCGCCCAGATGGGCGAGTTCGCCTTCGACGCCGTGATCAACCAGCGCTACCCCGAGGTCGAGCGCGTGAACCACGTGCACACCCCCGGCAACTCGTCGGGCATCGTGGACGGTTCGGCCGGCGTGCTGATCGGCTCGCTGGAAGCCGGCAAGGCCCTGGGCCTGAAGCCGCGCGCCCGCATCAAGGGCGCCGCCTCGATCGGCTCGGAGCCGTCGATCATGCTGACCGGTCCGGAGTTCGTGACGCAGAAGCTGCTCGGCAAGCTGGGCATGACCACCGCCGACATCGACGTGTGGGAGCTGAACGAAGCCTTCGCCGCCGTGGTCCTGCGCTACATGCAGGCGCTGAACATCCCGCACGACAAGATCAATGTGAACGGCGGCGGCATCTCGATGGGCCACCCGCTCGGCGCCACCGGCGCCATGATCACCGGCATCGCCCTGGACGAGCTGGAGCGCTCGAACAAGGAAACCGCCCTGATCACCCTGTGCATCGGCGGCGGCATGGGCACCGCCACCGTCATCGAACGCGTCTGATCCGAAGGACTATGACCATGGAAAACTTCAAGATCGACGTCGACGCCGACGGCATCGCCCTGATCACCTTCGACGTCCCGGGACGGTCGATGAACACCCTGACCGGTTCGGTGATGAACGAGATTCCGCAGTGGGTCGAACGCATCAAGACCGACGACGCCATCAAGGGCGCGGTCCTGACCTCGGGCAAGGCGAGCGGCTTCTGCGCCGGCGCCGACCTGGGCGACATCGCCGGCGGCATGATCGGCGGGACCAGCCTGCAGGACGCGTTCGACGCGGGCTGGAAGATGAACGGCGCCCTGCGCGCGCTGGAAACCTGCGGCAAGCCGGTGGCCGCGGCCATCAACGGCCTGGCCCTCGGCGGCGGCCTCGAGCTGACGCTGGCCTGCCACTACCGCGTGGTGGCCGATGACTCGAAGATCCAGCTGGGTCTGCCCGAGATCAAGGTCGGCCTGTTCCCCGGCGGCGGCGGCACCCAGCGCCTGACCCGCCTGATCGGCGTGCAGAACGCCCTGATGGCGATGAGCGAAGGCAAGCCGTGGCGTCCGAACGACGCCAAGGGCGCCGGCGTCGTCCATGAGGTCGTGGCCAAGGGCACGGAAGTCGACGCCGCCAAGGCCTGGATCAAGGGCGGCGGCAAGGCGGCCCAGCCGTGGGACGACAAGTCGTTCAAACTGCCCGGCGGCGGCCCCTACCACCCGGCGGGCGTGCAGACCTTCATCGTCGGCAACGCCATGCTGCGCAAGCAGTCCTACGGCAACTATCCGGCCGTGCTGAACCTGATGAAGGCCGTCTATGAGGGCGTTCAGGTTCCGATGGACGCGGCCCTGCGCATCGAGACCCGCTACTTCATCAAGACTCTGATGACGCCGCAGGCGCAGGCCATGATCCGCTCGCTGTTCCTGTCCAAGCAGGAACTCGACAAGGGCGCGGTGCGCCCGGCTGGCGTGCCGAAGTCGGACCCGAAGAAGGTCACCGTCCTGGGCGCCGGCATGATGGGCGCGGGCATCGCCTATGTGCAGGCCCTGGCCGGCATCGAGACCATCCTGATCGACCAGACGCAGGAAGCCGCCGACAAGGGCAAGGCCCACGTCGAGGAGCTGCTGAAGAAGCGCCTGTCGCGCGGCGCGATCACCCAGGAGAAGTTCGACGCCCTGCTGGGTTCGGTCACCGCGACCACCGACTACGACCTGATCAAGGGCTCGGACCTGGTCATCGAGGCCGTGTTCGAGAACCGCGAGATCAAGGCCGAGGTCACCAAGCGCGCCGAGGCGCAACTGGAGCCGGGCGCGATCTTCGGTTCGAACACCTCGACCCTGCCGATCACCGGTCTGGCCGAGGCTTCGGTTCGTCCCGAGGACTTCATCGGCATCCACTTCTTCTCGCCCGTCGACAAGATGATGCTGGTCGAGGTGATCCTGGGTGAGAAGACCGGCGAGGCGGCCATCGCCAAGTCGCTGGACTACATCCTCAAGATCAAGAAGACCCCGATCGTCGTCAACGACGGCCGCGGCTTCTACACCTCGCGCTGCTTCGCCACCTACGTCGCCGAAGGTCTGGCGATGCTGGAGGAAGGCTACGCCCCGGCCCTGATCGACAACATCGGCCGCATGACCGGCATGCCGCGCGGCCCGCTGGAAATGCACGACGACGTCGCGCTGGACCTGTCGGTCAAGGTCGCCAAGCAGACCGCCATCGACCTGGGCGACAAGTACGTGCCGCTGCAAGGCGCCGAGATTGTCCGCAAGATGGTCGAGGACCTGGGCCGCTACGGCCGCAAGAACGGCAAGGGCTTCTACGACTACGACAGCAAGCCGAAGAAGCTGTGGGCCGGCCTGTCGGAGCTGGCTCCGGTGACGATCAACGACTCGACCCCGGAACTGGTCGCCGACCAGAAGGAACGCCTGCTGTACCGTCAGGCCGTCGAAGTGGCCAAGTGCTGGGACGAGGGCGTGATCAGCGACCCGCGCGAAGCCGACGTCGGCGCCATCCTGGCCTGGGGCTTCGCGCCCTGGACCGGCGGCCCGATCACCTTCATCGACCAGACCGGCCTGAAGGCCTTCGTGGCCAAGGCGGACGAGTACGCCGAACGCTACGGCGACCGGTTCAAGGTCCCGCAGTTCCTGCGCGACATGGCCGCAGAAGGCCGGACCTTCTACGGAAACTTCGAAGGCAAGAAGGCGGTTGCCTAAAGCAGTTGGGCGGCGGGCTGATCTGCCCGCCGCCCACTGATTTGACCGATCATCGGTCCCCTTGGAGCACCTCTGAGACGCGTCCCGGGTTGATATCCAGTTGAACTGCAATCTCGGCCGAGTGCAGATTCGTGGTCTCAGCAAGATCAATGATCCGCTGCTTCATTCGTTCGGTGATCGGCTGAGACTTGATCGGGGCCCTTCGCGCGGGGGAACGCCGGTACATCCGATTGTTAACGACGTCCCGGATTTCTCGGGCAGCCTCGTCGTTTCCAGCGACCTCGAGATCGTCTGCAATCTCGTTCAGTTCGTCACGCGCCGTCTTGATATCGCTCATACATTCTCCTTGGTTTGCCACAGTGGCGCTTGGGAGATGGCGGCTCGAGACCACCGTTCAAGTACCCGCGATACGTGAACATCGTTAACTTTACAGTTTTCTTGGCGTCCCCCAGGTCTGCGCGCAGAAGCAACCAAATTTCGGGAGAGTCGCCCATGATCCGCGCCACCGCCCTCGCCCTCCTGCTCGCGGGGACAGCCTTCAGCGCACAGGCGCAGGACCTCGTGATCCGGGGCGGACCGATCTACACCGGGGTGCAGACCGCCCCGACCGCCGAGGTGGTGCAGGTCCGCAATGGGCGGATCAGCTATGTCGGCGCCGCCGCGAACGCGCCGGACGCAGCGGGCCTGACGCCGGTCGACCTGAACGGCGCGGCCCTGTTTCCCGGCTTCACCGACGGCCACGCCCATCTGGACGGGATCGGCTGGCGCGAACTGACGCTGAACCTCGAGGGCTCGACCTCCGTCGCCGACGCAATGAACAAGTTGGCGGACTGGGCGCGGGCGCATCCGGAGGGGCCGATCATCGGGCGCGGCTGGATCGAGACCCACTGGCCGGAAGGCCGCTTCCTGACCGCCGCCGATCTGGACGCCGCCGCGCCGGGCCGGGTGGTGCTGCTGAGCCGCGCCGACGGCCATGCGGTCGTCGCCTCCTCCGCCGCCCTGACCGCCGCCGGGATCGACGGCGCGACCCGAGCCCCGGCCGGCGGGGAGATCCTCAAGGGACCGGACGGCCGTCCGACCGGCCTGCTGGTCGACGCCGCGGAACAGCTGGTGGCGGGCCTCGCCCCGCAGGCCGACCCCGCCGCCACGCGCGAGGCCTATCGCGCCGGCTTCCGGGTCGAGGCGGCCTATGGCTGGACCGGCGTCCACTTCATGAGCGCGCCCTGGCGGGACATCCCCCTGCTGGAGCAGATGGCCGAGGCGGGCGAGGCGCCGCTGCGGGTCTACAACAGCGTCACCCCGGACGGGGCGGCCGAGCTGATCGCCGGCGGCCCGCGCAACGTGGCGGACGGCCGGGTGATCACCCGGGCGATCAAATACTATGCGGACGGGGCCTTGGGCTCGCGCGGCGCGGCCCTGTTCGCCCCCTATGCCGACCGGCCGGACACCACCGGCCTGATGCAGATCAGCGAGACCGAGATCGTCCCGCTGTACGAATCGGCCCTGCGGGGCGGCATCCAGATCGCCACCCACGCCATCGGCGACCGGGGCAACGCCTCGGTGGCGGAATGGTACGCCGAGGCGCTGGAGGCCGTGCCGGCTTCAGAGCGTCCGAACGGCGTCAATGTGCGCTGGCGGATCGAGCATGCGCAGATCGTCCGGCCGCAGGACTATCACCGGTTCCGCGAACTGCCGATCATCGCCTCGATGCAGCCCAGCCACGCCATCGGCGACCTGCATTTCGCCCCCGCGCGGCTGGGCGACGCCCGGCTGGACGGCGCCTACGCCTGGCACAGCCTGTCGGACCTCGGCGTGATCGTGGTCGGCGGCTCGGATGCGCCGGTCGAGCGCGGCGCGCCGCTGATCGAGTTCTACGCCGCCGTGGCGCGCCGCGACCTGTCGGGCTTCCAGGGCCCGGACTGGCGGCCGAACGAGGCGGTGGACCGGGCGACGGCGCTCAAGATGTTCACCCTGTGGCCGGCTTACGCCAGCTTCCGGGAGGACGAGCTGGGCACCATCGAGGTCGGCAAGCGGGCCGACCTGACGGCCTTCAGCGTCGACCTGATGACCGCGCCCTTCGCCGACATCCCGCTGGGCCATGCGACCCTGACGGTCGTCGACGGGGTCGTGGTGTATCGAGCCGACTGAAACGAAAACGGGACCGCCCTTTCGAGCGGTCCCGTCTTGAGGTCCGAAGCCGTTGGCCCTAAGGCTGCCTGCGGCTCCGCGGGCATGATGTAGTGGTAGCCTGAAAGCTTCCCAAGCTTTTCGTGCGGGTTCGATTCCCGCTGCCCGCTCCAGCCTCTCCTACTGAACCCGCGTGGCGCTGACGCCGCGGCGTTCGAGGATCGCCTGGACACTGTCATCCCCGGCGAGGTGCGCGGCGCCGACGGCGATGAAGGCCGTGCCCGAGCCTTCCAGCAGGGTCTGGATCTGGCCGGCCCAGTTGAGGTTCCGGTTGGTCAGCAGGGTGTCGTAGACGACGACGTTCTGGGCCTTCATCTCGCGCACGGCGAGGCGGTCGATGGCGGCGACGTCACCCGCGGCCCAGGCGCCGACCAGCCCGTCCAGCTCGACGCCGGCGTTATCGAAGGTCTTCAGCGTGCTGCGCAGGAAGTCCAGCTGGGCCTCGTCCGGCAGGCCCGCGATCAGGCCGACCTGGCCTTCAAGGGTCTCGAAGCCGTGGATCGGCTTGCCGGCCGCGAGGGCCCGCGCCTTGAGGATCATCTCGACGCCCGACTGCGGATCGTAGCCGGCCTTGACCAGCGGGGCGACCGACAGGGTGAGGCCCGCCAGCCACGGACGGAAGATGTCCATCTGGGCGGCCGGGATGCCGACCGAGGCCGCGGCGGCCTGGAGGTCGGCGTTCTCTTCCGGCGTCAGCAGGCTGGACAGCGGGGTCTGGGGCGCCAGGCCGAGGCGCTGGACGATCGGCATCATCGCCGCCTGGTCATCCGGATTGGAGACCTCGAACCAGATCTGGTCGGCGCTGTCGAAGGCGGCGTCGACGCGGTCGGTGGCCCAGCCGGTGGTCGGGCGCAGCACGTGGATGGTGCCGAACAGGTAGATGGTCGAATCGGCGTCACGGATGACCCAGAGGCCGGGGCCGAAGCCTTCGGCGCGGGGCGTGGCGGCGACGGCGGCCGGCGCGGCGGTCTGGGCGAAGGCCTGGACCGGCTGGAAGGCGACGGCGGCGGCGAGGCCGAGCCCCAGGGCGACGCCGAGGACGGCGCGGCCGGTCGAGGCGGCGGTGGATTTCAGGCGCGAGGCGAGCGTCATCGGCGGAAACTCCCGGAAGATCGGATGAAGGTTAGAGGCGATTTGAGGCGAAGGGATCAGGCCAGGCCGCGACGCATGGTCACGACCGTCGACACCACCAGATAGGTCCCCATCAGGACGACATAGACGTCCCAGGCGGTGATCGGCGGGGCGGCGGCGAGACGCTCGGCGGCGGCCCAGAGGAAGAGCAGGCCCTGCCCCAGCCAGAAGGTCACGGCCCCGGCCTCGACCACCGTGCGGCGGAACAGCTCGTCGACCGAGCGGTAGAGGCGCAGGTTCAGAAGGGTGTGCAGCACCAGCAGGACGGCGACGACGGCCAGACCCAGCCACGGGGCGACGGCGAGGGCCGAGAAGATCATCGGCAGCGGCAGGATGACCGCCGACAGCCCGATGACCCCGGCCTGGGTGCGGGCGTCGCGCACCTCGTCATCCCCGGCGGGACCTTCCAGCTTGAGGGTCTTGCCCAGACCGGCGCGGCTGAAGGTGCGCAGCCAGGTGGCGACACAGGCGATCAGCATGACCGCCGCCAGCAGGCCGGCGACGACGTCGGCCCAGCGCAGGCCGGAGAGGTCGGGATCGATCCCGGGGAAGACCCCGGCCAGCAACTGGCCAACGCCGTAGCCGGCGACGCCGCAGACGAAGCCGATGGCCAGCATGCGCAGCAGGTTGCGGCCCCAGTCAGGCATGGCGGCAGGGAAGAGGCGGGACATGGCTGTCTCCTATTCCGAGAAGATGGATTCGATGGGTTGTTCGAAGACCCGGGCGATCTTGAAGGCCAGCGGCAGGGACGGGTCGTAGCGGCCCGTCTCCAGCGCGTTGACGGTCTGGCGCGAGACGCCGAGGGCCTCGGCGAGGTCGGCCTGGCTCCAGTTGCGCTCGGCGCGCAGGACCTTGAGACGGTTGTTCATGACGGGGTCCTCACCGACGTTGCGCCCACCAGACGAGCCAGGCGATCGAATAGCCGACGATCAGGAAGCCCAGCGCCAGGGTCATGCCCAGGGCCAGGAACTGGGATCCGGTCATGCCCGACAGAAGGGCGTCATCCTCGCGCAGGATCAGGGTCAGCAGCAATGCGCCGCCGACGGCCATGCCGGAGCAGCCGCCCCACCACCACGCCCATTTGTGCGCCTCGCGCGCGGCCTCATCGATCCGACGCCACCACCAGACGCACAGCACCATGGCGACGGCCATGGCCACGCCGTTGATCAGCAGGTTGACCAGAAGCCCCGTCAGACCCGGCAGGTCGCCGGCGATGACCCCGCCCACGCCCGCCAGTCCGCCGGCGAAGCCGGACAGCAGCATGATCAGCAGGAAGGCCTTCGGCCCCGCGATCGGGCGTTTCGGTTTGGCGGACGACGCCATGACAAGCTCCCACGTCTGTTTGACAAGGGTGTTTTACAGAACGCGCAGATACTGTCAAGCGCGCTTGTCAATTAGACGCCAAGACTTGTCTTCAGGTCTCGCTGGGCAGGCTGAGGCGGGCGCTCTCGACCAGTTCGGGACGGGCCAGGGTGCGCGGCGACTGTTCAACGGCGGGGAGCTCGGGCAGGTCCTTGCCCTCGTGATCGACCTGCAGGTCCTCGAAGCGCTTGGCGGCCACCATGACCTGGGTCTCCAGCGAGCCGACAAACTGGTTGTAGCGGCCGACCGCCGCCTCCAGCGCCTTGCCGACCGAGGCGGCGTGTCCGCCCATGACGGACAGGCGCTTGTAGAGTTCCTTGCCCAGCTTCGCGACGTCCTCGGCGTTCTTCGCCTGCTCCTCGGCGCGCCAGCCGTAGGCGACGGCCTTGCACAGGGCGAACAGGGTGGTCGGGGTGACGATGACCACGCGCGAGGCCATGGCGTCGGTCAGCAGGTTCGGCTCGTGGTCCAGCGCGGCGGCGAGGAAGGCGTCGCCCGGCACGAACAGGGCGACGAAGTCCGGGCTGGGCTTGAACTGGTCCTGATAGGCCTTGGAGGCCAACTGGCGCATGTGGGTCTTCAGGCTGGCCGCGATGCGCACCGAGCGGGCGTGGGCGCGGGTGTCCTCGTCACCCTGATCGGCGCTGTCGTCGAAGGCCAGCGGCACCTTGGCGTCGATGACGAACATCCCTCCGCCGGGCAGGCGGACGATGAAGTCGGGGCGCTGCTGGCGGCCCTCGTCATTGGCGGAGGAGTTCTGCTCCTCGAAGTCGAAGCGGCCCGCCATGCCGGCGGCCTCGAGCACATTGCGGCAGGTCTGCTCGCCCCAGCGGCCGCGACGGCCGGTGTTGCCGCGCAGGGCCTCGGTCAGCTTGCGCGCCTCGTCGCGGGTGGCGGTCGAGGCGGTCATCAGCTGAGCCAGCTGCTCCTTGAGCCCGCCGGTCTCCTCGGCGCGGGTCTTCTCCAGGGCGGCCACATGCTCCTGGAATTTGGCCAGGGTCTCGGCCACGGGCTTGAGCTGGGCGTCCATCCGCTGCTGGGCCAGGAGCTCGCGATTGCGGAAGGTCTCGTCGGTGCGCTTCAGCATCTCCTCGGCGGCGGTCTGGGCCGACTGGGCGGCCTGGGCGCGCAGGAGCTCGGTCTGGGTCGCGGCCTGATCCTCGGCCAGATGCAGCCGGGCTTCGGTGGCGGCGAAGCGCTGGGAGAGGTCCCACGCCCGGGCGTCGGCGGCGGCGGCGCGGCGGCGCTCCATCAAGGCCCAGGCCAGGGCGATCAGGGCGACGACGGCGGCGGCGAGAGCGGCGACGATAGAAGCGTTCATGCTCCGTTCCTTACCGGGAGTCGGCGGATCGCGCCACGACGGCGAGGACAGACGGCCGGGAAGACGAAGACGGTCGAAATACACCGTCTATACCGTCCAGATCGTCTATGTCGTCTACCGGGCCGGCATGCGGCGCGGAGGGCTGCGGACTGGGTCATGACACCATCATGGCAGCCCGATCCGTCAAATTTGGACGTATGCCTCAGGCCGGCCGTCTGGCCCTCAGCGCCTGAACGATGGTGCCGTCATCCAGCCAGTCGAGTTCGCCGCCGACGGGGACGCCGCGGGCGAGGCTGGTGATCTCCACCCCGGAGCCCGCCAGACGCTCGGCGATATAGTGGGCCGTGGTCTGGCCGTCGACGGTGGCGGGCAGGGCCAGAACCACCTCCCGCGCTTCGCCGCCGCGCACGCGCCCGACCAGTTCGGCGATGCGCAGGGCGTCCGGGCCGACGCCGTCCAGCGCCGACAACAGGCCGCCGAGCACGTGATACTTGCCGCGGAAGGCGCCGGAGCGCTCCATGGCCCACAGGGCGCCGGCCTCCTCGACCACGCAAATCAGGCCGTTGTCGCGGGCGCCGTCGGAACAGATGGAGCAGGGATCGCGGGTGTCAGGCGCGCCGCAGACGCTGCACGAGGTCACCTTCTCGGCCGTCTCGGCCAATGAGGCTGCCAGCGGGACCAGCAGTTGTTCCCGCTTCTTCAGCAGGGCCAGGGCCGCCCGGCGGGCCGAGCGGGGCCCCATGCCCGGCAGCTTGGACAGCAGGCTGATCAGGCGTTCGATTTCAGGTCCGGCGGAAGCGGCCATCAGGATTTCAGCCAATAGGGCGCGCCCGGATCGACGCAGGCGGCGTGGAAATAGTCGAGACCGGTGCGGATCGTCTGATCGCCCTCGGCGTCCACCCTGGCGTTCCAGGGCCTCCAGGCCGGGTCGGCGACCTCGTCATCCGCCGGCGGGCGGACATGGGTGGTGAAGCGGGGATCGCTGAATCCGGCGCTGATGAAATAGAGCTGGGCCTCGGCGAGGCTGACCTTGTTCGCGCCGCCCCGCAGCAGGGGCGACGCCAGCTGAACGGGATCGTCCTCCCACCAGCAGACGTCGCAGATCTCATAGCTACCCGGCCCTTCGGAGAGGGTCAGGTAGCCGCAACACGGACAGGTGTTCCGTATCGCCTGCCCCATCAGAAGAGCTTGGGCATCCCGGGGATGTTCATGCCCGCCATCGGACCGGCGGCCTCGCGCATCAGGGCGGCGTTGACCTCGTCCAGCTTGCGCTTGGCGTCGGCGTGGGCGGCGACGATCAGGTCGGCGAGGATCTCGCCCTCGCCGGGAACCAGCAGGCTGTCGTCGATGGTTACGCCGGTGATCTCGCCCGCGCCCTTGAGCGCGACGGTCACCAGCCCGCCGCCGGACGAGCCGGAGGCGGAGGTTTCGGCCATTTTGGCCTGGGCGTCCTGCAGACGCTGCTGCATCTGCTGGGCCTGCTGCATGAGGGCGTTGAGGTCTTTCATGCCCCCTAGATAGGCGGTTCGCCGCCCCGGGGACAGTGGGGTCGAATCCCGGCGAACAGCAATCTGTAACAGAAAATGTGCCAGAGCCTCTTGGAGAGGGACGACGCCCTGCCTATTTAGCACTCGCTGCTGTTGCAGTTAGATTTTGAGGAGGGACCACCCGATGGCCTTTGACGCCCTTACCGATCGCGACGCCCCGCTTTCCGACGCCGCCCTCGCCCAGCTTTTCACCGAAGCCCGCACCCGCAACGGCTGGACGGATCGCCCCGTGCCGGACGCCCTGCTGCGCAAGCTGTATGACCTGACCAAGTTCGGCCCGACGGCGGTGAACGCCACCCCGGCCCGCTTCGTCTTCGTGACCTCGCCGGAGGCCAAGGCGCGCCTCGTGCCGCTGATGAGCGAAGGCAACCAGGCCAAGACGGCCCAGGCGCCGGTGACCGTGATCATCGCCCAGGACATCGATTTCCACGAACACCTGCCGACCCTGTTCCCCCACGCCCCGGGCGCGAAGGACTGGTTCGCCGATGAGGCCGGCCGGCGCGAGACCGCCTTCCGCAACGCCTCGCTGCAGGGCGGTTACCTGACCATCGCGGCCCGCGCGCTGGGGCTGGACGTCGGCCCGATGTCGGGCTTCGACGCCGCCGCCGTGAAGGCCGAGTTCTTCCCAGACAGCAATGTCGAGCCGAACTTCATCATGAACATCGGCTACGGCTCGGACGAGAACCTGTTCCCGCGTTCGCCGCGGCTGGCGTTCGAGGAGGCGGCGGAGGTCCTCTAGGGGCGAGGGTCGGGATTCGAGGGTCGAGGGAAGTCCGATGGCGCTGCCGCCTCGACCCTCTTCCCTCACCCCTCAACCCTAGTCTTCGTCGGCGTCCTCATCGGGGATCACCGGCAGCTCGACCGGGGCGGCGGTGACGCGGACCTCGCCGATGCGGGCGCCCGGGAAGGCTTCCATGATCGCCTTCACGAAGGGGTCGGCCTCGATCTCGGCGCGCTCCTCGGCGCGTTTGCGCTTGTCGATCTCGATGATGGTCTCGCCGCCGCCCTGGCCGTTGGCGGCGATCAGCCAGGTGCGGCCGGTCCATTCCTTCAGGCGGCCGGACAGGCGCCGGGCCAGGTCGACCGGGGCGCCCTGCACGCTTTCGTAGGTGATGGCGCCGGGCTTGAAGGCCACGGGACGCACGAACCGCTGGACGTCCATCTGCAGGCCGACCTCGCGCTTTTCGCCGATCAGGGCGACGACCTGTTCGAAGGATTGCGGGTCCGGCAGGGCGGGCGCGGCCATGGGCCGGGCGGCCAGCTGGGCGGACGCGCCGCCGCCACCACCGCCGCCGCTGACGCGCTGGCCCGAGCCCGGGCCGCCGCCGACGGGTTCGCCGTCGCGCAGAGCCTTGAGCGCCTCTTCCGGTCCCGGCAGGTCGGCGGCGTAGGCCAGACGCACGATGGCCATTTCCACCGCATCAGCGGGATTGGGCGCGCGACGGACCTCGTCCAGCGCCTTGAGCAGCATCTGCCAGGTCCGCGACAGGGTGCCCGCCGAGATGACCGCGCCCAGCGCCGTCAGCTTCTGCGCCTGATCGTTCGGCAGGCGGGTGGCGTTGGGCCCGAGCATCTTGGCGACCGAGGCCGCGTGGCAGTGCTCGAGCAGGTCGTTGGTCACCTGCACCGGGTCCGCGCCGTAGCCGTAGAGGGTGCGGAACAGCTCCAGCGCCTCGGGCGTGCGGCCGGCCATGACGGCCTCGAACAGGGCGATGGTCTGGGTGCGGTCGGCCAGACCCAGCATGTCGCGCACGACCGTGGCCTGGACCGTCTCGCCGCGCTCGCCCTGCACCAGGGCCTGATCCAGCAGGGACAGGCCGTCGCGGACCGAACCCTCGGCGGCCCGTGCGATCAGGGCCAGGGCCTCCTGCTCGATCTTCATGCCCTCGCGGTCGGCGACGCGGCCGAGATGCTCGACGAGGATCTCCGGCTCGACGCGGCGCAGGTCGAAGCGCTGGCAGCGCGACAGGATGGTCACCGGGACCTTGCGGATCTCGGTGGTGGCGAAGATGAATTTGGCGTGGGGCGGCGGCTCCTCCAGCGTCTTCAGCAGGGCGTTGAACGCCTGCGTCGACAGCATGTGGACCTCGTCGAGGACATAGACCTTGTAGCGCGCCTCGACCGGGGCGTAGCGGACGCTCTCCAGAATATCGCGGATGTCGTTGACGCCGGTGTGCGAGGCGGCGTCCATCTCCATGACGTCCATGTGCTGGCCGGCCATGATGGCGGCGTCGTGCACGCCGTCGGCCGACAGCTCCAGCGACGGACGGTCGATGGTGGCGGTCTCGTTGTTCAGGGCGCGGGCCAGCAGGCGGGCCGTGGTCGTCTTGCCGACCCCCCGCACGCCGGTCAGCATGAAGGCGTGGGCGATCCGGCCGGTGGCGAAGGCGTTGGTCAGGGTGCGGACCATGGCCTCCTGGCCGATCAGGTCCTCGAAGGTGCGCGGCCGGTATTTGCGGGCCAGCACCTGATAGGCCGCGCCGTCGTCCTCGGGCGGCGCCGCGGGCGCGGGCTTGGCGGCGGGGGCGGCGGCCTGCACAGGCTCAGGCTCAGGCTCAGGCGCGGGCGCAGCGGCGGGCGCACCGAACATGTCGTCGGTGTTGGGGTCGCGTTCCTCCGCCTCGCCTACCGGCGAGTCCTCATCCCACGGGGGGCCGTCGAGAGTCGGGTCCACGTCGCTCATGACCCTGTCTTAGCGCGAGAGCGGGGCCGCAGGCACCCCCTGTGCGGCGTCCACGCCGATTGTGGCTGGGGATACGCGTGCTAGGGTTGTCCGGCCCGATGGGGGCCGAGGGGAATTCCATGTTGAAGTCGATCCACCGCGCCGGACTGGCCGCCGCCCTGCTGCTGGCCGCCTCGCCTGTCGCGGCGCATCCGTTCGATTCGTTCGTGAAGATGTGCGTGAACACCAGCGGCGCCGCCGCGCCGGCCGCCGGCGCCGCCCGCAGCGCGGGCTGGACCCAGATGCCGCGCGAGGCCCTGGGCGAAACCGACGCCCAGTTCCGCGACCCGGTCGCCTTCATGAACATCAACCCGGCGACCCTGGACCCGGCGCGCCCGCCGGAAACGATCGAGGTCCTGGTCACGGGCTGGGGCTCGGGCGCCGACATCCTGGGCATTCCGGAGCTGACGCTGGAAGTCTGCGGCGTGATGTCGCCCAACGTCACCGGCGCCGAACTGGAGCGGCGGATGAGCGCGATGGTCAACCAGCCGGTGACGCCGTACGGCGAGTTCCGGGTGTGGCTGTATTCGCGCGACGGCGACCGGTTCGTGTCGGAGAACAGCCTGTTCGAGGCCGACGACGCCGCCTTCGCCGAAGCCGCCCGGCAGCGCCAGATCTATGCGGTCTACATGATGACGGAAGGCGATCTGGCCGGGCTGCTGGTCGGGGCGATCCGCAACACGCAATAAGGCCGGATTGTCAGGAGGAAGGTGGAGACCGCGACCCGAAGGGGAATTCGTTGTGGCTGCTGCCTTCCGGCCCTGACCAGATTGGCGAAGCCTTCGCCCGCGATCTCCGAGCGGGGATATGGCGGTTTGGGCTCGCCGATGCAAGCGCCGCCTTGCTAGACAGGGGGTCATGCCCCTGTCGATCCAGAACACCTTCGCCGGCAATCCGCTCGACCGGGCGGGCGATCGACGAAACGATCCCGCATGGCTGGCCGAGCAGGAGGCCAACCCCGAGGCGCTGGCGCTGGCGATATGGCAGGGCAAGCCGCTGGTCGAGGACCATGCGGACGGGCCGCGCCTGCAGTGGTTGTCGCTGAACCACGCCCGCGACATCGTGCCCGACCGCGAGGTCTTCCTCGGATTGTGGAAAGAGGCCCCGGTCTTCGCGGTGGAGATCGAGGGCCCGGTCGATCCGGCGGCGGGACCGCTGCAGGGGCTGGGCGCCTTCATGGACATGCGCGAGGCGGCCGGGGTGCTGTCGGGCGCGGACGCCGCCATGGCGGGGCTGGCCAAGAGCCTGTTCGACTGGCGCGCGCGCCACGGATTCTGCGCCGCCTGCGGCCACGCCAGCGACCCGGCGTCCGGCGGCTGGAAGCGCATCTGCCCGGCCTGCGGGACCGAGCATTTCCCGCGCGTCGATCCGGTCACCATCATGCTGGTCATCCACAAGGGCGGGACTGAAGACCGCTGCCTGCTGGGGCGTCAGGCGGCCTGGCCCGCGGGCCGGATGTCGGCGCTGGCGGGCTTCCTCGAACCCGGTGAGAGCATCGAGGAAGGCTGCGCCCGCGAGGTCGCCGAGGAGGCCGGGCTGACCGCGACCAAGGTGCGCTACCACTCCAGCCAGCCCTGGCCCTTCCCGTCCCAGCTGATGATCGGCCTGTTCGCCGAGGTGGACTCGGACGACGCGCGGCCGGACCAGACGGAGCTGGAGGCGGTGGCGTGGCTGACGCGCGGCGAGGCCGCCGAGGTGCTGGCCGGAACCCATCCGACGATCAAGGCGCCGCCGAGGGTGGCCATCGCCCGCACGCTGATTCAGGCGTGGGTGGACGGGTTTGACGTTTAGGCAGCAGGCAGTAGGCAGTAGGCAGTAGGCAGTAGGCAGTAGGCAGTAGGGTCGCAGACGGCGAGCGGAGGGAGCAACCTCCCTATTGCCTACTGCCTACCTGCCTATTGCCTGTTCCCGGGCCGCCTCCAGATCCGCCGGGTTGTCGACCGACAGGGGGGCGTCGTCGATGACGGCGGCCCAGATCGTCAGGCCCATTTCGAGGGCGCGGAGCTGTTCCAGCTTCTCGCGCTTCTCCAGCGGCGAGGGCGGGGCGGCGCAGAATTTCAGCAGGGCCTCGCGGCGATAGCCGTACAGGCCGATGTGCCGCCAGACGGGGGCGTCGCCGTACAGGGTCGAGCGGGTGAAATAGAGGGCCTGCCCGTGGCGCTCGCCCTCGGGCAGGGCCAGCACGGCCTTGACCACGTCGGGGTTGGCGCGGTCCGAGACGTCCGCCTCGCGCGCCACCAGGGTGGCGATGTCGCAGCGCGGCTCGCCGTGCAGCAGGGCGGCGCAGGCGGTGGCCAGTCCCGGATCGGCGAAGGGCATGTCGCCCTGCAGGTTGATCACCGAATCGAAGCCCCCGTCCGGATCGATGGCCTCGAGCGCCGCGCGGATCCGGTCGGAGCCCGACGGCAGGTCCGGATCGGTCAGCACGGCGACGCCGCCGATGCCCTCGATGACATCGACGATTTCCTGATCGCCCGCGGCCACCGCGACCTGCAGGCCCGACAGGGCGGCCTGCTCATAAGCCCGAACAATCATGGGCTTGCCGCCGATATCGGCCAGCGGCTTGTTCGGCAGACGGGTCGCCGCCATGCGAGCGGGAATCATTATCAAGGGATTCATCGGCCTGCCTCGACGCCTGTGTCTGCGGACCGGCGGAAAGGTCGCGCCGGGCCGGTTGCTAAGGTCGCGCTAGCGTGTAAGAGACGCCCACGCAAGAATTCGCCCGACGTGCCAACGGACGGGCCCTAACCTACGGGATGCGACGACGCGGATGAGCGGCGACCTGAAGTGGAACAAGATTCTCGGCGCCGGCCTGGCGAC
>NZ_DASWWG010000028.1:0-28535 GCF_036400995.1 Brevundimonas sp.
GCCGACATGCCGGTGGTGGTGTCGATGCTGAACTCCTACTCCGGCTGGGCCGCGGCGGCGCTGGGCTTCACCCTGGAGAACATCGCCCTGATCATCACCGGGGCCCTGGTGGGCAGCTCGGGCGCCATCCTCAGCTACATCATGTGCAAGGGGATGAACCGCAGCTTCATCTCGGTCATTCTCGGCGGCTTCGGCGGCGAAACCTCGGGCGCGGCCGGCGGCGCGGCGGAGACGCGGCCGGTCAAGCAGGGCTCGGCCGAGGACGCCGCCTTCATCATGAAGAACGCGTCCAAGGTCATCATCGTCCCCGGCTACGGCATGGCGGTGGCCCAGGCCCAGCACGCGCTGCGCGAGATGGCCGACAAACTGAAGGAGGAGGGGGTGGAGGTGAAATACGCCATCCACCCCGTCGCCGGCCGCATGCCCGGCCACATGAACGTGCTGCTGGCCGAGGCCAACGTGCCCTATGACGAGGTGTTCGAGCTGGAGGACATCAACTCCGAGTTCGCCAGCTGCGACGTCGCCTTCGTCATCGGCGCCAACGACGTCACCAACCCCGCCGCCAAGACCGACCCGCAGAGCCCGATCTACGGCATGCCGGTGCTGGACGTGGAGAAGGCCGGCACGGTGCTGTTCGTGAAGCGCTCGATGGGCTCGGGCTACGCCGGGGTCGAGAACGAGCTGTTCTTCCGAGACAACACCATGATGCTGTTCGCCGACGCCAAGAAGATGGTCGAGGGGATCGTGAAGGCGCTGTGAGCTGGTCGCCTGAACCTCCGCGCGAGGTCAACAAGGCCCTGAAGGTTCTCGACAACCTCGGTCGCCGCCTGCGGGCGGCGATCCTCGTTTTCGGGCTGCTCCTTCCGGCGCCGTTGATCCTGCCGATGCTGACGCTCGCCCTTCGCGGCAAGATCGGCCCGGGCGATCCCGCGGTCGTCCTGTGGGAGCCCGGGTTGCAGACGACGGCCTACGGGGCCCTGTTCTTCATCAGCCTGCTCACCGCTGTGGTGCTGGGGATCATGATGCTGTTCCGCGAACCGGGACGGTGGTGGCGGCTGGTGCGCTGGCCGGGACTGGTGCTGCTGGTGCTGGCCATCGCCGTAGCGGGTGTCTCCGTGCCGCACGACCTGCGTGTCTATCGGGACGGTCTGAAGGTCTCGGGCTTCGACGGGCAGGGCCGGTGGGAGGAGCTCTACGGTTTCCATGAGGCCGAAAGCGTGGAGGTCGGCTGCAGGCTGAATTCGGAGAACAGGGGACGGGCGCGCGCCAGCCTGAACTATTCGGTGACCTTCCCCTACAGCCCGACGTTCAACCTGCGCAGGGCTGATGTTCCGGGGCGGCTGGACAGTCTGGAGACCTGGATCCGGGCGGTGGACGCCCTGGACCGCTCGGCCCTGGCCGGGACGCCGCGTGTGATTCCGGAGGAGGGGCCGACGGTGAACTGCGTCCTGGCGCTCAGGGATCAGCTCCCGTTGGAGGACTTCAACACGGCCCTGCGCCTGTTGGGCATCAGCCAGGCCGATTTCCGGCGCAAGTATCTGTAGCGTTCCCGGAGGTTGGCTGATGGGCGTTCCCGACAAGACCTATATCCGCTTCGTCTCTTTGGTCGCCGAACCGCGCGGCCGGACGTTCTGATGTCGATGTCAGGAACGATCACTTCGCGCGATCCCGGCGGACGAGCAGGCTGAGCTTATGAAATGGATTCCTGCGCTCGCGGCGCTTCTTCTCCTGTCCGGCTGCAGTCCGTCGCCGTTCGATCTCGAGGTGTCGGGTCCGCTTGAGCGACCGGTCCTGGAGATGCGGCGGAACGACGGGCTGATCCGCGGCGGGGCCGTTTGTCTGCAGCAGGTCCACATGGTGGCGGCGGCGCCCGGGGTCTGGGCGCGGGCCGTGCCGGACGAGCAAGCGACCTGGCGGCTGACCAACCCTGAGGGCGGGTGCACGAACCTGCGGCGTCTGGCCTATGGCCAGCCGGTCCAGGGCCTCGTCACGGCGGCGCCGCCCCGGCCGCTTTCCGCCGGCGTGCGCTACGAAATCTGGGGCGAGGGGGCGGGCGGCCTTCGCGGGTCGGCGGTCATCCTGTTTGAAAACGGCGCTTGGCGGCTGGTCCCGGAGCGCTAGTCTGCGGCTGAACCGGTTGTGGAGGAGGGACGATCATGGCCGCTGAACCCAAGACCCGGCCCACCGACGCGTCCGTTCCGGACTTCATCGCCGCGGTGGAGAACCCGCGACGCCGGGCCGATGCGGAGGTGGTCAACGCCCTGATGACCGAGGTCTCGGGCGAGCCTGCGGTGATGTGGGGACCGTCCATCATCGGCTACGGCAGCTATCGCGGTCCGACCGGCGACTGGCCGATCATCGGCTTCTCGCCGCGCAAGGCCAATCTGGTGCTCTACGTCTCGCGCGACTTTGACGGGGCGGAGGACCTGCTGGCGCGGCTGGGCAAGCACAAGCTGAGCGTCGGCTGCCTTTATGTGAACCGGCTGGACGACCTCGATTCCGCGGTCCTGCGCGAACTGGTCGAGCGATCGGTCGAGCGGATGCGGACCGGAAACCCCGCCACGGCGGGCTGCTGACAAGCCCTCTATCGCGCGTCCCCGGGCGGCGCTATCACGCCGCCGTGAATCCGACAGCCGCCCCCGTGAATTCCGCTCACCGTCGCTTCGAGGCGCTGGATTCCCTGCGCGGGGTCTGCGCCATTCTGGTGGTCATGTTCCACATGCCGGTGGCCAGCCACTGGCGGGACTGGGGCCTGATCCAGCACAGCTATCTGTTCGTCGACTACTTCTTCGTCCTGTCCGGCTTCGTCATCGCCCACGCCTATGCGCAGCGGCTTAAGACGCCGAAGGACGCGGGCCGGTTCATGGTGCGCCGTCTGGGGCGGGTCTGGCCGCTGCACGTGCTGATGTTGCTCGCCTATATCGGGCTGGAGCTGGTCAGGCTGTGGACCCATTTCGACAGCGTGACGCCGTTCACGCGCGACCGGTCGGTGGAGGCGATCTTCTCCAACCTGTTCCTTATCCAGGCCTACAACATTCATCCGTCCCTGACCTGGAACGGGCCCTCCTGGACCCTGAGCGTCGAGGTCGGCTGCTATATGGTCTTCGCCCTGCTGTTGCTGGCGACGCCGAAGATGTGGCGCTGGATCGGGGCGGTGCTGGCGGTGATCGGGGCGGTGATCGTCCTGACGCAGGCGAAGCGGTACATGAACACCACCTACGACTTCGCCTTCCCGCGCGCGGTCTACGGCTTCTTCCTCGGCAGCCTGCTGCAGGGCGTCTGGACGCAGATCCCGC
Organism: Brevundimonas sp.; assembly: GCF_036400995.1. Taxonomy (GTDB): domain Bacteria; phylum Pseudomonadota; class Alphaproteobacteria; order Caulobacterales; family Caulobacteraceae; genus Brevundimonas. The sequence continues at coordinate 3,297 of NZ_DASWWG010000028.1, forward strand.
GTCTGAAGGGGCATGCGGCGACGGCGCTGGAGATCGGCACGGTGGTCGGCGTCTGCGCCTTCATCGGCTATGCGACCGGACCGGTGACCGTGCTGGTGACCCTGCTGTTCGTCGCCTCGGTCTGGGTCTTCGCGGGCGAGGACGGCGCCCTGTCGCGCCTGTTGGACACGAAGCCGCTGGTGACCCTCGGCCGGTGGTCCTTCGCCATCTACATGGTGCACATGTTCGTGCTGGTGGTGACCATCATCATCGCGCGGAAGCTGGACTGGATGCCCGCCCGGCGGATCGATTTCGGCTCGGTCTGGCTGAACGACCTGTTCGGTGTCGCCCTGTTCGGCCTGATCGTGGCGCTGGCGATCCTGGCGCACCGGTTCGTCGAGGCTCCGGCCCAGCGGATGATCGATCGCTGGACCAAGCCGAAGGCCGCCTAGCGCAGGGCGCGCGCCGGGGTGGTCCGGCCCAGAACCAGATTGGCCACGGCGATGGCCGTATTGGCCAAACCCAGCGCGATCTGCAGCAGCCAGGCGCTGCACCAGGCGGCCAGAACCGCGGCGACCAGAAGCGAGAGCAGGGCGGCCATCAGGCGGCCATCCGGAAGTCGGCGGCCGGGTCGAACAGCGGGCGGGCCTCATCCCACAGCGCGTCTTCCTCGGCGTAGCGGGCCGACTGGCGGGCGTCGATGACGTCGATCACCTGTTCCTCCAGACGGTCCCAGATGACCGCCAGGCCGCCTTCGGCCTCGCACGGGACGATCAGGTAGCGGTTGGCGGCGACGTGGGCGGCGGGGGCGAAAGAGCGGGCCATCTGTGAACTCCGTGAAGCGGGGTCGCTGTCGATGGATTGATGTCTAAAACAGCGTTGCGTCATTTTTGGTCGTATGCTCTGGTCCGCCCATGAGATTTGACAAGGCGGCCATGGTTCTGGAGCTGGCGCGGCGGATGGCCGCCAGCGCCGAAGGCGTGACCATGGAAGAGATCATGCAGGAGACCGGCGGCGTGCGACGCACGGCCGAGCGGGTGCGTGACGCGGTGGTCGCCCTGTTCCCGCAGACCGAGGAGGTCTCGGACCCGCCGTACAAGCGCTGGCGCATCCGCGGAGGTCTGTCGGCCTTCGAGCAGGCCCCGACGGCGGAAGAGCTGGTCGAGCTGACCCGGGCGGCGCAGGGGCTGCGCGCGACCGGCGAACCGGCCCGGGCCGAGGCGCTGGAGGGGCTGGAGCGCAAGCTGAAGTCGGCCGTCCGCTCGACCACCCTGAACCGGCTGGCGCCGGACCTGGAGGCGCTGGTGCGGGCCGAGACCCTGGCGGTGCAGGCCGGGCCGCGCGCCACGGCGGACGAGGTCATCCTGGCCGAGGTCCGGCAGGCCGTGCTGGCCGGTCAGCCGCTGGGCTTCATCTACAGCCGTCCGGGCACGGAGGCGCGCCGGCGGGTGATGACCCCCTGCGGCCTGATGTTCGGCCGGGCCAACTATCTGGTCGCCGCGGATCGGGAGACCGGCGCGATCAAGACCTTCCGTCTGGACCGGATGAGCGCGGTGAAGGCCGAGCCGGGCGTGGCCGTGCCGCCCGCCGATTTCGACCTGCAGGTCTTCGCTGGCCAGTCCTTCGGCATCTATCAGGACGCCATCGAGGATGTGGTGCTGAAGATCACCCCCGCGGGCGCCGACGAGGCGCGCGGCTGGCGCTGGCACCCCACCCAGACCCTTGAGGACCAGCCGGACGGGGGCGTGATCGTCCGTTTCCGCGCCTCGGGCATGCGCGAACTGGCCTGGCACCTGTTCAGCTGGGGCGAGCAGGTAGAGATCGTCGCCCCGCTGAGGCTGAAGGCTGTGATGGCGGGGGAACTGGCCGCGGCTTCCCGCGCCCTTGAGCGGTCGCAAGCCTGACAGCTGAAGCCGATTTGACGGTCAGCCCGACTCCTGCACGAACGGCCAGGGGCTGACGGATTTTGACCAGTCGTCCACCGCCGGGGCGCGGTCCACGGGCGGGGCGGCGCGTTCGGCGCAGGGGTGGCGGTGGCACAGACGGCAGGCCGGGCCGATGGGGGTCACCTCCGGCGCGGCCAGATCGAGGCCGCGGGCGTGGATCAGGCGGCGCGCATGCTTCAGCTCGCAGCCCAGCCCGATGGCGAGGTCATGCCCCTCGGTGAAGGCGTCGCGGCCCTGACGCTCGACCGTGCGGGCGAGGGTGAACCAGCGGCCGCCGTCCGGCGTCTCGATGATCTGGGTGACGATCCGGCCGGGGGTGCGGAAGGCGCTGTGCAGCCGCCAGCGCGGGCAGGCGCCGCCGAAGCGCGAGAAGGGGAAGGCGCCCGAGGCGAACCGCTTGGAGATGTTCCCCGCCTGATCGACCCGCATCAGGAAGAAGGGCACGCCCCGGGCCGTCGGGCGAGACAGGGTGGTCAGCCGGTGCGCCGCCTGTTCGAAGCTGACCCCGAACCGGGCCTCCAGCCGGGTCAGGTCGTAGCCGTTGGCCTCGGCCGCCGCGTGGAAGGCGCCGTAGGGCATCAGGATGGCGGCGGCCAGGGTGTTGGTCAGGGCGACCTTCAGCACCCGCCGCGTGGCGTCGTCCGGCATGTCCGCCGAGGCGGTGAGGGCGGTCAGTTCGGCGTCATGCTCGGCCAGGGCCAGCTGGAAGGCGACGGCGAAGGCGCGGGAGGAGGGGCCCAAGGTCTCGGACAGGTGCAGCCGCTTGCGGTGCGGGTCGTAGCGGCGGGTCCACTCGACCATCACGTCGTCGGGCAGGGTGCGCACGGTCAGGCCGTGCCGGGCCTGCAGGCGGGCGCGGGCGCGCGTCTCGAAGGTCTCGCCCGGCGTGTCGGCGTCCAGTTCCGCAGCCAGTCGCTCGCCGAGGGCGTCCAGTTCGGGGAAATGGTTCTGGCGGGCCTGCACGAAGTCGCGGACGCGGTCAGCGGGCGTCTCGTCGCCGCCGCCGCCCGCGATATCGGCCTCGGCCCGTTCCCGGGCGCGGCGGTCGCTGAAGGCGCGGTACAGGCGCAGGACGGCGTCGGCGACCGCGGGCTGGTCCTCGGCCAGCTGGACGATCTCGTGCCGGGGCACCGATAGGCCCTGGAAGACCGGGTCGGCGAAGGCCTCCGACAGGGTGGCTTCCGACGCCGGACCGCCGGATTGACCCAGCGCCCGCAGGTCCACGTCATAGGTCTCGGCCAGACGCAGCAGCAGCTGGGCCGAGACGGGGCGCTGGTTGCGCTCGATATGGTTCAGATAGCTGGGGGACACGCCCAGATCACCGGCCATGGCCGTCTGGGTCAGGCCCAGATCCCGGCGCAGCCGCTTCAGGCGGCCGCCGAGGAACAGTTTGCGGTCGGCGGTGTCCATGGCCGCACGATGTCATAAAGTGACTTAACAGCAAGTGTCATATCGTGACTCAATGACGCGATATGTCCGTCTTAATCTGTGTTGTTTGTGACTGTGCCGTGTTTCCCTCCTGTGACCCGCCGCGCATCGACGGCCCACAGGACAGAGACCCGCCATGACCACCTTCGCCGATCTGGTTCCCTCGCCCAAAGGCCGCTTCGACGGCATCGAGCGTCCGTACACCCCGGAAGACGTCCTGCGTCTGCGCGGCTCGGTGTCAATCACCCATACGCTGGCCGAGCGGGGCGCGAACCGCCTGTGGGAGCTTCTGCATACCGAGCCCTTCATCAACGCCCTGGGCGCCGTCACCGGCAATCAGGCCATGCAGATGGTCCGCGCGGGCCTGAAGGCCATCTATCTGTCGGGCTGGCAGGTCGCCGCCGACGCCAACACCGCCGGCGCCATGTACCCGGACCAGTCGCTGTACCCGGCCAACGCCGCGCCGGAACTGTGCCGCCGCATCAACCGCACCCTGCAACGCGCCGACCAGATCGAGCACGCCGAAGGCGGCGCCAAGCGTGACTGGTTCGTGCCGATCGTCGCCGACGCCGAGGCCGGGTTCGGGGGACCTCTGAACAGCTTCGAGATCATGAAGGCCTTCATCGAGGCCGGCGCCTCGGGCGTTCACTTCGAGGACCAGCTGGCGTCCGAGAAGAAGTGCGGCCACCTGGGCGGCAAGGTGCTGATCCCGACCCAGGCGCATGAGCGCAACCTGATCGCCGCCCGCCTGGCCGCCGACGTCATGGGCACCCCGACCATCACGGTCGCCCGCACCGACGCCGAAAGCGCCCAGCTGATCACCTCGGATATCGACGAGCGCGACCAGCCCTTCATCGATCGCGAGAACCGCACGCCGGAAGGCTTCTTCCGCCTGAAGGAGGGGACCGGTCTGGAGCACTGCATCGCGCGCGGCCTGAGCTACGCCAAGATCGCCGACGTCCTGTGGTGGGAGACCTCGCACCCGGACCTCGACGACGCCCGCAAGTTCGCCGAGGCGATCCAGAAGGAGCACCCCGGCAAGCTGATGGCCTACAACTGCTCGCCGTCCTTCAACTGGAAGGCCAAGCTGGACGACGCGACCATCGCCAAGTTCCAGCGCGAGCTGGGGGCCATGGGCTACAAGTTCCAGTTCGTGACGCTGGCCGGCTTCCACAGCCTGAACAACGGCATGTTCGAGCTGGCCGACGGCTACCGCGACCGCGGCATGGCGGCCTACTCCGAGCTGCAGCAGCGCGAGTTCGCCAACGAGGCCCGCGGCTACACCGCCACCCGCCACCAGCGCGAGGTCGGCACGGGCTACTTCGACCAGGTCGCGACCGTCATCTCGAACGGCCAGTCGTCGACCACCGCCCTGAAGGACTCCACCGAGACCGCGCAGTTCGTCGCGGCTGAATAAGAAGGAGAGTGACCATGCAACCGCTGAACAATCCGACGGCCATCATCGACTTCTGCCTGGCCCCGCTGAATCTGGACACCCAGACCGAGGCCGAGCGTGAGGTCCGGCGTCGCCTCGAGCACGTGCTCAAGACCTTCCGGGCGAAAATCGCCCAGCCGGTGAGCGTCGACTTCTCCGAGATGCCCTCGCAGGTCATCAACGAGGCGGCCCACGGCTACGAGTAAGCTGAAGGCGAAGCGATCGCCGTCTGTGATCAGGCGGCGATCGCGGCTTGCGCGGCGCGGGGCAGGGAGATCACCAGCTCCAGCAGTTCGCCCGCATCGAAGGGCTTGGCCAGATGGCGATCGGCGCCAGCGGCCTCGGCCGAAGCGATATGCTCGGGCAGGGCGTTGGCGGTCAGCATCACGACCGGCGTGCGCGGCAGCCCCATGGCCGTTTCGTGCAGACGGATTTCCCGGGTGGCGGTCAGGCCGTCCATGACCGGCATCTGCATATCCATCAGGATGAGGTCGTAGTCGCCGTCGCGAACCGCGTTCAGCGCCTGGGCGCCGTCCTCGACCGAGGTCAGGTCGATCTCGGCCTGGGCCAGGATCATCTCGACCACCTTGCGGTTCACCGGGTGGTCGTCGGCGAGCAGCACGCGCAGGCGGCGATCATCGCCGGCGGCCAGGGCCGAATCCTCGGCCACCGGCGCGGCCGGAGCCTCCGCGAAGCGCAGCGGAATGGTCAGCATGAAGGAGGAGCCGCCGCCGGGCTCGCTCTCGCAGTCCAGTTCGCCGCCCATCATTTCGGCCAGCTGGCGCGAGATGGACAGGCCCAGGCCCGAGCCGCCGAACTTGCGGGTGATGCCGCCGTCGGCCTGCTCGAAGCGGCTGAACAGCCGGTTTCGGGTGTCGCTGTCGAAGCCGATGCCGGTGTCCTCGACCGCAAACCGCAGGGTCGGCTGCCCGTTGCGGACAGGGCCGGTCATGGCGGTCAGGCAGACGAAGCCCTGGGCGGTGAATTTGACCGAGTTCGAGACGAGGTTGGTCAGGATCTGCTTCAGGCGCACGACGTCGCCGGCGATCCAGCGGTCCACGTCGGGCGTGATCTCGACGAAGAACTGCAGCCCCTTCTCGCGGGCCGAGGTTTCGTACAACTGGGCGGCTTCGCGGACGGCGCGGCCCAGATCGAAGGCTTCCTCGGTCAGCTCCAGTCGGCCGGACTCGACGCGGGCGAGATCCAGGATGTCGCTCAACAGAACCTGCAGGGTGCGGCTGGAGGACTGGATCAGCTCCAGCATCTCGGCCTGCTGGGCCGAAAGGTCGGTGTTGGCCAGCGCCTGCGCGACCCCGATCACGCCGTTCAGGGGCGTGCGGATCTCGTGGCTCATATTGGCCAGGAACTGGCTCTTGGCGCTGTTGGCCGCCTGCGCCGCGTCGCGGGCTTCGGCGAGGGCGCGGGCGTCGCGCTTCAGTTCGGTGATGTCCGTGCAGATGGTCACCGTGCCGCCGGCGACGGTGCGGCGGTCCGAGACGCGCAGCCAGCGGTCGCCCGCGATGCGCTGCTCCATCGTGGTGGCGCGGACGGCGCGGGTGTTCATCCGCTCCTCCAGCCACTCGGCCTCGCGGCCCTTGGCGTCGGAGTACAGGCCCTCGTCGAGACCGATCTGCACGATCTCGCGGAAGGTCATTCCGCGCTGGAGGTTGGTCGACAGCTCCGGGTTCACCTCGGCGTAGCGGGTGTTCCACAGGACCAGCCGGTCCTCGCCGTCGTAGAAGGCAAGGCCGTCCGGCATGGCCTCGATGGCCTGACGCAGCTGGCTCAGGGCGCTGGCGCGGGACATCCACCACATCCAGATCGCCAGACCGGCGAGCGCCGCGATCCCGGCCACCATGGCGATGAGGACGACGGTCATGACGCCGGCCGACAGGGTCCAGGGCGCGACCTCGGTTCCCAGGCGGGGTTCAAGGCTCATCGCGGCCATGGCGCCGAAATGCAGGACGACGACCGACAGGGCGCCGCATCCGCCGGCGGCGAAGCGACGCCAGGAGGCGCGGCCGTACAGGAAGGCGGCGCTGGCCGACGCCAGGGCGATGGCGCCGATCACGGCGGCGGCGACCAGCTCACCCTGCCAGACGATCAGGCCCGGAAGTTCAAGGGCGGCGACACCGAGGAAATGCATGGCGGCCACGCCGGAGACGGCCAGTGCAGCGCCGATGGCGCGGGCGATCGGACCGTTGCGGGCGAGGGTGGCCAGGCAGGCCAGACCGATGCTGGCGAAGGCCATGAAGAAGCTGCTGATGGTGGCCCAGACCGCGTACCGGACCTCGCCGCCCGCGTCATAGCCCTGCATCGCCAGGTAATGGGTCGAGAAGACCGAGAGGCCGCCGGTCAGGGCGGCCAGCAGGGCGAGGTTGCGCCGTCGCGGCCCGACTGCGCTGCGGGCGCGGCCCAGCAGCTGGTAGACGGTTCCAACGCCGAAAATGCAGATGAGGCCGGCGGCGAGGGTCCACCGCCAGTCGTGCTGGAACGCGATGCAGTAGAGAATACGGTCCAAGAGGCCCCCCTTCGCCGGCGATTATCCGCGCAAGGGGTGAAGAAAGCGTGGGCGTATCCTGAATTCGCGCCGGATCAGGCGTCCGCGACCACGACCGGGAAGGCTTCGCCCATCACGCGGACCGGGTTGATCTGACGGTCGCCGCGGCGGACCTCGAAATGCAGGTGCGGACCCGTCGAACGGCCCGTCGAGCCGACAAGACCGATGCGCTGGCCAGCGACGAGGGCGTCGCCGCTGGCGACGTCGATCCGGCTGAGGTGGCCGTACAGGGTGCTCATGCCGTTGGGGTGGCGGACCTCGATGAAGCGACCGTAGCCGCCCGCGTCATAGCCGGTGCGCAGGACGCGGCCCTCGGCGGCGACGATGACGCCGGTGCCGGTCGGGGCGGCGATGTCGACGCCGTCATGGTGGCGCGCCGCGCTGCCGGGCAGGCGGCGCATGCCGAAGGCCGAGTTGACGGCATAGCCCCGCACGGGCTCGGCGAAGGTGATCAGTCGGGTGATCGGACCGGCGGGCGCGGCGACGGCGGTCACCGGCGGGGCTTCGGGCACGGCGAAGCCGTCGACCGGCTCCGGATCATGGGCGGGGGCCAGCGGCGCGGCGGCCATGGCGAGGACAGCCACGGCGCCGAGGGCGGCGGCCTGGCCGGAATGGATCAGAAACGACCGGGCGGTCGGCAACAGGCGTCGCATGGGCGGCGTCGGCTCCGTCTTCAGCTCGGGGGAGAGCGGGGAACAGATGGCGCGGCGGCGCGCCACATCCGCAGCGCAGCCGGGGCTCCGCGCCTCGGTGAAGACAGGCAGATAGGGGGCGGCGGCGGCGACTTTGGGGCGCCCGGGGGCGACAGGTCGTCGCAGTCGGGCAACGAAAAGGGGCGCGGGAAATTCCCGCGCCCCATCCGAGCCTTCATCGTGCGGGCGACTACTCCAGAGCGACGCTCCAAGTCAGGGCTCCGACGTGGCTGTCCGCGTGATCGCCGAAGCGGCCGCGGTAGCCGAAGGTCACCTTGCCCATGCCCAGCTCCGCCTCGACGCCGGCCGAGGCGAGGAAGGAGCCGCCGAACGGATCCTCGATCTCGCGCTCCAGCACCTGGGCCGGGTTGCCCAGGATGCCGACGGCGACCGGATCGCTGCTGTCGCCGAAGCCGTCGCGATAGCCGCCCTCGATGTAGAAGCCGAGGCCTTCACCGCCGCCCTCGGCGCGCAGGCCGATCTCGGCCGCGCCCGCCTGGACGGTGCGGTCTTCATAGGCGTACTGGGCCGCGAAGCCCTGCTCGTCATAGCCGTTGACGTTGGTCGAGCCCCAGCTGATCGCGGCGCGCGGGGACAGGGCGATGCCGCCCATGTCGAACCACAGGCCGCCCTGGACGCGGACGCCGAGGCTGCCGCCGCTGGTTTCGCCCGTGTGGACGATCGGGGCGAGGGCGGTCATGCGGGTGATCTCGTCGTAGTTATCGACCGAGCCACCGGCCGCGGCGCCGAGGAACAGGTTGCCCGAGCGCCAGCCGACCCAGGCGTCGAAGGCGTAGGTCTCGACATCGAAGGCCATCGGACCGGCCTCGACATCGGCGGTGCGGAAGGTCCCGGCCAGACCGAAGCGCAGGCTTTCGGACATCACGTGGTCCAGTGCGACGCGACCGCCCCAGCCAGTGGCTTCGGCCTCGGCGACGGCGCCCCGGGCATCGCTGGTGACGCTGTCGGCGAGGGCGCCGAAGGTCATGTGGGTGCCCGGCTCCCAGGTCGCGCGACCGGCGAAGGTCTCGGTCGAGAGGTCCAGCAGGTCCTCGCGCTGGCGGAAGGCCGTCTCGGCCTGCACCGTCGATTGCGAGCCGATGTCGCCGTAGTAGAGGTAATCGACCGCCAGACGCGAGATCAGGCGGTGACCGGCGGCCGTCGGGTGGACGCCGTCCCAGTACAGGTAGCTGTCCGGATTGGCGCAGACCGAGACGCCGTTGAAGCAGGCGTCGCGGGCGTTGGTCAGGCCGAAGCGGGCGGGATTGGCCGCCAGCGGATCACTGATCTTGTAGAGATCCATCAGGATGATGTTGGTGTCGGGCCGCGCGGCGGCGGTGACCATCAGGTTCGACAGCAGGGCGCTGTTGAAGGTCTGGCCCGCGTAGTCGGCCAGGGGCGAGGCGGCGGCGCCGGCGCCCTGGTTGAACTGGGGCGTGATGCCGAGGCGGGGCAGGTTGGTCACCAGAATGGTGCCCGCGCCGCGACCGGCGATGTCGTTGACGATGAAGTTGATGTCAGCCGCGGCGGACTGGGCCACGGGGGCGATGGCGCCGGCCGGGTTGGTCGTCACGGCGGCGGCGGGAATGCCCTGGAAGATGTTGTTGGCGCCGCCCAGGACGCTGACCAGATCGTTCCGGCCGAAGGTGCCGCCGGCGCCGGTGTAGGCGGCCAGCTGGGCGCGCATGCCGGGCGGGGAGGCGGACATGTCGGTCCGGGCGCCGCCGAAGGCGTAGTTGACGCTGCCGGTCACCGGGGCGCCGGCGGTGTAGCGGCCGACGGTGAAGCCGAGCAGTTCGGTGAACACCGGCCCGTTGGAGAAGCGGCCCATGTAGTAGGGCGGCGAGGTCGGCTGGCCGGAGATGGCGTACAGGTTGCCGTTGTCGCTGAGGCTGTCACCGAAGACGACGAGGCGGTTGTAGGACTGGGCGTTGGCCGTGGAGGCCACGGCGCCCATGGCGGCGACCGCCAACGCGGCGGCGGCCGCGTTACGCAGGAAACGAGACATTGATGATCCTCCCTCGACCGTCAAATCGCGGTCGTTGAACGGCACTCTGCGCTCGTTTTGCGCGTAAGCAAGATGCCCCGAGGTAAGCTTTTCCTCCGTATTCAGTAGAGCATGCGGAAACGAAGCGTCCCGGCCACACCTCGCAGGGTTTGAACCGCCTCCGGATCATAGTTCCGGTCGACGTCGGTGATGACGTAGCCGGTGCGTTCGTCGGTCTTCAGATGCTGGCCGAGGATGTTCAGGCCGGCGCCGGCGATGGTGCGGTTCAGGTCGGCCAGAACGCCGGGCTGATTGCGGTGGATGTGCAGGATGCGGTGGGCGCCCGAGACCTCGGCCAGTTGCACGTTCGGCAGGTTGACGCAGAAGGTGGTGTCGCCGCGGTTCAGGTAGGCCAGCAGGCGGTCGGCCGCGAACTCCCCGATGGCTTCCTGCGCCTCTTCGGTGGAGCCGCCGATGTGGGGGGTCAGGATGACGTTCCTCAGGCCGCGCAGGGGGCTGTCGAACGGATCGGCGTTGGTGGCGGGTTCGTCCGGGAAGACGTCCACGGCCGCCCCGCCGATGCGGCCCGAGCCCAGCGCCTGGGCCAGGGCGCCGACGTCGACGATGTGGCCGCGGGACAGGTTGAGGAAGAGGGCGCCCTCCTTCATCCGGCCGAGTTCGGCGGCGCCGATGATGTTCGCATTGTCCGACCGGCCATCGACGTGGAGGGTGACCACGTCACTTTCGGCCAGCAGGGCGTCGAGCGACGGCATGCGGCGCGCGTTGCCCAGCGCCAGCCGCTCGGTCAGGTCATGGAAGATGACCCGCATGCCCAGGTTCTCGGCCAGCACCGACAGCTGGCTGCCGATGGCGCCGTAGCCGACGATGCCGAGGGTCTTGCCGCGCAGTTCGCGCGAGCCGGTGGCCGACTTGTTCCACTCGCCCCGGTGCATGGCGGCGGACTTGTCGGAGACGTCGCGCATCAGGCTGATCATCACGCCGATGGCCAGCTCCACGACCGAACGGGTGTTGGAGTAGGGGGCGTTGAAGACGGCGACGCCGTGGTCCGAGGCGGCGGGCAGGTCGATCTGGTTGGTGCCGATGCAGAACGCCGCGACGGCCATCAGGCGGTCGGCGGCCTGCAGCACCCGCTCGGTGACCATGGTCTTGGAGCGGATGCCCAGCACATGGACGCCCCGGATCCGCTCGATCAGCTCGTCCTCGCCGAGGGCGCCCTTGGCGGTCTCGACGGTGTAGCCCGCGTCCTCCAGTCGCTGGACGGCGGCGGGATGGATGTTCTCCAGCAGCAGGATGCGCATGCGGCTGCGCGGATAGGACCAGCGGCCGGTCTCGCCCTCGGCGTGCAGCAGTTCGTCGATGGACGCGGTCTCGGCGTCGGCGGCCTCGACCACGGTGGGGCGACGCACGATCTCGGTGAAGGCGTAGAAGCGGTCGGCGGCGCCCGCCAGTTTCACCTCGGCGTCATTCCAGCCGTCGCCCACCATCACGATGGGAGAAGGCAGGTTCAGGGCCTTGATAACCTGAGGCTTTCCTCCGGCTTCGGACAGCGGATTGGCGCCATCGACGCCGGTGACGCGACCGTCGGCGTCATAGGTCAGGTCGTTGCACAGCACCCGGTCCGGCGCGACGCCGAGGCGCTCGGCGATGGGGGCGATGATCTCGCGGAAGCCGCCGGACAGGATGACGATGCGGGCGGCGTTGGCCTTGAAGAAGGCGAGGTTCTTGCGGACCGAGGGTGTGCCCTCGTCGAGGATGCGGTCGGCCAGGGCCTGAACGTGGGCGTGGGTCAGGGGCAGCAGGGCCAGACGACGACGCAGGGCCTCGCCGAAGCCCAGTTCCCCGGCCATGGCCTGATCGGTCAGGCGGGCGATCTCTGCCCGGACGGCGGCGGCGTCGGGCGACCCCTCGAGGGCGATATCCGCCAGCGCCTCAAGAGTCTCGATCCGGACGAGGGTCGAATCGAAGTCGAAAACATAGGTCGCGTCAGCCATTCCGTGACCTTGGCCCACCTTCGCAGTTGCAGCAACGGACAGTCAGTGGGTTCGCGAAAAACAGGTCTGATGAGTCTGAAGCGTCTGATGAGTCTGTTCCGCAGCCCGCAGATGCGAAACGCCGGCCGCCCCGAGGGAGCGACCGGCGAACATCGTAGCAGGCAGGTGCGTCGGGATTGGTCGTATGGGGCGCGAGGACAGTGACGGTGAACACTCAACTCTCCATCGCCCACTTCAAGGCGATGGGGAGGACAGATCGCGCAGCGATCAGGAGGGGGCGGCGCAGGCGTTTTGACATCGGCCCGCCGACACCGGTGTTTGAGACCTCTCCGGCCACCACCGAGCCGCCCTCACCTGACCGCCGCTGACGCGCCGGTCTGTCCTCTCCATTCGCTTGAGGGCGAATGGAGAGGTGATCGGATCTAGAACCGCCCGATGCTCCGCAGGCGGCTGTCGGGGCGGCGGGCGTCCAGCGCGGCGGCGCCGACGGCGGCGGCGATGGTGGCCAGGGCCAGAAGGGCGCCGCCTTCCTTGGCGTGGGTGCGGGCGTAATCACCCGCGTCCTCGGCATAGCGACGGGCCGTCTTGCCGTGCTTTTTCAGGGCCTTGCGCGAGGATTTCTGCGTCTTGTTCCACCAACGGCCGCCGCGATCACGCGCGTCGTCGCTGAAGTCCTGGGCGCGGGCGCCCGCCTCGCTGAGGCCATGGCGGAGGGTTTCGGTGAAGTCGTCAATGCGGCTGCGCAGGCCGTCGACGTGAATGCGGTCGCGCGGGCTGAACCGGCTGCGCAGGGTTTCGAAGCGCGTCGGGCCGGTACGCTGGTTCAGCAGCAGGGTGGCGAGACCAACCCCGGCCAGCACCGCCACGGCCCCGGCGGCGATGCCGGGATGTTTGCGGACTTCGGCAAGGGCGGAGAACTGGCGAACCATCGGATAATGAACCTCTTCATCGAGGCCGTCGTCGGACGGGTCATAGAGCCCGTCGTCGTCCGGCGTCCAAGCGGAACGCCTGTCCCGCATCAGAGAGGGAGCGAACCGGGCGAGAAGAGGTTCCGCGACGCCGGGCAGGGCGTTGTAGAGCGAGGCGATCAGCCGCCCCCCGCCGCCGACGGTGATTTCCCGGATGGGATGGGTCGCGCAGTACAGGATGGTGTCCGCCGCCACCCGGGTCGAATAGACCGGCTGTGGGTTGTGGACGGCGTAGCCGGTGAGGTTACGGGCGTGGCGGCTGTAGGGGGTGTCCAGGGCGGCAGGCTTGACCAGCGACAGGCTGACCGGCGCATCGTCGCGCATCAGCTCCATGCGAAGGGCGTTGGTGAAGCCCTTCACCGCGTGCTTGGACGCCGAATAGACGCCCTGCACCGGCATGGGGGCGTCGGACAGGATGGAGCCGACGTTGATGATGGCGCCGCCCCACGGCCGCTCGCGCAGGCGTTCGGCGGCGAGGATGGAGCCGTTCACCACGCCCCAGTAGTTCGTCTCGAACAGCCGGCGCTGGTCCTCCAGCGTGGTCTCGCGGATCGGGCCGAAGATCGAGACACCCGCGTTGTTGATCCAGGTGTCGAAGCCGCCGAACAGGCGGCGGCATTTGTCGGCGGCCTCGGCCAGGGCGTCCGGGTCGGCGACGTCGGCGACCGACCAGGCGACGCGGGCGCCGGTGGCCTGAAGCTCCTCGCACAGGGCGGCCAGATCCTTTTCGCCGCGCGCGATCAGGAAGACGCAGGCTCCGGCCTTCGCCGCCCGCCGGGCCACCGCCAGACCGATTCCCGACGTCGCGCCGGTGACGACGATCGTCTGCTTGTTCAACGGCTTAAGATGCGCTCTGGACATGAAATCACCGAGGGATGTTCACCGGGGACTATATCCCCTGACGCCGGACAGGCGAGGGGGCCTTATCATCGCCGCTTCGGACCCCTATCTAGCCGCCTTCGTATTTCCTGACCGAGGATCGCCGTGACCGATCACGCGCATACCCCTTCCACGCCTTCTGACGACCTGGCCGCCGCCTTCCAGATCGAGGGCTGGCCCGTGCGTGGCCGTCTGGTGCGACTGGGCGAGACCATCGACACCATCCTGTCGGCCCACGCTTATCCGGAGCCGGTGGCGGCGCTGCTGGGCGAGGCCTGCGCGCTGGCGGCCCTGATCGGGTCGAGCCTGAAGTTCGAGGGCCGCCTGCTGGTGCAGGCGCAGGGCAATGGTCCGGTGCGCTACGTCGTGGCCGACTACGGCACCGACGGGCATCTGCGCGGCTATTGCCGGTTCGATCCGGACGAGGTCGCGGCGGCGTCGCAGGGCTTCTCGCGCCCGGGCGCAAAGACCCTGCTGGGCGATGGCGTGTTCGTGATGACGCTGGACCGCGGTCCGGACTTCGAGCGGACCCAGGGCATCACCCCGATCGAGGGCGAGAGCCTGTCGCTGGCCGCCGAGCACTATTTCCAGCAGTCGGAGCAGATCCCGACCAAGGTGCGTCTGGCCGTCGGCTCGGTGGAGACCGCCGCGGGCTCGCAATGGCGCGCGGGCGGGGCGCTGATCCAGCTGATCGCCGGCGACGAGACGCGCGGCTCGACCGAGGACGTGTGGGATCGCACGCGGGCGCTGTTCCAGACCCTGGCGGACGACGAACTGATCGACCCGACCATCTCGCCCGAGACCCTGCTGTTCCGCCTGTTCCACGAGGACGGGGTGCGGCTGGAGGGCGCCAAGGCCCTGCAGGCCCAGTGCCGGTGCTCGAAGGACCGGATCAGCGGCGTTCTGGCCTCGTTCGATCCGGCCGAGCGCGCCGCGATGATCGAGGACGACGGCAAGATCCGCGTGACCTGCGAATACTGCGCGACGGTCTATGAGCTGGAGCCTGAAGAGGTGACGGCGGGCTGACCGCCGATCGGCGACCGCGCCAGCGCGCCGTCGCCGATCACCAGCGTCGCGCCCTTACCGGCGGTTCCAACCGCCTGCAGCACCCGCAGGTTCATCAGATCGGGATTGTCCTTGAGCAGGCGCGCGGCGTTGGCCAGCGAGCGCAGGGCCGCATGCTCGCCCCGGGCGCGTTCCAGCGTCGCCTGACCTTCCAGACGGGCCCGTTCGACCTCGGTGACGGCGCGGCGCAGCTCCGGCGGCATGACCACCCCGGCCAGAACCAGATCGGTGATCCGCGCGGGCCCGGCCACGGCTTCCGGTTCCGCGCGCAGCGGTTCGCCGTCTGCGGTCGTGCGGGCGAGAAGTTCATCCAGCGTGTGGCGGGCGGCGAAGGCGGTCAGGGTCTGGCTGACCGACAGGCGGACCGGCTCGGCCAGCGGCTGGCTGAGCGAGGCGAGGATGTCGGTCACCTCATAGACGACGGTGGCGGACAGGCGGATCGGCTGGCGATCGGCGGTGACGACCTCGACCGGCCCGATCTGCACATACTGGGGGGCGGTGGAGATGCGGTGGACGTAAAGGCCGCGACCAGAACCGAAGACATGGTGCTTTCCGGGCGGCAGCAGGCGCTCGAAACCGCCGTCGCGGTAGAGGGCGCCGTGCTCCCACGGAGCGATCAGGAAGGTGTGCATGGACAGCTTCACCGCCAGTGCGGCGATGATGACGAGCACGGCGATCCCGACGAATTCCATATCGAACTCCTGTCAGAAGTCCCGGCGTCTCGAGGCGGAGGCGGGGGCGTGTGACCCGCAGAGCCTCCTCCACGACTGCCTTTCGGCCGACGCCGGGCTTCCTTTTGCTTTCAACCAAAGGAGATGCTGCCCCTTTGTCGGCTGACCGCGCCCCCGAGGGGACGTCGCGCCGGGGATCACATCAAGCGCGGAATCGAACCGCAAAGCCACGCTATGCGGGCGCCGATGGCAGGTCCAGTCCTACTGCCCGGCGGGGGGCGAGGCGGTGGTGGGACCCACGGCCAGAACCCCGTCATAGGCCCCGTCGTCCATGGAGCCGAGGATGATCCCGCGCGCGTCGGGGTCGTCGATCGCCATGCCGTCGTGGGCGCCGCACTCCTCCTGACAGTTCCAGCTCTGGCCGCCCTGCTGGGTGGTGCGCAGGGTCAGGGTGTCGGCGGGATAGAGGTGACCGGCGGCGGGCAGGCCGACCTCCGACCAGCGGTCGTAGACGGTCTTGCGCGCGTGCAGATTGCCGACGAGGACCATCAGGCGAGCGTCGGGACGATCCACCAGCGCCCGGCTGATGCCATAGGCCATTTCGAGCTCCCACCACGCCTGGTCGCGCCCCCGGATGACGGACATGCGTCCGGCGAAGGGGTGAAGGGCGACATCGAGGCCCGCGGCCTTCAGCCGCCAGAAGCCGAGGATCATGTCGAACATCGCCAGGCTGTGCCGGCCGTCATCCCGGCGCGGATCGCCGAAATCACCGGCGCGGAGGAAGCGGGCCGCCGTCGCCTCGTCCGGGGCCGACATGACCATGTCGAGCAGGGGGCGATCCGTCTCCGGCATCTCCAGCCCGACGGTGACCGGCCCCTGTTTTGCCGCCTCGCAGACCATGGCGAGGAAGGCCTCGGGGGTTTCGGCCGTGCCGTGGACTTCCCCCAGGACGATGATGCGCTCGGGGCGCGCCAGAAGGGCGTCCACGCCGTTGATCGGCGCGCAATAGGGCTGGGCCGTCAGCAGGCTGGCGGCGGCGAGCAGCGAGATCATGGAATCCCCCGGTTGCTGCGTCAGTGACCTGACGCCTGTACACGCTCCGGCGGCAATATGGCGAGGCTGTGACCGGTCAGACGATCAGGAAGACGGTGTTGGCGAAGTTGTGCAGCAGGACGGGCAACAGCAGGCTGCCGGTCTTCTCGCGCACCCAGACCAGCAACAGGGCCGGGCCGCCGGTGAGGGCCATGGTCATGGCGTCGAAGGTGAAGCCGCCGTCGCTGTAGCCGAGCGCATGGGCCAGACCGAAGGCGATGGAGCTGATCAGGGCGCCCCAGCCCATCGGCGCGCCGAGGACGCGCAGCGGCCGGGCGAAGGCCTCGTTGAGCATCAGCAGCAGGACCCCGCGATAGAACAGCTCCTCGTCCAGACCCGGCATGGTCAGCTGGAAGGCCAGTTCATCGGCGTTCAGCGGCGGCGTGGGGAAATACAGGGCCAGGCCGAGGAAGAGAGCGACCAGCAGGCCGCTGAGGATCAGGGCGCCCTTCAGACCCTTGCGGTCCTGCTTCAGCGTCAGGCCGCAGCGGCGCGCGCCGAGCAACAGGGCGACGGTCAGCGACAGGGCCAGGGCCATCGCCTTGCCCTCCCAGTTCCAGTCCGACGGCCAGAACTGGATCGGGATGTGACCGTAGCCCCGGGTCAGCAGGGCGTCATAGGCGGCCATCAGGGCCAAGGCGCCGAACAGCCACAGCCATTTCACCCGGCCGCGCAGGGCGACGGCGGCGACCAGACCCGCCGCGGCGGTCGCGCCGATCCATCCCGCCAGGGCCATGATCGCATCGGGCATGTCGCTCTCCTCCGTGTGTCACGGGGAGGGGCGGCGACAGGGGCTGGCGGATGCGTCGCGAAGGATGAAATCGCCGTAAGGCGATCAGGCGCGGGTGCGGGCTTCGACCTCTTCGGCGACCGTCTCGCCGACGGTGCGGCGCTGCATGCGGAAGTCGCCGGACCAGTCGCCGGGGATGGACCAGCGCCCGGTGACGGCGCCGCCGTCCGGCGAGATGTCGCCGTCGTAGTAGATCACATGATCCTGGTGGTCGGCGTCCGGGGTCTTGGCGAAGGTCAGGCGCGCGCCGTCGTGACGGCCCTCCAGCACGCCCCGGATATCGGGGCGGCCGGGGAAGGTCAGGTTCGGCTCGACCGTCTGGCCGACAATGACGCCGCCGGTGTCGGTCAGCTCCGCCGTGAAGGGCGTCGCCGACATGTTGTCATTGGCGTTCCAGGCGTGGTCTTCGGGGTAGAAATAGACCCCCGTCCAGCGCCCGGTCAGATCGATCCGGTCCGTCATCAGTACGCCAGCGCGATGCCGTCCTTGCGCATTTCGGTGGCCGCGCCGTAGGTCCAGCGGCCGCCGGGGTTCTGCTGCATGACCACGTTCTGGTAGCCGCCGAAGCCGCCGTTGGGCGGGCCCAGGGTCCAGCCCATGGCCTCGAGCTGGCGCTTGCTGGCTTCGGGCACGCCGGACTCCAGATGCAGGGTCCCGACGCCCTCGGCCGGTTCGCCGGTGGGCTCGGACGAGCCCTCGTGCTGCCAGCGCGGGGCGTCGCCGGCCTCCTGCGGATCGAGGCCGTAGTCGACCATGTTGATGATGATCTGGGCCTGCCCTTGGGGCTGCATCCCGCCGCCCATGACGCCGAAGGCCATCCACGGATGGCCGTCCTTGACCGCGAAGCCCGGGATGATGGTGTGGAAGGGCCGCTTGCCCGGTGCGTAGACGTTCGGATGGCCGTCGGTCAGGGCGAACAGCTCGCCCCGGTCCTGGAACATGAAGCCCAGCGTATTGCCCGCGCCGTCATCCGGCACGAGGCCCGAGCCCATGCCGCGGTAGTTGGACTGGATCCAGCTGACCATCATGCCGTCCTTGTCGGCGACGCTGAAATAGGTGGTGTCGCCCTGCGTCGGCGCATCGCCGGGGAAGACGCGGTCCATGACCCGGTCAGGCCGGATCAGGGCGGCGCGCTGCGCGGCGTAGTCCTTGGAGTTCAGCCACTCGACCGGGGTCCGGCTGAAGCGGTCGTCGGCGAACCATTTGGCCCGGTCCTCGAAGGCCAGGCGCTTGGCCTCGGCCTGGTGGTGGATCGAGGCGGCGGACTGGAAGCCCATGCTCTTCAGGTCGAACTGTTCGCAGACGTTGAGGATCTGGTTGGTCGACAGGCCCTGGGTGTTGGGCCCGAGGCCGTAGACCTCGACGCCGCGGTAGTCGGTCCGGATCGGCTCGACCCATTCGGTGCGGTGGGCGGCGAGGTCGGCCTTGGTCATCCAGCCGCCGATGCGGCGGAAATAGCCCTCGATGGCCTCGGCGATGGGGCCGTCATAGAAGGCGTCGCGGCCGTGCTCGGCGATCAGGCGCAGCGTCCGGCCCAGGTCCGGGTTGGCGAACATCTGGCCGACCTTGGGCGTCTCGCCGCCGGGGGCGTAGACCCGCTTGCGGTTGTCGTTCTCCTCGATGATCGAGGCCGAACGGTCGAAGCCCGCCATGTTGCGCTCGAGGTAGTAGCCGATGACCGGGGCCATCGGGACGCCTTCCTCGCACAGCTCGGCGACCGGCAGCAGGACGTCCTTCCACGGCAGCTTGCCGTAGCGCTGGTGGGCGCTCCACCAGGCGTCGACCGTGCCCGGGACATTGACCGTCACCGCGCCGTAGGAGGGCAGGTAGCCCTGATCGTTGGCGCGCGACCGGGCCGTCTCGAGCGACAGGCCGCGCGGGCTGTTCCCGGAGCCGTTGAGGCCGACGACCTTTCGCTGCGCCGGGTCCCACAGCATGCAGAAGGCGTCGCCGCCGATGCCGTTGGCCACCGGTTCGAGGAAGCCCAGGGCGGCATTGATGGCGATGGCGGCGTCGATCGCCGAACCGCCGCGCCGCAGGGTGTCGATGCCGATCAGGGTGGCGGCCGGATGGGCCGTCGCCGCGGCCCCGTTGGCGCCCCAGACCGTCGACCGCCCGGCGAAGGGCGCGCCGGTGATCCGGTCGCCGGGCCCGACGCCGGCCCACGGCGCGGCGGGCTGCGGCGGGGCGGGCGCCGGCGCGGGGGGAGAGGCGGGAGCAGGCGGCGCAGCCTGGGCCGAGGCCGTCGAGGCCCCCGCGATCAGCGCTCCGGCGGGCAGGGTCGACAGGAAGGTACGGCGGCGCATGGGCGGTCTCCGGACTGACGTTTCCCGACCCTAGCGGCTGCGCGAGCCGTGTGAAGCGCCTTCTAGGCGATCCATCCCGAGAACAGGCCGAGCGGGTGGTGGGCCCGGGCGACGGTGACGATGAAGCCGAACACCGCCAGGGCGGCGACCCAGAAGGCGATGCGGGTGCGCTTCCCGCGCGAGGCGCGGAAGGCCACCGTGCCCAGCCCGATGTAGATGACCAGCAGCACGACCTTCACCGTCAGCCAGGCGTCGACGAAGGGATACTGCCGGACCACGGTCATCAGCATCAGCGCCGCGGTGAGCAGGATGGTGTCGATGGACCACGACAGGATCCGCACCGGCAGGGCCTTCGGCCAGGCGGCGTCCAGCAGGTTGAAGGCGCCTCCGCGGAGGGCGAACAGCGTCCCGCTGGCGATCACCGCCCAGATGTGGACGGTGCGGATCTGCGGATAGAACTCCTCCATGCGGCGGCATCTCCTCAGGCGACCGGGGGCCGCGGGTCGGGGGCGGCGTCGCCATATGTTGGCCGGGCCGAGCGGTGTCAAACCACGGTCGGCGGCGGCGGCCGCTTCTGCGCCGCCGCGTTCCGCGCTACGCCTGCATCGATGAGCGTCGTCGCCGCCTTTCTGTACCAGCATGGCCGCCGGGTGCGGCCGGTGTCCATCGATGAGCGGGTCCACTGTCCCGAGGACAAGTCCCAGTTCGTCTGGATCGGTCTCGTCGATCCGACGCTCGAGGAATTGCAGACCCTGCAGCGCAGCTACGGCCTCCACCCGCTGGCGGTCGAGGACGCGGCCAAGGGCGAGCAACTGCCCAAGCTCGACGTCTACGGCGACCAGCTGTTCGTGGTGGCCCGCACAGCCTGGCTGGAAAGCGGCCTGATCCGCTACGGCGAGACCTCGCTGTTCGTCGGCCACAGCCACATCATCAGCGTTCGCCGGACCTCCGGCCGCGGCCACGCGGCGCTGCGCGAACAGCTGGAGGCCGCGCCCGCTCTTCTGGCCCAGGGCGTCGACTATGTCCTGCACGCCATCCTCGACTTCATCGTCGACGGCTATCTGCCGCTGGGCGAGGCGCTGGAGGAGGAGGTGCTGGCCATGGAGCAGCGCGCCGTCGACAGCTTCCTGGCACGCAGCGAGATCAACCGGATCTTCGAGATCCGCCGCCAGCTGATCCGCTTCCAGCGCGTGCTGGCCCCGACCGCCGAGGTGGTGGCGAAGTTCATCCGCCTCGACCTGCCGGGGGTGGACCCGGAGTCGCGGCCGTACTTCAGCGACGTGCTGGACCACGTGCGCCGCGTGCAGGCCATGGCTGACGGACTGCGCGAGGTGCTGACCTCGGTGTTCGAGTTCTCCAACCTGCTGGAGCAGCAGCGCACCGGGGCCATCACCCGCCAGCTCGCCGCCTGGGCCGCCATTCTCGCCGTGCCGACGGCCGTCGCCGGCATCTACGGCATGAATTTCGAGCACATGCCCGAACTGCGGAGCCCGTGGGGCTATCCGGCGGTTCTGCTGGTCATAGCGGCGGTCTGCGGCTGGCTGTTCGTGAGGTTCCGGCGGACGCGGTGGCTCTGAACGGGCCGCCTGGATAGTTCGGGGGAGCGGGACGGCGACGGTTGGCGCGGAGAGGCGTTTACGCGGTGATCCTGCGGGCCGTGCCGGACGTATCCGCTCATCGCCACGCCGCCCGGAGCACCAGCCATGCCAACCGCTGCAACCGCCCCGGGAGAACCGGAAGCCGGAGCTGACGCCGGACGGCCGGTCATCGTCTGGTTCAGGCGCGATCTGCGTCTGGCGGACAATCCCGCGCTGGCGGCGGCCGCCGCGACGGGGCGGGCGGTGATCCCCCTGTACATCCTCGACGAAGGCTCCGGCGCCCACCCCTTGGGCGGGGCTTCGCGGTGGTGGCTGGACCGGTCGCTCGCCGCTCTGGAGCGCCAGCTGGAGCTGCTCGGTTCGCCGCTGGTCCTGCGGCGCGGCCGGGCGGAACTGGAGCTCATCGATGTGGTGCAGGAGACGGGCGCTGCCGCCGTCTTCATGAACCGCCTGTTCGAGCCGGAGGCGTGGGCGCGGGACGCGGACATCGCGCACGAGCTGAAGGCGGCCGGCGTCGAATGCCGCGGGTTCAACGGGACGCTTCTCAGCCGGCCGGGCGAGATCCTGACCGGCGCGGGGCAGCCCTACCGGGTGTTCACGCCGTTCCTGAAGGCCCTGCTGGCGCAGGTCCGGCCGCCGGTGCTGCCGGCGGCCCCGTCCCGCCTGACGGCGGGCCCGAACGTGAGGTCCGAAGACCGGACGAGCTGGGGGCTCGGGCCGCGTTCGCCGGACTGGTCGACCGGCTTCGAATGGAAGCCCGGCGAGGCGGGGGCGGGGGCGGCCCTGTCCACCTTCGTCGCCGGGGGGCTGGCGGATTACAGCCGGGGCCGCGACCGGCCGGCGTCGAACGCGACCAGCCGGCTTTCGCCGCATCTCCACTGGGGCGAGGTCCATCCGTGGCGGGTCGTGGAGACCGTCCGCGCGGCCGCCGAGACGCGACCGGCCTTGGCGCCGGAGGTCGACAAGTTCGTCGCGGAGATCGTCTGGAGGGAGTTCTCAGCCCATCTTCTGCATCATTTTCCGACCCTTCCGGAGCGATCCTTCCATCCGAAATACGACGCCATGGCGTGGCGCAGGGATGAAGGCGGCTTCGCGGCGTGGACGCGGGGCCGGACCGGGTACCCGATCGTAGACGCCGGCATGCGCCAGCTGTGGACCACCGGCTGGATGCACAACCGGGTCCGGATGATCGTCGCGTCCTTCCTTGTGAAGGACCTGCTGATCGACTGGCGCAAGGGTCAGGACTGGTTCCGGGACACGCTGGTGGACGCGGATCTCGCCAGCAACAGCCAGAACTGGCAGTGGGTCGCGGGCTCCGGCGCGGACGCCTCGCCGTTCTTCCGCGTGTTCAATCCGGTGACCCAGGGAGAGAAGTTCGATCCGGACGGCGAGTATGTCAGACGGTGGGTCCCGGAACTGGCGCGGCTGCCCTCGAAATGGATCCACGCCCCGTTTGCGGCGCCCGCGCAGGCGCTCAGGGGCGCGGGCGTCAGACTCGGCGAGAGCTATCCCGAGCCAATCGTCGATCACGCCGCGGCCCGGCTCAGGGCGCTCGCGGCCCTGAAGGCGGTGAACGAGGGGTGGGAGGACTGATCCTTCCCGTCGGCGGGGCAGGGCGGCTGCACTTGTCGGGAGCGAGCGCCGGCAGCAGCCCACGGTCAGCATGGGGCGGCGGCGGACAGGACTAGTCGTTGCCGGGCGTCAGAGGCTCCCAGCATTCCAGCAACGTCGAGACGGCGTCATGGCCCCACTGTGCGTAGACGTTGCCTTGAGTGATCTCGATCACGGCGTAAGAGCCGTCCCCGGTTCGCGCCGGGAACCTCAACTGCGTCACGAAACCGTCCTTACGGGTTGGAGGCAGGGGCTCCGCCTCGGCGTGAAGGTGGAACGGCATTGGCGTGATGGGCACGTCGGGCAAGTCCCCGAAGGACAGGGCGACCGTGCGCAGTGTGGGGCACGTGTCAGATCGGATTTCGTCTACGCCTCTCGTCGAAATCCGTGTGGCCTTCCAGCTGCGGCCCTGGACCTGCGCTTCCGTCCGAGCAGCAATAAAGTCCGCTGGCTCGATGATGATCTCATGGGCGAGCGTGTAGTGCCGATCTTCCGCGACTGTGATCGTCACGAGGCTGCCGAGGCGCATGGGCGCCTCCTGGGCCTGGGTCGGTTGGGTCGGCGCCAGGATCATCAAGGCGCCCACAATCGTTTGCGCTCGCATGAACTGTCGATAGCAGCCGGAGTCGCGTTTGTCCGCATCGACGCCTGAACCGAGCGACGTCTGTCCACCCGGCGGACGCTCTTCCCCGGAATTCAGCCCCCGAGATCGAGCGAATAGCCGGCCGAGCGCACGGTCCGGATCGGGTTGACCGTGCCTTCGACGTTCAGCGCCTTGCGCAGGCGGCCGACGTGGACGTCGACGGTGCGGGCCTCGACGTAGACGTCGGAGCCCCAGACGGCGTCGAGCAGCTGTTCGCGGCTGAACACCCGGCCGGGATGCTGCATGAAGTGGTCCAGCAGGCGGAACTCGGTGGGCCCGAGATGGATCTCCTGGTTGGCGCGGCGGACCCGGTGAGCGACGCGGTCGATGACGATGTCGCCGTGGCTGATGCGGTCGTCGGCCAAGCCCGGGCGGATGCGGCGCAGGACGGCGCGGATGCGCGCGGTCAGCTCGGTCATCGAGAAGGGCTTGGTGAGGTAGTCGTCGGCGCCGGTGTCGAGGCCGCGCACGCGGTCCGATTCCTCGCCGCGGGCGGTGAGCATGATGATCGGCAGGTTGCGGGTCTCGGCCTTGCCGCGGATCCGACGGCAGACCTCGATGCCCGACAGCTTGGGCAGCATCCAGTCAAGCAGCACCAGATCGGGCAGCCGCTCGTCAATCTGCAGCATGCCCTCCTCGCCGTCGGAGGCCACCACCACGTGGTAGCCTTCCTTCTCCAGATTGTAGGACAGCAGCGTCGCCAGCGCGTCCTCGTCTTCCATCACCAGAACATACGGCTGCACGTCGAACTCTCCGGGCTTCAGGCGGACGTGGTTTCGGGCGAGGCGGGCTCGGCCGGATCGGGAGTCCAGCGCGGCCGTTCGCCGGTGAACTCCAGTCCGGTGATCTCGTAGTGGATGGTCTCGGCGATGTTGGTGGCGTGGTCGCCGATGCGCTCGAGGTTCTTGGCCATGAACAGCAGATGGGTGCAGGCCCCGATCGTGCGCGGGTCGCCCATCATGTAGGTCAGCAGTTCGCGGAACAGGGCGTTGTAGTGCTCGTCGACCTCGTCGTCGGTGTTCCACACCGAGATGGCCCGCTCGACCTCGGCCGCGGCATAGGCGTCCAGCACGTCGCGCAGGCGGGTCGAAACCAGCTTGCCCATGCGCTCGATCGAGCGGGTCAGGGGCTGCATCGGCTCGCCCTCGGCGAGGATCAGCGCCCGCTTGGCGATGTTCTTGGCCAGGTCGCCGGTGCGCTCGAGGTCGGTGGCCAGCTTCATCGAGGCGAGGGTCTTGCGCAGGTCCGAGGCGACCGGCGCGCGCAGGGCGATCAGGCGGATGGCCTTCTTCTCGATCTCGCGGTGCAGGCCGTCCAGCCGCGCGTCGCGCTCGACCACGGCGCGGGCGAGGGCGACATCGCGGCGGGCGACCGACTCGACCGCGTCGGCCACCTGGGCCTCCGCCAGGCCGCCCATGCGCGCCACTTCGGCGGTGAGCTGGTTCAGCTCGTCCCCGTAGGCCTTGACGGTGTGCTGGGTCATGGCGGCGGTCCTAGCCGAAGCGGCCGGTGATGTAGTCGAGCGTGCGGCGCTCGCGCGGGTTGGTGAAGATGTCTTCCGTGTCGCCGGTCTCGAC
>NZ_DASWWG010000029.1:0-7136 GCF_036400995.1 Brevundimonas sp.
CGTCCGGCCCCGAACGCCCCGCCCGCGACCCCCGAGGTCGCCCGCCCCGCCCGCGCCGGCTTCGGCCGCCCGGCGGGAACCGGCCGCGAGGACGATCGCGACAAGCGCTTCAGCGAAAACGCCCCCGGCAAGGCCGTCAGCCGCACCCGCGGCGAGCCGAAGCGCCGTGAGGGCCGCCTGACCATCCAGGCCGTGGCCGGTGGTGACGAGGACGCCGCCGAGCGCATGCGCTCGCTGGCCTCGGTTCGCCGCGCCCGCGAACGCGAGAAGGAAAAGCGCAAGGGCGGCTCGACCGACACGCCGAACCGTCCGCGTGAAGTCGTCATCCCGGACACCATCACGGTCGGCGAACTGGCCAACCGGATGGCCGTGCGCGGCGTCGACATCATCAAATTCCTGATGCGTCAGGGCCTGATGATGAAGATCAACGACGTCATCGATTCCGACACCGCCGAACTGGTCGCCGAAGAGTACGGCATGGCCGTCAAGCGCGTGTCCGAGTCCGACGTTGAAGAGGGCTTCATCGCCGAGGCCGACGACGAGGGCGCCACCGAGACCCGCGCCCCGGTCGTGGCCATCATGGGCCACGTCGACCACGGCAAGACCTCGCTGCTGGACGCGCTGCGCACCACGGACGTGGCGGGCGGCGAAGCCGGCGGCATCACCCAGCACATCGGCGCCTATCAGGTGCGCCTGGAAGACGGCCAGCGCGTCACCTTCCTGGACACCCCGGGCCACGCCGCCTTCTCGGCGATGCGTGCGCGCGGCGCCAACGTCACGGACATCGTGGTCCTGGTCGTGGCCGCCGACGACGGCGTCATGCCGCAGACGGTGGAAGCCATCCAGCACGCCAAGGCGGCCGGCGCTCCGTTGATCGTCGCGGTCAACAAGATCGACAAGCCCGACGCCAACTCGCAGAAGGTCGTCAACGAGCTGCTGCAGTACGAGGTCATCTCGGAAAGCCTGGGCGGCGACACCCAGATCATCGAGGTCTCGGCCAAGGAACGGCTGAACCTGAACGGTCTGATCGACGCCATCCTGGTGCAGGCCGAGGTCATGGACCTGCGCGCCAACCCCGACCGTTCGGCCGAGGGCGTGGTCATCGAAGCCAAGCTGGACAAGGGCCGCGGCCCGGTCGCGACCGTCCTGGTCAAGCGCGGCACGCTGAAGCGCGGCGACATCGTCGTGGCCGGCTCGTCGTGGGGCAAGGTTCGCGCCCTGTTGAACGAGCGCAACGAGCAGCTGACCGAAGCCGGTCCGTCGGTGCCGGTGGAGATCCTGGGTCTGGACGAAGCCCCCTCGCCGGGCGACGTGCTGGCCGTGGTCGAGAACGAAGCCCGCGCCCGCGAGCTGACGGACTATCGCGAGCGCGTGCGCCGCGAGAAGGCCATCGGCGGCGGCAACCAGGTGTCGCTGGTCGACATGATGGCCAAGCTGGGCTCGAAGAAGATCAGCGAGCTGCCGGTCGTCATCAAGTCGGACGTGCAGGGTTCGGGCGAAGCCATCGCCGGATCGCTGGAGAAGATGGGCAACGACGAGGTGCGCGCGCGCATCGTCATGCAGGGCGCCGGCGGGATCACCGAGAGCGACGTGCAACTGGCCAAGTCGGCCGGTGCGCCGATCCTCGGCTTCAACGTCCGTGCGTCGAAGCAGGCCCGCGACCTCGCCGACCGCGAGGGCGTGGAAATCCGGTACTACTCGATCATCTACGACCTTCTGGACGACATGAAGGGCGTGCTGTCGGGCATGCTGGCGCCGCTGCAGCGGGAAACCTTCCTGGGCAACGCCCAGATCCTGCAGGTCTTCGACATCTCCAAGACCGGCAAGATCGCCGGTTGCCGGGTCACCGAGGGCGTAGTGCGCAAGGGCGCCAAGGTCCGCATCATCCGCGACGACGTGGTGGTGCTGGAACTGGGCACCCTCACGACGCTCAAGCGCTTCAAGGACGAGGTCAACGAAGTCCCGTCGGGCCAGGAGTGCGGCATGCACTTCCAAGGCTTCCAGGACATCAAGGCCGGCGACTACATCGAGTGCTTCACGGTCGAAGAGATCAAGCGCACGCTGGACTAGTCGTTCAGGGGATAAGGAAAAGGGGACGCCGCGGCGTCCCCTTTTTGCCATCCGGATCGAGGATCACTTTCGCATGCGCTTCCTGATCGCCCTGCTGACCTTCTGCGCCGTCGCCGGTCCGGCCGCGGCCGAGACCCGGTATCTGGCCTATGACGCCTCGGACCGGATCACCCAGGCCCTGACGCGGGGGATCACGCTGGAGGGCGACCGGGGCCTGTTCGGCGCCATCACCGTGCGGCGGATCATCTCGACCTCCAATCGCGGCGAGGCCGAGATCCGCATCGGCGGACCGGACGCCGCCCGTCGCGCCCTGCCCCGCGGGGCGACCGAGAACATCCTCTACACCGTCTCGTCAGAAGGCGACGGCCGGGGCCTGTCGCGGGCGCTCTGCCCGGGCTCCGAGCAGGCCTATCTGATCCTCGGCCGGGTGCGGCTGGGCCATCCCCTGAGCGCCCAGGCCATCGGACGCTGGGCCGACGGGACCTATCGCCACTGCGTGACCCTGTCCTACAGCTGGCGCGGGGAGTGGGCGATGCCGCCGGCGTCGGGCCCTGACGAATCCGGCGCCCCTGTCGGGCGATAGGGCTTTTGTTGCGGACGGCGTCCCGGCTAGGGTCGGCCGGATGACCGCCACCGCCGTCGACAGATCGAGAAGCCGGAGCAACCGGGGCCTGAAAGGGCTGGCCGGAGCCCTGGGCTTCGTCTGTCTGGTGCTGTTCCTGATGGCCATCGAGCAGAAACAGGCGATGGACGCCTGGGCCATGCTGCGGGACGAGGCGGCCCCGGCCGCGGGCCGGATCGTCGGCTGGGCCGTAGACGGAGCCGTCGACGGCGTGGACGGACTGAAGTCCGCCGCCGAGGGCAGCGACGACCCTCTGGCCGCGACCCCGAACGCCGTGGTGCTGGCCGGCGAGTTCCGCGCCGCCGACGACGCCACCCGGGAGACGGTGGGCGCGGCGACCTTCACCGGCGCCCTGATCCGGCTGGAGCAGGGCGATGTCCTGCGCACCCGTCCCCTGCGGATCGCCGGCGCCGACGAGGCCTACAGCGCCGCCCGCAAGGCCTTCGCCACCGAGCTGGACGCCCGGCCGAACGCCCAGATCGAATTGCGTCAGGTCATCCCCCACGCGCGCGCCGGGACGGTCGTCGCCTCGCCCCTGTGCGGCGGGGAGGCCCCGGGCGTGGTCGCCCTGCTGCACCGCCGGGACCGGGTGGACATGATGCTGTTCCGTGGACGGACAATCGTCGGCCCGGATGCGCCGGCGGACGCCCTGTGCGGCGTCTGGCGTTTCCGCGCGCGCTAGGGAGAGAGGTTTTGGGGGCAAGACGCTTCATTCTCGCGGCCCTGGCCGGCGGCTTGGCGGCCCTGTGGACCTGGACCGCGCCGGGGGACCCGGCCCTGTGGCCCGCCCGCGCCGGAGAACCGGCGATCGAGGCCAGCCTGCTCGACAACGGCTTCCACACCGACCTGGCCCTGCCGCGCGCGGCGCTGGAGGCCCGCGGCGGACCGCTGGCGGAGGCGGTGGAGAGCCTGCCGCCCGGCGACTGGATCCTGATCGGCTGGGGCGACGCCACATTCTATGTCGACCAGAGCCCGATCGGCGACCGCCTGCCGGACGGGGCCCGCGCCTTCTTCGCGCCCGGCAATCCGTCGGTGATCATGCTGGACCCGGCGCAGGCCGACCCGCGCCGGATGTTCGCCGAGGACGGCCGCCGCGACTTCCGCCTGTCCCCCGCCGCCTTCGAGGCCATGGCGGCGCATATCGAGGCCTCGCTGGACCTGTCGACCGGCGCGCCGCGCATCGCCGCCGCCCGCGCCGGGGACGACGCCCGCTTCTTCGCCAGCCGCGAACATTTCTCCATCGGCCACCTGTGCAACCACTGGACGGCGGGCGTGCTGAACGCCGCAGGGATGGAAACCCGGCCCCTGCGGTCGATCGTTTCATCGGAGGTGGTGGCGACGGTCGACCGGGCGAAACTGGACACTCCGGCCTCGCGGGACTAGACCGCGCGCTCATTTCAAAGCCGCGCCCGGAAGGCTCCGCCAGTCCGATCCGACGCGGCCTCGCTTTTCAGCCGGGTCCGAGCCCCGGCGGGCGATCACGAGAAGGAGGCCCCCCATGGCCCGCAAACAACACACCCGCAACGCCTCCGGGCCGCAGGGGCCGTCGCAGCGTCAGCTGCGCGCCGGCGAGTTGATCCGTCACGCCCTGGTCGAGGTCCTGCGCGAGGAAGAGATCCACGACGAGGCCATGCAGGGCGTGTCGGTGACTATCACCGAGGTGCGGCTGTCGCCGGACCTGAAGCACGCCACCTGTTTCGTCGAGCCGCTGGGCGCGGGCGTCGCCGACGCCCCGAACGCGGGCCACGTGGACGAGATCATCAAGGCGCTGAACGCCCACGCCAAATTCCTGCGCGGCGTGCTGGGCAAGCACATCGACATGAAGTTCACGCCCGACCTGCGCTTCCGTCACGACGACAGCTTCGACGCCGCCAGCCACATGGACCGGCTGTTCAACGACCCGCGCGTGCGGGCCGATCTGGAGCGGGGCGACGACGAGGCATGATCGCCTCAGGCCCGCAGGCCGAACTCGCCCGCCAGCCAGTCATGGCAGTCGGGCAGGGACGCGCGCAGGCGCTCGCGGGTGAAGGGGGCGCGCGCCGCCCGGCCCCACAGCGCCACCGAGCCGGTCATGGCGAAGAACTCCGCCGGATTGCGCAGCATATAGGCGTCCGCGGGCCAGTCCCCGCTAGCCCGGGCCTGATCATAGAAGCGCCGGAGCTGACCCGTGCGCGGCAGCCGGGCGTCCATGTACGCGTGCAGCAGCTCATGCAGCAGGACGGGATTATCCGGCGGCGAGGTCTGGTCATCCAGTGTCAGCCGGCCGCCGGCGAAGCGGCCGGGCTGGTTCAGGGCCGGGTCGACCGTCACCGGCACGGAGGCGAACCACGCCTTGACGTCGTCGCGAATGGACAGCCCCTGCACCAGCCCGATCTGCTGGCGGATCCACGCCGCCAGCGCGGGACGCTGATCGGCGGGAACGGCCGACAGGTCGACGACGTGGCCCAGATGGACGAAGCGGTCCGGCGCCTCCCCGGCCTGGGCGACCCCGGCGGCCGCCAGCGGCGCGGCGATCAGAAGCAGGCGTCGGGTCAGGCGCATGGGGCGGGCTCTCCTCGGGTCCGGGGTGTCGAGATTTCAACGGAGAACGGCTGATGGCCCGTCGCAAGAAGGGTTCGATCATCAACGGCTGGGTCTGCCTGGACAAGCCGTTCGAGATGGGGTCGACCGAGGCGGTCACCCGCATCCGCCGCCTGTTCGACGCCCAGAAGGCCGGGCATGCGGGAACGCTGGACCCGCTGGCCTCCGGCATCCTGCCCATCGCGCTGGGCGAAGCGACCAAGACCGTGCCCTTCATGATGGAGGCGCAGAAGGTCTACCGCTTCACCATCCACTGGGGGATTTCCACCGACAGCGTCGACCGCGAGGGCGAGATCATCGCCCGCTCGGACGTGCGGCCGACCCGGGAACAGGTGATCAGCGCCCTCCCCGCCTTCGTCGGCGAGATCGATCAGGTGCCGCCCGCCTTCTCGGCCATCAAGGTGGACGGCCAGCGCGCCTATGACCTGGCCCGCGAGGGGGTCGAGGTGGAGCTGAAGGCCCGCCGGGTGACCATCCATGAGGCGGCGGTGACCGACGCCCCCGACGCCGACCATGTCGAAATCAGAATGCGCACGGGCAAGGGCGTCTATGTGCGCTCGCTGGCGCGCGATCTGGCGGCGGCGCTGGGCGCGGAAGGCCATGTGTCGGCCCTGAGGCGCGAACAGGTGGGTCCGTTCAACGTACAGAACGCCGTGACGCTGGATTCTCTCGAGGAAATGGTGCATAGGGGCGCCGCCTCGGAAGGCTTGCTTCCCGTCGCGACCGCCCTGGACGACATCCCGGGGCTGGCCGTGTCGGATCAGGACGCCTTCTCGCTTCGTCAGGGACGACCGATCGTTCTGCTCCCCCGACAGGTCGAAACGCTCAAGGGTCAGCTGCAAGGCGACGCCCGGACGGTTTCGGTCTTTCTGGAACAGACCCTCGTCGCTCTCGGTCAGTTGCGGGCCGGTCGGATTGAACCCGACCGCGTATTCAATCTCCCCTGACCTCGCTGTCGGGGGCTCCAGCAAGGAGAACCACGATGTCGATCACTGCCGAGCGCAAAGCTCAGGTCATCGCCGATAACGCCCGCGCTGAGGGCGACACCGGTTCGGCCGAGGTCCAGGTCGCGATCCTGTCGGAACGCATCGCCAACCTCACCGAGCACTTCAAGACCCACAAGAAGGACAACCACTCGCGTCGCGGCCTGCTGAAGCTGGTCTCGCAACGCCGCCGTCTTCTGGATCACCTGAGCAAGACCGACAATGCGCGCTACGCCGCCATCGTCAGCAAGCTGGGCCTGCGTCGCTAAGGCGATGGAGGTTCTGGAAGGGCCCGCTCGCGGGCCCTTCTGCTATTTGCCCGGGCGCCGCGGGCGGGACCTCGTCCCACAGTAACGGCGCAGACGAGAGGGCCTTGAAAACCGGTCCTCACATTCACCCGCCCGGGCTTCAATACGGAACCCCGGGTCCACAGGGACCGAAGGACTGAACCCCTGACGCTCCGCCCCGCCGGGAATACGCCCGCCGGGATACGAAAGACGAAATATGTTCGACATCAAACGCAAGACGATCGACTGGGCCGGCCGCCCGCTGACGCTGGAAACCGGCCGCATCGCCCGTCAGGCCGACGGCGCCGTGCTGGCGACCTACGGCGAGACCGTGGTTCTGGCCACCGTCGTCTACGGCCGCGCCCCGAAGCCGGGAATGGACTTCTTCCCGCTGACCGTGAACTACCAGGAAAAGACGTTCGCCGCCGGCAAGATCCCGGGTGGCTACTTCAAGCGTGAAGGCCGTCCGACCGAGAAGGAGACCCTGGTCTCCCGCCTGATCGACCGTCCGATCCGCCCGCTGTTCGTCAAGGGCTTCAAGAACGAGACCCAGGTCGTCGTGACCGTGCTGCAGCACGACCTCGAGAACGATCC
>NZ_DASWWG010000030.1:0-12865 GCF_036400995.1 Brevundimonas sp.
CAGCAGGGGCATGCCGGGGATCAGGCCGATCAGGCCGGCCGCGCCAGAGACCACGCCGAGGCTGACCGGGTTGGTGGCCAGCTGGCTGACCAGGGCCTTGTCGGCGGAGCCCTCGACGCCCGCCTTCGACACCAGGAAGCCGGCGGCGATCGAGACGATGATGGCCGGAATCTGCGTCACCAGGCCGTCGCCGACGGTCAGCAGGACGTAGGTGTCGGCCGCCTCTCCGGCCGGCAGGCCATGGGAGAGCACGCCGATCAGGACGCCGCCGATGGCGTTGATGAAGGTGA
Source organism: Brevundimonas sp. (assembly GCF_036400995.1). Lineage (GTDB taxonomy): Bacteria > Pseudomonadota > Alphaproteobacteria > Caulobacterales > Caulobacteraceae > Brevundimonas. The sequence continues at coordinate 291 of NZ_DASWWG010000030.1, forward strand.
TGATCAGGCCGGCGACGGCGTCGCCGCGGACGAATTTGGAGGCGCCGTCCATGGCCCCGAAGAAGGTCGATTCCTGCTCCAGCTCCTTGCGCCGGGTCTTGGCCGTCTCCTCGTCGATCAGGCCGGAAGACAGGTCGGCGTCGATCGCCATCTGCTTGCCCGGCATGGAGTCGAGGGTGAAGCGCGCCGACACTTCGGCGATCCGGGTCGAGCCCTTGGTGATGACGACGAAGTTCACCACCAGCAGGATGGCGAAGATGATGATGCCGATGATGAAGCTGCCGCCCATCATCAGGCTGCCGAAGGCCTGGATCACCTGGCCCGCGGAGGCGTGGCCCTCGTGTCCGTGGCTGAGGATCAGTCGGGTTGAGGCGAGGTTGAGGCCCAGCCGGTAGAGGGTGGCGACCAGCAGGACGGTCGGGAAGATGGCGAAGTCCAGCGGCCGCTTCATCAGCAGGGCCGTCATCAGGATCAGCACCGAGCCGACGATCGAGATGGCCAGCAGCAGGTCCAGCAGCATGCCGGGCACCGGCACGATCAGCAGCATGATGATGCCGATGACGCCCAGCGCCATCAGCACCTCGCCGCGCAGCAGCCAGCCGCGCATGTCTAGGGCGGTGGGACGGGCCATCCCGTCCTTCATCAGCGGCGCGTCAGCCATGGCCGAGCGCCTCCAGGGCCATCCGGGCCGCCTCGGCGATCACCGCGTCGTTGGAGGCGGCCGAGCTTTCCGGGGTCGCGTGATAGTAGACGGCCAGAACCACGGGCTCGCCGGCCGGCGGATAGAGGACGCCGATGTCGTTGCTCGGTCCGTAACCCCCGGTGCCGGTCTTGTGCGCCACGGTCCAGCCGGCCGGAACGCCCGCCTTGATGCGGCCGGCGCCCGTCGGGGTTTCGGTCATCCAGCGCAGCAGCAGCGCCTTCGACGCGGGGGACAGGGGCGTCCGCTTCGACACCAGCAGGCGGACCAGGTTCCGCATGGACTGCAGCGGGGTGGTGGTGTCCTTGTCGCCGTCCAGCCGGTTCATCCCGGGCTCGAGGCGGTCGACGCGGGTGATGTCGTCGCCGATGCCGCGGTAGAAGGCGCGCAGGGCGTCGATCCCGCCCAGCTCGCGGATGAGGATGTTGGCGGCGGGATTGTCGCTGAGCCCGACCGTCGCCTCCATCAGTCGCTCGATCGTGAGGGTGGTGCCGACCGCCGGCCCGGTCGTCGGGGCATGGAGGACCATGTCCGCCCGGGTGACGGGGATCGGGCGCTCGAGGCGCTCGGCGCCGGACTGGACCCGAAGCAGGGTGGCGGCGGCCAGGTAGCTCTTGAAGGTGGAGCAGTAGACGAAGCGCTCGCCGCCCCGCCAGACGAGGTTGCGGCCCCGCGCCAGATCCATGGCGGCGAAGCCGAGGCGGCCGCCGTTTCGCGCTTCGAGGGCGGAGAGGTCGAAGTGTTCGGGGGCGACAGGGGCGGGCGGAGCCGACAGCGCCGCTTCGGGCGCGGACTGGGGCGAGCAACCGGCGGCGGACAACGCCCCGAGCCCGCCAAGGACGCTTCTGCGGTCCATCGGGGAAGCCATGGTCAGGCCGCGTAGCCGGAGGCGGCGACGCCGCTCTGCGGGGCGGGAATGGTCGTGCCCTCGTCGGCGTATTCGTTGAGCTTGTTGCGCAGGGTGCGGATCGAGATGCCGAGGATGTTGGCGGCGTGGGTACGGTTGCCCAGACAGTGCGACAGGGTGTCGAGGATCAGGGTCTTCTCCATCTGCGCCACCGTCTGGCCGACGAAGGCGCGGGACACGGCGTCGGCGGTCGACGCGGCGCGGGCCGCCGGTCCGGCGTCAAAGGCCGGCGCCGAGCCTCCCCCCGCCAGCGGCTGGCCGTCCGGCAGGCGGATGGCGTCCACGTCGATCTCGGGGCCGGTCGCCAGCAGCACCGCCCGGTGCATGGCGTTCTCCAGCTCGCGGACGTTGCCGTTCCAGCGGTGGGCCTGGAGGGCGCGGCGGGCGTCGGCGGAGATCGGGCGCACCGGCACGCCGTTGGCGGCGGCATACTTCTTGACGAAGTGCTCGGCCAGCACAGCGACGTCGCCCGGCCGCTCGCGCAGGGCGGGCAGGCGCAGGTTCACGACGTTGAGGCGGTAGAGCAGGTCCTCGCGGAACGACCCGTCGGCGACCGACTTGGCCAGATCGCGGTTGGAGGTGGCGATGATGCGGATGTCGACCGGCACCGGCTTCGTGCCGCCGACGCGGTCGATGACCCGCTCCTGGATGGCGCGCAGCAGCTTGGCCTGCAGGCGGACGTCCATCTCGGAGATTTCGTCCAGCAGCAGGGTGCCGCCGTCGGCTTCCTCGAACTTGCCGATGCGGCGGGCCAGGGCGCCGGTAAAGGCCCCCTTCTCGTGACCGAACAGCTCGGACTCCAGCAGGTTGTCCGGGATGGCCGCGCAGTTGACGCTGATGAACGGACGTTCGGCGCGCTTGGACCCGGCGTGCAGGTAGCGGGCCATGACTTCCTTACCGACGCCGCTTTCGCCGGTGATCAGGATCGAGGCCTCCGAGCGGGCCACCTGGTCGGCCAGTTGGATGACGTGCTTCATCGACGGATCGGCCGAGATCATCGGACGCTCGTCATCGGCCACCGCCGACAGCACCGCTGCGATCAGGTCGGCTTCCGGCGGCAGGGGGATGAACTCCTTGGCCCCGGCGCGGATGGCGTTGGCGGCGTCCACCGCGTCGGCGTCGACGCCGCAGGCCACCACCGGCACATGGATCCGCTCGTTCTCGTTGGCCGAGATCAGGGCGGCGATGTCGACGCGGTAGTCGACCATCAGCAGGTCCGCGCCCTGCCCTCGACGCAGCTGCTCCGTCGCCTGATCGCCGCGCTCGACGTGCTGGACCTTGGCGCCGTGCGCCATGGCCATCTTCACCGCCGTCGCCAGCTGTCCGCTGAGCCTGCCAACCACCAGAAGCCGCATGGGTCTTCTCCTCTAATCTCTTACCGCCGGTCGCCGCTTCAGGCGCCCGAGTCTTCCGTCTTGATGATTTCCGTCATGGTCACGCCCAGACGGTCTTCCACGACCACCACCTCGCCGCGGGCGACGAGACGGTTGTTGACGAAGATGTCGATCGCCTCGCCGACCTTGCGGTCCAGCTCCAGCACGCTGCCGCGGTTCAGCTTCAGAAGCTGGGCGACGGACATGTGGGCCTTGCCCAGAACGGCCGAGATGTTGACCGGCACGTCGAACACCGGCGCGAGGTCGTGCGCCGACTTCTCGGTGACCTCTTCGTGGGCGGAGAAGCCGGTCTCGGAGGAAAACTCCTCCAGGGCCATGGTGTCGGTGGCCATCAGAACCTCCCGTCGTTCAGGGTTTCAGCGTGCCCGGCCTCGGCGGCCAGGGCGGAATTCAGGGCCTCGACCATGCGGCCGAAGGCGGCTTCAGGCTCGAAGTCCGCGCGCCCGTCGGCCCATTCCAGGCGGAAGGCGGCGGGCGGCAGGCCCGGCTCGTCGCGGAAGGCCAGCACGCCCGAGAAGCCGGCGTCGGCCGCCATCTGCTGCAGGCGCTCGCGGGTCTCGTCATTCAGCTCGCCGGTGCGGATCACCAGACGCGGCGAGGCGTCGATCTCCTGCCCCAGCGCCTCCAGCGCCGCCTGCAGCGGGGCCTGCGGGAAGCGGTCGAGGGCCGAGGCGGCGACCACGCGGGCGGCGGCCATCGCCAGTTCGGCCGACTGCTCGCGGTGGGCCTGGGCGATCTGGGTCAGGGCCGGAGCGGCGCTCGCCAGCGCCTGGCCGATCGACGACAGGGCCATGGCCTGGATGCTGGCGATCTCGGCCAGGGCGGTCTCGCGCGCCTCGCGGGCGGACTGGGCGACCAGCGCCTCGACCTCGACCTGCGTCCACGCGTGCTTGGTCGGACGCCAGGCCGAGGGGCGCACGACCTCGCCGCCCGCGTCGAACTCGGTGTCGAAGGAGAACAGTTTTCTTTCGGCGGACTGGGTCATGTCAGTAAATCAACTCGTCGTCGCCGCCCTGGCCGACCAGCATGATCTCGCCCTTGGCGGCGAGGTCCTTGGCGACCTGGACCATGGCCATCTGAGCCTGATCGACGTCCTTCAGACGGACCGGACCCATCGATTCCATGTCCTCGCGCATGATCTTGGCGGCGCGTTCGGACATGTTGGAGAAGAACATCTCGCGCAGGGACTCCGACGCGCCCTTCATGGCCAGGGCCAGCGCGTCCTTCTCGACCGCGCGCAGCAGGGTCTGGACGCCGCCCGGGTCGAGCTTCGACAGGTCCTCGAAGACGAACATCAGGGCGCGGATGCGCTCGGCGGCCTCGCGGTTGCGCTCTTCCAGCGCGCCGATGAAGCGGGCTTCGGTCTGGCGGTCGAAGCTGTTGAAGATGTCCGCCATCAGCTCATGGCTGTCGCGCTTGGACGTGCGCGCGAGGTTCGACATGAACTCGGTGCGCAGGGTCTGCTCGATCTTGTCGAGGATGTCGCGCTGCACCGGCTCCATGCGCAGCATGCGCTGCACGCATTCCAGGGCGAAGTCCTCGGGCAGGCTGGTCAGCACGCGCGAGGCGTGGTCCGGCTTGATCTTGGACAGGACCACCGCGACCGTCTGCGGGTATTCGTTCTTCAGATAGTTGGCGAGCACGGCCTCGTTCACATTGCCGAGCTTGTCCCACATGGTCCGGCCGGCCGGACCGCGGATTTCCTCCATCAGCGCGTCGACGCGATCCGACGGCATGAAGGAGGCCAGCAGCTTCTGGGTCTGTTCGTAGCTGCCCATGACGGCGCCCGAACCGCTCATGCCCGAGACGAACTCGACCATCAGCTCCTCGACGACCGACGAGGACACCGTGCCCAGACCGGCCATGGCCTGGGAGATTTCCTTGATCTCCTCCTCGTCCAGACCTTCCCACAGGCGGGTGTGATCCTCACCCAACGACAGCAGGATGACGGCGGCCTTCTCCGGACCCGTCAGCTTTCTGGCGTCGTCGACGGTCGGCTTCTTGGTGACCATGCGGGCGCCGGACATCAGCTTTCATGCACCCAGCTGCGGAGGATCGAGGTCGACTCCTCCGGGTGCTTCTCGACGAACTCGGCCACCTTCTTGACCGACGACGCCTTCACCTGACCCTCGATGCGCGCGATGTCGAGGCGCTGTTCCATCTCCGAAGGCGCCCCCAGTTGCGGCAGGTCCATGCCCGTGGCGCCGCCGACGATGCTGGTCTGCAGCGAGGTCACCGGCACGCCGCCCGGACCGGCCAGCTGCGGCGTCGCGCCGCCGCCGGTGGCGGTCTTCAGCAGGGGACGCAGGACGAAGAAGATCAGCAGGACGCCGGTGATCAGCAGCACCAGCAGCTCCACGCCGCGCATCATGTCGTCCTTGGTGAAGTTGAACATGGACGAACCGGCCTCGGCGCCGCCGGCCGCGGCGACGTCGCGGTTGAAGCGGACGTTCAGCACCTCGATCTTGTCGCCCCGGCTCTCGTCGATGCCGACGGCGGCGGCGACCAGCGACTTGATCTGGGCGATTTCCTCGGCGGTGCGGGCGGCGTAGGTCGGCTCGCCGCCGTTGGCGCCCGGCGTCCATTTGCCGTCCAGCAGGACCGACACGGCCAGCTTCTTGATCTCGCCGGCTTCCTTCACCGTGGTCGTGGTGGTGTTGGAGATTTCGTAGTTGGTGGTCTCGGTGTTCTGGGTGTCGCGCGAGCCCTGCTGGGCCGCGCCCGGAGCCTGACCGCCCGGGATGTTGTTCGTCGCGGTCGCGCCGCCGTCCGGCACGCCGGTGGTGTCGGTGCTTTCCGTGCCGTTGGTCGAGGTCGAGCGGACGACCTGGCCGTCCGGGTCGAACCGCTGTTCCTGGGTGGTCGAGCGGGCGTGGTCGATCTCGGCTGTGACCTGCACGCGCGCGCCGCCGACGCCGACGACGCCCTCGACGATGTCCTTGATGCGGGCCTGCAGCTGGGCCTCGGTCTGCCCGCGCGCCTCCTCGGCCGAAGCCGCGCTGAAGCCCTCGCCGTCCGTCCCGGCCGCCAGGGTGCGGTTGGAGGTGTCGGTCAGGGTGACCCGCTCCGGCTTCATGTTCGGCACCGACGAGGCGACGACGTTGCGGATCGCCTGCACCTGGGCGCCGCTCAGCTGGCCGCCGGTCACGCCGACGACGACCGAGGCGGTCGGTTCGGCCGCCTGGGCCTGGAACAGCTGCCGCTCCGGCAGGGCGATCATGACCCGCGCCGACTGGATGCCGCGCATGCTCTGGATGGTGCGGGCCAGTTCGCCCTCGAGGGCGCGCTTGGCGTTCAGGTTCTGCTGGAACTCGGTCTGGCCCAGCACCGACTGGTTGTCGAAGATTTCGTAGCCGACGCTGCCCGAGGTCACGAGCCCCTTGCCGGCCACCAGCATGCGGGCCTCGCCCACCTGGTCGCGGCTGACGAAGATGGTCGAGCCGTCGCCCTTCGAGGAGTACTTGATCCCGGCGCTGTCCAGCGCCGTTGTGACCTCCGACGCTTCGCGCAGGTCGAGGTTGGAATACAGCAGCGCGTCCGGCGCCTGGCCGATGCGCAGCATGACGGCGATCAGCACCGCCGCGACGCCGGCGGCGACGCCAAGCACCACGGCCAGTCGACCGATCCCGAACCTTTGCAACGCCGCCGTGAAGCCGCCCACGCGTCCCCGCCCCGATACTCACGGGACCCTCAATCGACCCGCTGGGCAGAAAATGCCGGGCGCATGGTAAACGCCTCGTTAAGACCCGTAAGGATCAGCGCTTCCGGCGTTGACCGAAGACGAAGCCGATGACCTTGGCCGCCGCCTCGAAATGCTCGCGCGGGATGGTTTCGTCGATATCGACGGCGGCGTAGAGCGCCCGCGCCAGCGGGACGTTCTCGACGATCGGCACATTGTGCTCGCGCGCGACCTCCCGGATCCGCAGGGCGACCGCGTCCACGCCCTTGGCCACGCAGATCGGCGCGGCGTCGCCCTTGTCCGGCTCGTAGCGCAGGGCGACCGAATAGTGGGTCGGGTTGGTGACGATGACCGTGGCCGTGGGCACGTTCTGCATCATCCGCTGACGGCTGCGCTGCATGCGGATCTGCTTCAGCTTCGCCTTGACGTGCGGATCGCCTTCCGACTGCTTGAAGTCTTCCTTCAGCTCTTCCTTCGACATCCGCATGCGCTGGTTGAAGCGGAAGCGCTGCCACAGATAGTCGGCCCCGGCGGTGAAGCTCAGGAAGATCAGCGCCGAGGCCATCAGGGCGATCGCCATGTCGCGGGCCAGCGGCAGAATGGCCGCCGGCGGCATCGCGGCGAGGTTCTCGAACTCGCGCACGTGCGGCTTCATCACCATCCAGCAGATGAAGCCGACGGCCAGCAGCTTCAGGAAGGTCTTCAGGAACTGGACCAGCCCGTCCGGGCCGAAGATGCGCTTGAACCCTTCAAGCGGGTTCAGCCGGCTCCATTGCGGCTTCAGCTTGTCGCCGGCGAAGATCAGGCCGGACTGGGCCAGGTTGCCGCCGACCCCGCCGACGATCGTCGCCAGCATCAGGGCCCCGAGGAAGGGGGTGATCGCCCACAGGGCGTGCATGCCGATCTCGACACCCGCCCCGGCGTCGAGGCCGCCCATCATGGTGTGGGGCGAGGCGATGAAGGGCAGCAACTGCTCCGCCATCGACGAGGCGAAATAGCCGCCCGCGCCCAGCAGGACCGCCGTCGCGCCGAGCAGGGAGGCGGCCGCGCCGACGTCCATCGACTTGGCGACATCACCCTTGGCCCGCGCGTCGGCTAGTTTTCGTGGGGTGGCTTCTTCTGTCTTCGACTCGGGATCGGCGCCTTCAGCCACCGGCGCCTCCCGCGAAGAGCTGCGCCAGGGCGCGGTAGCGGTCGATGAAGACCGTCCCGAGCACGCCGAGGCTGAGGGCGAACACCGACAACCCCAGGATCACGCTGAGCGGGGCGGCGGCGAAGAAGATCTGGAACTGCGGCATCACGCGGCCGACCAGTCCCGAGGCGAGGTTGAAGATCAGGGCGAAGACCAGCAGGGGCGCCGACAACTGGACGCCCAGGGCGAAGCTGTCACCCAGCGTCCGCACCGCCAGCGTGGCGAAGTCGCCGGTGACCAGCGGCCGCGCGGGGGCGATCAGGTCGTAGGACCCGACCAGCCCGGCGATGAACAGGTGGTGGGTGTTGGTGGCGAAGATCAGGGTCGTGCCCAGCAGCATCAGGAAGGCCGAGATGGTCGACCCCGGCTGGGCCTGCAGCGGGTTGGCGGTCTGGGCGAAACTGAGGGTGGTTTGCAGCGAGACGATCTCGCCCGCCGTCGCCAGCGCGGTCAGGAAGGCGCGCAGCAGGGCGCCGATCATCAGGCCGACGATGACCTCGCGGATGATCCAGCCCGTCATGCCGCCCAGGGTCGCCGGCAGGGCCGGCAGCCCGCCCGCCACCACCGGCCAGAGCGCCAGTGTCACCACCAGGGCGAAGGCCAGACGGATGCGCGGCGGCACGTAGCTTTCGCCGACGCCGGGCAGCATCAGCAGCACCGCGCCGATCCGGGCGAAGATCAGCGCGCCCTGCCAGACCTGTTCGGATGTGGCGTACGGCTCCACCGGCCGATCACATGCCGGCGATGCGCGCGGCGATGGTCCGCATGAAACCGCCCAGCAGGGCGCCCATCAGCGGCAGGAACAGCAGGAGCGAAACGAAGATGGCGATGATCTTGGGCGCGTAGATCAGGGTCTGCTCCTGGATCTGCGTCAGGGCCTGCACCAGACCGATCACCACGCCGACCACGAGCCCGACGATGAGCACGGGGGCGCAGAGCTGGATCGTCAGCCACAGGGCGTCACGCCCCACATCCAGAACTTCCGCGCCGTTCATGCCACGCTCCAGCGGCCGCAACACGCGCGGCCGAACTCGGCAAGAAATGCCGGGAGCGTGGTTAACAGGAGACTAATGAGGAACGAGGGACGAGGGTCGAGGGCAGGCTCCATCAACGCCCGGCGGCCTGCGTCGCCGCCTCGCCCCTCGACCCTCGTCCCTCGACCCCCTAATGAACGCCCCATGACCAAGCCGAGCATTACCCAGGCCGACGCCGAGGCCGCTGTCCGCACCCTGATCGAATGGGCCGGGGACAATCCCGACCGTGAAGGCCTGCTGGAGACGCCGGCGCGCGTGGCGCGCAGCTACCGCGAGCTCTACGAGGGTTATGAGATCGACCCGCGGCAGTATCTGGAGAAGACCTTCGAGGAGGTCGGCGGCTACAACCAGATGGTCGTGCTGAAGGACATCCGCTTCGTCAGCGCCTGCGAGCACCACATGCTGCCGGTCGTCGGCGTGGCGCACGTCGGCTATCTGCCGACCGACCGCGTGGTCGGTATCTCCAAGCTGGCCCGGGTCGTGCGCGGCTTCGCCCGCCGCCTGCAGATCCAGGAGAAGATGACCTCCGAGATCGCCCTGGCCATCGAGGAAGTCCTGCGTCCGCAGGGCGTGGGCGTGGTTATCGAGGCGGAACACAGCTGCATGACCCTGCGCGGCGTCAATGCGCCGGGCGCCAGCCTGACCACCAGCCACCTGAGCGGCGCCTTCCGCGACGACCCGCGCACCCGCGAGGAATTCCTGCGCCTGACGCGGAAATAAGGGTTCAGCCCGCCCGGGACAGGGTGATGTCGTCCAGCCAGACGAGGCTGCGGTCGGTGAGGATCTGCTGGACCCGCTCGACCAGCCCCGCCGGGGTGATCGGCTTGAGCAGGTAGCCCCGCGCGCCCAGCCGACGCGCCGCGACCAGATTGTCGCCGACGCCCGAGGCCGTGAGCACCAGCACGGGCACGTCCTTCCAGGTCTCGACGGTCCGGATCGCGGCCAGCACCTCCAGCCCGTCGACCCGCGGCATGTTGAGATCGAGGATCACCAGTTCCGGCGGCGCATAGGCCAGCCGGGTCAGCGCGCCGACGCCGTCGGCGACCGTCGTCACCGCATAGCCCGCCCCGGACAGGATCAGGGAAAACAGCTCGCGGATGTCCGCGTCGTCTTCGGCGATGAGGATCGATTGGGCCATGACGAATCCGGGCGGGAGGAGGATCGGGGCGGAAGCCTAGCCCGGTCCGTTAACGATGCAAGCAGACGGCCCGGTCCTTGCGGCGAACCGCGCGAAGGAGGCCCATCCCATGGCCTGGACAGCGATTTCGACCCGAAATGAGACACCGCCGATCGTTCGTGGCGGTTGGTTGGACGCCCTGCGTTTCATCGTGGCCAGCCTGATCATCCTGCATCACTTCCAGATGTCGGCGCCGGTTCCGCTGGCCGAGGGGGTGCACCCGGTGTTCGAGCGGGGCGGCTTCCTGCTGACCAACTTCTTCCTGATCGACAGCGGCTATGTGCTGATGCGCGTCTACGCCTCATCGGTCGGAAGCGGGCGGATGTCGAAGACGGACTTCTTCCTCAAGCGGTCGCTGCGGGTGTTTCCAGCCCACCTGATCATGGGGGCCTTGCTGGTCGCCATGGTGCTGCTGGGCACGGCGATCGGCCTGCCGCCCAGCCATCCCGAGTGGTTCGCCTGGGACCAGCTGCCGGCCCAACTGGCCCTGGTCCAGTCGTTCGGCGTGCATGGCGGTCTCGGCTGGAACGCGCCCAGTTGGTCGATCTCGGCCCTGCTGGGCTGCTATCTGGCCTTCCCCTGGGTGCTGCGCGGCCTGACGCGGGTCGGGCCGTGGCTGGCGCTGGGCCTGGTGGTCATCGGCTATCTGGCGGCCAATGAGCTGAGCTGGGCCATCCTGAAGTATCCCGTCTATCAGATGCCGCTGAACCTCGGCATCTGGCGCGCCCTGCCGCTGTTCGTCCTGGGCATGGGCCTGGCCTGGTTCGCGCAGGGCGTCTGGATCCATCCCCGTCTGGCCGGATGGGCCCTGCTGCTGGCGACCGTCGGTCTGGCGATCGCGCAGTATTTCGACAAGCACGCCCTGATCTCGCTGGCCTTCATCTCGATCATCATCCTGGCGGCGGGCGCCGTGCCGGTGACCAGGCCGTCGAAGCTGGTGGAGCAGGCGGCGGTCGTCTCCTTCTCCATGTTCATCTCCAACGAAGTGGTCCGCATCGGCTGGTTCGGTCTGGCCGAGGCTGCGGCGAACAAGCTGAGCCTGGGCGAGGCCGCGCGCTGGGGCCTGTGGGTCATGGGCGTCGGCGCGGCCTTCGTCTTCGCCTTCCTGCTCCACTACGGCGTCGACAATCCGATCCAGAAACGCATCCGCGCCTGGCTGAAGAAACGCGGACACGCCCGCGCCGAGATCAAGGACCCGGTGGTCTCGCTGGAGGGCTAGCCCATCGAGCCGACCAGATGCAGGATATTGCCGTCGGGGTCCTTGAACCAGGCTAGACGCAGGGCGCCGCAGGTGTGGATATCGCCCTCGTGCGGCAAGGCGTCATACTGTTCGAAGGTCACGCCCTTGGCCTTCAGGCCCGCGACGATATCGTCCAGCTCGACGCCGACGTCCCAGCTGACGGCGTTGGCCTGATTGGTCCCGGCGAAGTCGGACTTGTAGACCGTCAGCCAGGTGTTGCCGGTGCGATAGCCCAGCATGTCCTCGTTCGAGGTGTCGGCCAAGTTCAACCCCAGCACGTCGGAATAGAAGGCCCTGGCGCGATCCAGATCCTTCACCGCCACGATGGCCGAGGAATTCTTGTTCTTGAGCATGAGGTCTCTCCCTGATCCGGAGAGAACCGCTGAGGGCGGGGGTTCGATCCCGCGCGCCCTCTTTCACCGTCAGATCGGCATCCGCATGATTTCCTGATAGGCCGAGATGACCTGGTCGCGGACCGCCATCACGGTTTCCAACGAAGCTTCGGCGGACGAGACGGCGGTGACGACGTCGATCAGGTTGCCCTGGCCCTGGACCATCTGGCTCATCTGGGCTTCGGCGCCGCGCGTCTGCTGCGTCGTCGAGTTCATCACGCCTTGCAGCAGTTCGGAGAAGCCGGGACCTTGCGTCGCCGCGGCCGCCGACGGGGCGCTGGGCATGGCCCCGCCCTGAACCGCCGCATAGGCCTTGGCCGCCATCATGGGATTCATGGCCTAGCCCTTACTTCTTGATGATGTCGAGGGTGCGGGACTCCATGTTCCGCGCCGTCTCGATGACGTTCAGGTTGGCCTCGTAGGCGCGCTGCGCCTCGCGCATGTCCATGGCCTCGACCAGGGTGTCGACGTTGGGCCGCTGGACATAGCCCTCGGCGTTGGCCGCCGGGTGCGAGGGGTCGTATTCCATACGGAAGTCGCTCTGGTCCGGGCGGACCTCGGCCAGGACCACGCCGGTCGCGCCGTTGACGTTGCGGGCCTGAAACACCGGGGTCTGGCGCCGATAGGGCTGGCCGCCTGCGACGTTGGCGGTGGATTCCGCGTTGGCGATGTTCTCGGCGATGATGCGCATCCGCGACTGCTGCGCCTTCAGGGCGCTGGAGGCGACGGCCATGGCGTTGTTGCGCGGAGTGACGGGACGGCCGTTGACGGGATCAGACATCTGAATCTCCTGCCTCAGACGCCGGGCTTCTTGGCGGCCATGCGGATCATCTGCATGGACTTCTGGTAGAAGCCGATGG
>NZ_DASWWG010000031.1:0-17117 GCF_036400995.1 Brevundimonas sp.
CACCCGTTCGGCCTGGGCCTGGGCCGCGGCGTCCCGGCGGGCGGCGGCGTCGGCGATGGCCGAGGCCTGGGCGCCGGTCGCTTCCGGCAGGGTGTCGAGGGCCGCCAACGGCGGCGCGTTCAGGTCATTGGCGCCGATCAGCTGGCCGAAGTCCTCGAACAGCATGATGCGGACGTAGTCGATCGCCCCGCGGTCGCTGAACAGCTTGACCCGCCAGGACCCGTCGATCCCCTTGGCGGCGACGCCGATCGGCACGCCGCGCGGGAAGCCGCCGCCGTCGCCCGAGGTCAGGATGCGGTCGCCCGGCTGCACCGAGCCGACACCACGCACGAACTCAAGGCGCGGATTGCCCGAACCGTCGCCGGTCAGGATGGCGCGGGCGTCCGTGCGATCGATCAGCACTGGCGTGCGGCTGGCGACGTCGGTCAGCAGCAGCATGCGGCTGACGTTGCCCGAAGTGCCGACGATCCGGCCGACCAGACCGTGCTCGTTGATGACCGGATTGCCGACCTTCACGCCCTGCGACGCGCCGGTGTCCAGCAGGCGGGCGTTCGAGAAGGGGCCGCGGGAGTCCAGCACCGAGCGGGCGGTGACCATGCGCACGTCCGGCTCGGGCCGGATGCCCAGCATGGCCTCGTAGCGCGCATTGACGTTCTTCAGGGCGATGGCCTGGTCGCGCCAGGGCTGAAGTTCAGCCAGTTCCTGCTTCAGCCGGCGGTTCTCGGAGACGGCGAAGAAATAGCCGCCGATGTAGTCGCTGACGTGGCCGAACCAGCGGACCGGGGCGGCGAAGACGCCCCCGACCGGACCGGCCACCGTCTCCACCCCGGCGCGGGCCGGCTGGTACGGCGAGCTCTGGGCCCGGGCGTCGGTGATCAGCAGGACGACGGCGCCGGCGATGCACGCGGCCGCGGCCACCGCGGCCGTCCAGACCAGCGGAACCTTGATGTTCTCGAACGGTCCGTCGCGAAACGCCACGGCGCGCCTTCCTCAGAATAGGAGAATCGGTGGGACGCCCCCGCCGATACGCCGAGCCTATCGCAAAATCCGGGCCAGATGGGAACCGGTGATATCCCTGTCATGACAGGGATTTGAGGCGTTTTCCGGAACCGGCCCTTACAGGGCCGAGTCCAGCACGCCCTTCATCCAGCGCGGGTGCTCCAGCACGCGGCCGCAGCCGATGGCCACGCACGACAGCGGATCGTCGGCGACCGAGACCGGCAGGCCGGTGTGATCGCGGATTTCAGCGTCCAGACCGCGCAGCAGCGCGCCGCCGCCGGTCAGCATGATGCCCTTGTCGGCGATGTCCGCGGCCAGCTCCGGCGGGGTGGCTTCCAGGGCCACCTTCACGGCTTCCACGATCTGCGAGACCGGCTCGGCCAAGGCTTCGGCGGCCTGGCGCTCCGAGATGCGGACCTCGCGCGGCACGCCCTGCATCAGGTCGCGGCCCTTCACATCGATCGACAGGCCTTCGCCGTCGGCCGGGATGCGGGCGGTGCCGATGTCCTTCTTGATGCGCTCGGCGGTGGTCTCGCCGATCAGCAGGTTATGGTTGCGGCGCATGTACGAGATGATCGCCTCGTCCATCTTGTCGCCGCCGACGCGCACCGAGCGCGAATAGACGATGCCCGACAGCGACAGCACGGCCACCTCGGTGGTGCCGCCGCCGATGTCGACGACCATCGAACCGGTCGGCTCGTGAATCGGCAGGCCGGCGCCGATCGCGGCGGCCATCGGCTCGTCGATCAGGCCGACGCGGCGGGCCGAGGCGTTCAGGCAGGAGTCGTTGATGGCGCGGCGCTCGACGGCGGTGGCGCCCGACGGCACGCACACGATCACCTTCGGGTTCACGAAGCCCTTGCGGTTGTGAACCTTGCGGATGAAGTGCTTGATCATCTCTTCGGCGACTTCGAAGTCGGCGATGACGCCGTCGCGCATCGGGCGGATGGCTTCCATGTGACCGGGGGTCCGGCCCAGCATCTGCTTGGCCTCGATGCCCACGGCGTGAACGATCTTCCGTCCACCGACATTCCGCAGCGCCACGACCGAGGGCTCGTTCAGGACGATGCCCTTGCCCTTCATGTAGATCAGGGTGTTGGCGGTGCCGAGATCAATGGCGATATCGTTCGAGATCGCGCCGAAAACGTGGGAGAACATGGGCCTGGGATACCGTTCTTTCGGGCCTTGAGGGCGTGCGTCTGACTTGATCCGTACCGGCGACGCCCTGACCGCGCGCATCCCCATACGCGCCGTCTCCTGATCGTCTTCGCCTGACCGACCGTTGGCCCGTTTGCCCGTGTGCGCGGGCGATTACAAGCCCCGTCAACGTTGCGTGGTCCCGGAACGGGGACAGGCTGTTCACGATAGTGTCAGCCAGACGTTCCGCCACCCGGCGTTCGCTCGCCCGCGACGTGGGCGAACGTCAGTCGACGGCAGCTCCGGCGGCCTTCTCGCGCCGCTTCACGAACTCGCGCACGGCCAGCATCAAGCCCAGCCAGACCACCGCCACCGCCGCCAGGATCAGCGAGGTCCAGACCCCGTCGCCGCTGACCGCCGACACCACCGCGCCGCCGAAGAAGGCGACCAGCGCGGTCTTGGGCAGCACGCCCAGCGCGCACCCGGCCAGATAGGTCCAGAAATTCGCCCGCGTCGCTCCGAAGGCCATGTTGACCACGATGAAGGGCGCCGACGGCACGTTGCGGATCATGAAGCTGGCGTAGAAGGCGTTGCGCCCGACGAACCGCTTGAGCCGGTCCAGCGTACGGCTGTCCATCCGGTCGATCAGCCGCGCGGTCGGGCCGCGCCCCAGCCAGTAGGTCACCCCGGCCGACACCACCGTCGCCACCCAGCTGTAGGCGAAGCCCAGGCTGGGGCCGAAGGCCACAACGCAGGCCGCGATCAGGATGAACTGCGGCGCGCCGATGAAGGCCGACAGGGTGAACAGCACGATGGTCGCCGCGAAGGCCCAGGGGCTGCCGGCGTAGCCCTGCAGCCAGGCCTCCAGCTTGGCCTCGGTGGCCAGTCCCAGCTGCGTCTTGCCAAGCGCCAGCAGTCCGAGCGTCGCGCCCAGCAGCAGCACGGTCGCCAGCGCCGCCTTCCAGCGGCGGGCCTCCATGTTGAGGATGAAATCGAGGATGCGGCGCAAGGGTCTGTTCCGGCTCAGGTCAGGTCATTTGCACGGACACCCCCTGCCCGTTCAAGCGCCCTGATCCAGCATCCGCTCCAGCGTCGGCAATTCGTCGGCCTCGGCGGCGGGTTTGTCCCAGCGGATGCGGTTGATGCGGGGGAAGCGCATGGCCACCCCGGACTTGTGCCGCTTCGACCGCTGCAGCCCCTCGAACGCGATCTCCAGAACAAGGCCGAAGTCCCTGCCCGCCTTGACCGACCGCACCGGCCCGAACCGTTCGATGGTGTTGTCGCGCACGAACTTGTCCAGTTGCTTCAGCTCCTCGTCGGTGAAGCCGAAATAGGCCTTTCCGACGGGCGTCAGCGCGGGAACCCCGTCCGCGCCCTCCGTCCAGACGCCGAAGGTGAAGTCGGAATAGAAGCTGGATCGCTTCCCGTGTCCGCGCTGCGCGTACATCAGCACCGCGTCGATCAGGTGCGGATCGCGCTTCCACTTGAACCAAGGCCCCTTGGGCCGGCCGGCCTCATAGACGCTGTCCAGCCGTTTGAGCATCAACCCCTCGGCGGCCATCGCGTCGCCCTCCGGCGGATCGGCCCGGACCGCCGCCAGCGCCTCCCAGCTCTCGAACGGGACCAGCGGTGACAGGTCCAGCCGGTCCGATCCGGCCGTGGCCACGAACCGCTCCAGCCGGGCCCGACGCTCGACGAACGGCAGGCCGCGCAAGTCCTCGCCGCCGGCCGCCAGCAGGTCATAGGCGCGAATGCCCGCCGGATGCGCCGCCATCAGCTTCGGATCGGCCACCTTGCGGTTCAGCCGCTGCTGCAGGTCGCCGAAGGCCCCGACCCTGCCCTCGCGCAGCACCAGCAACTCCCCGTCGATCACCCCTTCATAGTCCAGCGCGGCCAGCACGTCAGGGAAGGCCGGCGACACATCCTCGCCGGTCCGGCTGTACAGCCGCTTCACCCCGCCCTCGCTGACCGCCTGCACCCGGATGCCGTCCCATTTCCACTCGGCGGCGTAGGCGGCGGGGGCCAGCCGGGCGAAGTCCACGGCCTCGTCGATCGGCTGGGCCAGCATGACCGGCCGGAACCGCCCGTGCGCCTCGGCTGACGGTCGCTCTGCCTTCCCGTCCAGCCAGGCCAGCAGATCGGCGTAAGGCGGACTCTGGGCGTGCCAGACCTCCTGGATATCGGCCACCTCGACCCCGCCGAAGTCCGCCGCCGCCTGCCAGGCCAGCCGCGCCGACACCCCGACGCGCAGGCCGCCGGTCACCAGCTTCAGCAGGGCCCAGCGCCCGTCGGCGTCCAACGCATCCAGCCAGCCCTCCAGCAGCCCCTGCACCGCGCCGCGCTTCGCCTCGCGCAGGGCGTCGATCACCTCGGACAGCTCGGGCTCGCGGTTGGCGCCGTGTCGGGCGGGCCAGATCAGGGCCGCCGTCTCGGCCAGATCGCCGACATAGTCATAGGACAGGCGGAACAGCTCCGGATCGACCCTCGCCTCCACCGCCGCCCGGATCATCGCCGGCTTGGCCGCATTGAACGACAGCGCCCCGGTCAGGGCCGCCAGCGCCCAGCCGCGGTCCGGGTCGGGCGCCTCGGCCAGATGGTCCCGGATCAGTTTCAGCTTGGCGTTCCGGGACGACGTCAGCGACAGCCGGTCCAGCAGGGCGGCGAAGGCGCGCATCAGTCGTCGTCCTCATCCTCATAGCCCACCAGATGCAGGGCCCGCGCCTTCAGCCCGTTCAGCTCGGCCCAGCGTCTCAGGGCGTCGTCCCGCCCGTGGGTGATCCAGGTCTCCCCCGGCGACAGCTCGGTCAGGGTGGCGGTCAGTTCGTCCCAGTCGGCGTGATCCGACAGCACCAGCGGCAGCTCCACGCCCCGCTGACGGGCCCGCGCCCGCACGCTCATCCAGCCCGAGGCGAAAGCCGTCACCGGGTCGGGGAACCGTCGGCTCCAGCGATCCGCGATGGCCGAGGGCGGCGCGACGACGATCCGCCCGGCGAAATCCGCCTTCGACCCCGTCGCCGGCGCCAGCGGCCCCAGGTCGACGCCGAAATGCTCATAGAGCCGGTTCAGCCGCTCCAGCGCGCCGTGGACGTAGATGGTCTCGTCATAGCCCGCCTCGCGCAGCAGTCGGATCACGCGCTGCGCCTTGCCCAGCGCATAGGCCCCGACCAGATGGGCCCGGTCGGGAAACTGGACCACCGAGCGCAGCAGCCGACCGATCTCGTGGCTGTCCGGCGGATGGCGGAAGACCGGCAGGCCGAAGGTGGCCTCGGTGATGAAGACGTCGCTGGGCACCGGCTCGAAGGCCGCACAGGTCGGGTCGCGCCGCCGCTTGTAGTCGCCCGAGGCGGTGATGGTCAGGCCGCCCTGCCGCACCGTCGCTTGCGCCGAGCCCAGCACATGCCCCGCCGGGGCCAGCGACACCTCCACCCCGCCGACCGCCAGCCGCTCGCCATAGGCTAGGGCCTGCGTCGACCCGGCGAAGTCCTGTCCATAGCGCTCGCCCATGATGGCCAGCGTCTCGGGCGTGGCCAGCACCGATCCGTGCCCGGCGCGGGCGTGGTCGGCATGCCCATGGGTGATGACGGCGCGATCCACCGGGCCGGGCGGGTCGATGAAGAACCCACCGTCCGGGCACCAGAGTCCCTGCGGCGTGGGCCGCAGCACGGCTTCAGGCGTGATCATCCGGCTCGGGCTCATGCGTCTCCGACAGCAAAGGCGGTCATCGGAAACGCGGCAAGCCGAAAAGGTGTCCCGTCACCCTGCCCGGCACACGTCCGGCGGCGTTGCGCCCGCGCCCTGCCCCCAGTCCGCCCGGTCGACCCGGTCCGTCAGGCGCAGGTTGATACGGCCGCCGGCCTTCAGCTGATCCCAGTCCAGCCAGACCCGGTCGAAGGCCTGACCGTTCCAGCGGGCGCCCGAGACATACTGCACCCGCTCGCCGGTCGCGCCGGGCGCGTTGATGCGGAGGGTGCGGCCCTCGCCCAGATCGATCTCGACCTGTTCGAAGCGCGGTGTCCCGACCAGCATCTGCCCTGTCCCCGGCATGCCCGGATAAAGGCCGACCGCCCCGAACAGATACCAGGCCGACATGGTCCCCAGATCGTCGTTGCCGGTCACGCCGTTGGGCGCATTGGTGAACAGGGTCTGGGCCGCGCGGACCACCGCCGCCGTCCGGTCCGGCCGGCCCAGCAGGGTGTAGATCCACGGCGTGTGCATGGTCGGCTCGTTGTTCGGATTGTACCGGTGCTGGCCGTAGTAGGCGTAGGGCCCGGCCACCCACTCGGCGCGGGCGCTCATCGGATCGGCGGCGATCCTGTCGAATGCGAAGAAGCGATCGAGCCGGGCCAGCGTCCGGTCCTTGCCCCCCATGGCCTCGGTCAGGCCCGCCACGTCCTGCGGGACCAGCCATTGGTACTGCCAGGCCGTGCCCTCATGGAAGCCGTAGTGGGAAGTCGGGTCATAGGCGCCCGCCGGGGGCGTGAACCACTCGCCGTCCTCCATGCGCGGACGCGGGAAGCCGGTGAAGTCGCTCTCCGGATCGCGGACGCCCGCATCCCAGACATTGCGCCAGGCCCCACCCCGGCGGCGCAGGACGGCCGCCTCCGTCGTCTGACCCAGCGCCTCGCCCATGATCGACAGGGCGCAGTCGCCCAAGGAGTATTCCATCGTCGCCGACCCGGCGTGGTGCGGGTCCGAGTCCATCCCCTTGGACGGATGCGCCCGGTCGAACTGGATATAGCCGTCGGACAGGTAGTGCGGGTTGCCCGCCCGGCCGTCATGGCGCGAGTTCAGCGGCGGATTGCCGGACGCGTTGCGGCGCAGGGCGGCCCAGGCCTGCTGCTCCCGCCCCTCCAGCGCCCCGAAGCGCCACAGGTCGACCAGGAAGGGCGTGACCGGATCACCGGTCATCACATTGGTCTCGAAGCTGGCGTAGCCCCAACGCGGCAGCCAGCCGCCCTGCTCGTCGATGGCCAGCACCGACCGGGCGATGTCGCGCGCGCGGTCCGGCTTCAGGATGGCCAGCAGCTGGTTCTGGGACCGGTAGGTGTCCCACAGCGAAAAATACTCGTGATAGGTCCAGCCGTCGGCGACATGGATCTCGTCGTCATAACCGCGATAGCGCCCGTCGGCGTCGCTGCCGGTCATGGGCTGCAGCAGGGCGTGGTACAGGGCCGTATAGAAGACGGCGCGGTCATCCGCGCTGCCGCCCTTCACCCGCACCGAGCCCAGTTCGCGGGCCCATTCAGCCTCCGCCTGCGCGCGCATCGCGTCGAAGCTCAACAGTTGACCGTCGCGCTTGCCCTCGGCGTCCAGATTGCCTTGCGCGCCCGCCTGATCGACGTGCGAGATGGCGCTGACCGCCGTCACCGCCTGGCCGCCGGCCAGATCGAAGGTCACCCAGGCGCCGTTTCGGGGATCGTGCTCGCTCTCCATGCTGAAGCGCGCGCCGGGAGTCCCGCCCGCCTGTCCCCAGACGCCAAAGCCGGTGAAGGGCCGGTCGAACTCGATGCGGAACCAGGTCGAGTACTGGTGACCGCCGCAGAAGCTCATCGTCGTCACCTTGCCCTCGACCGCGCGGTCGCCGACGACGCGGATCTGGCTGCCGATGACCCGATGGCGGTCATTGGCCTGGCTGACGTTGATCAGGACGTGACCCTGCGCCTGCCCCGACGCGAAGGTGTAGCGCTCGGCCGCCGCCCGGGTCAGGGCCGTGGCCTCCACGTCGATGCCGCCGTAGTCGGTCAGCCGAACGCGATAGTAGCCCGCCTGCCCCACCTCGCCCTCGTGGGTGTAGCGCGCGGCATAGGCCTTGTGATCGAAGCTGGCGGCCTTGGTCGTGTCGAAGTCGCCGCCCGGGGCGATGGAGCCGATGACCGGCAGCACCGACACCTGCCCGCCCTGTTCCCAGCAGCCCGCGCCGGAGATGAAGGACCGCCCGAAGCCCCGGATGGTCTCGTCGTCATAACGGTAGCCCGCATAGTGAGAGCCGATGGGGCTGACCTGGATCAGGCCGAACGGCGCCGAGGCGCCGGGGAAGGTGTTCCCCTCGTCCCGCGTGCCGATGAAGGTGTTGACGGTCTGCGGCAGGGTCCGCGCGTCTCCCGCGTCCGCCGCCATCGCCGGCTGCGCCGCCGCCAACAGCGCCACGGCCGCCGCCACCGCCCGTCCGAACCGGACCGCGTTCCGCCACCCCATCGCTTCCTCCCCGAAGCCTGATTTGTTGATCCGTTTCTAGGCGGAGGCGGTGCGGCTGGGAACCGTCCTCGTTGAAAGCAAGGAACCGTAGCGTCTCGTCATTTGATCCACCCTTCGCAACTGCGTAATGAGGGCCGCCGTTCCACGGGAGTCGCCATGTCCAGCCTGCAGTCCTCCGCCCTTGCCCGCGTCAAGCCGTCGGCCACCCTCGCGGTGACCGCCCAGGCCCGACAGCTGAAAGCCGAGGGTCGCGACGTGATCGGCCTGGGCGCCGGCGAGCCCGACTTCGACACGCCCGAGAACATCAAGCAGGCCGCCATCGACGCCATCACGCGCGGCGAGACGAAGTACACCGACGCCGACGGCATGCCGCAGCTGAAGGCCGCCATCTCGGCCAAGTTCAAGCGCGAGAACGGCCTCGACTATTCGACGGCCCAGATTCACGTCGCCCCGGGCGGCAAGCCGGTCATCTTCAACGCCCTGGTCGCCACCCTGAACCCAGGCGACGAGGTCATCGTCCCCGCCCCCTACTGGGTGTCCTACCCGGACATGGTCCTGCTGGCCGGCGGCGAGCCGGTCACCGTGGTCGGCGAGGAGAAGGACGGCTTCAAGCTGCGTCCGGAGGTGCTGGAAGCCGCCATCACGCCCAAGACCAAGTGGCTGATCCTCAACAGCCCGTCGAACCCGACCGGCGCCGCCTACACCCGCGCCGAGCTGGAAGAGATCGCGGCCGTACTGCGTCGTCACCCGCAGGTCTGGGTGCTGACCGACGACATGTACGAGCACCTCGTCTACGGCGACTTCGAATACACCACCATCGCCCAGGTCGCCCCGGACCTCTATGACCGCACCCTGACCGTGAACGGCGTCAGCAAGGCCTACGCCATGACCGGCTGGCGCATCGGGTATGCGGGCGGCCCCAAGCCGCTGATCGACCTGATGCGCAAGGTGGCCAGCCAGACCACCTCCAACCCCACCAGCATCAGCCAGTGGGCTGCGGTCGAGGCCCTGAACGGCCCGCAGGACTTCATCCCCGAGCGCAAGGCGGCCTTCGAGAAGCGCCGCGACCTGGTGGTCTCGATGCTGAACCAGACGGCGGGCGTCACCTGCGCCACCCCGGAAGGCGCCTTCTATGTCTATCCGTCCATCGCCGGCCTGATCGGCAAGACGACGGAGGGCGGCGTGGTCATCGACAGCGACGGAACCTTCGCCGCCGAACTGCTGAACGCCGAGGGCGTCGCGGTCGTGCAGGGCGAGGCCTTCGGCCTCTCGCCCTACTTCCGCATCAGCTACGCGACGTCGGAGTCGGTGCTGGAAGATGCCTGCGCGCGAATCCAGCGCTTCGCGGCCAGCCTCCGCTAGAGATCGAGCCTAAGCTCACCTCTCCATCGCCCGCCAAGGCGATGGAGAGGACAGATCGGCGCGCCAGCGACGATCAGGAGAGGGCGGCGCAGGCCTTAGCCAGTTGCGCACCGCCCAAATCCATGCAACTTTTCCGAGCATGGATGAACTCGCCACATACGCGTTCGCCAAACGCCTGAGACGCCCCATGACGCCGCCCGAAGCGCGACTCTGGACACGCGTCCGCGCTCATCGCTTGCAGGGCTTCAAATTCCGCCGCCAGCATCCGTGCGGCCCCTACATCCTCGACTTCTATTGCGCCGCCGCGCGACTGGCGATCGAGGTGGACGGACGCGGTCATGAACATCCGGATCAGATCGCCCGCGACCGCCGGCGAACCCGCTGGCTGGCCGCGCAGGGCATTCGTGTGATGCGGATCGCAGCGCACGATGTTCGGGATGAGCTGGACGGCGTACTCGGCTTCATCGCTCGCGTGGTTCGCGAACGGATCGCCGACATCGGCGCCGCCCCCTCCACCACCCGGGCTAAGCCGCCCGGGCGGTCCCCCTCCCCACCTTCGGTGGAGAGGTGAGGCTCAGTTCACCTCTCCACGCAGTGGGGAGGTGGCGCGCTGCGAAAACGCAGCGAGACGGAGGGGGCGGCGCCGGCGTCAGCCTACCCGCCCGGCCCGTCAGATCATCGCCATGCCGCCGTTCACGTGCAGGGTCTGGCCCGTCACGTAAGCCGCCTCGTCCGACGACAGATACACCGCCGCCGCGGCGATCTCGTCGCCGGTGCCCAGACGGCCCGCCGGGATGTTGCGCAGGATGGTTTCGCGCTGGGCGTCGTTCAGCACGTCGGTCATCGGCGAGGCGATGAAGCCCGGCGCGATGCAGTTCACGGTGATGCCGCGCGAGCCGACTTCCTGGGCCAGCGACTTCGAGAAGCCGATCATGCCGGCCTTCGACGCCGCGTAGTTGGTCTGGCCGGGGTTGCCGGTGACGCCGACCACCGAGGTCACGCCGATGATGCGGCCCGAGCGGCGCTTCATCATCCCCTTCATCGCGGCGCGCGACAGGCGGAAATAGCTCTCGAGGTTGACCTTGATGACCTGCTCGAAGTCCTCGTCCTTCATCCGCATCAGCAGGCCGTCCCTGGTGATGCCGGCGTTGGCGACCAGGATGTCCAGCGGGGCGCCGGCGGCCTCTTCGGCGCGACCGATCAGGCCGTCGACCGATTCCGCGTCCGACAGGTTGGCGGCGGCGGCGAACGCCCGCTCGCCCAGTTCCTTCGCCAGGTCCTGAAGCACCGCCTCGCGGGTGCCGGACAGCACCACCGTCGCGCCTTGTGCGTGCAGGGCGCGGGCCACCGCGCCGCCGATGCCGCCGGTCGCGCCGGTCACGAGCGCCGTCTTGCCAGTCAGGTTGAACATTTTGATAGCTCCGCCATTTCGTGGGAGGGGTCTAACCGAGCCCGCGTCATATCTCCAGAAGGAACGCCCGATGGACGGAAACCGCCTCATCGCCAGCCGCCGCAGCCTGCTTCTCGGCGCGGGCGCCCTAGGATTGAGCGGCTGCGGGACCGTTTCCCTGCCCTTCGGCGGCGGATCGGACGCTCCGGCGATTCGCGGTCTGGACCGCCTGCCGCGCACCCAGACGGTGCTGAACCGCTTCGTCATCGAGCGGAAGCTGCCGGGCGTCTCCGTCGGCGTGCGCACGCCGGAGGGGCAGGACATCTTCCTGCAGGCGGGCACCCTGGACTTCAACATCTACGACCGGGTCACGCCGGACAGCCTGTTCCGCATCTTCTCCATGACCAAGCCGATCACGGGGACGGCCGCCGCCCTGCTGATCGAGGACGGCAGGCTGACGCTCGACACGCCGGTCGCCGATATCATCCCCGAGTTCGCCGACATCAAGGTCGCGACCAACCCGTCAGAGAGCCTCGCCGCCCGTCCCGCGCGCAATCCGATGCTGGTCCGCCACCTGCTGACCCACACGGCCGGCTTCAGCTATTCCATCATGGGGAACGGCCCCATCCCCCGGGCCTATCGCGAGGCCGGGATTACCCCGGCCGAGCCGCGCGGCGACGCACCGCAGGTGCGCGACCTGGACGAGATGGTCGCCAAACTGGCCGATATCCCCCTGATCGCCGAGCCGGGGACGACCTACAGCTACAGCGTCTCGCTGGATGTGCTGGGCCTTGTGATCCAGCGCGTGTCGGGCATGGCCTTCCCGGACTTCCTGCAACGCCGGATCTTCAATCCGGTCGGCATGGGCGACACCGTCTTCCGCCTGCGCGACGGCGACGCCGCCCGGCTGATGCAGGTCTATGCCTTCGGCCGCAGCGGGACCAACCCGCCGACCGTCCCGCCCGGCCTGTCCGCGGAGGCCTATTCGCAGGCCGTGACCCTGTATTCCGGCGGCGGCGGGCTGATCTCCTCGACCCGCGACTACCTCGATTTCCTGTCCATGCTGCTCAACGACGGCCGCGCGGGACGCGTCCGGGTGATGAAGCCCGAGACTGCCCGCCTGATCCGCTCCGACATCCTGCCCGCCGACCTGACGGCGGAAGGCGGCGGCTACGGCTTCGGCGGCTGGGTCGCCCGCCCGGGCCACCGTCGTCAGGGCGAGTTCGGCTGGAGCGGCGCGGCGGGCACGCAGGGCTGGATCGACCCGGAACAGCGCTTCGCCGCCACGATGATGATCCAGGCCATGCCCTATCGCGCGGTCGACATCCTGTCGGAGCTGCGCCCGGCGCTCGACGCCGATCTGGGGATCACGCGGGCCGGCTAGGCCCCGAACACGCCCCACAGCAGGGTCAGCATCAGCGGCGCCCACGACAGGCCGAGCAGGATCCACGCCTCGCGCGCGTCGCCGCGCCAGTAGCGGTAACCCCCGGCGCCGACGGCGGCCAGCATCGCCAGCGCCGTGAGCGCGCTCAACAGATTGAGGCCGTGCACCAGCCCGGGGGCCGACAGAATCAGCGTCACCCCGGCATAGACCACGGGCAGGATCGCCAGAGCGACCCAGCCCGCGACCGTCAGCCAGAAGAGCGCCCGCGCCTTCGTCACAGCGACTTGGCGAACGCTTCCAGTTCTTCCGGCGTGTTCAGCGACAGGCTTTCGGCGTCCGGCGCGATGCGCTTGGCCATGCCGGTCAGGACCTTGCCCGAGCCGATCTCGGCGAAGCGGGTCACGCCGCCCTCGCCCGCCATCCACTCCATCGACTCGCGCCAGCGGACGCGATCGGTGACCTGTTCGACCAGCAGGCGGCGGATGACTTCCGGATCGCTCTCCGGGCGGGCCAGGACGTTGGCGACCACCGGCACGACGGGGGCGACGATCGTCGCGCTCGCCAGGGCGGCGGCCATCTCGTCGGCGGCCGGCTGCATCAGCGGACAGTGGAAGGGCGCCGAGACGTTCAGCGGGATCGCCCGCGCGCCCAGCTCCTTGGCCTTCTCAATGGCGCGGTCCACGGCCGCCTTCTCGCCCGAGATGACGATGTTGCCGGCGTTGTTGTCATTGGCGACCACGCAGACGCCGACTTCCGAACCGGCCTTGGCGGCCTCTTCCGCCAGCGCCAGGTCGGTCTTCGGACCGATCAGCGAGGCCATGGCGCCCTTGCCCACCGGCACGGCGCGCTGCATCGCCTGACCGCGCAACTTCAGCAGGCGGGCGGTGTCGGCCAGCGAGATCGAACCGGCGGCGCACAGGGCCGAATATTCGCCCAGCGAGTGACCGGCCACGAAGGCGGCGCGGTCCACGCCGACGCCGAACTCGACCTTCAGCACGCGGGCGGCGGCGGCCGAGACGGCCATCAGGGCCGGCTGGGCGTTCTCGGTCAGGGTCAGCTGGTCCTCGGGCCCTTCGCGCATCAGCACGGACAGCTTCTGGCCCAGCGCCTCGTCCACCTCGGCGAAGACGTCACGGGCCGAGGCGAAGGCGTCGGCCAGCGCCGCGCCCATGCCGACCGACTGGCTGCCTTGGCCGGGGAACAGGAGAGCGAGGGTCATGAGGGGGCTCCGAAGCCGTGAATCAAGGCCGCAGCGATAGGCCGGGCGTGACGCAGGGGCAAGCGGAACGCGGGCTGGCCCGCCCGATCAGGCCCAGAGGTGGATGGCGTCCGGGGTCGGCTCGGCCTCGACCGGCGTGCCGCCCGCGGCGTAGCTGACCTTGCTCTCCCGCCCGCCGCAGACGCAGCGGAACCGTTGCGAGGTCCCGGCCGCGGGCCAGTCGCGGGTCGAGCCGAACAGGGTGCGGGCGTCCAGCAGGGCCACATGCACGCAGCCCGGCGACAGACAACGCACGATCATCCGCCCGCGCGACGCATCCATTTGAGATTCGGCCATGATTCCTCCCGGTCCCCGACGCTAGCCGGATCGGTCCGTGAGTCACAAGGTTAAATGTTCCACTTTTGTTCTGTATCCACAAGGATGATCGAACCGGCGTCATGCGAAACTTTCCGGCCTGGCTCTTGTCATCCCGGGCGGCGCATCGCAACGAGCCGGAACACGAACATGCCCTAGAACAGCACCGCCGGATTCATGATCCGCAGCGGGTCGATCGCCGCCCTCACCGCCTGCATGGTCGCGACCTCCAGCGGGCTCTTGTAGCGCCGCGCCTCCTCGGTCTTCAGCCGCCCCAGCCCGTGCTCGGCCGAGATGGAGCCGTTGTAGCGGGCCACCACGTCGTGCACGACCTCCGAGCCCTCCATCCACCGCCCGATGAAGGCGGCGTGATCCACGCCCGGCGGACACAGGATGTCGTAATGCATGTTGCCGTCGCCGACGTGGCCGAAGGCGCTGATCCGCGCGCCCGGCTCGAACTTCTCCACCGCCGCCGAAGCCTCGTCCAGGAAGTCGGCGATGCGCGACACGGGCACGGAGACGTCATGCTTCCAGCCGCCGCCCTCGGGCTTCTGGGCCGCCGACTGCTCCTCGCGCACCTTCCAGAAGGCCGCGCGCTGGGCGTCGTTCTGGGCGATGGCGGCGTCGATGATCAGCCCGGCCTCGAAGGCGTCGCCCAGCAGCCGTTCCAGCGCCGCGTCCGCCGCCCCCGGCTCGCCCGACACCAGCTCGATCAGCACATACCAGGGCGGCGTGCTCTCCAGAGGCTCGCGCGTGTCCGGGATGTGCTTCAGGGCGAATTCCATGCCGATCCGCTTCATCAGCTCGAAGGCCTCGACGCCCCCGCCCGTCTCTTCCTTGGCCCGCGCCAGCAGCTCGATGGCGGCATGCGCCGTTTCCAGCCCCACCATGGCCGTCGCCCGCGAGCGCATGATCGGGAACAGCTTCAGCGTCGCCGCCGTCACCACCCCCAGCGTCCCCTCGGCGCCGATCAGCAGCTGCTTCAGGTCATAGCCGGTGTTGTCCTTCCGCAGCCGCTTCAGCCCGTGGAAGATCTCCCCGTTCGGCATCACCGCCTCGAGACCCAGCACCAGGTCGCGCATCATGCCGTAGCGCACCACCTGGGTGCCGCCCGCATTGGTCGAGATGACCCCGCCGATGGTCGCCGTCCCCTCGGCCGCGAGGCTCAGCGGGAAACGCCGTCCGGCCGCCTCCGCCGCCTGCTGCGCCTCCAGCAACGTCACCCCCGCCTCGACCGTCATGGCGTCATCCAGCGGCGTCACATCGCGCACCGCCCGCAGCTTGCGCGTCGACAGCAGCACCTCTCCGAACGGGATCTGCCCGCCGACCAGACCGGTGTCCCCGCCCTGCGGGACGATGGCCACCCGGTGCTGCGCGCAGATGGTCACCAGCTTCGCCACCTCCTCGGTCGAGCGCGGCGTCAGCATCAGGGGCGTGTTCCCCTTCCACCGGTTCCGCCACTCCGTCAGCCACGGCGCGATATCGGACGGATCATCGGTCCAACCGCCAGTACCGGCGGCGGCCTTGAGGGCGGCGAGAGCTTCAGGCGACGGGGAGGTCATGGCCTGTTCTCTCAAAGTCGTGGGCGGAGCGAAAGAGCCAAGCTACGGTCTTTCCATGTCCGGTTCGCCCGCCCTCCCCGTTCCCGCCGTCGGCGTCGTCTGCCTCCGCGGCGATGAGGTATTGCTGATCCGTCGCGGCAAGCCGCCGCGCATGGGCGAGTGGAGCCTGCCGGGCGGGCGGATCGAGCCGGGCGAACGCGCGGTCGACGCCGCCTTGCGCGAACTGATGGAGGAGACCGGCGTCACCGCCCGCATCACCGGTCTGCTGGATGTCGTGGACGGCGTCTTCCCGGAGGCGAACCGGCACTATGTCCTGATCGACTACGCCGCCGAATGGCTGTCCGGCGAGCCCGTGGCAGGCGACGACGCGCTGGAGGCCCGCTTCGTGCCGCTGGATCAGGTCGAGGCCCTGATCGACTGGTCCGAGACGCGGCGGATCATCGCACTGGCCGCCGCCAAACGCCCCTGAACGGTGAAGATTACGGGGTTGTCATCAACCGCCGGTCCGGTTTCGGTGGCGCGCGCCCCCCGGCCTGATACCCTGACGGGAATTGGGAGGCTTTGATGGACTTTTCTATTCTCTTCTTCGTGGCGCTGGTCGTGCTGGCCTTCGTCCTGTTGTTCAGCGTGGTGAAGATCGTGCCGCAAGGGCGTGAATTCACTGTGGAACGCTTCGGCAAATACACCCGCACCCTGTCCCCGGGCATCAGCATCCTGACGCCGTTCGTCGAGCGCGTCGGCCGCCGCATGAACATGATGGAGCAGGTGCTGGACGTCCCGACCCAGGAAGTCATCACCAAGGACAACGCCATGGTGAAGGTCGACGGCATCGTCTTCATCCAGGTCATGGACGCCGCCCGCGCCGCCTATCGCGTGGACGATCTGCCCTATGCCATCGCCCAGCTCTGCATGACCAACCTGCGGACCGTCGTCGGCTCGATGGAGCTGGACGAGGTGCTGTCGCAGCGCGACTCGATCAACACCCGCCTGCTGCAGGTCATCGACGCCGCCACTGAACCGTGGGGCGTGAAGGCCAACCGCATCGAGATCAAGGACCTGTCGCCCCCGGCCGACATCACCAACGCCATGGCCCGCCAGATGAAGGCCGAGCGCGAGCGTCGCGCCGTCATCACCGAGGCGGACGGTGAGAAACAAGCCGCCATCGCCCGCGCCGAGGGCGCCAAGCAGTCGGCCATTCTGGAGGCCGAAGGCCGCCGTGAGGCCGCCTTCCGCGACGCCGAGGCCCGCGAACGCGAAGCCGAGGCCGAGGCCCGCGCCACCGCCATGGTGTCCGAGGCCATCGCCCGCGGCGACGTGAACGCGATCAACTACTTCGTCGCCCAGAAGTACGTCGAGGCCTTCGCCGAGCTGGCGCGCAGCCCGCAGCAGAAGACGGTCATCGTGCCGTCCGAGATGGGCGCCCTGGTCGGCACCATCGCCGGCATCGGCCAACTGGTCGGTCTGGCGCAGGACCAGCAGGGTTCGGCCCCGCGCCCGACTCCGCCCGCCGCGCCG
>NZ_DASWWG010000032.1:0-41972 GCF_036400995.1 Brevundimonas sp.
GACGAGGTCATCTCGATGGCCGTGCTGGGCCGCGTGGACGCCACGCCGGAAGAGCGCGCCGCCTACGTCAAGCACGCCAACGCCATGCGCAAGGCGCTGGCGGGCGCGGATGCGGAAGAGGACGCGGCCCCGGCCGAGGCCGAGGATGACGTCGCTGACGCCGTCCTGTCGGTCGAGCGGATCGCCGAGCTGGGCGCCGCCGAGCAGTTCATCCTGACGGTGACTGAGACGGGCTTCGGCAAGCGCTCGTCGGCCTATGAGTATCGCCGCACGGGTCGCGGCGGGCAGGGGCTGACGGCGCACGGCCTGGGCGGTCGCGCGGGCACGCGTCTGGCCGCGGCCTTCCCGGTCGAGGAATCGGACGACCTGCTGATGGTCACCTCGGGCGGGCAGATGATCCGCACCCCGATGGATCAGGTCCGCATCGTCAGCCGCTCCAGCCAGGGCGTCACCATCTTCAAGACCGGCAAGGACGAGAAGGTGGTCTCGGTCGAGCGCCTGCCCGACAGCGGCGGCGGCGACGAGACGGACGCCTCCGGCGAGGACGGCGGCGCGGTCGAGGGCGGCGAAAGCTGATTGCGCGGGGCTTCGGCCCCGTTGCATGCTGGCCTCCGTTTCCCGGGGGAGGTGACCGATGGCGCGCGTTCTGATGATCCTGCTGGCCCTTGTGCTGGCCGGATGCACCCTGCCGAAGGTCGATCCCCAGCGTGAGGCGCAGGCCGACCGCACCTATGAACAGGTGCGCCGCAAGGACGTCACGGGGCTGAAGGCCACGGCGACGCCGGCGCTGGCCAGGCAGGACCTGACCGGTCCGATGGAGCAGCTGCAGGCCTTCGTGCACGCCAGCGAGCCGACGGCGGTGGAGACGGTCCAGTGGGCCAGCCAGACGACGAACGGTCACGCCGCTTACCGGATCGTGCGGCTGTATACCCACCCCGAGGGGAGGGTGCAGTTCGACGTGCTGATGGCCCGGGACGAGACGGGGCGCTGGCTGGTCGACGGCCTGTATGCGACCCCGGTGACGGCGGCGATGGCGCAGCAGGAGGCGGCGGCGACCGAGGCGAGCCGGTTCAGCCTGAGCGGCAGGACGCCGGCCCACTATGCGGTGCTGGGCGGGGCGGCGCTGTCGTTCCTCGTCTGTCTGGTCACGGCGATCGTGGCCGGTTTCCGTCGCCGCTGGCTGTGGATGATCGGCAGCCTGTTCGGGTTCGGAAAGGTCATGATCAACTGGACGACCGGCGCCCTGGCCGCGCAGCCGATCTATATCGCCCTGCTGGGCGCCGGGTTCATGAAGGGGCCCGGGGCGGCCGATCCGTGGCTGATCTCCGTGGCGCTGCCTTTGCCCGCCATCTTCTTCTGGGCGCTGGGCAAGTGGCGGCCGAAGCCGCCGAAGCGGAAGCCGGAGGCCGACAGCCCGGTCGAGCCGGACGCGCGGTGGTCTGACTCTTGACCCCGATCCTGCACATCGACGGCGAGCCGGCGACCGCTGAGGCGCTGGCGCCGGTGATCCTGTCGAACTACGGCGCCTTCACCTCGATGCAGGTCGAGGACGGGGCGGTGCGGGGGCTGGACCTGCATCTGGACCGGCTGCAGCAGGAGGCGCTGGCCCTGTTCGGCCGGGCCGTGCCCGAGGCGCGGCTGCGCGAGCGGATGCGAACGGCGCTGGCCGGGCTGGAGGGGCGGCACAGCCTGCGGGTGCAGTTGTTTCTGGAGACCATCACCCACCGGACGCCGGACGCGATGGGCGAGCCGAGCGTGCTGACCGTGGTCTCGGCGCCGGCGAATCCGCTGTGCGATCCGCTGCGGCTGCAGACGCAGGACTATGCGCGCGAGGCGCCGGAGCTGAAGCACAACGCCACCTTCGGCCTGACGCGGGCTCGGCGGGCGGCGAAGGCTGCGGAGTTCGACGACGCCCTGTTCGTCGGGCCGGACGGGGTCGTGTCGGAAGGCACGATCTGGAACATCGGCTTCGTCGAGGCCGGCCGCGTCATCTGGCCGCGCGCGCCGATGCTGCGCGGCGTGGGGCAGAGGCTGCTGGAGAACGGGCTGGATCTGGTCGGGCTGGACAGCGAGACGCGGGTCATCGACCGGGCTGCGCTGGCGGGGTTCCGGCAGGCTTTCATCTGCAACAGCGCGACCCCGGCCTGTCCGGTAGGAAACATCGACGGCCGGTCGCTGGACATCGATCCGGGGCTGATCGACCGGCTGCAGGCGGCCTGGGCGACGAACGCGCCGCAGGCGATCTAGGCCGCTCGTTTCGCACCTGCTAAACCGATGAAAAGTCGGGGAGGACTTCGATGCGCATTGGCCTGTATCCGGGCACCTTCGATCCGATCACCAACGGACACATGGACATCATCGGCCGGGCCGTGAAGCTGGTCGACCGGCTGGTCATCGGCGTGGCCCAGAACGATGAGAAGGGCCCGCTGTTCACGACCGCCGAGCGCGTCGAGATGGTGCGGGCCGAGGTCGAAAAGTTCGGCGACAGGGTCGAGGTGCGGCCGTTCTCCAGCCTGCTGATGCATTTCGCCGAGGAACTGAAGGCCGGGGTGATCGTGCGGGGCCTGCGCGCCGTCGCCGACTTCGAGTATGAGTTCCAGATGACGGCGATGAACCAGCGCCTCAATGCGGACATCGAGACCGTCTTCCTGATGGCCGATCCGCGCCATCAGGCGATCGCCTCGCGGCTGGTCAAGGAAATCGCCCGTCTGGACGGGAACATCGGAAGCTTCGTCAGCCCGGCCGTCGCGGCCGCGGTGCTGGCCAGGGTCAAGGGATAGAATGCGCTTCAAGACCACCATCGCGGCCGCCGTGGCCGCCGCCCTCCTGACCGGCGTCGCGCCGGCGGCCCTGTCGCAGACGGCCCCCGCCGCGGCGGCGACCCAATGGCGGACCATCGCCCCGGAGAACCTTCTGGTCATCGACACGCCCAAGGGGCGGATCGTGGCCGAGCTGGACCCGCGTCTGGCCCCGCAGTCGGTGGAGCGCGTGCGCACCCTGGCCAACCGCGGCTTCTATGACGGCCTGACCTGGCACCGGGTGATCGAGGGCTTCATGGCCCAGGGCGGCGATCCGCAGGGCACCGGCGAGGGCGGCAGCGACCTGCCGGACCTGCAGGGTGAGTTCAGCTTCCGCCGCGGCCGCGCCGACGCCTTCGTCAGCACCGGCCCGGGCGCCACCGGCGCCAGCCAGCTGGGCGTGATCGGCTCGATGGCCGTGGAGACCCAGCCGGACGCGCAGATGATGGTCACGGCGGACTTCAAGGTCGACGCCATCGCCCTGTTCTGCCCGGGCGTGCTGGGCATGGCGCGGGCGAACGACCCGAACAGCGCCAACAGCCAGTTCTATGTGATGACGGCGGCTAATGAATCGCTCAACGGCGTCTACACCCCGTTCGGGCGCGTGCTGTCGGGACTGGACGCGGTCAAGGCGCTGAAGGCCGGCGACCGGGCCCAGGGTGGCCGGGTGGTCAATCCGGACGTGATGACGCGCGTGCGCACCGCCTCGGCCCTGCCGGAAGGCGAGCGCCCGGCGGCGCGGGTGATGGTCACGAGCAGCCCCGCCTTCACGGACCTGCTGACCGCGACCCGGACCCGTCTGGGGGCCCGGTTCAATGTCTGCGAAATCCAGCCGACGGCCGAGGTCACCGGCGGCTGACGCCGTAAACGGGGAGGGGATGATGAGACTGACGTTCGCCCTGGCCGCCGCGGCGGCCCTGATGACCGGCCCGGTGACGGCGCAGGAGGTCGGCGGCCCGCCCCCGCCGCCGCCGCCGCCGACGCCGCAGACCACCATCGCCTCGACCGACTGGCGCATGGTGCCGCCCGAGAACCTGCTGGTGATCGACACCACCAAGGGGCGGATCATCGTCGAGCTGACGCCGCAGATCGCGCCGCTGCATGTGGAGCGGATGCGCCTGCTGGCCCGCAACGGCTTCTTCGACAATCTGACCTGGCACCGGGTCATCGACTGGTTCATGGCCCAGACCGGCGATCCGTTGGGCACCGGCGACGGGCAGAGCGCCTGGCCGGACCTGAAGGCCGAGTTCACCTTCCGCCGCGACCCGTCGATGCCGTTCGTCCCGGTGGCCGAGCCGCAGGGCGCGCGCGTGGGCTTCCTGGGCTCGCTGCCGATCCAGACCCAGCCCGACGTCGCCTTCGCCCAGACCGGCGACGGCAAGGTGCACGGCTGGGGCCTCTACTGCCCGGGCGTGGCCGGCATGGCCCGCGACGAGGGCAATGACACCGCCAACAGCCAGTTCTTCATCATGCGTCAGGCCTATCCGGCGCTGGACAAGCGCTACAGCATCTGGGGCGTGACGGTGGCGGGGCTGGACGTGGTCCGGGCGCTGCAGGTCGGCGACGGCGAGAACGGCATGATGGCCGCCGCCCAGCCGGACCGGATGACCCGCGTGCGCGTGGCCAGCGACATCCCCGAGGCCGAGCGCCCGGTGGTGCAGGTGCTGTCGCCGACGTCCGAGCGGTTCATGAGCATCATCGGCGAGGCCCGGGCCGCGCGCGGCGCCGACTTCTCGATCTGCGACGTGACCCTGCCGGTTCAGGTGACGGGGTAGCGTAGGCAAGGGGCGGCGATCAGACGTCCGAGTTCGCCCCAAAGGCGAAGTTGGGAGCGTCCGCTTGCGGAGGTCCGCCAGCGAGGACCTACGGCATACGGCGGTAAATGCCTCTAAAGGACGTGTTGCCGTCACCACACGAGTTGTCGTCCTCAACGATCAGAAAATCGCCCAGCAGGGTAAGTTCAACAGCGCACGCTCCGTCGTTGAGCCGAGCTTGATCACCGATCATATTCAATGGCCCGGAAAATTCAGCATGATGGTTTCGGCCGGGAAGGGCCACTGTTCCTCGATCGTCAAACCCGTCGCTGCTGTCCCAGTCAGCCAGGCCTGCAGCCCGCAGACCACCTTGGTCGCGGCTGACCTCGATCCGCATGACGCCTTCGCTGTTCCAGGCGCCCACCCATTCCGAAGACGGCGGGCTAGGGTTTACCGGTTCAGGCCTGAGCCGTCTGGTCTCAATCCAGCCCGTAGTGGTGGTGTTCTTGCCCGGGAAAAACACGCATGTGAAACCGTCTTGCGAACCGCCGCTAGTGAGCACGCGATCCGCCGCGATTACGTATGCGCGGTTGAGGCAATACGCTTGCTGGTTGGGACATACGGTCGCGTCACCATGGAAGTAGGCTCGCCCGGTTCCGGTGACTGTTGCGACGCCACTGGGTGCGCTTTGCAGGCAGTCCATTGCAGAAGCGCCGCCTGCGCTCGAAAGCAAAAGCAATAGGGCGAGCGGCCAGTGCGCTGCTGGGTGGGGCTTGGCATTCATCTGTGCAACCATAGCTTTGCCAAGAGGGATTAAGTCCGGCAAAACGTCATGACGTCAACGTCGCCTTCCCACCCGTAGCAGACATTGGTTGGTT
Source organism: Brevundimonas sp. (assembly GCF_036400995.1). Classification (GTDB taxonomy): domain Bacteria; phylum Pseudomonadota; class Alphaproteobacteria; order Caulobacterales; family Caulobacteraceae; genus Brevundimonas. The sequence continues at coordinate 5,431 of NZ_DASWWG010000032.1, forward strand.
CACGAGGTTGTGGGCTGAGCCCCGCCGTTACCGCCGCCGCCGCGCCGGCGCCGACGGCGTTTCCGGGACGGCCTGCGGTCCTCGCGCATGCGTTCCAGCAGCAGGCCCTCGCGCAGGCCGCGGTCGGCGACGCGCACCCGCTCTGACGGCCAGGCCCGCTGGACCGCCTCCATGATGGCGGCGCCGGCGAGGACGAGGTCCGCGCGGTCCGGCCCGATGCAGCTTTCCGCCGCCCGTCCCGCGGGCCCCAGGGCCTTGAGCCGGTCGGCCGCGCGTTCGCAGTCGGTGCGGGTCATCCACAGTCCGTCGACCAGATTGCGCTGGTAGCGGCGCAGGCCGAGGTGGATCCCCGCCAGGCTGGTGATGGCGCCCGAGGTCCCGACCATATGGGCCCGGCCGCCGGTGAAGAGGTCGCGCAGGGCGGGATCGACCGGGGTGTCGGCGATGGCCGCGCCCATGTCGGCCACCATGGCCTCGTACCAGGGCGTCAGGTCGCCGCCGACCGGCTCGGGATGGCGCTCGGCCAGGGTGACGACGCCGATGGGCGCGGAAATCCAGCCCTCGAGCTGGAACCCGGTCCCGTTGCGACGCAGCCAGTTCAGTTCGGTCGAGCCGCCGCCGACGTCCACGACCAGGATGGCCTCGGCCCCGGGATCAAACAGGTTCAGGCAGCCCTCGACAGCCAGCCGGGCCTCCTCGACCGGGTCGATGATGCGCAGCTTCAGCCCGGCGCCCTGACGGACGCGTTCGATGAAGGCGGGCCCGTTCTCGGCCTGGCGGCAGGCCTGGGTGGCCACGGCCATCAGGCGGGAGGGATCGACCCCGCGTCGCGCGACCCGCTCGGCGCACTGCATCAGGGCGTCGTAGGCGCGCTCCATGGCCGCGTCGTCCAGCCGCCCGGTCCGGGACAGGCCTTCGCCCAGCCGAACGATGCGGCTGAAGGAATCCACGACGCGAAAGCCGTCCTTCGCCGGTCGGGCGATGAGCAGACGGCAGTTGTTGGTCCCCAGGTCGAGCGCGCCGTAGAGGGGCGCTTCGCGACCTGACACCCCCGCCGCGACGGCGGCGCCGCCGCGGGCGCGCTTTCCGTCGGGCCGCCGGGGCTGGGACCGGGGGCGCGAGGACGCGCCGTCGGTCTCCGGCATGGGCCGAATCTTTCAAGGTGGGCGGTCCGGAACGGCGCCCGTCCCCGACAGCCTAGACCGTGGAGTTGATCCGCGCCAAGCGTGTCTGTCGCGAAAATGAACGGAAGGGCGGTGATCCGGCTCAGGTTCGGGGGCGTACCCCGTATGGCATGACCAGACCTGTCTCAGCCCGTTTCGGCCTCGGCCAGATCGTTCGCCACCGCGACGCGGGTTTCCGCGGCGTGGTGATAGACGTCGACCCGGTGTTCGCCGGCCAGCCCGGCGCGACGGGCCCGATCTCGCCGGACCAGCCCTTCTATCAGGTGCTGGCGCTGGGGACGGACGGCGGCTTCATGGCCTATGCGCCGGAGGATTCGCTGGAGCACGACCCGGAGCTGTCCAGCCTGACGCGGGACGCCGAGCGGCGCTATTTCACGACCGACGCCGGAGGCCACCACGCCCCGCGCGAGCAGGCGATCCACTGAGTCCGCTGGCGCGGCCGCCGCGCGGCCTCTAGATTGGCCGCAAGGGGCCGCCAGAGCCCGAGTACAGGAGCGCCGTCATGTCCGACTTCGAACACGTCTTCGACAAGCCGCCCGAAGGGGCCGCCGAGGACTGGACGATCCCGCAGAACTGGCGCGCCTATACCGAGACCGAGCACAAGACCTGGGACACCCTGTACGCCCGGCAGATGAAGATCCTGCCCGGCCGCGCCGCCGACGTCTTCTTCAAGGGGCTGGAGGCGCTGGACCTGAACACGGGCGGCATCCCGGACTTCTCGCTGATGAACCCCAAGCTGCAGGCCCTGACCGGCTGGACGGTGGTGTGCGTGCCGGGTCTGGTGCCGGACGAGGTGTTCTTCGACCATCTGGCCAACCGCCGCTTCCCCTCGGGCCAGTTCATCCGCAAGCCGGACCAGCTGGACTACCTGCAGGAGCCGGACATCTTCCACGACGTCTTCGGCCATGTGCCGATGCTGACCGACCCGGACTTCGCCGCCTATATGGAGGCCTACGGCAAGGGCGGGCAGCGGGCGGCGTCGCTGGGCATGCTGCCCAATCTGGCGCGGCTGTACTGGTACACGGTCGAGTTCGGCCTGATGAAGGAGGCGGACCAGCTGCGCATCTACGGCGCGGGGATCGTGTCGTCGGCGACCGAGAGCGTGTTCGCGGTCGAGGACCCGTCGCCGAACCGTCTGGGCTTTGATCTGGAGCGGGTGATGAAGACCCTCTACCGGATCGACGACTTCCAGCAGGTCTATTTCGTGATCGACTCGATCGAGGCGCTGAAGGGCGAGACCCTGAAGGACTTCGGCCCGATCTATGAGCGGCTGCAGGGGGCGGAGACCATCGCTATCGAGACGATCCTGCCGACCGACGAGGTATTCACCGAAGGCACGCAGGCCTATGCGACCAAGGGCGGGCGGTTCGCGGCCTGATCAATCCTCGTGCGAGATCAGGCTCTTGTGCTTGGTGTCGCGCATGAAGAGGTAAACCAGCAGCGACACGCCGATCATGCCGGTGACGTACCAGAAGTAGACGCTCTCGATCCCGGCGCCCTTGAGCCACAGGGCGACATATTCGGCCGTGCCGCCGAAGGCAGCGTTGGCGATGGCGTAGGGCAGGGCGACGCCCAGGGCGCGGATGTGGGCGGGGAAGAGCTCGGCCTTCACCACGGCGTTGATGGCCGTATAGCCGCTGACGATCACCAGCGCCGCCAGCGCCAGCAGGAAGGCGACGAACGGGCTGTCGACATGGGCCAGCGCCGTCATCAGGGGCACGGTGAACAGCACCCCCAGAACCCCGAAGGCGACCATCACCGGCTTGCGCCCGATGCGGTCCGACAGGGCGCCGACGGCGGGTTGCAGGCACATGAAGACGAACAGGGCCGCGGCGCTGATCTCGGTGGCGGCGTCCTTGGTGAAGCCGGTGGTGTTGACCAGGAATTTCTGCAGGTAGGTCGTGTAGGTGTAGAAGGCCAGGGTGCCGCCGGCGGTCAGGCCCATGACCAGCAGGGCCTCCTTGGGGTGTTTCAGGATCAGCTGCAGGGCGCTGGATTTCGGGGCTTCCTTCGCATCGGAGGCGATGAAGGCGCGGGTCTCGTCGAGGCGACGACGCAGCCAGAAGACGATCACCGCCAGAGCCGCGCCGACGAAGAAGGGGATGCGCCAGCCCCATGAGGCGAGGTCGCCCTCGCTGAGGGTGTTCTGCAGCACGATCAGCAGCAGCAGGGCCAGAAGCTGGCCGGAAATCAGGGTCACGTACTGGAAGCTGGACCAGAAGCCGCGATGGTTCTTCGCGGCCATTTCCGACAGGTAGGTGGCCGAGGAGCCGTACTCGCCGCCGACGCTGAGGCCCTGCATCAGGCGGGCGAGCAGCAGCAGGGCCGGGGCGGCGACGCCGATGGTGGCGTAGCCGGGCGTGCAGGCGATGATCAGGCTGCCGCTGCACATCAGGGTGACCGACAGGGTCAGGCCCGCCTTGCGGCCCTTGCGGTCGGCGTAGATCCCCATGATCCAGGCGCCGACGGGGCGCATCAGGAAGCCGACGGCGAAGATGGCGGCGCTGCTGAGCAGCTGGGCCGTCGCGTCGCCCTTGGGGAAGAAGACCGGCGCGAAATAGAGGGTGAAGGCCGCATAGGCGTACCAGTCGAACCACTCGACCAGATTGCCCGCCGAGCCGCCGATGATGTTCCGCAGGCGGCGGGCGGGGGACATCGTCTCGGTCGGGGGCGTGGCGGTCATGCGGTCAGTCCCTCTGGAACGGATAGAAGCCGGAGCCGAGGCCGAGGATGGCGGTCAGCTCGTCCAGCGCGCCCCGGCTTTCGTCGAGCAGGGCCGGGTCGGCGAGGTCGGCGACCTTGAGCTCGTCGCGATACCAGGTGGCGCCCCAGACGCTGAGCGCGCCGTGCAGTTCGTCGGTCAGGCGCATGTTGGGATTGGTCGCCGCCAGCTCGGCCTCGTTCAGCACCACCCGCAGACGGAGGCAGGCGGGGCCGCCGCCGTTGCGCATGGACTGGCGCACATCGACGTACTCGACCCGGCCGATGGGGCCGTTGGACGAGGCGACGGACTCGGCCACCGCATGGGCGCGGGCGTTGTCGCGGGTCTCGGTCGGACAGATCAGGGTCAGGCGGCCCTCGCCCGGGATCTGCACCAGCATGGAGTTGAACAGGTAGCTGGTGATGGCGTCGGCCAGCGGCAGGTCGGCCTCGGAGACCTCGACGAAGATGGGGTCGAACCCTTTGGCCGCCGCGCGGATGGCTGCGTGGGTGGCGGCGGTGTCCTCGAAGGCCAGCTGGTGGTGGAAGAGGGTGTCCAGCGCGCCGACGCAGACCACGTCATTGTGGAAGGTCCCGCCGGCGATGGCGGCCTTCGACTGGCGGGCGAGGACAGCGCCGGAGGCTCCATGGCGGCGGGCGAGGGCCTCGGAGGCCTCGCGGGTCTGGCGGGCGGGGAAGGGACCGGTCCACGGCTCCCACGCTTCACGACCCCAGACCAGCAGGTTGACGCCCTCGGAGCCGTGATCGGCGCACAGGCGGACGTGGTTGGCGGCGCCCTCGTCGGCCAGATGGGCGACCGACGGCAGGGCGTCGTGGACCGCGAACTGCTCGGGATCGGGGAAGAGGGCGTCGAGCGCCAGTTTCGTCTGACCATGCTCCAGCGAGCGGTGCAGGTTGGTGACGAGGTTGGCGGGGGTGAAGTGGACCCGGCCGTCGGCGCTGTCGGCGGAGGGCGTCACGGTCGCGGCGTTTGCGGCCCACATGGGCGAGGCCGAACAGGCGGCGGCGGCGAAGGTCGGGGCATCCTTCCAGGCGCGCTCGAGCACCCGGGCGTCGGTGCCGGAGAAGCCGAGGCTGCGCAGGAAGGGCAGGTTGGGCCGCTCATGCGGCGGCAGGACGAACTGAGGCAGGCCGAGGTCGGCCAGCCGCTCCATCTTGTCGAGACCCTGCAGGACGGCGGCGCGCGGATTGGACGCCTGGCCCTCGTTCAGGCTGGAGGCGAGATTGCCGGGGGAGAGGCCGGCATAGGAATGGGTCGGGCCGATCAGGCCGTCGGCGTTGGCTTCGAGGGCTTTCATGAAAAGCCCTCCCCTCGAGGGGGAGGGTTGGGAGGGGTGGAGGCAGGCCGCTGGCCGGTGTGGCGCGAAGGGCTCGATCCCGCCTTTTGCGCCAGCCCGTCATGCATCGAGCGCGCACCCCATCCCCCGGCCCCTTCCCCCTCGAGGGGAAGGGGAGAGGTTTGGCGGATCGCCAGGACAATCTCGGCGACGACGGCGTCGAGGTCATCCGGGATGCGGCGGCTGTCGATCCTCAGCACACGGTAGCCCTGACCGTTCAGCCAGTCGTCTCGTTCGAGGTCACGAAGAGCAACATCGGTCAGGTTGTGCACGCCGCCATCGACCTCAATGACCAGTTTGGCCCGTAGGCAGGCGAAATCGACCACATAGGGTCCGATCGGAGCTTGGCGTCGGACGCGGATCGGCAGCAGCCGCAGACGTTCCCAAAGTTTGGCTTCCGTCCAGGTCGGGTCGGCGCGCATTCGACGAGCGCGCTCACGCCCGCCTGCCTTGATCCGCTCCGGCTTTGAGAAGCGATCAAACTCCATCAGCTCAACCCCTTGATCTCGCTCTCGATGTTCTTCACCGCCTCGGCCTCGAAGCTGGCCACCGGATAGGCGCAGTAGTCGGCCGCATAGTACGCCGACGGGCGGTGGTTGCCACTGGCGCCGAGGCCGCCGAAGGGCATGTCGCCCGCCGCGCCGGTGGTCGGGCGGTTGAAGTTGACCACGCCCGCGCGGATGCGGCGGATGAAGGTCTGCCAGTGGGCCGGATCGTCCGAGACCAGACCGGCGCTGAGGCCGTAGCGGGTGGCGTTGGCCTCGGCGATGGCCGCCTCGAACGAGCTGACGCGGGTCACCGACAGGAAGGGGGCGAACATCTCCTCGTCGGGGACGCTGACCCTGGTGACGTCGATGATGGCGGGCTTCACGAAGGCGCCCGGCAGGTTGCCGACGGGACCCGAGGCGCGGATGACCTTGGCGCCCGCGTCGATGCGCTGCTGGAGCGCGGCGAGGGCGGCGGCGGCGGCCTTCTCGGAGATCAGCGGCCCGGCGTAGGGCTCGGTCGGGCTGTTCCAGGGAGCGAAGACCAGGCGGTCGCTGAGGGCGGCGATGGCCTCGACGATGGCGTCGCCCTGCGGCCCTTCCGGCATGATCAGGCGACGGGCGCAGGAGCAGCGCTGGCCGGTGGTGATGAAGGCGGACTGGACCGCGATGCCCGCGACGGCCTGCGCGTCCGCGGCGTCCCAGACCACCAGCGGATTGTTGCCGCCCAGCTCCAGCGCGAGGATGACGTGGGGATCGTCGGCGAATTTGCGCCGGAAGTGGGCGCCCGCCGCGCCCGAGCCGGTGAACATCAGGGCGTCGATGCCGCTGTCCAGCAGGGCCGCGCCGGTGTCGCGCCCGCCCTGCACCACATTGACCACGCCCTCGGGCAGGTCGGCGGCGGCGAAGGCCTCGGCCATCAGCTGGCCGGTGAGGGGCGTTTCCTCGGACGGCTTGAAGACCACGGTGTCGCCCGCCAGCAGGGCCGGGACGATGTGGCCGTTGGGCAGGTGGCCGGGGAAGTTGAACGGTCCGAGCACGGCGGCGACGCCGTGCGGGCGGTGGCGCAGGGTGGCCGAGCCGAAGGCGGTGGCGGCGGTGCGTTCGCCCGTGCGCTCGTCATAGGCGCGGATCGAGATGTCGACCTTGCCCTGCATGGCGGTGAGTTCGGTCTGGGTCTCCCACAGGGCCTTGCCGGTTTCGCGGCTGATGGCCTCGGCGATCTGGGGCGCGCGCTCCTTGAGCACGGCCTGATAGCGCTTCACCGCGTCGATACGGTCCTGACGCGGGCGGTCGGCCCAGTCGGGGAAGGCGGCGCGGGCGCGGTCGGTCGCGGCCTGGACTTCGGTCGCGGAGGCGGCGGGCCCTTCCCAGACGGTGTCGCCGGTGGCGGGATCGATGGAGGCGAAATGGGTCATGCAAACACTCTCCTTCCCCCCTCGCGGGGGAAGGTGGCCGGCGGAGCCGGTCGGATGGGGGGGCTTGGACGGCGGGCAGAACGGTCAGGGCGAGCGGCGCCGGGACAGGGCGATGTTTCACCCCCCATCCGTCTCGCTCCGCGAGCCACCTTCCCCTGCAAGGGGGGAAGGATGTGATGGATGTTTCTCACGTCTTCACCCGCACGATATCTCCCGCCTTGACCTTCAGCGCGTCGGCGGTTTCGCGGGTCAGGGTGGCGGTGTCGCCCTCGATATGGGTGCGCTGGCGCACGGCGCGGAAGGCGCCGACGCTGGCGGTCGAGATCAGGGCGGGCAGTTCGGCCTCGACCTCGTCGGTGATAGCGACGGTCAGGGCGCGGGCGTCGCGGACGGTGCGGATGTTGTCCCGCTGGCACGAGACGGTCGGCCCGGCGTCGAAGATGTCGATGAGGCCGTTGGGCCGGAAGCCCTCGCTCTCCAGCAGGGCCATGGCGGGCACGCCCTGCGGATGGACCTTGCCGATCACCGCGCGGGCGGGCTCGGGCAGGAGCTCGACATAGATCGGATGGCGCGGGGCCAGGTCGAGGATGAACTGCTTGTCCGTGGCGCCGGTCAGGCGGTCGGCCTCGTCGAACTCCATCGGGAAGAATTTGTGGGCGACGTGGTCCCAGAAGGGACAGGCGCCGTCGGGGGTGAAGACCCCGCGCAGCTCGGCCAGGACGTTCTCGTTGAACAGCTCGGGCTCGGCGCCGATCAGCATGTAGCGCGACTGGCTGAGCAGGCGGCCCGCGCCACCCTTGCGCCGGTCGGCCTTGAGGAAGAGCGAGCCGACCTCGGTCCAGCCGGTGCACTCGTTCACCAGCACCAGGGTCTTCTGCTCCAGCTTGATGCCGAGCGAGGGCGAGGACTGGGCGTTGCTGACGACCCGGAAGCTGAAGAAGGGGCGTTTCAGGCCGACGGAGGCCTTCACCGAGCCGATGCCGTCGACGTCGCCGGTTTCGCTCTCCTCGAGCATGACGGTGTACCAGCGCTCGTGCGCCTCGATCCGGCCCGCGAAGCTGTCGCGGCTGAGGTCCAGACGCTCGGACAGCTGGTCCGGATCCTCGGGCAGGCTGGTGAAGCCCGGCCCCGACAGGATGGCGAGTTCAAGCAGATGGTCGAGGTCGGCGGGGCCGGCGGGTCGGACGACGAGCATGGGGGTTACATCGTCTCCAGACGCAGGGACTTCAGTTTGAGGGCGTCGATCTCGCCCGAGGCGATCTTGCACAGGATGAGCGCGGACAGTTGCGCCCGTTCGACGAAGCTGGCGGGCCAGGCGAACTCCTGATCCGAATGGATGTCGCCGCCGAGGACGCCGAGGGTGTCGATGTTGGGCAGGCCCGCGGCGTGCAGGTTGTTGCCTTCGCAGACGCCGCCGGAGGGCTTCCAGGCGATGGTCTGGCCCAGCAGGGCGCCGGTTTCCTTCACCGCCTCGAACAGGGCGGTCTGGGAGGCGTCCATGGGTTTGGGCGCGCGGGTCATGCCGCCGTGCAGGTCCAGCGTCAGGCCTGGGAAGGGCGGTTCGGTCGCGATCTGCTGCACCGTCTCCGAAATCCACGCCGAGGCCTGGGCGTCCGGGACGCGGACGTTGAAGCGGACCACGGCGTTGTCGGCGACGACGTTCAGCGGACCGCCGCCCGAGATCTTGGCAACATTGACGGTGACCCCCTCGCGCTGGCCGTTCAGGGCGTGCAGGCGGGCGGCGATGATCGCGGCGCCGGCGACGGCGTTGGCGCCCTCATGGAAGGCGCGGCCCGCATGGGCGGCCTTGCCGGTGACGATCAGGTGGTAGTTGCCGCTGCCCTTGCGTTCGCCCGCGAGGGTGCCGTCGGCGAGGGCGGGCTCATAGGTCATGCCGACATGGCCGCGGGCGCCGAGCTCGGCCAGCAGGGGGGCGGAGGCCGGGGAGCCGATTTCCTCGTCGGGCGACAGGAGCACCGTCCAGCCGACGCGCTCGCGATCCGGATGGGTCTCGAACGCCTCCAGCGCCGCCAGCAGGACGGAGATGCCGCCCTTCATGTCGGCGATCCCGGGGCCGTTCAGGGCGCCGTCGGCGCGGGTGACGACGGTCTGGAACCCCGAGGTCTCGGGGAAGACGGTGTCGTAGTGGCCGGTCAGGACGACCTGCAGGGGGGCGTCGGGCCGGCAGGTGAGCTTCAGGGCGTCGGCGTGCGCGTCCTCACGCACCGAGCCGTCGTCGGCCACGGTGGTCGAACCGCGCGTGGGAATGCGCTCGACGGCGCCGGGCAGGGCGCGCGCGGCACCCTCCAGCAGGGTCAGGACAGCACTCAACCCGTCGGCGTTGCGGCTGCCGGAGTTGACGTTCGCCCACTCCACCGCACGGCCGATGATGGCGGCTTCCCGCGCCGCGACGTGATCGAGCACGGACTGTTCAGAAGGCAGAATCCGCATGCGCGGCGAACCTAGCCGGGCGCGCGGCAAAGGTGAAGCGAGGCCGGGCTACGACTCGTTATCGGAACCGGTTAGGCTCGGGGTCCATCCCAATGGAGGAAATGGATGACTGACATCATCAAGGCGATGAACCCGACGGCCCCGCTGCACACCGAAGAGGCCGCGCTGGGCGCCGCCAAGGTCAGCGCCGTGGGCATCCTGATCGGCGCGATCCATCAGGCGGTCGGCGGTTGGTACGCCTCGACCCCCGAAGCCGCGGCGGCGGCCGGACGGCTGATCGAACGGCTGACCGGGCAGGCCCCGACGGCCGAACAGATGGCCGCCAGCGCCCAGCAGGGCATGATCATGGGCGTCGCCCTGGCCGTGCTCCAGCTCGGTCTGGCCTTCTGGCAGTGGAAGAAGCCGAACATCGTGCTGCCGATCCTCTTCCTGGTGCTGTGCATCTGGGGTCTGGGCACCTCGGCGCTCGGCCTGGCCATGGGCGCCGAACAGCCGGTGTACCTAAGCGTCTTCTCGATCGTGGCCATGCTGATCGCCGTCGTGACCCATATCGCGGGCATTCGCGGCGCCAGCGCCCTGGGCAAGATCCGCTACGAGGCGGCCAACACCTACGAAGACTGAGATCGACTACCGGTTCGGGCGGCGGTCTTCGCCGCCGCCCGGCTGCCGGCTCTGCCGGCGCCAACGGATGGACAGGCTGGCGTCGCCCTGTCCACCGAATTTCGAGCTGACCGTCAGATTGCGACGGACCTGCCATTCGACGTTGACCTCGGCCCCGTCCTCGCCGCCGCCGATGATCTCCAGATAGACGTCGTCGGTGATGTAGCGCCCGCCGGCCACGGTCAGGCTGGACGCCTCGCCGCCGAAGGACAGGCGGTCCAGACCCGCCAGTTCGCGCAGGTTGCCGATCACATCGAAGCCGCCGCCGCCCGCCAGGGCCGCCACGCCCGCCGCCAGCTGGGCCGCCTCGAAGGCGGACAGTTGCGAGGCCGAGCGGCCGAACAGGACCTGGGACAGGATTTCGTCCTGCGGCAGGGCGGGGGTGGAGGTCAGGGCGATCTCGGGCCGCGCGGCCGTGCCGGTGACCCGGATGGTGGCGGTCAGGGCCGGATCATCGCGCGTCGCCGACAGGTTCAGGCGAATCTGGTCCGGCCGCGTCGACAGGGTGACCGTGCCGGTCTGGTCGAAGACGAAGCGCTTGCCGGCGAAGTCGTAGTCGCCGCGCACCACCCGGGCCGTGCCGGTGAGGATCGGACGGGAGATCGTGCCGGTGATGCGGGCGTTGACCCCCATCTCGACATTCAGGCCACGGCCGACGACGCGGACGTCGCCGCCGGGCGAGCGGATGGCGATGTCCATGCCGATCTGAGGGCCGCGCGGACGGTTCTGCTGTTCTTCCGGGACGTCGCCGCCGGGGCGATTGATCTCGACCACGTCCATGCGGACGATGCCGTTCGAGCCGGGCGGATTGGCCTCGATGCGGGCCTCGTCCACCGAGATTTCGCCCGCCAGCCGGATGTTGCCGTCCTCGCCCCGGATGACGGTCAGGGGACCGGAGGCGCGGGCCTCGGCGATATCGTTGTCGATGATGCGGAAGCGCCGCAGCAGAAGCTGGAAGCTGGAGCCCGACCCCTGACGCAGGCCGATGCGGCCTTCGCCGCTAACCTGACCGCCGCCGCCGTCATTGGCCGAGAAGGTCTCGATCAGGGCGGTGGTGTCGTCGAAGCGGCTGTTCAGCGTCACGCCCGCCAGACGCAGGCCGGTGGCGTTGTCGCGGAAGACGCCGTTCTGCAGGTCCAGCCGACCGTTGATGCGGGGCTCGGCCAGGGTGCCGGCCAGGGTCGCGTTGGCGGTCATCTGGCCCGACAGGGAGCGGTCGCCGCCGAGGAACAGGTCCCAGATCGGCTGGACCTGGCCGCGGATGTTCACCGTGCCCTCCATCGGGCGGGTGCGGACGATGGCGAGGCGGAGCGGGGCGGCCGAGGCCTCGACCGGCAGGGTCAGGTCGGCGCTGGCCTGAACGGCGTCGGCGTCGACGGCGCGCGCCTGCAGCCGCAGGGTGTTGTTGACCAGCAGGGCGTTCAGCGTGCCGTCCACCTCCATGCCGCGCGGGGCGTCGATGCTGCGCAGGTCGTCGAGGGTGACGTTGGCCGAGCCGGACAGGTCGTCGCCCGAGCCGCGCAGGGACAGTCGGCCCGTGACCCGGCCGCGCATGTCGGGCGCGAGGGAGCCCAGCTCCACGCTGGTCAGGTTGGCCTCGATGACGGCGGCGCGGGAATCCTGACGCAGGTCGCCGGTCAGGACGCCGCCGCCGACCGACAGGTCGACGCGGACCACCTTGCCGTCGCCGGACAGGGCGACCACGGCGGGCGCACGGGTCGAGAAGTCAATCTCGCGCACCGAGCCCGAGCCGTTCAGGGCCACGGTCTGGGCGCGTCCGTCGCGGGTGTAGACGCCCGAACCGTCGAACGAGACCGGCGTGGGGCCGCCGACGTCCGCCTTCAGGGTGAAGGGCAGGCGCTCCAGCGTGCCGCGGCCGTCCAGGTCGAGGGTGCGGATGACATAGGGCGAGCCGGCGAAGCGGACGTTGCGGCCGGTGACGTCAAGGATGGCGGTCTCGGCGCCGCCCCCTTCGGTCAGGCGGACCCGGCCGTTGGCCTCGCCCGAGGCCAGGAAGGCGCCGGGGCGGGCGGTGAAGGTCAGGTCGGCGCTGGACGGGATGCGGCTGGACAGGGCGATGTCGCCCCGGGCGGTGACTCCGCCGGCGTCCAGATCGACGTCGGTCAGGCGGATGCGCGGTCCGCCGAGGTAGAAGTTCCCGCTGGCCCGGGCGGGGCCGTAGTTCGAGCCCGCGGTGATGGCGACCCGGCCGTCCGAGGCGTCGGGCCCCTTGCGGAAGCTGAGCGCCAGGTTGGCGTCGGTCAGGTGCAGGGCACCGGCGTTGACCCGGGCGAAGGCGGCGCGCAGGTCGGCGCGGGGCTGGGCCAGGGTGCCGGTCAGGGCGCCGTCGCCGGTCATGGCCCCGTCGATCTCCACCGGGCCGATGCCGAACGGACCGCGGGCGTTCCAGTCCAGGGCCAGCCGCAGGGTCCCGTTGCCCTCGATCAGGCCGCGCGCGCCCGCCGAACCCTGGGCGCCGGTCAGGGCCGCGCGTTCAACCTGGATGCGGCCGTCGGCCAGGGCGCCGGTCAGTTGCAGGCGGGGCGTGGTCCCCAGCAGGCGGTCCAGTTCGCCCTGTCCGGTGGCGAGCCCACGCCCCCGCCCGTCGAAGGTCAGTCGCCAGGGCGCGCCGGTGCGGGCGGTGGAGGCGGAGATCGGCCCCCCGAAGGCGCCGCGGGCGCCGCGATGGATCTTCGAGGCGTCGGTGATGCGGGCGTCGCCGCGGAAGCCCAGCCCGCCGACGAGGTTGCGTCCGCCCGACCCGGTCAGTTTCAGGGCCTGACCATCCAGATCGATCTTCTGCAGCAGGATAGCGCCGTCGGTCTGGCGCACGGCCTCGAAGCGGACGCGCGGGCGTGCGCCGAGCAGGCCGCCGATGATGCCCGCGGTCGAGCCGCCGTCCGCGCGGATGTCGCCGTCCAGCGCCATGCGCCCGGCGCGGACCTGCAGGTTGAGAGGGCCCCGGACGCGGCGGGCGCGATAGCTGGACGCCTCGACGCCGATCAGATCGACCAGACCGTCCAGCGACCAGTTGGTCGCGTCGCCCCTGAACGTCCCGACATAGGAGGCCGGACCCGCCGAGCGGGCGCCGGTCAGGCGGGTGAGGGAGGGGGTGGCGATGTCCAGACGCACGCCGTCACGGCTGCGGCGGTCCTTGACGCTGATCTGGCCGCTGGCGTGGGACGACAGGTTCTCGGCGATCAGGGACCAGCCGACACCCTGCTGGCCGTCGTTGTCGGTGTCGGGCGTGGTGGCGAAGCCGAAGCGGGCGGTGCGGCCGATGCGCTCGGCGAACGGCGCCAGAAGGTCCGAGCCGGAGAAGTCGAAATAGCCGCTGATCCGGGTGTTGTCCTTGCCGTAGCGGCCCTTGATGGTCACCGGGATAAAGTCGCCGGTGCGCACGACGGCGTCGATGATCTGGCCGTTGACCAACGCCGTGGCGCGGAAGGGCTGGTCCGGCGAATAGCCGAGGGCGCCGGCGATGGGGCCGCCCTGGGCCTCGACGGCGCGCAGGTTCAGGCGGGTGTCGGCCAGATCGCCGCCGAAGGTGGCGTTCAGGCGCAGGTGATCGCCCGGACGGCTGAGGCTGTCGGCGTTGATCACCGCCTGTTTGGCGCCCCGGCGCGGGATGTTCGCCTCGCCGGACAGGGTCCAGCGGCCGTACTCCTTGGAGAACCCTTCCAGCAGTTCGACGCGGGCCGCGAAACGGTCGATGTCGACGGCCAGCGCCTGCGGTCCCGGCGGCGTGGTCGAGGGCTCGACCAGCGGGCGGCGGATCAGGCGGATGACGTCGGCCTCGACCTCGGTGGCGTGGAAGCGGCGGGTGATCAGCGGCCACCAGTTCCAGTCGACATGGACTGTGCGGGCTTCCAGCCAGACGCCGTTCGCGTCGGTCACGGTCACGCGGTCGATGGTGAAGTCGTCGAACAGGTCGCCCTTGACCCCTTCGACATTGATCCGGCCGTAGCGGCCGATCTTCTTGCCGGCGACGAAGCTGGTGACCAGTTCGCGCCCGGCGTCGCTGACCAGATACATCCGGCCGCCGATGAGGGCGAGGATCAGCACCACGGCCAGGACGGCCACCCCCATGCCGCCGAAGAAGGCGATCGCCTGCAGCAGGGTACGCTTGGCTTTCACCTCGGCGGGCGTTTCAGGCGTTCCGTCGGACGGGCTTTCCGGGGGCGGGGCGGCGTCGGTCAAAACGCCTGCCCGATGCTGACGTAGATCTGGAAGTCGGCGTCGCCGTCGCGACGCTCGAGCGGGAAGGCGATGTCGGCGCGGATCGGGCCGAACGGCAGCTTGTAGCGAACCCCGACCCCGGCGCCGTAGCGCAGGTTGTTGAAATTCGGCGTCTCCTGGAAGCCGATCGCCCCGGCGTCGAGGAAGGCGACGGCCTGGAAATTGCGCCAGACGTCGCGACGGATCTCGATCGAGGTCTCGAACAGGCTGAGACCGCCGCGCGGGGTGTTGTCCGGCAGGCGCGGACCGACGCCCTGATACTCATAGCCGCGCACGGAGCCGCCGCCGCCCGAGTAGAACAGGCGGTCCGACGGCACCGTCAGCTCCTCGCCGCCGAGGATCGAGCCGAGCCTGACCCGGCCCGCGAGGACCGTCTTGCCGTTCTCCTGAAGCGGCAGGTAGGCCGTCGCCTGGCTTTCGGCGCGCAGGAACAGCACGGTGTCCTCGCCGCCCACGACGGTGGGCTGGGCCGAGGCGGTCAGGCGCCAACCGGTGGTCGGATCCAGCGGGTCGTTCGAGCGGTCCAGGTAGAAGCCGCCGCGGCCGGTCAGGATGTACAGGTCCCGGTCGAAGCTGATCGGCAACTGGGTCAGCGGGTCGAAGCGGTTCTCGTTGTAGTGACCGGCGTCGAAGCCGACGCCGTAGCTGACCCAGGAGGTCTTGCCGAGCCGCTGCTGCAGGTCCGCCGACAGGGTCAGGGCGGCGCGTTCGTAGGCGTCGGTGTCCTCGTTCACCAGGGCGGCGGAGAGCTTGAGCGTCTGCCCCGGGCTGCGCCAGTGGGGCAGGCTGAGGTCGGCGCCCAGTCGGCTGTCGACGTCGGCGACCCGGGCTTCCCAGACCAGGGTGTCGGCGCGGTGGAAGCGGTTGTGCCAGGTCCAGCGCAGATCCACGCCCGAGCCGTCGGCGGTCGAGAAGGTGGCCCCCGCCTCGAGAATGCGGCGCGGGCGATCGGTCAGGGTGACGATGACCGGGCGATGGCCGTCGGCGTTGGTCTGGTCGGTCGGGGCGAGGGCCACGCCGACGCCGTCATAGACGCCGGTCTCCAGCAGGCGGCGCTCCAGCTCGGCCACGTCCTCGGGATCATAGACATCGCCTTCCGACCAGGGCGCCAGACCGGCGACCCAGTCCGGATTGGTCGGGCCGCGGGTCTCCAGCCGGACACCGTCCAGCTTCACCAGCTGCCCCGAGGCGATGTTGAAGGTCGGGTTCACGGTCAGGGCGGCGTGGTCGACGACGACGCGACGCGGCTCGGCGCGGGCGTCCGCATAGCCGTTGCGGACCAGACCGGCGACGAGGCGGCCCTCGGCGGCGATGACATCGACCGCGCGGCCGGGCTCGCCGGCCGTCAGGCCGATATCGGTGATCACGGCGCCGGCGATCTCGCGGTCGGGCTCGGGCGCGACCCAGTTCACATTCGGGGCGGTGAGGGCGAAGCGCGGGCCGGGGACGACGCTGACGATGGCGACCGGGGTCTCCTCGCCCTCGACGATGTCTTCCAGAACCGGCTGGTAATAGCCCTCGGAGCGCAGCAGGGCCTCGGCGGACTCCATGGCGCTGCGGGCGCGGCGGCGGGCTTCGAAGCGGTTGGAGGGCGGGCCGTCGACCTCACCCACGGCGCGGACCAGCTGTTCGCGCAGGCCGCTGTCCAGTTCACCGCGAATCTGGGCGCGCGGGTCGGCCGCGGCGGCGGACGCGACGGCCATGCCCGCCAGACTGACAAGGAAGAAGGCGGGCCTCGGCGTCAAACTCAAACCTTCGTCAGAGGCCGTCCGGCCTGCACATCAGGACGGCGCTCCCCCGCCGTCGGCGTCATCGTCATCCGGCGCGCCCCGGCGCCGGGGCGTCGGGATCAGTAGAAGAGGGTTTCGCTTTCCGGCTGGACGGATTCTTCCGAGGTGCGCTGCTCGGGCGGCAGGGCCGTCGAATCGGTCGGCGGCGGCGGGGTCACCGTGGGCTCGGGCGCGGGCGGCTCCTCGACGACCGGCGGCGGCGCCTGTTCGGCGGCCTTGTCCGCGAGGCTCTCGTCTTCCGACGGGCGCGGATCGTTGCACGCGGCGAGCGTAACGGCGCTCGACAGGGCCAGCAGGACGGCAAGGCGTTTCATGGTCGAAAAAGTCTCCCCCGGATCAGGCCTTCCAACGCTCGGCCGGTTCCCCTGTTCCATAGAGTGTTTCGCATCGGCGCGCATCCTCCGAGCGTTGCTGTTTGAGGTCCTTCGATCACAATGATCGCGGATCAAGGTTCGCGGAAACCAATCCTTTCCCAATTGCACGCAACCTTCGCGTGGGGAGAGAGACGAAACAATGTCCGCCACCGCCTACGCGCTCGTATCGCAGGTGAGGTTCAAGGAGCTGAAGACCCGGGTCGGATTGGCCGCCTTCATCGGCGTCACGGCCTGGTTCTTCGCGCCCGGAATCTGGCCGCCGGCCTGGTTCGCCGCCGTACTGGTCACCCAGTTGATCGACTGGGCGGTCTTCCGGCGATTCCGGCTGCATCCCGAGTGGATCCCTGATCGTCGCTACGTGATCCTGTCCTGCATGGTCACGGCGCTGGGCGTGGCCGTCTATTCGAGCATCGCCGCCTGGCTGTGGTTCACCGGCGGCGAGATCGGGCGCGCGTTCGCTCTGGTGCAGGTGGCGGGCGGGTTGCTGCACGTCAGCCTGCACATGCATCAGGCGAGGCCGATCCTGGTCTCGGCGGTGGCGACCCACGGCGCCTATTTCCTCGGTTTGCCGGTGATCAGCGCCATCCTGACCGGACGCTGGCAGGAGCTGCTGATCGCCCTGGGCTGTCTGCTGTATATGAGCCATCTGGTCGTCGCGGTGCGCCAGAGCAGCGCCACGACGGACCTGCTGCGTTCAGCCAAGGAGCGGGAGCGGGAGGCGCGCCACAAGGCCGAGGAGGCCAGCGCCGCCAAGTCGGACTTCCTCGCCGTCATCAGCCACGAGATCCGCACGCCGATGAATGCGGTGATCTCGGCGGCCAACCTGCTGCGCCGGACCGAGCTGGACGACCGCCAGGCCGAGCACGTGTCGATGCTGACCGACGCCGGCGAGGTCCTGATGGGGCTGCTGAACGATGTGCTGGACGTCTCGAAGATCGAGGCCGGCAAGATGGTGCTGGAGACCGACGACGTGGACGTGCGGGCCCGGCTGGCCTCTCTGGCCCGGCTGTGGGAGCCCCGCGCCGCCGCCAACGGCGTCCGGCTGGAGGTCGAGGCGGCGCCGGGGGTTCCGGACTGCGTCCGCACCGACCCGCTGCGCTTCCAGCAGATCCTGTTCAACCTGATCTCCAATGCGGTGAAGTTCACGGGCGAGGGTCGCATCCGGGTCTCGGCGGACTGGGCGGACGGGCGGCTGACCGTCGCGGTGGCCGACACCGGCTGCGGCATTCCCGCGGCCCGGCTGGCGCATGTGTTCGACAGCTTCGAACAGGCCGAGGCGGGCACCACGCGCCGCTACGGCGGTACAGGCCTGGGGCTGTCGATCAGCCGCAAGCTGGCCGAGATCATGGGCGGGAGCCTGACGGTCAGCAGCGTGGAAGGTGAGGGCTCGATCTTCACCCTGAGCGTGCCGATGGCGGTGTCGACCACCCGTCCGGCCGAAGTGCGCGAGGCGGCGGTCGAGGCGGCCGGCGCGCTGGAGGGACGCTCCATCCTCGCCGCGGACGATCACGAGGTGAACCGCCGCATCCTGAACCTGCTGCTGGAGCCGCACGGGTGTCGCCTGACGCTGGTCGAGAACGGGGCCGAGGCGCTGGAGGCGGCGCTGGTTGAACGGTTCGACGCGGTGCTGATGGACATGCAGATGCCGGTGATGGACGGGCTGGAGGCCACGCGCCGCATCCGTCTGACCGCCGGGGTCAACGCCGACACCCCGATCATCGCCCTGACCGCCAATGCGCTGGACGTGCACCGTCAGGCGTGGGCGGCGGAGGGCGTCGAGGCCTTCCTGAGCAAGCCGATCGATCCGGCCGCCCTGGTTCACACGCTGGCGGAGGCCTGCGCGGGCGTTCCGGCGGAGAAGGGGCGGGCCGAGGTCGCCTGACCTCAGCGCCAGCGCGCCAGCGCCTCGTCCAGTGACAGGGCGGGCGGTTGCGGCTCGGGCATGGCCTGTCCGTCGAAACGCGGGGCGGGCGCGGGCTGGATCACCCCCTGATCGACGAAGGTTGCTCGCGCCGCATTGTGCGGATGCGAGGGCGCTTCGCCCAAGGTCAGGACCGGCGTGACGCAGGCGTCGGTTCCGGCGAAGTGGGCCGCCCAGTCGTCGCGGTCGCGCGTGGCGAACAGGGCCTCGAAGCGGGCGTGCAGGGCGGGCCAGTTCGGCATGTCGAACTGCGGCGCCTCCTCCGGCGTCAGGCCCAGACCGGCGATCAGGGCGGCGTAGAACTGGGGCTCCAGCGCGCCGACGGCGACGAAGCGGCCATCCTTGCAGGTGAAGCAGCGATAGAAGGGCGCGCCGCCGTCCAGCAGGTTGGCGCCGCGCGCGTCGCTCCACAGGCCGCGCGGTCGGAAGGCGTGGAACAGGCCGGTCAGCAGGGCCGAGCCGTCGGTCATGGCGGCGTCCACGACTGACCCCTTGCCCGTGGTCTTCGCCTGCAGCAGGGCCGCCAGCAGGCCCGAGACCAGGAACATGGCCCCGCCGCCGTAGTCGCCGATCAGGTTCAGCGGCGCGCGGGGCGGCCGGTCCGGCTCGCCCAGCGGATGCAGGGCGCCCGAGAGGGCGATGTAGTTGATGTCGTGCCCGACCTGATCGGCCATCGGCCCGGTCTGGCCCCAGCCGGTGACACGGCCGAAGACCAGCGCCGGGTTGCGGGCGGCCAGCGCCTCGGGGCCCAGACCCAGCCGCTCCATGACGCCGGGGCGGAAGCCCTCAATGACGGCGTCGGCGCTCTGGGCCAGATCGAGGACGCGGGCGTGATCCGCCGGGTCCTTCAGGTTCACCGCCACCGCCGCGCGGCCGCGGTGCATGACCTCTCCGCCGACATCGCTGAACACCGCCGCCCCCGCCGAGGCGCTGCGGGTCAGGCGCAGGACCTCTGCCCCCATGTCGGCCAGGACCATGCCCGCGAAGGTCACGGGGCCGAGGCCGTCGAACTCGAGAATGCGGAGACCGGAGAGGGGCTTGGCGGGCGCTGTCATGTCCCTTGCGTAGCCGGTGGATCAGGAACCTGTCGAGCGGGCCGTCGATCGGGGTTGACCCGCGCGGCGACATGTCGGAAAAGCCGCGCCTCCGGATTCGCAGACGCGGCCCGGTGACACGATGTGCGTCCTTAGCTCAGTTGGTTAGAGCATCTGACTTTTAATCAGAGGGTCCTCGGTTCGAGCCCGAGAGGACGTACCATCGGTTTCCTGACATCGCAGCGCTTTCGTCATGCCGTCCGGCGTGATTGAAGGGCGCATGCGCGCGCTTCTGCTGATCCCTGTCGCCCTCATGCTCGTTCCGGCTCTGGCCGCCTGCGGAGGCGGGCAGGCGGTGCGCGATTTCGGGTCAGGATTTGGAGCGGCGGCGACGGCGCCGTTGGACGACTTCAACCTGCGCCGGGAGTACATCCCGACCGTGCTGCTGCAGGCGGAGGCCAATCCCTATGACCTGCGCAATCTGAACCAGTGCACCACCATCGGGGCCGAGATCGCGCGGCTGAACGAGGCGCTGGGGCCGGATACGGATGAGCCGCCGGCGCCGGACAATCCCTATCTGAGCGAGCGGGCGGCGGACGCGGCGTCGAAGGCGGCGCTCGACGCCATCCGCGACGCGACGACCGACTTCATCCCCGGGCGAGCCTGGATTCGCCGCCTGAGCGGGGCCGAGCGGCATCGGCTGCATGTGCAGTCGGCGGTGCAGGCCGGGCGGATGCGCCGGGCCTTCCTGAAGGGGATCGGCATGCAGCGGAACTGCGCCCCGCCGGCGGCGCCGAGCTGGTTCAGGCCACGCCGGTAGGGTGTGGGGAGTCGGGTATGGGGTGTGGGGGCAAAGGGTGATTACACCCCACACCCCATACCCCAAGCCCTCAGTTCGAAGTGTGCCGCGCGTGGAAGTCCCGGCGGAACTGTTCGAAGCGACCTTCCGAAATCGCCGCGCGCATGGCGGCGGTCAGGGCCTGGAAGAAGGCGATGTTGTGCCAGCTGAGCAGGATCTTGCCGAGGATTTCGTCGGCGCGGATCAGGTGATGCAGGTAGGCCTTTGAATACTCCTGCGACGCCGGGCAGGGGACCTCGGGGTCCAGCGGGTCCTGGTCCTCGGCGAAGCGGGCGTTCTTCAGGTTGATCGGGCCGTTCCAGGTCCAGGCCTGGCCATGGCGGCCGGCGCGGGTGGGCAGGACGCAGTCGAACATGTCGACGCCGCGCCAGACGGCTTCCACCAGATCAACCGGCTTGCCGACGCCCATCAGATAGCGGGGGCGGTCCTTGGGCAGGAACTCGGGGGCGTAGTCCAGCACCTCGCACATGGCCTGATGGCCCTCGCCGACGGCCAGGCCGCCGATGGCGTAGCCGTCGAAGCCGATCTCCTGAAGGCGCTCGGACGATTCCTTGCGCAGGTTCTCGTAGGTCGAGCCCTGCTGGATGCCGAACAGGGCCTGCGTGTCCCGGGTCCCGAAGGCGTTCTTCGAACGCAGGGCCCAGCGGGCGGACAGTTCCATCCCCTCGCGGGCGCGCTTCTCCTCGGCGGGCCAGGCGACGCATTCGTCCAGCTGCATGACGATATCCGAGCCCAGACGGTCGGCCTGGATCTCGATGGACCGCTCCGGCGTCAGGACGTGCTTGGAGCCGTCGATATGGCTGGAGAAGGTCACGGCCTCCTCGGTCAGCTTCGAAATGCCCGACAGGGACATGACCTGAAAGCCGCCCGAGTCGGTCAGGATCGGCTTGTCCCAGCGCATGAAGTTGTGCAGGCCGCCGAGGCGCTCCATCCGCTCCGGGCCGGGGCGCAGCATCAGGTGATAGGTGTTGCCCAGCAGGATGTCCGCGCCGGTCTGCTTCACCTGATCGACCGTCAGGGCCTTGACCGTGGCGGCGGTGCCGACGGGCATGAAGGCGGGGGTGCGGATGTCGCCGCGGCTGGTCTTGAGCACGCCGGTGCGGGCGCGGCCGTCGGTGGCGGAGATTTCAAACGGGAAGGTCATCGGTCGGTCAGCTTGTCCAGCGCCTCGGCGCGCTGCAGGTCCTTGGGGCGTCCGAAGCGGCGGGCCATGGCGGCCTGTTCGGCGGTGCGGGGTGTCGGGATGTGGCGATCCTGCACCGGGCGGTCAACACGGGTGCGGAAGGCGACGGGTGCCCAGCCGTCGTCGGTCTTCACCTCCAGCCCGACCATGATCTCGATCGGCACGGGGGTCGTGTCGATGCGGGCCAGCAGGCGGGAGCGGAAGCGGTCCTGGGTCTTCGGGATGACGATCCGGCCGCCGAAAGCCTCGATCAGCTCGTCGGCGGTCTCTTGCGAGGTCAGGACGTCGATGTCCGGGACCGGCTGGTCGGCCACGCCGGACAGGGCCATGGCGGCGCCGCCGAAGACGATCCAGTCGTTACGCAGCTCCAGCGCCTCGGCCGTGGCGGCCAGCATCTCGAGGCTCTGGATCAGGGGGCGGGGCAGGGTGCTCATGCCTCGGGGCTCCGGAACAGCAGGCTGCCGTCGCCGTAGGAGTAGAACCGGTACCCGTCCGCGACGGCGTGGGCGTAGGCGGCCTTCATCGTCTCCAGCCCGGCGAAGGCGCTGACCAGCATGAACAGGGTCGACTTCGGCAGGTGGAAGTTCGTCATCAGCACGTCCACGGCGCGGAAGCGGTAGCCGGGGGTGATGAAGATGGCGGTGTCGCCGTGGAAGGGGCGGACCACGCCGTCCTCGCCGGTCGCGCTTTCCAGCAGGCGCAGGGAGGTGGTGCCGACGCAGACGATGCGGCCGCCGGCGGCATGGACGGCGTTCAGGGCGTCGGCGATCTGCGGCGAGACCTCGCCCCACTCGGAGTGCATCTTGTGGTCGGCGGTGTCGTCGGCCTTGACCGGCAGGAAGGTGCCGGCGCCGACGTGCAGGGTGACCGCGTGGGTCGAGACGCCGCGCGCCTTCAGGGCCTCCAGCAGGGCCGGGGTGAAGTGCAGGCCCGCCGTGGGGGCGGCGACAGAGCCGTCATGCTCGGCGAAGACGGTCTGGTAGTCCCAGCGGTCGCGGTCGTCCTCGGGACGCTTGGCGGCGATATAGGGCGGCAGGGGCATGACGCCGACGTCGCGGATGGCGTCGTCCAGCGCCGGGCCGGTCAGGTCGAACTTCAGGGTGACGAGGCCGTCGTCGCCCTTGCCGGTGACCGTGGCGTCCAGACGGCCCAGGTCACAGGCGCCGTCCGTCACCGCGCCAAAGCGGATGCGGTCGCCGTCCTTGATCCGCTTTCCCGGCTTCATGAAGGCGGACCAGACGTCGGGGGCGTCGCGGTGGTGCAGGGTGGCCTCGACATCGACGGTCAGGGTGTCGCCCTCGGGGCTGTCGACGACGGGATTGGGCCGCTGGCGCACGCCGGACAGGCGGGCCGGGATCACGCGGGTGTCGTTGAAGACCAGGGCGTCGCCGGGGCGCAGGAAGTCGGGCAGGTCGCGGATGATCCGGTCTTCCAGCCTGTCCTGGCGCACGACCAGCAGGCGCGCGGAATCCCGCGGCTCGGCGGGGCGCAGCGCGATGTGGTCGTCAGGCAGGTGGAAGTCGAAATCAGCGGTCTTCATCAGGCGGCGCAAAGGCCATGCACATGCGGCGGGGTCAAGGCAGGCTGAGACCATGTGTCAGCCTGACCGGATGCCGGGCTTCATGCAGGATGGCCGCATGAAACTGATCCCGATCCTCGCCGTCTCCGCCCTGTTCGGCCTCGTCGCCGCCTGTGAGGAGGCCGCCTCGACCCTGCAGGAGATCGAGGACACCGCCGCCAAGGCCTCGGCCACGGCGACCGAGATCAATACCCGCGCCGAACAGATCCAGCAGGCGGCCGACGACCCCGTCGGCGCCCTGCGCGGCGTGGTGACGGCCAATCTGACGCGCGTGCCGACCGACCAGCCGGGGATCTATGTGGTCACCGACGTGCAGACCGGCTGCCAATTCCTGGCGACCTATCAGGCGGACGGGACGACGGTCGCCAGCATCGCCCCGCGCGTCGAACAGACCGCCGACGGCGGCACGCGCCAGCGCTGCATCGCGATTCCGGGCGTGGGGGAGACCGGCGCTTCGGGTAACGCCGAGGGCTGATCGCCTGTTTTAAGCGTTGCTTCAGGCGTTTAGGGCATGCTCCATGCATGACTATCGAGCTTCCGCGACTGGCTGAGGGTGGACGTCTCGACGCCTGGGACAGCCTGCGTCGACCCGTCTGGCTGTTTGATCCGGTCAGTTGTCGCGGGGTTTACGCCAACGTCGCCGCCCTGGCCCTCTGGGGGGCTGTCGATCTCGCCGAACTCCTGTCGCGGGACTTCTCGAAGCTTTCGCCGGCCGTTCGCACGCGAACCGAACGCCTGAGAACCGCCACCGCGGAGGGGCGGGAGGTCGAGGAACGCTGGACCTTCTATCCCAACGGCAGTCCTGTGACGGTGCAGGCCGTCATCTCGACCATCGCCCTTGATGACGGACGTGACGTCCTGTTGTTCGAGGCCGCGGGCGTCGAGGTCGAGGCGGAGGAACGCCGGGCGGTGGAGGCGTTGCGCCACTCCTCCGGACCGGTCGGCCTGTTCGACGGAGAGGGAAGGTCTCTGTTCGCCAATCCGGCCGCCTTCGCGGCCTATGGCCTGGACGCGGGCTTCGTGGCGCGCTTCGCGAGCCCGGACGAGGGTCAGGGGGTTCTGGCCCGCGCGATGGAGGGGCAGGCCACCGGCGCACTGTTCCAGATGCTGACGGGAGGCGGCCCGCGCTGGCACCATGTCGATTGCCGCCCGCTGCACGATCCCGTCACCGGCGCGATCAGCGTCCTGCTGAACGAGCGTGACGTGACCGACCGGGTCGAGGCCGAAGCCGCGCGCGCCGCCGCCGAACAGAAGGCCGCGATGGCCGAAGCGCGGCAGCGCTTCCTGACGGACATGTCGCACGAGTTGCGCACGCCGTTGAACGCGGTGCTGGGCTTCTCGGCCCTGCTGACGGAAGCCGGACTGGCCCCCGCGCAACAGGATCATGCAGGGCGCATTCATGCGGCCGGCGAGCGTCTGGCCACGGTGGTGGAGCAGATGATCGGCCTGTCCCAGTGCGAGGACTGGACCGGGGGCATGGAGCCGACCGGCGCCCGGGACCGGGAGACGTCAGAGGACGATCCCGTCGCCGCCAATGAAGACGACGGGCGGGCGATGCGCGTGCTCTATGTCGATGACAACGACAGCAATCGGGCCCTCGTCATGGCGCTTCTGGCGATGCAGGGGATCGTCTGCGAGACGGTGGACGATGGCGCCCAGGGGCTGGCGGCGGCGGCGCGCGGGGACTGGGATGTGATCCTGATGGATATCCAGATGCCGGTCATGGACGGGGTGGAATCCACGCGGCGGATCCGTCTGTTGAATGACGAGGCGTCGGCCGTGCCGATCATCGCCCTGACCGCCAACACGCTGGACGAGCAGCTCGCGATCTATGCGGACGTGGGCATGAACGACTGCATCGCCAAGCCGGTGAAAGCGCCGGAGTTGCTGACCAAATTGTTCGCGTGGGCCACGACGCCCTGGCGTGAGACGTGGCGCGCACAGGCCGTCGGTGCGGTCGCCTGACGACGGTGGCCGGCGGTCGGATTGAACCGGAACCCTCTGCGCCGGATCGGCGCAGGATGAAAGCTCCGGACCTTCTCCCCTTCGCCCTGATCGGCGATGGAAGCGGGAACGGTGCGGAGGCGGTGACGCCGGCCTGATCCGGCCGTTCCGTCCGACACGAATTCCGGCTAGCGATAGCGAATGGGCATCCAGACGGTTTTGATGAGCAGGCGCACCACGTTCCTCGGCTCCATCGCGGGTGCGCTGGGCCTTTCGGTCAAGGCGAAGGCGGCGCCGCCGCCGGCGCAGGCTGATGAGAGCTTCCCTCCCGTGCCGAACTGGCGCCCGTCTTTCGGGCCCTCAACCGAGCAGGTGGTGGACCGTTTCAGGTACTATACGGACGGAAGGCGCGATCTGGCGGTTTTCCGCCATGGGACTGTGGCGATCCTCGTGCCGGGCCTGACCGAGGTGCAGGCGGATGAGCAGGCCCGTGAGGCGTTGTCCCGCGTCTTCAACGCCCATCCCGACATGACGCCCCGCCCCATGGACGACGGCAATGTGCTGGTGACCTACACCCAGCCCATCGCAAACGTGGTGATTGCCGATCTGGCCCGTCAGCATTGGGCGGAGGTGGAGGCGCGTCATCAGGATGGGCTGGCCCGGGATGAGGTCCTGATCACGCCTCTGGGGTCGAACGTCTTCGACGATTTCGGCAAGCAGGCGCTGCTGGGGCGTTGCTACATGTTCATGGATGCGCAGGCGCCGGAGATTGTCCGCATCGAGCGGGCGACGGCGGTTTGACCGTGCTGCGGCGTTGACCGCGGCCGCTCAAGGCGGCAAAGCCCGTCGCATGCTGCAGAACATCGAACTCCTCGCGCGCGACGCCAAGTCGTGGCCGTTTGAACAGGCCCGCAATCTTCTGAACCATGTTCTGAAGAAGCGGCTGAGCGACGCCGAGCGGGATGCGGCGAAACTGCTGATCGACGCGGGCAAGGCGGATGAGGCGCTGGCGACCTTCGAGGCGCTGCAGCG
Source organism: Brevundimonas sp. (assembly GCF_036400995.1). Classification (GTDB taxonomy): domain Bacteria; phylum Pseudomonadota; class Alphaproteobacteria; order Caulobacterales; family Caulobacteraceae; genus Brevundimonas. Next base: position 31,642 of record NZ_DASWWG010000032.1, read on the forward strand.
GCCGGTGATCCTGGAGACGGGCTATGGTCCGTCGGGCCTGCCGCACATGGGCACCTTCGGCGAGGTGGCGCGCACGACCATGGTGCGCAACGCCTTCCGCGCCCTGACCGGCGACCACTGGCCGACGCGCCTGATCGCCTTCAGCGACGACATGGACGGCCTGCGCAAGGTGCCCGAGGGCATTCCGAACCCGGAGATGCTGCGCGAGGACCTGCACCTGTCGCTGACCCGCGTGCGCGACCCGTTCGGCACCCACGACAGCTTCGGCGCGCACAACAACGCCCGCCTGCAGGCCTTCCTGGACAGCTTCGGCTTCGACTACGAGTTCATGAGCTCGACGGAGACCTATCGCTCTGGCCGGTTCGACGCGACCCTGCTGACCCTGCTGGAACGGTTCGACGCCGTGATGGCGATCATGCTGCCGACGCTGGGCGAGGAACGCCGGGCGACCTATTCGCCCTTCCTGCCGGTCAGCCCGATCACCGGCCATGTGCTGCAGGTGCCGACGCTGGAGCGCAACGTCGAGAAGGGGACCATCACCTTCGAGGACCCGGCGGGCGAGCCCGGCAACCGCACCGAAGTGCCGGTCACCGGCGGCCATGTGAAGCTGCAATGGAAGCCTGACTGGGCCATGCGCTGGACCGCGCTGGACGTCGACTACGAGATGTCGGGCAAGGACCTGATCGAGAGCGTGCGCGAGTCGTCCAAGCTGTGCCGGGCCCTGGGCGGAACGCCGCCGGAGGGCTTCAACTACGAGCTCTTCCTCGACATCGAGGGCAAGAAGATCTCGAAGTCCAAGGGCAACGGCCTGACGATGGACGAATGGCTGCGCTACGGCACGCCGGAGTCGCTGAGCTGGTACATGTTCCAGTCGCCGAAGTCGGCCAAGTCGCTGCATTTCAACGTCATTCCGCGCGCGATCGACGACTATCTGTCCTTCATCGACCAGTTCCAGACGCAGGAGCCGGCCAAGCAGATCGACAACGCCGTCTGGTCGATCCACGCGGGGAACCCGCCGAAGGTCGCCAGCCCGGTGTCGTTCAGCCTGCTGCTGAATCTCGTCGGCGTGGCCAACGCCTCGTCGAAGGAACAGCTGTGGGCCTATTTCGCCAAGTACCTGCCCGACGCCACGCCCGAGAATGAGCCCACGCTCGACCGGCTGATGGGGCATGCGCTGAACTACTACGAAGACTTCGTCCGCCCGACGAAGTCCTTCCGCCTGCCCAATGAGCAGGAGAAGGCGGCGCTGCTGGACCTGGCCGAGCGGCTGAAGGCCCTTCCGGCCGATACGACCGACGGCGAGACGATCCAGAACGAGGTCTATGCGGTGGGCAAGGCGCACGCCTTCGAGCCGCTGCGGGCCTGGTTCGGGGCGCTGTACGAAGTGCTGCTGGGCGCGTCGCAGGGGCCGCGCTTCGGCTCGTTCGCGGCCATCTACGGCCTGCCCCAGACGATCGAGCTGATCGAAAAGGGCGCGCGGGGCGAACTGGCCTAGGTTCGGGAAAGCAAGGGATATCCCCTATCCCGGCGCACGAGAGTCCTTAAGGGCCTGACCACTATGGGTGGTCGGGTCTGAGGAACCGATCGTGCGCCACCACCTCTATCCCGAGCAGAAGATCCTCCATCTGGATCTGAACAGCGGCGTTTCCGCCGACCGCGCGCTCGAGATGGCCGTGCCGATCCTTGAAGCCCGTCCCGAGCTGTGGAGCTGGGACTGGATCGTGGACGCCAAGGTGGTGCCCGAGGACGTGACCATCGCCCATGTCGCGCGGCTGGCGGAGCTGTTCAAAAAGCCCGAGCGCGCCGCCCTGACCATCTTCGCCACCCAGGACCGGTTCATGCACCTGTGGGCGCGGGTGATGGATTTCCAGTTCCCCGGGCGGCGTCACCTGATCGCCAGCAGCGCCGTGGCGGGCGTGCGCCTGATCGGCAAACGCCGCTCGGCAATGAAGATGAACGCAATATAACGACACGGCTCCGGGAGCCTTCAGGTTGCCACGGGCATTCTCCCTGCCATCGACCAACTCGATGACAGGAGCAGAGCCATGTCGAACAAGAAAATCACCGTCGCCATCGCCGCCGCCGCCATGCTGGGCGGTCTCGCCCCGATGGCCCTCCCCACCGCCGCCGCCGCGCAGCAGGCGAACGGCATCACCAACTGCGACGCCCCGGGCGGCCGCCAACGCGCCGGCGCCCTGATCGGGGCCGTCATCGGTGGCCTGGCGGGCAGCCAGATTTCGAGCAATGAGCGCACCCTGGGTGCGGTCGGCGGCGCCGCCGCCGGCGCCGCGGCCGGCTCGTACATCGGCTGTAACCAGCAGCGCGCCCGTGTGAACGCCCAGAGCGGCGCCCAGTATCGCGCCACCTCGAACCTGAACATTCGTTCGGGCCCGGGCACCGGCTATCGCACCGTGGGTCGTCTGTCGGCCGGTCAGCCGTTCTCGGCCGTGGGTTCGCAGGGCGAGTGGGTCCAGATCGCCGGCGGCGGCTGGGTGAACGCCCACTACGTCAGCACCTACTGATACAGGGCGCGCTAACGCTCGCGACGCGGTCGCTCGCTGCTTGAGCGCGCTTTGAAGAAGTGAAGGGCCGTCCCGCAAGGGGCGGCTCTTTTCTTTTGGGCGCTATCGCTCACCGCGCGACGGCTCGCTGCTTGAGCGTGGGCGCTATCGCTCGTCGCATGGGCGCTCGCGGCCCGAGCGCGGGTGCTACTGGCTGACCCAGAGGATGCGGCCCATCCAGAGGATGTCGGCGCGGTCGAGCGGACGGGGCGGATAGGCCGGATTGATCGAGGCCAGGGTCACCGCCTTCGCGGTCAGGGCCGCGATTTCCTTGGCCAGGGTCTCGCCGCCGGTCGTGCGCACCACGACCCGGTCGCCGCGGCGGACATCGGCGGCCTCGCGATCCACGATGACCCGGTCTCCGGCACGGTAGACGGGCGCCATGGAGTCGCCGACGATCCTGAGGCTGAGCAGGCTGGAGGAGGCACGGGGCAGCTCGGTCTGCTCCCAGCCCTCGCCGACCGGGAGGCCGGCGTCGTCGAAGAAGCCGTCCTGACCGGCCTGGGCCATGCCCAGCAGGGGCACGGTCTCCGGGCGAGGCCCGTCCCGCGCCAGATCGGCGAAGTCGCCCAGCGAGACGCCGGTCACCTCGAGCAGGCGGTTCAGGCTTTCCGTCGAGGGCCAGCGGGGGCGGGGCGGATCGCCCGGGCCGAACCGCTTGGACGGGTTGAAGCTGGTCGGGTCCAGTCCCGCGCGCCGGGCGAGGCCCGAGGTGCTGAGGCCTTCCCGGCGGGCGAGCCGGTCGATGGCGGTCCAGAGGCGGGCGTGGGAAAGGGGCAAGCGATCGGCCTTCCGGGAAGGCTAGGAATATCCGCCTATCCGGCCTTGCGGTCAACGATCAGGACCGGCCCCGCGGGGAAGGTTCCGCCGACGACCGGGCCTTCCGGGACGGCGAGGGCGGACACCGCGCCGTCCAGGAACAGGGCGTTCGGGCAGTCGAGCGTGTCCCGAAACAGCCGGGCGAAGGCGCCGAAACTGACCCGGCCGCGCGAAATGGCCAGGACGACGGTTCCATCGGCCCGGACGCCGACGCCGTTCCGGCGGTAGCGGGAAGCGCCGTCATGATCGAAGGCGGGGTGCAGGTCTCCGCCGATCACCAGCATCGGGCCCGACTGGGTCGCGAAGGCGGTCTGGTCGGTGGTGCGCCAGCGCGAGGTCTCGACCACGCTCGCCCGGCCGGAGCGGTCGACGGCGAAGACGCCGTTGGGCTGAAGATGGAAATTGCCGGGGCCGTCCCGGCTGTTCAGCGGCTTCAGGGTGCGGCCGTTCTCGACCAGCAGGCCGATCGGGGCCAGCGACAGGTCGTACATGCCGCCGTTCATGGCCAGAACCGGCCTGCGTCCGGCCGCGATGCGGGTCCGGATCGCGTCCATCACGCCCGCGGTCGCCTTGGCCTTTCCGTCCGTGTGAACGACGGTGAGGGCGTACCGGTCGGGCGGCAGGATGCAGACGACATAGTCCTCGCCTTCGAAGATCTGCTCACGGCAGGGGGCGGGGAGGGCGATTTCGGTGCGTGCCGGCGGGGGCGCGAAACGCCAGAGCCAGGCGACCCCGCCCAGGCCGACCAGCAGCAGGGCGAGCGCGGCGAGGAGAAGGCGGGACGGCCGCTTCAGGCGGTAATGCCCAACTCGGGCATCAGGCCGGCCACGACGCCGCGCATGCCCGTCCGGGCAGGCGACATGGCGCGCAGGAAGGCGAGGGTGCGCCCGGCGGCCTCCTGCAGCACGAACTCGGAATCGGTGAAGCCGCAGTCGGTGAAGACCGGAGGCTGGCCGCCCTCGAAGATCAGGCGCGCGTTCCGGAAATCGCAGCCGATGTAGACGTTGCCGTCGATCGACTGATCCCCCGACAGGGTCTGGTTACGGATCTCGGCCATGGGAACTCCGGTTACTCGAGACCGGCGGCCCGTCGCTCCTGCCAGGCCCAGAAGGTGCCGGCGGCTATGGCGACCAGGACGCCGTAGCTGGCGATATTGATGACGGCGAAGAAGGCCCCGGGCGGCGGGCGCAGATCGACCAGGGTCAGCAGGTGGCTCATGACGATCAGGCACTGCAGCGCGCAGACCCAGACGGGCCAGGCGCGGCGGCTTTTCCAGGCGAGGCCGACGCAGACGGCGAGGAAGACGGCGTCGATGGCCATCAGCCCCCATTGGGTGCCGTCCGTGGCGCCCTTGTCCTGGACGAGTTGGGACGCGAACAGGCCGAGCATATAGGCCCCCGCGCCCACACGCTCCGGCTCATCGCCCTTCAGGAACGCAAACGCAGTCACCAGCACCGCGATTGCGAAGCCGATCTGCGATGCGAGGGTGTCAAACATGCAATCGCCCCCATGCCGTCGGGCATGAGGGCGACTTTGCATCGAGTCTGCGCAAACCGGAATGACCGGCGGCGGACATTACGTCGAATTAAACCGCGCGGAGGCGACCGACCGGCGGCTGGGCCGGGCCGGTTTCGGCCGGCTTGTCCAGAACGCCGATGGCGTAGGTGCCCCAGCCCATGCGGCGGTGGTCCTTGGCGAGTTCTTCGTGGCAGGCCACGACGGCCTGACGGGCGGCGCTGAGCGCGGCGATGGCTTCCATGGCCTTCGCTTGCGATTCGGCGCCGGTCACGGGCGACAGGCTGAGGGCAGTGCGGGCGCCGATCATCGCCTGGACCAGGGTGGTCGCTTGGGCGATCGCGGCGTCAACCGCCTGTTCGGTCGCATTCAGGTCGCCGGCGACGCTGGCGATGACTTCAGCCTTATCCATAAAACCCTCCAACAAAAACATGGTAACCGATGCATTAACACGGAACGGTAGTACTTGGTAGGGTTTTGTTTGCCGTGTTTGTCAGGACTCTGTTTACCAATTTTCCCTGAGCGCGGGCGATTCCACGCCTCGACGGGGTCGGCAGGCGGAGAGATTTTGCTGCGGGAAAAGGGCCGTTCACGGCCGGGCATGAGTCGCCCGCCGCCGCCCGGGTTCGCGGGCGGAAGTTCAGTCCGTCAGACGCTCGAGGAAGACGCGTGTCGCGGCTAGAGGTCGTGCTCGGCGACGAGGAAGTGGGCGCTGAGGCTCGCGATCGGCTGGGCCTCGTCGTCCTGCCAGGCCTCGGCCTGGACATGGGCGACCCGGCGGCCGGCCTTGCTGATCACGGCGCGCGCGTGGACGTCCTGAGGCCGGCCCGAGCGGAGATAGGTCACCGTCACATTGATCGGGCGCGGGAGCTCGAGCCGCGGATAGAGCAGGGCGACCTGGGCGACGGCGGTCAGTTCCAGCAGGGCGGCCGTCGAGCCGCCGTGCAGGGCCGGAAGCACCGGATTGCCGATCAGTTTGTCGGCGAAGGGCATGGTGACCGTCAGGCGGTCCGCGTCGCGGTCGGAGACCAGGCCCAGGAAGCGGGCGTAGGGGAGGGTGTCCAGCAGGCTGCTCATGCCCCGGCCTCCCGACGCGGCTTGAGATTCGCCCCGACGCCGCGCGAGTCGCTTGCGGTCAGGATGTAGGCCGCCTGGGCCGCCGCGACCGGGTCTTCTGGATCGTCCTCGAACGCCCAGGCCCGCACGAAGGCGATCGACCGGGTCAGGCGGTAGCAGCGCGCCTCGGCGATCAGTCCCGCGCGGGGACGGGCGGCGCGCATGTAGTCGACGCGCAGGTCGAGGGTGGCGATGGGCTCGAAGCGGTCCAGGGCGACCCAGACCGCCATGCCGCCGGCATGGTCCAGCAGGGTGGTCACCAGCCCGCCGGCCAGCACCTCGGTCTCCGGATCGCCGACCAGATCCTCGCGCCAGGGCACCTTGAGGCGGACGCGGTCGCCTGCCACGCCCTCAAAGGCGAATCCCAGGGCGTGGGTGTGGGCGGGCGCCGAGGCCAGTTGGGGCAGCAGGGCGGCGAGGGGCGAAGCGGACATGGTCCAGTTCTGTCCCCGACAGGCGGGGCAGCGCAAGTGCGTCTGTTTTCAGGACGCGGTCGCGGTCAGGCGACCGAGCGGGCCGAGGCGGGGGCCTGGACCACGTCCGCCATGGCGGCCTGCTCCAGCGCGGCGTTCATGGCCATGCGCAGGCGTTCCGGCTTGATGGGCTTCTCGACGACCGCGGCCATGCCGATGGACAGGTATTTGCGGGCGTCTTCCGGATCGGCGTTGGCCGTCAGGGCGACGATCGGGATGGTGCGGACCGGCCCGTCCAGCGCGCGGATGGCCTGGGTGGCCTGCACGCCGTCCATGCGCGGCATCTTGATGTCCATCAGGACCATGTCGAAGCGGCGTTCCTGAACGGCCTGGACCGCCTCGACGCCGTCCTCGGCGGTTTCGGAGGTGCAGCCGAACATCTCGCACAGGGCCTGGGCGACGACGCGGTTGGTGGCGTTGTCGTCCACGATCAGGATGTGCGGGCTGTCCTGCAGGTCCAGATCGGGCAGGATTTCGACGTTCGAGGCCGGGGCGGCCTCCATCTCGGCGCGCTCGGCGTTCAGGTCGAAGGCGAAGGTGGCGCCGCGGCCCGGATTGTTCTCGGCCCAGATGCGGCCGTCCATGCGGTCGATGATCTGGCGGCAGATCGACAGGCCCAGACCGGCGCCGTCGGGACCGGAGCCGTGTACGAACGGCTCGAAAATGACATCGACGCGGTCGGCGTCCAGCCCGGGGCCGTCGTCGCGGACGCGGGCTTCCAGACGGATGCGATCACCCTCGGCGACCGCCTTCAGCCCGGCCTCGACCACGCCGTTGCGGGCGAATTTCAAGGCGTTGCCGATCAGGTTGTTGAACACCTGCTTGATCCGGATCGAGTCGATCACGGCGGCCAGTTCGGTGTCGCCCTCATAGCTGACCATCAGGGTGACGTTGTCCTGCGAGGCGCGGGGCGCCCACATGGCCTCGACGTCGTCCATCATGGACCGCAGCGGGGTCGGTTCGGCGTTGAGCTCCAGCTCGCCGGCCTCGGCGCGCGAGAGGTCCAGCGCATCCTGAAGGATGCGCAGGAGGGTCTCGGACGACTCGACGATGGTCGAGACGTGGGCCTGGGCCTGGGCGTTCAGCGGCTGGCGGCGCAGGAGTTCGGCCACGGCCAGCACGCCGTTCATGGGCGTGCGGAGCTCATGGCTCATGATGGCGAGGAACTGGCTCTTGGCCCGCGCGGCGGCGAGCGCCTGGGTGCGGGTGTCGCTGAGTTCGATGTTCTGTTGGCGCTGGCGCTCGTTCACCGCCTGCAGCAGGGACACCGCCGTGCCGACGCCGTGATACTTGCCGTTGCGGGTGACGATGAAGCCGCGCATCAGCGCGCCGGGTCCGCCCTGCTGGAGAATATCGCAGAAGGCGTCGATCTGGACGCCGGCCTCGACCACGGCGGGCTCGCTGTCCATCACATGAACGGCCGGACGACCCGCGTACAGGGCGTGGCCGAAGGCGCCGGCGATCTTCAGAAGGAAGGCGTTGCGTTCGATCAGGCCGACGGGGCGATCCCCCTCGACAACCGGGATCACCAGGGTGTCCGGTTCACGTTCGAAGCGCGCGAAAACGTCGCTCCCCGGCGTCTGGGGCGTAACGGCCTCGGCGCGTTCCGTAAGGGTTTCGATTGTCGGCATACTGGCCGGCACTCCACTGAGACCGGTGGACATTGCCGGAGAACCATTTGCAGAAGGGTTAAAACGAATCACATCGGGCGCCGTCCTGCCTTTTTTGCTCTCGGGCGTGCGCGGGTGTAGAAGGCCGGTCCGCCGAAATCAGGCCCAATCCCCTTGTCCATGCGCGCGGCCGACCGGCCGACCGCAGGTTTGTCGTGAGCGAATTGTCCCGGAACGCTGAAAAACACGCTGAAAAATCGGCTCTTGTTCTGTTCTCTGGCGGGCAGGACAGCGCCACCTGCCTGGCGTGGGCGCTGGAGCGGTTCGACCGGGTCGAGACCGTCGGTTTCGACTATGGCCAGCGGCATGCGGTGGAGATGGACGCGCGTCTGAACGTGCGCGACGGCATGGCGAAGGTGTTGCCGCAGTGGGCGGATCGTCTGGGGCCGGACCACGTCGTCGACCTGACCGGCTACGGGAAGATCGCCGAGAGCGCCCTGACGGCCGAGCGCGCCATCGAGATGGATGAACGCGGTCTGCCGACGACCTTCGTGCCGGGGCGCAACCTGGTCTTCCTGACCTGCGCGGCCGCGCTGGCGGACCGGCGCGGGCTGGAGGTGCTGGTCGGCGGCATGTGCGAGACCGACTTCTCGGGCTATCCCGACTGCCGTCGCGACACCATCGAGGCGATGGCGCGGGCGCTGAGCCTCGGTCTGGACAAGCCGGTGGTGATCGACACCCCCCTGATGCACCTGACCAAGGCCCAGACCTGGGAACTGGCGAACAGCATCGGCGGCGAGGCGCTGGTCGATCTGATCGTGGAGGCGTCGCACACCTGCTACCGCGGCGACCGCGAGCATCATCACGACTGGGGCTACGGCTGCGGCGACTGTCCCGCCTGCGAACTGCGGGCGGCGGGCCATGCGGAGTGGGTCGCGGGTCAATGAGCTATGCGGCCAAGGAAATCTTCCTGACGGTGCAGGGGGAGGGCGGCCAGGCGGGCCGTCCGGCGGTCTTCCTGCGCTTCGCCGGCTGCAATCTGTGGAACGGGCTGGAGCGCGACCGGGCCACCGCCGTCTGCACCTTCTGCGACACGGATTTCGTCGGCACGGACGGCGACGGGGGCGGCAAGTTCGCCACGGCGGACCTGCTGGCCGACCATGTCGCTGGGATGTGGCGGGGCCGCGCGGGCGATCCGAAGCTGGTGGTCTGCACCGGCGGCGAGCCCCTGCTGCAGCTGGACGGACCCCTGATCGACGCCCTGCACGCGCGGGGCTTCGAGATCGCCATCGAGAGCAACGGCACCCTGGCCGCGCCGGACGGGGTCGACTGGGTGTGCATCAGCCCCAAGGCCGACGCCGAGGTGATCCAGATCAAGGGGCAGGAGCTGAAGCTGGTCTATCCGCAGGCCAAGGCCATGCCGAACCGGTTCGAGCACCTCGATTTCGAGCGCTTCTGGCTGCAACCCATGGACGGCCCCGACCAGGCGGCCAACACCGCCGCCGCCATCGAATACTGCCTGACCCACCCCCAATGGCGCCTGAGCGTCCAGACCCACAAATACATCGGCGTCCGCTAATGCCCGTCTTTGAAATCACCAAACAGGCCACCTTCGACGCGGCCCACCATTTCCCGAACGAGCCGGAAGGAAGCATCTATCGCCGGGTGCACGGCCATTCCTTCACGGTCGAGGCGACGGTGCGGTCGGAGGTGCTGGACGCGGAGCACGGCTGGGTTGCGGATCTGGGCGCGCTGGACCGCGCGCTGAAGGCGGCGGCCGAGGAGCTGGACCACGGTATGCTGAACGAGAAGCCCGGGCTGGAGCTGCCCAGCCTGGAGAACCTGTGCCTGTGGTTCGTCAACCGGCTGAAGCCGGACTGGCCGGGCCTGTGCCGGGTTCAGGTGGCGCGCCCGACCATCAACGAGCGGTGCGTGCTGAGCCTGTGATGATCCGTAGTTATCGTGAGGGCGACGCCGCCGCCATGGCGGACGTCTATGGCCGCGCGGTGCGGGCCATCGGCGCGCGCGATTATTCACCGGAACAGGTCGAGGTCTGGGCCGGGCAGGGGCCGACGGCCGAACGGTTCGCGGCGAAGATGGCGGACGGGCGGCGATGCTGGGTGGCGGTCGATGACGCCGACCGGGTCATCGCCTTCGTCGACCTGGAGGCCGACGGCCATATCGACTTTCTGTACGCCGATCCGGACGTGGCCGGACGCGGCGTGGCGGGGGCCTTG
>NZ_DASWWG010000033.1:0-55866 GCF_036400995.1 Brevundimonas sp.
GCTACATCCCGCGCCAACCTCCCCATTCGATCGAACGACAGGGCGCACCGCACCTCATGGCGCAGCAATACATTTTCCAGATGCAGGGCCTGACCAAGGCCTTTCCCGGCGGCAAGAAGATCTTCGAGAACATCTGGCTGAGCTTCTATAACGACGCCAAGATCGGCGTGGTCGGCGTCAACGGCTCGGGCAAGTCCACCCTGCTGAAGATCATGGCCGGGCTGGACAAGGAGTTCAGCGGCGAGGCCAAGGCCGCCGACGGCGTCAAGCGCGGCTATCTGGAGCAGGAGCCCCAGCTCGATCCGGCCCTGAACGTTCGCGAGAACGTCGAGGCGTGGTGCGAGGAGAAGCAGTGGGTCAACCGCTTCAACGCCGTCGCCGCCGAACTGGGCGAGAACTACACCGACGAGCTGATGGAGGAGATGACCGCCCTCCAGGAGAAGATCGACGCCGGCGACGTCTGGGACATCGACAGCCGCATCGAAATGGCCATGGACGCCCTGCGCTGCCCGCCGGACGACTGGTCGGTCGAGAACCTCTCGGGCGGTGAGAAGCGCCGCGTGGCCCTGGCCCGCCTGCTGCTGTCCAAGCCCGACATGCTGCTGATGGACGAGCCGACCAACCACCTGGACGCCGAGTCGGTCGCCTGGCTGCAGCACCACCTCGAGAACTTCCCGGGCTGCGTGATCCTCGTCACCCACGACCGTTACTTCCTGGACCAGGTCACCAAGTGGACGCTGGAGCTGGACCGCGGCCGCGGCCACCCGCACGAGGGCAACTACTCGTCGTGGCTGGAAGCCAAGCAGAAGCGCGTCGTGCAGGAGCAGTCGGAATCGGAAGCCCGCCAGCGCGCCCTCACCCGCGAACTAGAGTGGGTCCGCTCGGGCGCCAAGGCTCGTCAGGCCAAGTCCAAGGCCCGTCTGGCCGCCTATGAGAAGATGGTCGCCGAGCAGGAGAACAGCCGTCAGGCCCAGTCCTTCGCCGTCATCCAGATCCCGCCCGGGCCGCGCCTCGGCAACGTCGTGCTGGAAGTGGAAGGCCTGAAGAAGTCGTACGGCGACAAGCTGCTGTTCGACAACCTGACCTTCAAGCTGCCGCCCAACGGCATCGTCGGCGTCATCGGCCCGAACGGCGCCGGCAAGTCGACCATGTTCAAGCTGATCACCGGCCAGGAACAGCCGGAAGCCGGCACGATCAAGGTCGGCGAGACCGTCAAGCTGGCCTATGTCGACCAGTCGCGCGACGCCCTGGACCCGAACAAGACCATCTGGGAGGAAATCTCGGGCGGCACCGACATCATGATGGTCGGCAAGCGCGAGATTAACAGCCGCGCCTACGTCGGCTCGTTCAACTTCAAGGGCGGCGACCAGCAGAAGAAGGTCGGCCAGCTGTCGGGCGGTGAGCGCAACCGCGTCCACCTGGCCAAGACCCTGGCCGCCGGCGGCAACCTGATCCTGCTCGACGAACCGACCAACGACCTGGACATCGAGACCCTGCAGAACCTCGAGGAGGCTCTGGAGGAGTTCGCGGGCTGCGCCGTGGTCATCAGCCACGACCGCTGGTTCCTGGACCGTCTGGCCACCCACATCCTGGCCTTCGAGGGCGACAGCCACGTCGAATGGTTCGAGGGCAATTTCGAAGCCTACGAGGAAGACAAGAAGCGTCGCCTCGGCACCGACGCCCTGATCCCGCACCGGATCAAATTCCAGAAGTTCGGGCGGTAAGCCGAACATCAGGACGGGAATCGATGAAGGGCCGGAGACCTCTCCGGCCCTTTTCCTGTTCCGCACAGGCGGTCGCCGCCAGGGGTGGCGGTGGAGCCGATTCCGGGCTCAGATGGCCCGGTTGTCCACACCGTTCCGAGACGCCGCTTGAGCCAGACCCTGACCGAAGTCCCCGCGCGCGACGGGTCCGACGACGCCCCCCTGCGTCTGGAGTGCTTCCCCACCAAGCCCAACCCGCCGCAACTGGTCCCCGGACGGCCTGAGCGGGACTGGATGGACAGTTTCGCGGCGCGGCATCCCTATCGCTGTCTGCCTCTGACGATGGCCAACACCACCGGCTGGGAGCTGTTGTGCCCGTTCGGGTTCGAGGCGGAGTGGAACGGCGGACTGGACGCCGCGGCGATCCGCTTCCGCCCGCTGGAGGCCGGGACGGCGCTGGATCATCTGGTCGTGTCGCACTTCACCCACGGCGTGATCACGTTCCACGTCGGATGGCTGTTCCGCACGCCGCCGGGCTGGGCCTTGCGCGCCTCGGGCAGCCCGAACCGCTTCAAGCACGGCATCGCCCCGCTGGAGGGCCTGGTCGAGACGGACTGGCTCCCCTACCCCTTCACCATGAACTGGCGCTTCACTGCCCCGGGCCGGGTGCGGTTCGAGAAGGACGAGCCCTTCTGCTTCATCCAGCCGGTGCAGCACCACAAGATCGAGGCGTTCGAGCCCGTCGGCGCGCCCCTGTCGACCGACAGCGACCTGTCGCGGCAGTACGAGATGTGGAAGGAGGTCCGCGGCGACTTCAACAACCGCATCGCGGACGGCGACCCCGCGGCCATGAAACAGGCCTGGCAGCGCTACTATTTCCGCGGCGAGTTCCCGGACGCCGGTGAAGCCCGGCCCGAGGGACATGTGAACAAACGTCGCCTCTCGGCCCTGCCCGAGGCGGACACGCCGCCTGCAGGCGAACCGGCGCCGATGGTCCGGCTGGATGCGCCGGTGCTCGACTATCGCGGCGGCGACGGGGCCGGCGGGCCCCGCAAACCCTGATCAGCCGCCCGAGCCGTCAGGCATCGGCATCGGCATCGGGTCGGCCGGACGGGGCATCGGTATCGCGACCGGCCGCTGCGCGCTCGCCGCCGGACGGGGCAGTTCCTCATCGGACAGCCGGCCGTCGCCGTCCGCGTCCATGCGATTGAAGGCCCGCAGGGCGCCGGCGCCGAACTCCTGACGGTTCACCCGGGCGTCGCGGTTGGCGTCCGACTGGGACACCATGGCGCGCAGGCGGCCGCCGCCCATGGACGCAACCGGCTCCTGACTGAGCACGGCCAGTTCATTGCCGGTGATGTCGCCGTCGCTGTTGGCGTCCAGACGACCGAACACCCGGTCCGCCCACGGGTCGATCTGATCGGCCGAGCGCGGCAGCATGCCGAGGCCGCCGCCGCCCATGCCGCCTCCCATGCCTCCACCCGGACCGGCCTGGGGGCCCGCCGGCGGCGCACCTTGGGGACCGCCTTGGGGACCGCCCGGCGGGGGAGTCTGGGCGAAGGCGGCCGGAGCCAGAAGCAGAACAGCGGCCGGAGCGGCCAGAAGGATCGAACGAAGACGCATCAGGGACTTCCGAACACGGGATATCGACCGGGAGAGAGTGTCCCCGTCTCGCCCCCGTGGCCAGAGGTTTTTCAGGCCGATTTCGCTTGCCAAATCATATAAGGATATCTTTATATAAAGCCATGTCGCTGAGTGCTGATCAGACTGTCGAGGCCCTGCGCGCCGCGGGCGAGCCGACCCGGTTGCGGGTCCTGTCCCTGCTGGCCGGGGAAGAGCTGTCGGTGATGGAGCTGTCCCGCATCCTGGAGCAGAGCCAGCCCCGGGTTTCCCGGCATCTGAAGCTGATGGCCGACGCCGGGCTGATCGAGCGTTTCCCGGACGGCGCGCGCGTCTTCTACCGCCTGTCCTCCGACCCGCTGGCCCGCCGCCTGATCGACACCGTTCTGGACCTGCTGGACGAAAGCGCCGGCGCCGCCGACGACCGCCGTCTGGAAGACGTGCGCCGCGACCGTGAAGCCGCCGCCAGCGCCTATTTCGAACGGGTCGCGCCCCAGTGGGACCGCATCCGCTCCCTCTATGTCTGCGAAACCGACGTCGAGGCCGCGATCCTGAAGGCCGCCGGCGACGGCCCGTTCGAGCGCGTCGTCGACCTGGGCACCGGCTCGGGCCGGATGCTGACCCTGCTGGGCAGGAAGGCCAAGATGTCGGTCGGGCTCGACCTGAGCCACAACATGCTCAACATCGCCCGCGCCAATGTCGCCCGGGCGGGGCTGGAGAAGGTCGAGCTGCGCCACGGCGATATCTTCGCCACCCGTCTGCCCGAGCACAGCGCCGATCTGGTGCTGGTGCACCAGGTCCTGCACTACCTCGCCGATCCCGCCGCCGCCGTGGCCGAGGCCGCGCGTCTGGTGTCGCCCGGCGGGCGCCTGCTGATCGTCGACTTCGCCCCACACCAGCTTGAGCACCTGCGGGACGAGCACCAGCACCGCCGCCTGGGCTTCGCCGACGACGAGATGCGCCGCTGGCTGAAGGGCGCGGGCCTCGAGGCCGAGGCCGCCACCACCCTCCCCCCCGACACGGACGGCCTGACCGTCTCCATCTGGACCGCGGAACGCCCGGTGCAGACGAAAGCGAAAGCGGCATGAGCACGCCCATCAGCCTCGCCGAAGCCCGCGCCCTGCTGCTGTCGCCGCTCGGCCCCGTGGCCCGCGCCGGTCAGGACGCCTCGCGTCCCCGCGTCTCGTTCGAGTTCTTCCCGCCCAAGTCGGATGAGGCCGAAGCCAATCTCTGGAAGGCGATCCAGCGGCTGGCTCCGCTGAACCCGGCCTTCGTCTCGGTGACCTACGGCGCCGGCGGCTCCACGCGCGAACGGACCCACCGCACGGTCGAGCGCATCCTGAACGAGACCGGCCTCCAGCCCGCCGCCCACCTGACCTGCGTCGAGGCCAGCCGTGACGAGGTCGACGAGGTGATCCAGGGCTACAAGGCCGCGGGCGTGAAGCACATCGTGGCCCTGCGCGGCGATCCGCCGGGCGGAGCCGGCATCGGCGGCGTCTATCAGCCGCGGGCCGACGGCTACGCCAACGCCACCGAGCTGACCGCCGCCATCAGCCGCATCGGCGGCTTCGACATCACCGTCGGCGCCTATCCTGAAAAGCATCCGGAAAGCCCCTCGATCGACCACGACATCGACGTGCTGAAGGCCAAGGTCGACGCCGGGGCCACCCGCGCCGTCAGCCAGTTCTTCTTCGACATGGACGCCTTCCTGCGCTTCCGCGACCGGGTGCGCGCGGCGGGCGTCACCATCCCCCTGATCCCCGGCATCATGCCGGTGTCCAACTTCGCCGGTCTGCAGCGGATGTGCGGCGCCTGCGGCACCGCCCTGCCCGACTGGCTGGCCGCGCATTTCGACGGGCTGGACGACGATCCGGAGACCCGCAAGCTGATCGCCGCCTCGGTCGCCGCCGAAACCTGCGCCCGGCTGCAGGAAGAGGGCTTTGAGGACTTCCACTTCTACACCCTGAACCGCGCCGATCTCGTCTACGCCATCTGCCGGGTGCTGGGCGTCCGCGAGCAGGCCTCCGCATGACCTCCCCCCTGACCCGCGCCGAACGCATCGCCGCCCTGCACGCGGCCGCGAAGCAGCGCATCCTCGTGCTCGACGGCAGCTGGGGCGTGATGATCCAGCGTCGTGGCCTGGACGAGACCGACTTCCTCGGCGACCGCTTCATCGGCCATCCGGGCCAGATGAAGGGCAACAACGACATCCTGTGCGTCACCCGCCCGGACGTCATCGCCGACCTGCACGACCAGTATTTCGCGGCGGGCGCCGACATCTCCGAGACCAACACTTTCTCGGCCACCACCATCGCGCAGGAGGACTATCACCTCGACGCGCAGGCGGTCTGGGACATCAATCTGGAAGGCGCGAAACTGGCCCGCGCCGCCGCCGACCGCTGGACAGAGAAAGAGCCGCACAAGCCCCGCTTCGCCGCCGGCTCCATCGGGCCGCTGAACAAGATGCTGTCGATGTCGTCGGACGTGAACGATCCCGGCGCCCGCAGCGTGACCTTCGATCAGGTCTATGAAGCCTATCGCCATCAGGTGAAGGCGCTGAACGAGGGCGGGGTCGACCTGTATCTGATCGAAACCATCACCGACACGCTGAACTGCAAGGCCTGCATCAAGGCCATCAAGGACCTTGAGGACGAGGGCCTGCCGCCCCTGCCGATCTGGATTTCGGGCACCATCACCGACCGCTCGGGCCGCACCCTGTCGGGCCAGACGGCCGAGGGGTTCTGGAACAGCGTACGCCACGCCAAGCCCTTCGCCATCGGCTTCAACTGCGCGCTGGGCGGCGAACTGATGCGTCCGTTCATCGCCGAACTGAGCCGCGTCGCCGACACCCTGGTCGCCGCCTATCCCAACGCCGGCCTGCCCAACGCCATGGGCCAGTACGACGAGCAGCCGCACGAGACGGCCCACTTCATCGAGGAATGGGCGCGATCGGGGCTGGTCAACATCGTCGGCGGCTGCTGCGGCACGACGCCGGACCACATCAAGCACGTGGCCGAAGAGGTCGCGAGCGTTCCGCCGCGCGCCATCCCGGAGCGTCCGGTGGCCATGCGGCTCAGCGGCCTCGAACCCTTTGAACTGGTAGCGTAGTGCGTCCCACCTTCATCAACGTCGGCGAACGGACCAACGTCACCGGCTCGGCCAAATTCCGCAAGCTGGTGGTCGAGGGCGACTACACCGCCGCGCTGGACGTCGCGCGTCAGCAGGTCGAGGCGGGCGCCGCCATCATCGACATCAACATGGACGAGGGCCTGCTGGACGGCGCCGTCGCCATGCGGACCTTCCTCAACCTGATCGCGGCCGAGCCCGATATCGCCCGCGTGCCGGTGATGATCGACAGCTCCAAATGGGAGGTGATCGAGGCGGGCCTGAAGTGCGTGCAGGGCAAGCCCATCGTCAACTCCATCTCGATGAAGGAAGGCGAGGCCATCTTCCGCGAACACGCGGTCAAATGCCTGCGCTACGGCGCCGCCGTGGTGGTCATGGCCTTTGACGAGGTCGGTCAGGCCGACACCGCCGCCCGCAAGATCGAGATCTGCACCCGCGCCTACAACATCCTGGTCAACGAGGTCGGCTTCCCGCCCGAGGACATCATCTTCGACCCCAACATCTTCGCCGTGGCGACGGGGATCGAGGAGCACGACAACTACGCCGTCGACTTCATCGAGGCGACGCGGGTGATCAAGGCCACCCTGCCCTACGCCCGCGTCTCGGGCGGGGTGTCGAACGTCTCGTTCAGCTTCCGCGGCAACGAGCCCGTGCGGCGGGCGATCCACTCGGTCTTCCTGTACCACGCCATCAACGCCGGCATGGACATGGGCATCGTCAACGCCGGCGACCTGCCGGTCTATGACGACATCGACGCCAAGCTGCGCGAGGCGGTCGAGGACGTGATCCTGAACCGGCCGCAGCGGACCAATGTGTCCAACACCGAGCGGCTGGTGGACATGGCCCCCGCCTACAAGGGCGAGAAGGGCGCGGCCCGGGTCGTGGACCTGACCTGGCGCGAGGCCCCGGTGTCGAAGCGCATCGAGCACGCCCTGGTCCACGGCATCACCGAGTTCATCGAGGCCGACACAGAGGAGGCGCGGCTGCAGTCCGAGCGTCCGCTGCACGTCATCGAAGGCCCGCTGATGGACGGGATGAACGTGGTCGGCGACCTGTTCGGCTCGGGCAAGATGTTCCTGCCGCAGGTGGTGAAGTCCGCCCGCGTGATGAAGCAGGCCGTGGCCTGGCTGGAGCCGTTCATGGAGGCCGAAAAGGCCGGTCAGGCCCGCTCGACCAACGGCCGCATCCTGATGGCGACGGTCAAGGGCGACGTCCACGACATCGGCAAGAACATCGTCGGCGTGGTCCTCCAGTGTAACAACTACGAGGTCGTCGATCTGGGCGTCATGGTCCCGGCCGACCGCATCCTCGACGAGGCCGTGGCCAACGACTGCGACATCATCGGCCTGTCGGGCCTGATCACGCCTTCGCTGGACGAGATGGTCTTCGTGGCGTCGGAGATGGAGCGGCGCGGGCTGGACCTGCCCCTGCTGATCGGCGGCGCGACCACCAGCCGGACCCATACGGCGGTGAAGATCGAGCCTGCCTATCATCGCGGTTCGACCACCTATGTCATCGACGCCAGCCGCGCGGTCGGCGTGGTCGCGGGCCTGCTGTCCCCGACCGAGAAGGCGAAGAACGAAGCCGCCACCCGCGACGAATACATCCGCATCCGGGAGCAGTTCGCCCGCGGTCAGGAGGTCAAGGCGCGCGCCGCCCTGCCCGCCGCCCGCGCCAACCGCTTCCGGCCGGCCGCTGAAAAGCCCCTGCCCGCCCGTCCGTCCTTCCTGGGCGTGCGCGCCTTCGACAGCTGGGACCTGCAGGACCTCGCCGACCACATCGACTGGACGCCCTTCTTCGCCAGTTGGGAGCTGATCGGCCGCTATCCGCTGATCCTGGAGGACGAGATCGTCGGCGAGGCGGCGCAGGACCTGTTCCGGGACGCGCAGGCGATGCTGAAGCGGATCATCGACGAGCGCTGGTTCACGGCCAGGGGCGTGGTCGGCTTCTGGCCCGCCAATGCGCGCGGCGACGATATCGTGGTGTGGACCGACGAGACGCGCACAGAGGAAGCCGCCCGCTTCCACGGCCTGCGTCAGCAGATCGCCAAGTCGAACGGCAAGCCGAACCTGTGCCTGTCGGACTTCGTGGCCGAGGACGGCGACGACTGGATCGGCGCCTTCGCCGTCACCGCCGGGCACGGCGAGCTGGAGAAGGCCGCCGAGTTCAAGGCGAAGGGCGACGACTATTCGGCCATCATGGCCACGGCCCTGGCGGACCGTCTGGCCGAGGCCTTCGCCGAGCGTCTGCACAAGGAGGTGCGGACGCAGCTGTGGGGCTATGTCCCGGACGAGCAGACCTCGGTGCAGGAGCTGATCGAGGAGAAATACCTCGGCATCCGCCCCGCCCCCGGCTACCCGGCGCAGCCCGACCACACCGAAAAGGCCACGCTGTTCAAACTATTGAACGCCGAAGCCAATGCCGGGATGCAGCTGACGGAAAGCTACGCCATGACGCCTCCCGCGTCGGTGTCAGGCCTCTATTTCGGCCATGCGGACAGCCACTATTTCGGCGTCGGCAAGATCGACCGCGACCAGATCGAGGACTACGCCGCCCGCAAGGGCTGGGACGTGGCCACCGCGGAACGCTGGCTGGCCCCGATCCTCAACTACGATCCGGCGAGCGTGGGACGGACCGAAGCGGCCTGATCCCGCGCCACAGCGGGAGGAGACCTACTCCAGCCCCACCTCGCGCGGCGTGACCGGCGGGGTGGTGACGTTGTCGCGGATGCGGCGGGCGGCGTGCTCGCAGCGGCCCGGCAGGCCGAAGAACAGGCCGAAGGCCTGGCTGCGGGCGGCCTGATCCTGCTCCATCAACGGCGCCCATTTGGCCGTCGCCTCGGCGGCGGCGGCGCGGGCGGCGCCCAGGGTGGCCGTGGACTGGCGCGGGCGCGCGGCCTCGAGGGCGGCGCGGAAGTCGGTGGCCTCCAGCCGGCCCAGCCGGATGATGTCGTTGTCCAGGTCGTCCCGGTTTTCCAGCGTCTCGCCCAGGGCCACGTGGCCGTTCACCAGCGCCTCGCACCACGCCACCAGCGGATAGTCGGCTTCCGGCGCGCCGCGCGGCAGCGGGTTGGCGTAGGCGACCGCCTCACGCACCCGCAGGGCGTCCGCCGTTTCGGCGATCGGGGCGGTGGCGACCGGGCCCTCGTCCTGCACCGGGCGGGGCGCGGTGGCGATCGGACCGTCCTGCCCCACGGGGGCGGCGGACAGCAGGAGGGCGGCGGCAAGGCTGGCGAACATGAAGGCTCCGGAACGAGGGGCGACCGCCCCGACTGGACACCGCAACGCTTGAATCGGGGAATGGTTTTTATGCGGCGCCCGCGACGTCGAAAAAACCGCGGGGCCGACAAAAACGACGCAGCAAAAAGGGCGGCGGACCCGAAGATCCGCCGCCCCGATTGTCTCTCAGACGTAAGGCTTAGAAGTTAGCCGTGACGCCGAAGAAGAAGTAACGGCCCATCGCATCGTACAGCTGCGGATAGGTGTTGCCGTTACCGGTGGTGCCGACGCTGTAGGACAGCGGCGGATCGCTATCCAGGACGTTGTTCACGCCCGCACGGATCGTGACGGTGTCACGAACCTGCCAGGTCGCGGCCAGGTCGAAGTAGTTGTAGGCGTCGAAGTAGCGGTCGATACGAGCGCCGCCGTTGTTCAGCGAGCCGTTGGCCGACGACAGGACGGCGATTTCAACTTCGCCGTAGTGACGCCAGGTGCCCGACACGTCGACACCCCACGGGCTGACCCAGGTCGCGCGAGCGCGGTGACGCCATTCCGGGTTCGGAATGCCGCACTGGTTGCCGTAGAAGCCGGCGCAGTCATAGACCGAAGCCGCACCGCCGAGGCCGGTGTTGGTTTCCAGTTCGTTCAGCCAGGTGCCGACGAACGAGAAGGCCAGCGAGCCGTAGGACGGAGCGCCCCAGTCTTCCAGATCGACGCTGTAGTTGGCGTTGACG
Source organism: Brevundimonas sp. (assembly GCF_036400995.1). Taxonomy (GTDB): domain Bacteria; phylum Pseudomonadota; class Alphaproteobacteria; order Caulobacterales; family Caulobacteraceae; genus Brevundimonas. Next base: position 10,402 of record NZ_DASWWG010000033.1, read on the forward strand.
TCCACACCCGAGGTGGTGAAGCCACCGATGTTGGTGTTGATGTCCAGCACGCTGCCGTCACCGATCCACAGCGAACCGTTGCCGGGGTTACGGTTGATGAGGGCGCACGAGGCGGCCACACCCTGGTTGTAGCAGAGGTCCAGGATGTTCTGGGCGCCGGTCGTCTGGATGGCGCCGTCGACCTGGATGTCGAACCAGTCAACCGAGACGTTGAAGCGCGGCAGGAACGAGGGTTCCCAGACGGCGCCGATGGTGAAGGTGTCAGCTTCTTCAGGGTTCAGGTTGGGGTTGCCGCCCTGGGTGAAGTTGTACTGACCCGCCGGGCTGTCCAGACCGCCACCGGTCGATTGACCGGCCGTGACCTGCCACGGGTTGGTGCCGATGCACGAGGCCGGAACCGCACCCGCGCCGTTGGCGGCGCGACCCGGAGCCGAGCAGGGATCGAAGTCCATGTCGAACAGGTTCAGGCCCTGCGCGGTGAACAGCTCGATCACGTTCGGAGCCCGCACAGCGCGCGAGTAGCTGGCGCGGAAGCGGATGTCCTCGATCGGGGCGTAGTCACCACCGATCTTGTAGGTGTCGGTGCCGAAGTTCTCGTACTCCGAACGACGGTAAGCGGCGTCGATCGAGGCCGAGTAGGCCCAGGGTTGGTCGTCGGCCAGCGGGATCTGGATTTCGCCGAAGACTTCGGCCACGTCCGTATCACCGGTGAAGCCGATGGTCGGGCCGCCCTGACCGGCGCCGTCGCCGGTGGCGAAGGCGTTGTCGGTGACCGAACCCAGGTAGTCGCGACGGTATTCGGCGCCGAACGCGACCTGGACGGTGCGCGAAGCGGTCGGGAACGACCAGCCGGTGTCGCCGGTGATCGCGGCGGTGATGACCTGTTGGGTCGTCTCACCGGTCTGGATCAGCGGGATTTGCAGGTAGTCCAGCGCGGCTTGCGTGACGCCGCCCGGGGTGAAGATGTCGTAGGGCACGCAGTTCGGGTCGGTGCCGTTGACGACCGAGCGACAGGTCGGGGTGCCGCCGACGCTGACGACGTCCAGGGCGCGACCCAGACGGGTCACCGAGAAGTCGTTCAGGTAGGTACGGGCCAGACGGACGCGCGAGAACTGGGCCGAGACGTCATAGTTCCAGCCCGGGGTGAACTCGCCACGGACGCCGATGACGCCACGGTACGATTCATAGTTCAGGCTGTCCTGACGGCCACCGCCTTCGACGTTACGACGGCCGATGTACAGCGGCACGCGGTTGCCGGCGGCGATATCGGCCGGGGTACAGCCGATCAGGGTCGACTGCTGGGCCGACAGCAGCGGGCTGTCGCAGTTGATGTCGGCGGTCGAGAAGAAGTTACCCGACGGCGCGATCTGGGCGACCGAGCTGTAGTCCGAGAACATCAGCTGGGCGAAGACTTCGACCTTGTCGTTGACCTGGTACTGACCGAAGGCGCCGAGCGTGTAACGCTCATCCGGACGCTGGTAGTAGTTGATCGGGCCGAAGTTGTAGGCGTTGTTCGCGGCCGAGTACGGCACGAAGGTCCGGCCGGCGCCCACGGTGTAGGCGTAGGTGCCGAAGTCCGTGAACTGACCCGGGAACGAGGTGCCCGAGCCGCCGCAGGTGAAGTTGGCCGGGGTCGCGGCGGCCGGAGCAGCCAGCGAACACGCCGAGTAGTCGCGCTCACCCTGAAGGATCGGGTTGTTGCTGCGGTAACCGGCGTAGGCCATCAGGTTGCCGCGGTTATCCGGCGCGGCGACGCCCATGATGATGTTGACCGACTTCGACTCGCCGTCGACCACGTCGTCGTCCGGCAGGCGGAACTGCGACGGGTTGGTGGTGGCGCGGCCGGCGATGACGCTGCGCAGGTTGCCCACGCCGTCATAGTCGTTGTGGTGCTGGTAGAAGCCGTACTGGGCATCGATCTGGATGCCCTCGAAGTCCTTCTTCATGATGAAGTTGACGACGCCGGCGATGGCGTCCGAACCGTAAACGGCCGAGGCGCCGCCGGTCATGACTTCAACACGCTCGACCAGCTGTTCCGGGATCTGGTTCAGGTCGGCGGCGTCGTCGTTCGGCGAGCCGTAGCCCATCCGGCGGCCGTCGATCAGGACCAGGGTGCGCGACGAGCCGAGGTTACGCAGCGACACGGTCGCGGTGCCCGAGGCGCCGTTCGACACGGTCGAGTTCTGCGCGGCGAAGGCCTGCGGCAGCTGGTTGACCAGGTCCTCGACGCGGGTGACGCCCGCGATGTCGATGTCCTCACCCGTGACCTGGGTCACCGGACTGGTGGTGGTCAGGTTGGTTTGCGGAATGCGCGAACCCGTGACGACGATTTCGTCGAGCTGGGTTTCCTGCTGCGCATCCTGCGCGACCGCCGGGGCCGCGAACGCGAGAGCGGCGAAACCGCCGATCATCGTCGTAGCCAGCAAGCGGTTGCGAGTTTTTTGATTTCTCAAAGGTCGTCTCCTGATGTTGACCCCGCCTTTCAGCGAGGTCCGGCCTTGGATTGGAAATAGTCCCTTCCCCCGCGGCCAGAGTCCCGACCGCAGTTGCGAGAGGTTAGGCGCCGCACAACTGGTTTCGCCAGCGTAATTACAAGCTTGTAATCCGGGATAAGCGGGACTGTCGTATTTAGGCCACGATACCGTCACAGCTGAGGTTACGGGGCCATGGTTGACCCTGCCGACGTCCTGGAGGACTGAAGGCGGGTCCGCCGGCGTGGCGGCGACAGTCGAAGGTGCGAAGATGTCTCTGGTTTCCGGCCTTGCAGCCCTGGCGGTCGTGGCCGCCTCCCCCGGTCAGGACGCCGCCGCGCCGCAGCAACGGCCCGAGGTCGTGGAGCGACTCACCGCCTGCCGCGCCGTCGCCGACAACGCCGCCCGTCTGGCCTGTTATGACGCCGCCACCGCCGCGCTGGACACGGCCCAGCAGCAGGGCGAACTGGTCGTCATCGACCGCGCCGCGGTGAATCAGACCCGTCGCGACCTGTTCGGCTTCGACCTGCCGACCCTGCCCCGCCTGTTCGGCAATGCGCAGACGCAGGAGCTCGATTCGATCGAAACCACCCTGCAGAGCGCCTCCCAGGCCGGCGAGGGCCGCTGGGTCTTCCGCCTCGCCGACGGCAGCAGCTGGCGCCAGATCGACAGCGATCCGGTCCGCTTCCAGAATCGCGCGGGCCAGGAAGTCCGCGTCCGCAAGGCCAGCCTCGGCAGCTTCCTGCTGACCGTCGGCAACAGCCGCGCCGTGCGCGTGCGGAGGCAGTAGGCATGCGCGCCCTGTCGGAAACGGTCTGGGCCTCGCCCCAGCTTTCGCCCGAGTCGCTGTCGGGCCTCGCCGCCGCGGGCGTCGGACGCATCGTCAACAACCGCCCGGATCATGAGGAGCCCGGCCAGCCGACCGCCGCCGAGGTGGAGGCCGCCGCGCGCGCCGCCGGACTGGATTACCGCTGGATTCCCATCGCGGGCCTGCCCTCCCCCGCCCAGGCCGCGGCCGTGGCCGAGGCGCTGGAGGACAATGTGCCGACGGTCCTGTTCTGCCGCTCGGGCATGCGCTCGTCGGCCGCCTGGGCCATGGCCCTGTGCGCGAACGGCGCCGACGCCGACGAGGTCCGCGCCGCGGCCGCCGCGGCGGGTTATGATCTCAGCCGGATCCCGCTCTAGCGCTGGATCATCACGCGCGTCGCATAGGGCGCGGGTTCCGGGGTGCAGGAGGCGACCGCCAGTTGCGCCGCGATGAGACACAGGAAGGCTCCCGCCACGGGCAGGAGCCGATTTGAAACAGCCAGGGCGATGGAAACGGCCATGTCGGGCACTCCGCGGAAGGTTTACAGAGTCCTAACGCAAGGGCCGGGCCGCACAGGGAGAGACGGGTGATCCCCTTTGTCCGCGATTTCGACTTCGCCTACGGGCGCGTGGATCGGGTGTCGCCCCTGATCCGGCGCGTCATCGCCGAAAATCCGGGCGCCTTCACCTTCACCGGCACCGGAACCTACATCGTCGGCCGCGCCGAGCCGGGCGCACGCGTGGCGGTGATCGACCCCGGCCCCCTGGACGACGCCCATCTGGCGGCCCTGCTGGAGGCGGTGAATGGCCAGACCGTCAGCCATGTGCTGGTCACCCACACCCACCGCGACCACGCCCCCCTCGCCCGCCCCTTCGCCGAGGCCGTCGGCGGCGCGCCGGTGCTGGCCGCCCGGCCGCCCTCGCGGACCATCCACGCCTCGGGCGGCCTCGACGAGGACGACGACGAGACCTTCTCCCCCGACATCATCCTGACCGGCGGCGAGCGGATCGAGGGCGACGGCTGGACGATCGAGGCCCTGGCCACGCCCGGCCACGCCTCGAACCACATGGCCTTCGTGCTGACCGACGAGAACGCCCTGTTCAGCGGGGATCACGTGATGGGCTGGTCGACCACCGTCGTCGCCCCGCCCGACGGCGACATGGCGGACTACATGGCCAGTCTGGACGCGGTGATCGCGCGCGGCTTCGACACCCTGTGGCCGACCCACGGCGCGCCGGTGACCGACCCCGGCCCCTTCCTGGACGCCTATCGCGCGCATCGGCTGGGGCGCGAGGCCCAGGTGCTGGCCCGGTTGCAGGCCGGCGACCGGACCATCGCCGAGATGGTGCCGGTCCTTTATGCGGCGGTCGACAGCCGGCTGTGGCCGGCGGCCTCACTGTCCGTCTGGGCGCACCTGATCGGACTTGTCCGGACGGGCCGCGTCGTCGCTGATCCCGAACCGACGCTTCAGGCGGTCTACCGGGTTCTCTGACTCCTCGACCTTGCACAGGCCGCGGACCGCGCTCCATTCCGTCGCGGTCAGGGCGCTGCGCCCCGTCCGCTGCGCCGCACGGGCCGCCCCGGCGCGTCGCCGGGAATCGGGGTGGGTGGCCAGGAATTCGGCGGCCTCGCTCATCTCGTCGTGCGACTCGCCCGCGGCCATGCGCTCGAAGAAGGGCGCCATGCCCAGCGACGACATCCCGCCGGCGTGCAGCAGCGTCTGCCCCCGGGCGTCGGCCTCCAGCTCGGACGAACGGCTGTAGCTCAGCTCGGACGCCTGTCCCGCCAGGATGACCGCCTGCTGGCCCGCGCCGGTGCCGCCGCCGACGATCAGGTCCAGCAGCATGCCGACCCCGAAATTGCGCCAGACCGACTGCATCACGTGCCGCTTCTCGACGTGGGCGACCTCGTGGGCGATGACCGCGGCCAGTTCATCCGGCGTCTTCGCCTCGCGGATCAGGTCGTCGGTGACCAGGATGTAGCCGCCCGGCAGGGCGAAGGCGTTGACCATCGGCGCGTCGACGGCGCGCACCCGGATGTCGAAGGGGGTGTCGGCCTCGGCCGCGATGCGGTCGCCCAGCGCCGCCAGCGTCCGCTGCCCCGCCGCGTCCTCGCAGGCCGGGAAGATGGCCGAGACCTGGGCGTTGAAATTGTCGCCCATGCGCTGCTCCATCGAGACAGGCGTGGCGCGCGCGACCGGTCCGGACAGCGCCGGCACGCCGACCGTCACGAACAGCACGACCCCGGCGGCCGCGGCGGTCAGCCCGCCGATCAGCCACCATTCGCGGCGGCGACGGCTCTTCGCCCGCTCGGCCAGCCGGTCGCCGATCATCGGGCTCCAGTCCCCGACCGGCAGCACCAGCCGGGCGTCCCGGTCCTTGCGGCTGCTGACCCGCGCCTGATCGGCCTCGATCTCGACCGTCAGGTCCTGCAGCGGCCAGGCGACCTCGCGGCCGTCGGCCTCGATCCGCAGGACGTCGCCGTCCATGGCGGCCCGGGCGTCCTGCGCCCGCGCCGACCGTCCGTCGTAGAAGCGCGCGCTCAAGGTCAGATCGCCGAGAAGCCGAAGGCGTCCGCCAGCCCCTCGCCGCTGCCCGGTCCGCGCTCGGCCTGATGGGCCAGCGACAGGCGCGCCGTGCCTTCCGAGCTCAGCCGCTCAACGAGGAACCGCGCCGTCCGCGCCTGCACCCACGGCATCAGGAAGCCGAAGGTGATCAGCAGGAAGAACAGGTTGGTCACCGTCAGCCACCACAGCGGCAGGGCCTTGACCTTCAGGGTGAAGGTCGCGCCGTCCACCGACACGCCCTTGGCCACCGACCGCATCATGGCCGCCTGGTAGGGCGCCCAGACCAGCAGGGCCAGCGGCGAGAGCACCAGCAGCACGGCGTACATGACCAGGTTGAGCTTCATCGCGTCCATGGTCGACGGCGCGCCTTCGCCGGCCGCCGTCTCGAACATGCCGGTCGACGCGCCGATGGCCAGGAAGATGATGGCGAACATCACATAGCCGACGCCGGTGCCGACCCAGCCGATCGCATAGGCGCCGTAGACGCCTTCCTGCTGGGCGCGCGCCATGCGGAAGCGCAGGCGGCGGTCACCGAAGCGGACCTCGTCCCAGATCTTCTCGGCCAGGGCCCGTTCGGCCGCCGGCCAGTACCAGCCCCAGGTGATCCCGCTCAGGAACATGGCGAACAGGAAATACCAGCCGTAGTTGGCCGCCGAGCCCTTCAGCTGGAAGCGGATGCCGCGCCAGGTCGTCCGACTGGCCATGTAGCGGAAGGCGGTGAAGGTCCCGAAGCCCCAGAGCCAGCCGAGGAACACGTACATCGGGATGTAGGCGGCGAAGATCACCCAGTGGCCGATGAACTGGACGGCGAAGACCAGCGCCAGGAACGGCACGCCCAGCACCACCAGCGCCAGCAGGAAGCCGATGAACAGCTCGACGCCGCGACCGGTGTACTCGAACGCCTCGCCGTTCAGGCGCACGCCCTTCCAGATCCGGTGACGGACCTCCGTCTTCCCCCAGAAGCGGTAGAGGGTCAGGGTGATCAGATTGAGCAGACCGTTCTTGAGGCTCAGCCCCAGGAAGCCCGACGAACGGATCGTCGTCTCGAAGGTCAGGGCCTCCGCTTCCGGTTCGGCGACAGCGGGCTCTTCGGCGGTGATGTCGGTCAAGTTATCCCCCGGTAACATATCCCGTATTCCGCGTAGCGAGCGGCGGTCGCGGAGGCAACGCCCTGTCGGGGTTAAGGGACGGCCGAGGGCCGAACGTGGCGCCGCCGCCACGCGTCAGGGGGTCAGAGCGCGTCGTTCAGGGAGGCGCTGATCCGGGTCACCAGACGGCAGGCCTCGCCGCCGTGCGGACGCCCGTCACGGGCCGCCACCCGGATGTCCGTGCGGCCCGGGCGAATGCGGATGACCGCGTCATAGCCGAAGCCGAACCACACCGTGCGGCGACTGCCGTCGGCGCGGGCGACGCCGGTGCGACCGAGGGTGAAACCGGCTTCCTGAAGGGCCCAGGCGGCGCTTTCCGGCGCAATCTGGGTCGGCACCGGCGCCGCGCCGGGGCAGGCCTCCACGCCGACCGCCGGTTGCAGCCCGCCCATGCGGTCAGGCCGCAGCTGACCGAATCCCGGCACCTCGGCCAGATCGGTGCTGACGTTCTCGACCGGCCCGGCCGCCAGCTGACGCTTCTGCCAGACGAAGCCGCCCAGCGTTCCGCCGCCGATCAGCAGCGCCGCCAGGGCGGCGAACCCCAGCGCACGGAAATTCCTCAGGGCCAGCAGCATCGCCAGCACGCCCGCGGCCGCGCCGGCGAACGACAGCCACCACGCCACCTGCAGCGTCAGCAGGTCATAGCCGGTCTCCACCGGCAGCAGGCCGCTGCGCACCCCGACCACCGACAGCAGCACCAGCAGGGGCGAGGCGACCGCCAACGCCGCCAGGGCCTGAACCGCCCCCCTGCCCTTCACCGCCGTCGTCGCCATGCCTTCAGCCTCCCGCCGTCGGCAGACGATAGTCCTTCAGCCGCTCGCGCACGACCTTCTTGTCGATCTTTCCGGTGGCGCCCAGCGGAATGTCGTCCACGAAGACCACATCGTCCGGCATCCACCACTTGGCGATCTTGCCCTGCAGGAAGTCCAGGTGCTCCTGCTTGTCCTGGCTCTCGCCGGGACGCAGCTTCAGCACCAGCACCGGCCGCTCGTCCCACTTCGGGTGGGCCGCGCCGATGACCGCCGCCAGCTCCACCTTCGGATGGCCCACGGCGATGTTCTCGATCTCGATGGAGCTGATCCACTCGCCGCCGGACTTGATCACGTCCTTGGCGCGGTCGGTGATCTGCATGAAGCCGTGCTCGTCGATGGTCGAGACGTCGCCGGTGTCGAAGAAGCCCTCGTTGTCGAGGATCTCTCCGCCTTCGCCCTTGAAGTAGCCGCCCGCGATGGTCGGCCCCTTGATCATCAGGCGGCCGTAGGTGTGCCCGTCGTGCGGCATCTCCTGACCGGCGTAGTTCTTCAGCTTCAGCTCGACGCCCAGCGGCGGCTGGCCCTGCTTGATCCGCCACTTCATCTGCTCGTCGTACGGCAGGGCGGCCAGTTCGGGCGTCATGTTCGACAGGGTGCCGATGGGCGAGGTCTCGGTCATGCCCCAGCCCTGCAGCACCTCGATCTGGAACTCGTCGTGGAAGGCGCGGATCAGGCTCTCCGGCACGGCCGAGCCGCCGATCAGCACCTTCTTGACCGTCGGGATCTTCAGATTGTTCTCGCGCAGGTGGGTCAGCAGACCCTGCCAGACCGTCGGCACGGCGGCCGAGAAGGTCACGCCCTCGCTCTCGATCAGCTCATAGATGGCCGCGCCGTCCATGCGCGCGCCCGGCATGACCAGCTTGGTGCCGCCCGCCGGACCGGCGAAGGCGATGCCCCAGGCGTTGGCGTGGAACATCGGCACCACCGGCAGGATGACCTCGCTGGGCGAGGCGCCCAGCACGGTCGATTGCATGCCCAGCAGCGTGTGGATGAAGTTCGAGCGGTGCGAATACAGGACCCCCTTGGGGTTCCCCGTCGTGCCCGAGGTGTAGCAGAGGCCGCAGGCGGTATTTTCCTCGAAATCGCCCCAGACCACGTCCTCGGACGCCCCGGCCAGCAGGGCCTCGTAGCATTCCGCCCCCGGCAGCTTGGTCGCCGGCATGGTCATCTCGTCGGTCAGCACCACCACCCGCTCGACGCTGGGACAGTGCGGCAGGATGGCTTCCAGCAGCGGGATGAAGGTCAGGTCGACGAAGATGATCTTATCTTCGGCGTGATTGATGATGTAGGCGAGCTGCTCCGGGAACAGGCGCGGGTTCAGGGTGTGGCACACCGCCCCCATGCCCATGATGCCGTACCAGACCTCCATGTGGCGGCCGGTGTTCCAGGCCAGGGTGGCGACGCGGTCGCCGGTCTGGATGCCCCAGTCCTTCAGCACGCTGGTCACCCGGCGGGCGCGCGAATGGATTTCCGCATAGGTGGCGCGGACGATCGGCCCCTCGACCGAACGCGTCACGACCTCGCGATGACCATGCCAGTTGTTGGCGTGCGTGATGATCTTGTCGACCGTCAGCGGCCAGTCCTGCATCAACCCAAGCATTGCGATCCCTCGTACTTGCATCCGCTGAACGGGACGCTTGTGGTCACGCTATCGGCGTGAACAGCGATAAGCAACGTGACGCAAGGTCAACGAACAGGTCCGGAACATCAACCTGCGGCAACCTGTCATCTTCGGACTGGCGATGCGGGTTCCCTCGCCCTAGAAGGCGCCATGGCTATCCTGATTGCGATCACCGGCGGTTCCGGCTCGGGCAAGAGCACCCTGGCGGAGGCGCTCGTCGCCGCCCTGCCCGCGGGCGCGGCCGTGCTGCTGCGCGAGGATTCCTACTACATGGACGCCGCCGCCCTGCCCGATTTCGACGCCGCCACCTTCGACTTCGACGACGTCTCCGCGCGCGACCACGACCTGATGATCCGGGACCTCGCACAGCTGAAGGCCGGCCACGACATCACCGCCCCGATCTACTCCTTCATTCATCACGGGCGCGAGCCGGGCGGAGAGCCGGTGAAGGCGACGGACGTCGTCGTGGTCGAGGGCACCCACGTCCTGTGCAATCCGGAACTCGTCGCCCTGTTCGACATCCGGGTGTTCGTCGACACCCCCGCCGACATCCGCTTCATCCGTCGCCTGCTGCGGGATCAGGCCGAGCGCGGCCGGACCGCCGAGTCGGTCATCGCCCAGTATCTCGGCACCGTTCGCCCCGGGCATGAACGCTGGACCGAGCCGTCCCGCCTGAACGCCGACTTCATCGTCGCCGACGCGACGGCGGCTGTCCGGCTGGAAGACCCCCAGGCCGTGGTGCGCCTCGCCGCGCCGGTGCTGGCCCACCCGCTGCTGGCCGCGCTGTCCCGCGACTGATCGCCGACAAGCCGCACACTGACGATGCCTGACAGCCCGCTTGCCGATCACGCGGAGGTGCGTCACCCTGACGCTTCCTCGACCAATGAATTTCGGAAGATGACCGGCTCTATCGGCGACCCCACCGCCTTCGACCCCAAGCGGCAGACCATCATCCGGTACGCCCGGACCGCCTTCATGTCAGAAGGCTATGCGGGCGCCCGCATCGAGCCCATCGCCCGTGAGGCCGGGGTGTCGACCGCCACCCTCTACGCCCTGTTCGCCGGCAAGTCCGAACTCTTCACCGCCGTCATCGACGACGCCGCCGACCAGTTTTCCCGACAGATGGCCCGTGTCCGCGCCTGCGACGGCGACGCCCGCAAACAACTCACCGGTTTCGCCGAGGCCTATGCCGACTTCATGGGCGACGGCTTCGTCCGCTCGATCTTCCGTCTTGTCATGGCCGAACGTCCCCGCTTCGAGGACACCGCCCGCCGCTTCTTCGAAAAGGGCCGCAGCGAGTTCGGCCTCACCCTGATCGGCGTGCTCAAGGACCACGTCGAGCGCGGCGGGCTGAAGAATATCGAAAAGCCCTCGTGGGCCGCCGGCGAGCTGATGGGGATGATCGAACACCCTGTCTTCTTCGTGCCGCTGGTCACCGGGGACGAGGTGAAGGCCACCCGCACCCACGCCCAGGTCGTGGCCCACGCCATCGAGACCTTCATGGCGCGCTACGGCGCCTGACCGGCCTCAGGGCTGCAGGCGGCTCGTCGTCCAGCCGTCGCCGTCACGCGTGAACAGCAGACGGTCGTGCAGGCGGAACGGCCGGTCGCGCCAGAACTCCACCTGATCCGGGATCACCCGCCAGCCGGTCCAGCGTTCGGGGCGCGGCACGTCCTGTCCCTCGAAACGCCCTGTCTCGCGCGCGATGGCGTCCTCCAGCACGGCCCGGTCGTCCATCGGACGCGACTGGTTCGAGGCCCAGGCCCCGATCTGGCTCTCTCGCGCCCGGCTGGCGAAATAGGCGTCGGCCTCGGCTGGCGTCACCGGCTCGACCCGCCCGCGCACCCGCACCTGCCGCCGCAGGGACTTCCAGTGGAAGGCCAGGGCGGCCACCGGCGCCTCGCCCAGCGCCTGACCTTTGGCGCTTTCACGATTGGAATAGAAGGTGAAACCGCGCCCATCGACGTCCTTCAGCAGAACGATCCGGCAGTCCGGCGTCCCGTCCCCGGTCACCGTGGCCAGCGACATGGCGTTGGCGTCGTTCGGCTCATACCGCTTGGCGTCCTCCAGCCACTCCACGAACAGGCCATACGGCTCCGTCCGGTCGAAGATGGTCTCATCCCCGTTGGCGGCGAGCGCGGCGGCATACTGCTCCGCATACTCTTCACGGGTCGGGCTGGGCGGGATCACGGGCGCGGTCATGGCCCCCAGATAGACCTTCACGGTTCCGAACGGGAGAGCCATCACGGTTAAGCCGGTCTTCACTACGTTGGGCATTTTGTATCAGGATGCGCGCGCGCCCGTCCCTTGAAGTCTCCTCGCCCGGTGAAGCCTGGGCCCTGCTCGGCCTCGACGGCCCGGCGGACGGCGACGCCCTGACCTCAGCCTTCCGGGCCGCGATCAAGGCCGCCCGCCCCGAGAACCATGACGGCGACGAAACCCGCTTCCGGCAGGTCATCGCCGCCTGGCGGCTGGTGCAGACCCAGGCGCCCGTCATCGCGGAGCCGGGCGTCCCTGCCCCGCCCCCGCCCGCCGAAACCATCATCGCCATCACTCCGCGCGAGGCGCTGGAGGGCGGCGCCCTGACGGTCTGGCGCGACGGGCGGCGGCTGAAGGTGACCGCGCCCGCGGGCCTGCGTGCGGGCGAGCGGCTGCGACTGAAAGGCGGCGCGGCCGACGGCGCCGACCTGTTCCTGCCCGTGCTGATCCGGGGCGCCGACGGCCTGAACGTCATCGGCGACGACCTCTACATGGACTGGCCCGTCACCCGGCGGCTGGTCGACGACGGCGGGCGCATCGAGATCGACACCCACGCCGGCCCCCGCTCCGCCTGGATCGTCGCCGGTCAGGAGTCGCTGCGCCTGCGCCTGCGCGGCCTGGGCCTCCCGGCGCGCGGATCGCGGCCGCAGGGCCATCTGTTCGTGACCCTGATCCCGTCCGAGGACGCCCCGTCGGCGGCCGAAGACCTGCTGGTTCGCTTCACCCGCGTCTGGACGCCGGACCGCATGGCGGCCTAAGCCGTATTCCATGTCGCACAACACCTTCGGACATCTGTTTCGCGTGACCACCTGGGGCGAGAGCCACGGGCCGGCGATCGGCTGCGTCGTCGACGGCTGCCCGCCCAACATCCCGCTGACCGAGACGGACCTTCAGCCCTGGCTGGACCTGCGCAAGCCCGGCGGCAGCCGCTTCGTCACCCAGCGGCAGGAGAGCGACACCGCCCGCATCCTGTCCGGCGTCTTCGATGACGGAGCCGGTCCGGTCACCACCGGCACGCCCATCTCGATCCTGATCGAGAACGAGGACCAGCGGTCAAAAGACTACGGCGAGATCGCCCGCGCCTACCGCCCGGGCCATGCCGACTTCACCTACCAGACCAAATACGGCGTCCGCGACCACCGTGGCGGCGGCCGCTCCTCCGCCCGCGAGACCGCCATGCGCGTCGCCGCCGGGGCCGTGGCCCGCAAGGTGCTGGGAGAGAGCATCCGCATCCGCGCGGGCGTGGTCCAGTTGGGCCCGCACCGCATCGCGCCGGACGCCGTCGATTTCGACGCCGTCTATGACAACGCCCTGTTCGCCGCCTCGGCCGCCGTCGTGCCCGGGTGGGAGGCCTACCTCGACGGCGTCCGCAAGGCAGGCTCGTCCATCGGCGCCGTGGTGGCGCTGGAGGTCACGGGCGTTCCGGCGGGCTGGGGCGCGCCCCTGTACGGCAAGCTGGACGCCGAACTGGCCGCGGCCATGATGTCGATCAACGCCGTGAAGGGCGTCCAGATCGGCGCGGGCTTCGACGCCGCCGCCCTGTCCGGCGAGGAGAACGCCGACCAGATGCGCCTCGACGACGATGGGCAGCCGGTCTTCCTGTCCAACCATGCGGGCGGCGTCCTGGGCGGCATTTCGACCGGCCAGCCGGTGACGGCGCGGGTGGCCTTCAAACCCACCTCCTCCATCCTGACCCTGCGCCAGACCGTCACCCGCGACGGCGCCGAGACCGACCTGCGCACCAAGGGCCGCCACGACCCCTGCGTCGCCCTGCGCGGCGTTCCGGTGGTCGAGGCCATGGCCGCCTGCGTGCTGGCCGATGCGATGCTCCGGCACCGGGCGCAGGTGGGATAACGCACCACGGTAAGGCCCCATGCCGAAGACAGAACGCCAAAAGTGTGTAAGTCTACACACTCATGACCGACTGATCTCAAGGGCAGCTGGCGAATGAGCACGATTGCATATGTTGCTGTCGTGGAGGGCTCCGAGAAGACGGGATATAGCGCCTTCTTCCCTGACCTACCGGGTTGCGCCACCGCTGCCCAAGGCTTGGCGGAGCTCATCGCCAACGCGCGAGACGCTTTGGCTCTTCATATCGAAGGAATGGTCGAAGATGGCGCGGACGTGCCATCAGCCTCATCGATAGAAGCCCTCCCGATAGATAAGAACCTCCGCGAGGCCGGTCGAATAATCGTCGATGTAGAAATCGACGACGCTCCACTGCGAGTGAATGTATCTATTGGGGCCAATTTGCTGAGGCGAATTGATGCCGCCGCCGAGGTGAGCGGCATGACCCGATCTGGCCTCCTCGCGACCGCCGCGAGGCAGTTTGTTGATCGATTCAGAACGCCAACTATTCCTTCGACTAACGCTCGCTACCTTGTCGTTCCGTCGGCCGACGACCACTACGCGGTTATTTGGGACAGAGAAAAGAACGCCCCCCTCGACATCGGCCTTTACGTATAAAAACCCCGCCCGGATCGCTCCGGGCGGGGTCTTCGTTTCAGCCTGTGGCCGTCCTCAGTGAGCCGCGCTCACCGTGGTTCCGTCGGCCGACGGGGCGGCGGCGGGGAGCGGTTCGGCTTCCTCGTCCCACTCCACCGGGGTCAGGGCGCCGGTCAGGGCCCATTTCAGGGCTTCGTCGGCGGTCTTGATCGGGACGATCTCCAGCGCGCCCTTCACATTGTCGGGCACGTCGGCGAGGTCCTTCTCGTTCTCCTGCGGGATCAGAACCGTCTTCACGCCCGAACGCAGGGCCGCCAGCAGCTTCTCCTTCAGCCCGCCGATGGCGGTGACCCGGCCGCGCAGGGTGATCTCGCCGGTCATGGCGATGTCCTTGCGGATCGGGATGCCCGTCAGGACCGAGACCATGGCCACGGTCATGGCGACACCGGCCGAGGGACCGTCCTTGGGCGTCGCGCCGTCCGGCACGTGCACGTGGATGTCGGTCTTCTCGAACACCGGCGGCTTCACGCCGAAGCTGAGCGCCCGCGAGCGGACGTAGGAGGCGGCGGCGGAGATCGACTCCTTCATCACCTCCTTCAGGTTGCCGGTCACGGTCATGCGGCCGCGGCCCGGCATCTTGATCGCCTCGATGGTCAGGATGTCGCCGCCGAACTCGGTCCAGGCCAGGCCGGTGACGATGCCGACCTGATCTTCCTCGTCGGTCTCGCCGTAGCGGAACTTCTTCACGCCCGCGTATTCGGCCAGCTTGGCCTCATCCACGGTGATCGCGGTCACGCCGGTCTTGGCCATCTCGCGGACGGCCTTGCGCGCCAGACCGCCCAGGGCCCGCTCCAGCGACCGCACGCCGGCTTCCCGGGTGTAGTAGCGGATCAGGTCGCGGATGATGTCGTCCGGCACCACGAACTCGGCGGGCTTCATGCCGTTGTCGGCCGTCACCTTGGGCAGGACGTGACGCTTGGCGATCTCGACCTTCTCGTCCTCGGTGTAGCCGCTGACCCGGATGATCTCCATCCGGTCCATCAGAGGCTGCGGCATGTTCAGGCTGTTGGCCGTGGTGACGAACATGATGTTCGACAGGTCATAGTCGACCTCGAGGTAGTGGTCCCCGAAGGTCGAGTTCTGGGCCGGGTCCAGCACCTCCAGCAGCGCCGACGAGGGGTCGCCGCGCCAGTCGGCGCCCAGCTTGTCGATCTCGTCCAGCAGGATGAAGGCGTTGGTCGTCTTCGCCTTCTTCATCGACTGGATGATCTTGCCCGGCATGGAGCCGATGTAGGTCCGGCGGTGGCCGCGGATCTCGGCCTCGTCGCGCACGCCGCCCAGCGACATGCGGACGTACTCACGCCCGGTCGCCTTGGCGATGGACTTGGCCAGCGAGGTCTTGCCGACGCCGGGAGGGCCGACGAGGCACAGGATCGGGCCCTTCAGCGAGCCGGTGCGCGCCTGGACGGCCAGATACTCGATGATCCGTTCCTTGACCTTCTCCAGGCCGTAGTGATCCTCCTCGAGGATGTCCTCGGCCTTCTGCAGGTCGATCGGCTTCTGCTTGGCCTTGCCCCACGGGATCGACAGCAGCCAGTCGAGGTAGTTCCGCACCACCGTGGACTCGGCCGACATCGGGCTCATGTTGCGCAGCTTCTTGACCTCGGCCTCGGCCTTGGTCCGCGCTTCCTTGGACAGGCGGGTCTTGCGGATCCGCTTCTCCAGCTCGAGGATTTCGTCGCGCTGGTCGTCGGTCTCGCCCAGCTCGCGCTGGATCGCCTTCATCTGCTCGTTCAGATAATATTCGCGCTGGGTCTTCTCCATCTGGCGCTTCACGCGCGAGCGGATCTTCTTCTCGACCTGCAGGACGGAGATTTCGCCCTCCATCAGGCCGTAGACCTTCTCCAGCCGCTGCGGCACGGCGACGGTTTCCAGCAGCGACTGCTTGTCGCCGATCTTCACCGACAGATGGGCCGCGACCGAGTCCGCCAGCTTGGACGGGTCGGTGATCTGGGGGATGGAGCTGAGGGCCTCGGGCGGCACCTTCTTGTTCAGCTTCACATAGTTTTCGAACTGCTCGATCACCGCCCGCAGCAGGGCTTCCGACTGCGAGGGTTCGCCCTGCTCGTCGGCGATCTCCTCGGCCTCGGCCTCGAAATACTCGGCGCGGTCGGTGAATTTCAGCAGGCGGGCGCGGCCCTTGCCCTCGACCAGCACCTTCACGGTGCCGTCGGGCAGCTTCAGCAGTTGCAGGACGTTGGCCAGCACGCCGATCGGATAGATGGCGTCGGCGGACGGATCGTCGTCGACGCTGTTCTTCTGGGTGGCCAGCAGGATCTGCTTCTCACCCTTCATGATCTCGTCCAGCGCCCGCACGGACTTCTCGCGGCCCACGAAGAGGGGCACGACCATGTGCGGGAACACCACGATGTCTCGCAGCGGCAGGACGGGAAGGGTCTTGGTTTCGGTCATCGATGCTACTCCGGGGCCCTTGTTGATCTCGGGCCCGCCGCGCCGGCGGCCGGAACGCGATGTTCGGCCGTATCGACTCGGCCCGCCGTTCGGCGGCCTTCGGATGAGTATGTGGTTTTGCGGTCGCGCCATTCAAGCGTGACGGGCGCAGGCGACTGGGGACCGTTCTTCAAAGGTGAAGCTGCATCGTTCGTGCGCCTGCGCTCCGCAAGGGCCGTTTCGCCGTGCCGACAGTCGCCGCCGCGCGGCAAAACTCGCCGCACAGTCCTGTGTCCCCCCGGCCACCCCGCCGGTGAAACGCAACGATCTGGCCAGCGCTGCCGTTCTGGGGACGGACATAAAACGGAGGAAACCGTCCATGAAAGCCATCCTTGCGGGCGCCGTGAGCGTCTTCGCCCTGACCCTGGCCGCCTGCCAGCAGCCCGCCACCCCGGCGGGCGAGGCCCCGACCGCCGACGCCGACGAGGCCACCGCCGCCGCCGGTCCCGATGCGGGTGGCGCGGGCACGACCGCTCCGACGGCCGCCTCGACCGAGCGATCGATGACCTCCGGCGCCGGCGGAACCGCCGCTCCGGACGCTTCGACCGCGGTGCCCCCGCCCGGTGACGGCGGCATGATGGACGGGCCCAGCCAGGCCACGCGCGACATGGCCAAGGAGAAGGCCGAGGAAACCAACCTGCACCCGCGCACGCCCTGAGGCGTCAGGGCGTCTCCGCCCGGTCGAGGACGGCGGACAGGGCGGCGGTCTGCGCCCTGCCGCCGGCTTCGGTCATATGGCTGCGGTCCGAGTACCAGGGACCGTCCGCGCCGCGGGTCCGGCACAACCCGTCCTCGCACAGGGCCTCCGACGGCCGGAACAGGATCACGCCCGGCGTTTCGGCGGCGATCCGGGCCAGCCGGTCATCGACCGCCGCCATCAGCGCCGCATTGGCGGGAACCGCAGCATCGCAGCGCCCGGTGTCCAGCCGCAGGAAGCCCCGCCGCGCATGGCAGGCCGCCGGGGCGAAGCCGTAGTCCGGCGTGGTCCCCAGCAGGACGATCCTCGTCTCCGCCCCTACACGCGCCCGCAGCAGCGCCAACGTCGCCCGCAGGTTCCGGTCCAGGGTCTCCAGTTGCGTCCGATCGTCGCCCGGGACCTGCTCCAGCACCACGGTCCAGCCCGCGCCGACAAGGATCAGCTCCGGCGGCGACCGGCCCCATTCCTCGATCGACAGCTGATTGAACCGCGCGCACCCGGCGTCGACCAGTCCCGAGCCACGGCCGATCAGGGGCAGGCAGCCGGACTTCGTCGCCTGTCGCACCGCATGTCCCCGCGCGGCCGCCCAGTCCAGCAGGGCCGGGCTCAGGTGCGAGGCGTGGGAGTTGCCCCACAGGACCCCGTCCGCCGTCCGCCCGGACGGCACGGTGCACGCGGCGGCGGCGGGAACCTCCACCCCTTCGGTGTGGCAAAGGGCCTGCAGCGGCGCGCGCGCCTGCGATGCGGCTTCTTCCGTCCGGATCGCGTCCGACGCCCGCCCCGGCAGGCCGTCGAGGGCGAACAGGGCCGCCGACGCCGTCGCCGGCCCCGCCAGCAGGACGCCGCACACGATCAGGGCCCGCACCGGCCGCCCCTCCAGCCGTCGCCGCAGCGGACGGCTGACCCACAGCTCGGTCGCGACCGCCAGTCCCGCCGCCACCAGCACGGCCGCCGCGCTCTCCAGCGGGTGCAGCGACCGCGCCAGGATCATCCGGGGCAGCAGCAACAGCGGCCACAGCCACAGCCAGAACGGCAGGGCGAAGGCCGACAGGCGTGCGCCCGCGCCGATCCAGCCCTCCCCGCCCCGCAATGAGCCCTCCCGGATCACCACGGCCGCGAAGGCGCCGATGAAGAAGACCCCCGCGCGCGGCGGGGCCAGATAGAAGACCTGCAACGTCGCCCCGCGCGCCTCCAGCCACAGCCGCACGGCCAGCGCCGCCGCCATGCCGAGGATCAGCACCAGTCCGGTCCAGCGCTCCCGCTTCAGCGCCCGGAGCGCCAGCAACACGAGCGCCCAGCCGACGGCCAGCTGCGCCGCCACGCCGGTGATGAAGCCGTGCCACAGCAGTTCGCCGCCGACGGCCTGCGCCCAGCCCTGTTTCAGCAGCTCGCCGCCGCTCAGCCCCACGGCCGTCCAGAGCGCCGTCCACGCCTGATTGCGCAGGTCGGCGGGCGGCAGCAGGAACAGGCCCGCGAGCAGGACCACGACGCCGACCAGCGCCAGCGCCGGAACCGCCCACAGGGCCGCGGGCGCCGCGACCGCCAGTCCGCCCCGGACGCCGCCCTCCCCCGCGAGCAGTTGCCGGGTCAGGACGAACCCCGCCGCCGCCAGCGCCAGATCAAGGCCGTACAGCCCCCAGCCCGCCGTTTCCGGCGCGATCAGGGCCGCGGACGCCGCCGCCACCGACAGGCCGAAAATGCATGAAGCCGCCCGCCAGGACTGGCGAGCGGCTCCGGAGGCTGTGTCAGGCGCGTCGTTCAACGGCGCCGTTCAGCGATCAGGCGGCGCTGTCGGGTTGCGCGCTCTTCTTGCCCTTGGTCTCGGCGTAGATCAGCAGCGGCTGGGCCTTGCCTTCGATGACCTCGGCGTTGACGACGACTTCCTCGACACCCTCGAAGGTCGGCAGCTCGAACATGGTCTCGAGCAGGATGCCTTCCAGGATCGAGCGCAGGCCGCGCGCGCCGGTCTTGCGGGTGATGGCCTTCTTGGCGACGGCCATCAGGGCGTCGTCGGTGAAGGTCAGGTCCACGTTCTCCATCTCGAACAGGCGACGGTACTGCTTGACCAGCGCGTTCTTCGGCTCGGTCAGGATGGTGACCAGCGCCTTCTCGTCCAGGTCTTCCAGCGTCGCCAGCACGGGCAGACGGCCGATGAACTCGGGGATCAGGCCGAAGCGCATCAGGTCGTCGGGCTCGACTTCCTTCAGGATGTCGCCGGTGCGGCGCTCATCGACTTCCTTGACCTTGGCGCCGAAGCCGATCGACACGCCCTCGCCGCGGGCCGAGATCACCTTCTCGAGGCCGGCGAAGGCGCCGCCCACGATGAACAGGATGTTGGCGGTGTCGACCTGCAGGAACTCCTGCTGCGGGTGCTTGCGGCCGCCCTGCGGGGGCACGGAGGCGACGGTGCCTTCCATGATCTTCAGCAGGGCCTGCTGCACGCCTTCGCCCGACACGTCGCGGGTGATCGACGGGTTGTCCGACTTGCGCGAAATCTTGTCGATTTCGTCGATGTAGACGATGCCGCGCTGGGCCCGCTCGACGTTGTAGTCCGAGGCCTGCAGCAGCTTCAGGATGATGTTCTCGACGTCTTCACCCACGTAACCGGCTTCGGTCAGGGTGGTGGCGTCAGCCATCGTGAACGGCACGTCGATGATGCGCGCCAGCGTCTGGGCCAGCAGCGTCTTGCCCGAGCCGGTCGGCCCGATCAGCATGATGTTCGACTTGGCCAGCTCGACGTCGTTGTTCTTCGTCGCGTGGTTCAGGCGCTTGTAGTGGTTGTGGACCGCGACCGAGAGCACCTTCTTCGCATGGCCCTGACCGATGACGTAGTCATCCAGGACCTCGCGGATCTCCTTCGGGCTCGGGACGCCGTCCTTGGCCTTCGAGAACGAGATTTTGTGCTCTTCACGGATGATGTCCATGCAGAGCTCGACGCATTCATCGCAGATGAACACGGTCGGCCCGGCGATGAGCTTGCGCACCTCGTGCTGGCTCTTGCCGCAGAACGAGCAGTAGAGCGTACTTTTGGCGTCGGTGCCGGCTGCCTTGGTCATAGACCCTTCTCACTCCCGCGGTTCACCCCGATATGAGGCGGAACGCGCTTCCTCCGCGTTTGATTCCCGAACATTGGGCGCAAAGGTCTTCAAAAATTGACAATCACCCATCCCCGCCTTCGCCACAACCCCGCGAAAGCGTGGCCATTGCCGGTTTTGGGGCGTTCACTGTTGATGGGGATCGCGGCGAATGTCTGACATGGGAACCGTTAACGAGTTTCGCCAGATCGTTGCAAAGGGCGTGCCGGTCGTCGCCTTCGACTTCGACGGCACCCTGACCATCCGCGACAGCTTCACCGCCTTCCTGCGCTGGCGCGCCGGAGCCGGAGGCTGGGCGCTGGGCCTTGTGAAGATGGCTCCGGCGGTCGCCGCCTACGCCCGCGACCGGGATCGCGGACGCATCAAGGCCGCTTCGGTGAAGGAGTTCCTCAAGGGCGTCAGCCGCGCCGAGCTGGAGGCCGACGCCGAGGCCTTCGCCGGGGAGGTGTGGGATCGCTTCATGCGGCCCGACGCGCTGAGGGTCTGGAATGACTGGGGAAAACGCGGCGCTCATCGCGTAATCGTGACCGCCAGCCCCGAGACCACGGTCGCTCCCTTCGCCCGCCGACTGGGCGCCGAGGGCCTGCTGGGCACCCATCTGTCGTTTGATTCCGCCGACCGGATCACCGGCGCCTTCGACACCCCCAACTGCCGGGGCGAGGAGAAGGTGCGACGTCTGCGCGCAGCCTATGGCGACGACGTCCACCTGACGGCGGCCTACGGCGACACCTCGGGCGACACCGAAATGATCGCCGCGGCGGACGAGAAGGGCTTCCGGGTGTTCCGCGAGCGCCCTTAACGCCCCTGTTCGTCCACGTCGAAGCTGACGGCCTTGCCGCGCGAGGTGGGCTCCCAGCCCGCCTCGATGATCGCCGCCACCGCGTTGCGGACATGCTCCAGGTTCACCAGTTGCTTCTCGGTGTCCGGACGGCCGTTCGGGCGCACCGGCGGCGGAAACTGGACGATGGCCTCGCGCTTGTAGTCGGCGTGGCGCAGGGTGATGGCGATCCCCTCCCACTGGCCGCCATGGGTCGGCCGGGGCTGGCGGCGCAGGTCCCAGTGATAGGTCTCGCCGTCGACCTCGACGGTCCCTTCGGTGTCACGCGTCAGATTCTGCATGCCGGGCTGATAGCACAAACGAAAAGGGCGCGCCGTCATGGCGCGCCCTTCGCGTTTCGATGAATGCCGTCGATCAGCTGCCCGGCGTCTTCACGCCGTCGGCGTCGGCCTGTTCGCGGCGGTCGTAGACGTGGTCCACGATGCCCCAGTCCTTGGCTTCCTCGGCCGACATGAAGTGGTCGCGGTCGAGGGTCTTCTCGACCTCCTCATAGGTGCGGCCGGTGTGCTGGACGTAGATCTCGTTCAGGCGGCGCTTGGTGTAGCGGATGTCCGCCGCGTGCAGCTCGATGTCCGAGGCCTGGCCGCGGAAGCCGCCCGAGGGCTGGTGCACCATGACGCGGGCGTTCGGCAGGGCCACGCGCTGGCCGGCGGCGCCGGCCGTCAGGATCAGCGAACCGGCCGAGGCGGCCATGCCCATGACCACGGTCGAGACCGGCGAGCGGATGTACTGCATGGTGTCGTAGATCGCGAGCGCCGAGGACACCTGTCCGCCGGGGCTGTTGATGTACATCGAGATTTCCTTCTTCGGGTTCTCCGATTCAAGGAACAGCAGCTGGGCGCAGATCAGCGACGCCATGCCGTCCTCGAACGGACCGGTCAGGAAGATGATCCGCTCGCGCAGCAGGCGCGAGAAGATGTCGAAGGCGCGCTCGCCCCGGCTGGATTGCTCGACCACCATCGGGACGAGGTTCATGTTCATCAGTTCGATCGGATCGCGCATTCAGGCCTTCTCGGATGCCCAGCTTGTGGGATGTCTGGATCGCGACTCACCGGTCGCTGACCCTCTTGGACAGGATATCGTCTTGCCGAAGCGTTGACGCAAGGCGCCCTCAGGGCGAGGGAGGCGCTTCGTCGCGGTCCGCGGCGCGCAGTCGGCGGGCGATGGCGGCGGCCTGATGGTCCGGCTCCAGCCGTTGCCGGGGCGCCTTGTACAGGGCGTCCAGATAGACCCGGTCCCAGTCGCTCAGCCCCGTCACGCCCTGCGGATTGTCGAACAGGTTCAACACCGTGTCATAGGCCCGGGTGTCGCCCTCGGGGTCGATCTGGGCGAAGGCCACGAGCCCCAGATAGGCGTTCAGCTGCGGCAGGGTCACCTCCCCCAGCCGTTCCGCGTCGACGACGATGATCACGCGGCGGATCAGGTCGGTGATCGGCCGCCCCTGATTCACCCGCCCCTCCCCCGGCACGAAGATCGGCGCGTCGTCGCCCGGCATCCGGATCGCCCGCTGCCCGGTCGAGCCGATCACCGGCATGCTCAGGTGCCACCATCGCACCGGCGCGTCGCTGGTCTGGAAGACCTCCAGCGCCATCCCGCCCCGATCCAGCCCGCCGACGCCCAGATGGAAGCCGCGCGGATCATTGGCGACCATGGTGCGGGCCAGGGCCGGCGCGTCCTCGGTGAACAGCACCATCACCTCGGGCGTGCAGCCCGGCTCCCCGACGTCCAGCCCCAGCTCCAGCGCCAGCCGCGCCAGGTCATCCACCACCGCCCGGGCGATGTCCGGCCGGATATTGACCACGCTGATGCAGACGCGGCCGCCCCAGCGGGCCAGCCCGCGCCGGGGCGGCGGGCCCGCCAGCTCGGCGACGAACGACTCCGTGCGTTCGCGCAGGTCCTGACGACTGACCACCACCTCTTCCAGTTCGGTCGTCGCCCGCGGGTCCTGGGCGGCCGCCGGAGCGGCGTCCTGCCCCGGCGCCATCAGCGCCAGGGCCGCGAACAGGGCGGCGGACATGGCTATTCGGCCTCGTCCGCGGCCGTGCCGCTGCGATAGTTGCGCTCGACCGTCCGGGCGATCGCGCGCACCTGGCTGTCCTGGTTGATACGGTACCACGAGGTGCCGTACAGCCCCTGCAGATAGGCCGTGTCCCAGCCGGTCATGCCGCTGACGGCCGTCGGGTCGTCAAACAGGTTCAGCACCGTCTCGAAGCCGGAGGTGTCGGCGTCCTGATCGATCTGGGCCAGAGAGACCATGGCCACATAGTCGCTGAGTTGCTCCAGCGAGGCGCCGTTCAGCCGGTCCACGTCGATGATCACGAAGGTGCGTTTGATGTCCTGCCGGTACTGGGCCATCAGCCGGCCCGAGCCGCGCAGGAAGGTCTTGGGCGCATAGTCCTGGGCGCTGGAGCCGCCGCCGTCGGCGTAGCCGCGTCCGTACATCATGCCGGGCATCCGCACCGCCGCCGCGCCGGTGTCGGCGTCGGTGGGCAGGCTGACGGTCCACCAGCGCACCGGGCGGTCCGTCTCCATGAAGTTGCGGAAGGCCGCGCCGCCGCGATCCATCCCGGTCGCCCCGGTGCGGAACAGCCTTGGCCGCATGGCCACGAACTCCGCCGTGAACGGCGTCGCGTTCTGGGTCGCCACGATCAGGATGCTGGGATGACAGCCGGGCTCGCCCGCGATCAGGCCCAGCTCGCGGGCCCGGTCCGACACGCGGTCGACCATGAACTGGGCCACTTCCGGCGACAGGTTCACTACGCCGACGCAAACCCCTGCATGCCAGCGAGCGTAGCCCCGGCGCGGGACCGGCGCGGCGACCTCGCCGACGAAGGCCTCGGTGGCGTCCTCCAGCGTGCGCGCATTGGCGATCACGTCTTCCAGTCGGGTCGGCGCCTCCTGCGGCGCGGCGACGGGGTCCTGCGCCGGCGTGGCGACGAGGGCGGCGGTCAAGGCAAGCGCGGCGAACATCCTGAACTCCCCATAATCCGGTTACGGGGCCGAGAGTGTCTGACGGGAGCGGCGCTTACAACCCCCGGAAAAGGCGTGGTTCAACCCCCACTAGGGTTCGTCGGACAGGGCCGCGCCTTCCGCATCCCGGTATTCCCGGCTGATCTGCTGGGCGATCGCCTGCACCTGGCTGGTGGTGTCGGTCCGGTACCATTCCGACTCGTACAGCCCCGCCAGATAGGCCTTGTCCCAGCCGGTCAGGCCCGGCGCGAACTCCGGGTGATCAAACAGGTTCAGGATGGTCTCGAACTGTCCGGGCGAGGCGTCCGGATCGATCTGCGCCAGCGAGACCATGGCGATGTAGTCGGCCAGTTGCGCCAGCGTGACGCCCTGCAGCCGGTCCACGTCCACGATGACGAAGGTGCGTTTCAGGTCTTCCCGGTACTGGGCCGACAGCCGGGACGTGGTCCGGGTCGGGGTGTTGGGCGCATAGTTGGTGACGCTGTCGCGACCGTCCGCCGAAGGCCGCCACTGGTTGAACTGCCCGGGCATGCGCACCGCGGACGCGCCCGTGTCCGGATCGGTCGTCTGGCTGACGGTCCACCACCGCACGGCCCGGTCCGTGCTGATGAAGCGTTCCAGCGCCCCGGTTCCCCGGCTCATTCCCGCCCCGCCGGGCCGGAAGATCACCGGCCTCTGCTCGACGAAGGCGCGGGTGAAGCTGGAGGCGTCCTGGGTGGCGACGATCAGGATGCTGGGATGGCACTCGGGCTCGTGCGCCCGCAGCCCCAGCTCGCGCGCCACGTCCGAGACCCGGTCGGCGATGTACTGGCCCACCTCGGGATCGAGGTTCACTACCCCGACGCAGATCCCCTCATGCCAGCGGGCGATGCGGCGGCCCGGCACGGGCGCCGCCACCTCGTTCACGAAGGCGGCCGCGGCGTCCTCCAGACGACGGGCGCTGACCACCACGTCCTCCAGCCGGATCGGCTGCTCCGGATCAGCGGCGGCCTGCGGCGTCTGGGCCAGAACGGGCGAGGCCGCCAGCGCGCCCATGAGCAGCAGGCCGGACAGCAACAGTCGGGACGAACGCACAGCCACTCTCCCGCGGGACAACGCAACCTGCCGAAACGTAACAGCGATCCCTCACCCGCGCAGCCACGAAAAAGGCCCGGCGGAGAACCGCCGGGCCTGATGTCGTCTTCACGAAGGGGACGGGATCAGATCTCGTCTTCTTCCTTCAGCAGCTCTTCCTTGGTGATCGCGGTGTCGGTCACTTCGGCGGTGTCGAAGATCAGGTCGCAGACCTTCTCCTCGTAGATCGGCGCGCGCATCTGGGCGGCGGCGTTCGGGTTCTGGCGGTAGAAGTCCAACACCTGACGCTCCTGGCCCGGATAGTTGCGGGCCTCGTTCATGATGGCGTTGTTCAGTTCCTGGTCCGAGACGGTCACGTTGTTGGCGCGGCCGATTTCGGCGAGGACCAGACCCAGGCGCACGCGGCGCTCGGCGATCTTCTTGTACTCGGCCTTCAGGTCGTCGTCCGACTTCTTGGCGTCGTCTTCCGGCAGGCGGCCGGCGGCCTTGTCGGCCTCGACCTGCTGCCAGATGCCGTCGAACTCGGCTTCCACCATCTTCGGCGGCAGCGGGAAGTCGTGGGCCTTGTCCAGGGCGTCCAGCAGGGCGCGCTTCAGCTTGAAGCGGGCGGCGCCGGCGTATTGCTGGTTCAGGTTGGCCGACAGCAGTTCCTTCAGCTTGTCCAGCGACTCCAGACCGATGCGCTTGGCGAACTCGTCGTCCACCTTGGCTTCGGCCTCGGCCTTGATGGCCTTCACGGTGATGTCGAAGGTGGCCAGCTTACCGGCCAGGTGAGCGGCCTGGTAGTTCTCGGGGAAGGTGACCTCGATGGTCTTCTCTTCGCCGACCTTGGCGCCCTTCAGCTGCTCTTCGAAGCCCGGGATGAAGCGGTTCGAGCCGATGACCAGCTCGGCGTCGGTGGCGGCGCCGCCCTCGAAGGCCTCGCCGTCCAGCTTGCCCAGGAAGTCGATGACCAGCTGGTCGCCTTCGGCGGCCTTCACGGTCTTGCCCTTCTTGTCCTCGTAGGTCTTGGCCTGACCGGCCAGTTCCGTCAGGGCCTCGTCCAGGTCGGCGTCGGTCGCCGTGTAGGTCGGACGGTTCAGCTTCAGGGTCTTCGGGTCGACCGGGGTGAAGTCCGGCATGACTTCCAGCGACATTTCGTAGGCCAGGTCTTCCTGACCGGCGATGACCTTGTCCATGTCCGAGGTCAGCTTCATCTCGGCCGGGGCGGCCGGACGCACCTTGGCGTCGTCCAGGGCCTTCTGGCTCGAGGTGTTCAGCTGGTCATTGATGATTTCGCCCATCAGGTCGCGGCCGAAGGTCTTCTTGACGTGGGCCAGCGGCACCTTGCCCGGACGGAAGCCCTTCAGCTTCATCTGCGGGGCGACTTCCTTCAGGCGCGCTTCCAGCTTTTCGTTCAGCTCGGCGACGGGAATGGTCACCGCGATGACGCGGCTCAGGCCTTCGGAGGACTTTTCGACGACTTGCATGGTCGGGATATCTGACGCTCTGGGGCGGCGCCAATCAGGCCGGCGCGCGCGGTGTGGGAAAAGCAAGAAGGGCCGCCTGTTGCCAGGCGGCGCCTTTGAAGCCCGCCCTTATGTCGATGACCGCCCCAAAGGTCAACGTGAGCCGCGGTGGTTTCGGTGGAGCGCCCGGCCCGCTATCTGTCGGGCATGAGCCAGTCCCCTCCCCTGATCGGCGTCACCATCGTCCCGGTGACCCCCTTGCAGCAGAACTGCACCATCATCTGGTGCGAGACGACGAAGAAGGCCGCGATCATCGATCCGGGCGGCTCGGTCGACGTCCTGCTCGAGGTCGTGAAGCGGCGCGAGCTGACGCTGGACGCCATCTGGATCACCCACGGCCACCTCGATCACGCGGGCGGCGCCGCCGAACTGCAGGAGAAGACCGGTCTGGACATCATCGGCCCGCACGAGGCCGACCAGTTCTGGATCGACCAGATCCCGGAGAACGGCCTGCGCTACGGCGTCGCCGGCTGCCGCAGCTTCACCCCGACCCGCTGGCTGGATGACGGCGACGTGCTGACGCTGGGCGAAACGACCTGGGAGGTCTTCCACTGTCCCGGCCACACGCCCGGCCATGTGATCTTCTTCAACCGCGAGGCCCGCTTCGCCCAGGTCGGCGACGTCCTGTTCCAGGGTTCGATCGGCCGCACCGACTTCCCGCGCAGCGACCACGGCGCCCTGCTGAACGCCATCACGACCAAGCTCTGGCCGCTGGGCGAC
Organism: Brevundimonas sp.; assembly: GCF_036400995.1. Lineage (GTDB taxonomy): Bacteria > Pseudomonadota > Alphaproteobacteria > Caulobacterales > Caulobacteraceae > Brevundimonas. The sequence goes on from NZ_DASWWG010000033.1 coordinate 37,945, forward strand.
GACGTCACCTTCATCCCGGGGCATGGGCCGCATTCGACCTTCGGGGCCGAGCGCCGCGGCAATCCCTTCGTCTCGGATGCGGCCATGAGCCGCGCGCCGATCGCGCGGCCCGCGACCGGTCCGTCCTGATCTAGCGGGCGGCCAGCAGGCCGATCAGCACGCCGATGCCGAGGGCGTAGAGCGAATAGCGCACCGGCTCCTCCTCGACCGTATGCCGCAGGCGGCCGGCCCGCTCGCGGCCCCAGTCGCGCACCTGCCGGGCGTCTTCCTTCAGCGCCAGCCTGAGCGGGCGCACGCCCAGAGACTGCATCTCGTCGCGCTGCAGGATGGCGTCGGCCTCGCGATCCAGCCGGGCAGTCGGGGTGTCGAAGGCGTCGTCGATGTCATCGGCGGCGGTCTGGCCGGTATAGGTCTCGGTCATCGTCAGGCTCCTTGGGCATGGGGAGGGTGTCCGCCCTTCAATCGCCTCGCGTCCCCCGGGGTTCCCGGCCCCGCTTGCGCCGCGCCGTCGTGATGAAACGGGGCCCTCTCCCCGGCGTTGGCTCCCTGAAGGAGAGCGCCATGACCTACATCGAACCCGACACCCCGACCGGCGAGCCGGAGATTCTTCCGCCGGACACGCCCGGTCCGGACATCGATCCCGGCGGCACGCCGGAGGAGGCCCCGCAACAGGACCCCGGCGGCGGGGAACCCGGCGATTCGCGGCCCTACGGGTAACCGGGGTTTCCCGAAGCCCCTGTGATTCGTTCGCATTTCCGTGACTCGGGCCCCGGAACCGGACCCGTTCAGGGGGGTTGTTTCCGGCAACCGCCACCGTCGCCAGGAAAGGACCCCCAGATGGCTCAAGGTCAGCCCACCCGAGCCTCCGGCGTTTCCAAGAGGGGCTTCGCCTCGATGGACCCGGAGCGCCAGCGCGAGATCGCCCGAAAGGGCGGCGCCAGCGTACCCAGTGAAAAGCGCAGCTTCTCGCAGGACCGCAGTCTCGCCGCACAGGCGGGACGCAAGGGCGGCGAAGCCTCCCACGGCTCGCGCAACCAGAAGACCCCGACCGTCGAGGAATAGGGTCCTGTCCAGAGACTTTCGAGAGGGCGGCGTCAGAAGACGCCGCCCTTTCTGATTCAGGCCTCCAGCAAGGCCAGCGCCACCGCCGGCGCGGGGCCTTCCCGGAACGCCGCCACCGTCCAGCCCGCGGCCGCCGCCAGGTCACGCACCATGGCTTCGGTGAATTTGCGCGAGTTCTCGGTGTGGATGGTCTCGCCCCGGGCGAAGGCGATCCGCCGGTCTCCGACAGTCACGACCATCGGCCGCGTGGCCTCCAGATGCATCTCCATCCGCGACGCGACGGCATCCCACACCGCCCGGTGCGCGAAGGCGTCGACGTCGAAGTCCGCCCCCAGTTCGCGATTGGCCCGGACCAGCAGGTTGCGGTTGAAGGCCGCGGTCACCCCCTGCGCGTCGTCATAGGCGGCGACCAGCACCGCCGGGTCCTTCACCAGATCGACGCCCAGCACGAACAGGGCGTCGTCGCCCAGCAGCCGCCGCGCCCCCTTCAGGAAGCCGACAGCCTCCTCCGGCGTCAGATTGCCGATCGTCGAGCCCGGGAAGAAGCCGACCCGGCGGCCCTCGCCCGGGATCGGCGGCAGGGTCTCCAGCGACAGGAAGTCCCCGACCACCGGCGTCACCTCCAGCTCCGGATAGGCGACGCGGATTCGCTCCGCCGCCGCCTCCAGCGCGTCCGGGCTGATGTCGATCGGCACATAGGCCGCCAGGTCGGGCGCCGCATCCAGCACGATCCGGGTCTTCTCGCTGGCGCCCGAGCCGAACTCGACCATCGTCGCCCCCGGCCCGAACAGCGGCGCCCACTCCGGCGCCGTCTGTCGCAGCAGGGCGGCCTCCTGCCGGGTCGGATAGTATTCCGGCAGACGGGTGATCGCCTCGAACAGGTCCGAGCCCGCGGCGTCATAGAACCACTTGGGCGAGGTCCGCTTCGGCGAGGCGGACAAGCCGGCGATCAGGTCCGCCCGGAACGTCTCGCTCTCGTCCGCGTCCGCCCGGGCCTCTTCCGGCGCATCCGACGCCAGCCTCAGCCCGGCGAAGGCCCAGCGCTGGTGCGGATGGAAGAAGTTGCGATAGCTGACCCGCCCATGTCCCTCCGGCGTCGCGAAGCTGGAGCCGCGCAGCACCGCCTGGTTGACCATGAACTTGCCGTTGTACTCGGACGCCGTTCCCTCGGTGGGGCGGAACCCCGGATAGGGCGCATAGGCCGAGGCGGTCCACTGCCACGCCTCGCCGAACAGGTTGGAAAAGGCCTCCGGCCGGGTGCGCGCGGCGTGCTCCCACTCCGCCTCCGTCGGAAGCCGCTTCCCGGCCCAGCGGGCATAGGCGTCGGCCTCGTACAGGCTGACGTGCCGCACCGGCGCCGCCGGATCGACCGGGCGCCGTCCCGCCAGCGTCATCGTGGTCCAGCCTTCGCCGTCCCGCCGCCAGTACAGGGGCGCGTCCCATCCTTCGGCCTTCACCGTCGCCCAGCCGTCGGACAGCCACAGCTCCGGCCGCGCATAGCCGCCGTCCGCGATGAAGCCCAGCCAGTCGCCGTTGGTCACCAGATCATTCGACAGGGCGAACGGCTCCAGCCAGACCCGGTGCGCCGGGCCTTCATTGTCGAAGGCGAACGCTCCCCCCTCGTGTCCGATCTCGACCCGCCCACCGTCGAACCGGGTCTCCCCGCCGCGCGGTTCCGCGACAGCGGCCCGGCGCGGCTCGCTCTCATAGGCCGCCGGGTCCAGCGGCGAGCGGGACATCAGGTGCAGCAGGTCCATCAGGAACAGCTCCTGATGCTGCTGGTCGTGATGCAGGCCCAGGGTGAACAGGTAGCGGGTCCGGGCGTCCATCCCGCCCTGCCCCAGCCAGCGGATCATCCGCCGGTCGATCTCGCGCCGGTAATCCAGTACCTCCTCCAGCGACGGCCGGGTCATCAGCCCCCGCTCCGGTCGCTCGACCCGCTCGCCCAGCGCCTCGTAGTAGCTGTTGAACAGGACCTGCCAGCGCGGGTCCACGGGCCGGTAGTCCGGCTCGCGCGACAGGATCATCGCCTCGAAGAACCAGCTGCTGTGCGCCAGATGCCATTTGCCCGGGCTGCAGTCGGGCATGGACTGCGCCGCCAGGTCCTCGGCCGACAGCCCCGCCGCCAGCTCGGGCATGGCGGCCCGCACCCGGCGATACAGGGCGACGTCGTCCTCAAGGGCCGACCGGACAGGCGAATGCACGTTCATGCGGACTGGCTCCCCGCCGTGAACCCGGAACATGGGACGGCGCGAGCTTAACTGCCAGTCTCCGGTCCCGTTCCTGTCAGCAGGGTGGCGACAGGGTCGGTCCTACAGGCCGCGCATGGCCTCCAGCACCGCGTCGACCGCCTCGACCTGCGTCGCCCAGGAACAGACGAACCGCACCGAGCCGTCGTCGAAGCGATAGCAGGCCCAGCCCAGCTCGTTCAGCCGCTGGTGGGCGTGCGGCGGCATCCGCACGAAGACCGCATTGGCCTCCACCGGGTGGGCCAGCACGAACGGCGTGTGCCCGACGATCCCGGCGGCCAGCCTCTGCGCCATCAGATTGGCGTGGGCCGCCCCGCTCTCCCAGTCGCCGCTCTCCAGCAGTCCCAGGAAGGGCGCCGCCAGATAACGCCCCTTGGACGCCACCTGGCCGGCCTGCTTCAGCCGGTTGTCGATGCGCCGGGCCAGCGACTTGTCGAACATGACGATGGCCTCGGCGCAGTTGGCGCCCGCCTTCGCCCCGCCGAAGACGAGGATGTCCACGCCCAGCCGGGCGATCTGGGTCAGGTCGAAACCCGCCGCCGCCGCATTGGCCAGCCGCGCGCCGTCCATGTGCACGCCGTAGCCCCGCGCCTTCACCGGCTCGATCAGGTGGCGCAGCTCTTCCTCGGTGTAGACCGTGCCGTACTCGGTCGACTGGGTCAGGCTCAGGGCCGCCGCCGGCTGACGGTGCCCGACTTCGGGCTCCTCCAGCGCCGCCTGCAGCGACGGCAGTTCGATCTTGCCCGAGAAGCCCGGCAGGCCGATCAGGCCGACGCCCTGGCCGAAGAAGCCGGGCGCCCCCGTCTCGTCGGTGCAGATATGGGCCGCATGATGGGCCAGCACCGCCTCGTGCGGCCAGGCCAGCATCGACAGGGCGATGGCGTTCGCCGCCGTGCCCGAAAACACGAACCGCACCTCGGCGTCGGCGTCCAGCCGTTGCCGGATCTGGTCGGCGGCGCGCGCCGTGACGTCATCCGCCCCATAGGCCCGGGCGTAGCCCTCGTTGGCCTCGACCAGCCCTCTCAGGGCCGCGGGCGCCATGCCGGCGGTGTTGTCGGAACCGAAATCGTAACGCACGCCCTACCCCTCGCTGGCGGTGTCCGTCGGAGCATCGGCCGGCGACGCGTCGCCGGTCCTGCCCTTCCGGGCCCTCGGCGCGACCGGCGCCTCGGGAATCTCGTCATCGCCATAAGGCACGGCGACCTGATGCGGGAACGGAATTTCGATATCCGCCGCGTCCAGCGCCTCCTTGGCCGCCTGAAGCACGTCCGCCTTGGTCTGCCAGTAGTCCTCGGACTTGGTCCACGCCTGCAGCGTCATCTCGACCGAGCTGTCCAGCAGATTGGTCACACCGGCCCAGGGCGCCGGTTCCGGCAGCACCTTTTCGTGGGCCGACGCGGCGGCGACCAGCGCGTCGCGCGCGCTGTTCAGGTTCTCGCCGTAGCCGACGCCGATCTTCAGCTCCATCCGGCGCGTGCGCTGCCCGGACAGGTTCAGGATGGTGTCGCCGAAGACCTTGGAGTTGGGCACCACGATCTTGACGTTGTTGGCGTCCGCCATCTGGGTCAGGAACAGGTCCAGCCGCTGCACGGTGCCGACCCGGCCGCCGACATCGATGACGTCGCCGACCCGGTAGGGCCGCAGGATCAGCAGCATCACCCCCGCCGCCACGTTCGACAGCGTGCCCTGCAGGGCCAGGCCGACCGCCAGCGAGGCGGCGCCCAGCACGGCGATGATCGAGGTGGTCTGCACCCCCAGCCGCTGCAGCACGGCGATGAAGCCGACCACCAGCACCACCACCCGCACCACCTGCACGGCGAAGCTCAGCACCGTCGGGTCGTGGCGGAAGCCGCGAACGCGCGACAGCGCCCGGCGCGTCACCCCCGCCGCCCACTTCGAGATGAAGACGGTGATCGCAAGGATGATGACGGCGATCGACAGGTTGATCGCGAAATCACCGGCCATGTCGGTCAGCTTGGCGATCATGGCGGCGTCGACGGCGGCGGCCTTCTGGCCCGCGGCGACCGCCTCGGTCAGGGGAGTGACGAGGTTGGACATGGGCCGGGTCTAACGCACGAGTCCCGGATTGGAACCCCGCGGGCCGGATTCATTCAGGTTTTTCGACGCGGAAACGCCCCGGGGGAGCGCCCCGGGGCGTCGATCCGGCCCTCATGCCGGATCAGTTGAACAGGCCGGCGATCACGGCGGTGATCAGGCCCGTGGCGACGGCGGTCAGGACCACGTCATTGCCGCTGCGGACGTACTGGTAGCCCGACGGCGGCTGGCGCAGGCCGTAGGCGCTGTAGTTGCGCACCACATACTGGCTCGAGCGGTAGTTGGCGGGCATCCGCTGGCCATAGGCCCAGGCCCGGGTCTGATACCCGCGCGGCGGGGTGTAGCGGCCGGCGCTGTAGCGATGCTCGGCGCGCTGCCAGCGGCTGTAGGCCCGTTGCTCCTGCCGCTGGTCGCGACGGTCGGCCCGGTCATCCCGGCGGTCGTCGCGCCGATCCTGACGCTGCTCGTAGCGGTCATTGCCGCGCGATTGCGCCTCGGCGGCGGAGGCCACGCTGACCGACCCCAGGGCCAGGGTCGCGGCGATTGCGGCGGTGAGAACCTTCTTCATGATCTGTCTCCAGTGCTGAAAAGCCGGGGATGTCCCGACCTGTCCGCACTGTGACTCCCGGCCCTTGAGCCTGACCTGAATGAAGGGTCTCACCCGGCGTTCAGCGGAGCGCCGGGTTTCCAACCTCAGTGTTTCAGGGCTGATACAGGACGGTCACGCACCGCCCCGCCGCGCCGGTCAGGCGGCCTGGGCTTCCTGGATGGCCGACAGGGCCTGGATGCCCGCGCGGCCACTGTTCACCCGGTTCATCACCATCGCCAGGGCGGCGAAGTCGATCGGCTTGTTCAGATAGGCGTCGGCGCCCGCGTCCAGGCCGGCCTGATGGTCCTCGGTGCGGGCCGAGGCCGACAGCACCACCACCGGGGTGTCGCGGTTCGGACCCTCGCCGGCGCGGATGGCCCGCGTGGCGGTCAGGCCGTCCATGACCGGCATGTTCACGTCCATGATGATCAGGTCGAAGCGCTGCTCGTCGGCCGCCTCGATGGCGATCTGCCCGTTCTCGGCGGTGGCCGAGGTATGGCCCGCCGACGACATCCAGGCTTCCAGGATCATGCGGTTGACCGGGTGGTCCTCGACGACCAGCACGTTCAGCGACTGCCCGCCCTCGACCTCGGCGACGATGGCCTCGGCCTCCTGTTCCTGCGCCCAGCACACCACCTCGGCCTCGACGGTGAAGGTGAAGGTCGAGCCCTCGCCCACGGTCGACGCCACGGTGATGTCGCCGCCCATGATGTTGGCCATGCGGCGCGAGATGGTCAGGCCCAGCCCGGTGCCGCCGAAACGGCGCGTCGACGAGGCGTCGACCTGGGTGAAGGGCTGGAACAGGCGCTCCAGGTCTTCCGGCGCGATGCCGGTGCCGGAATCGCGGATCACGAAGTCGAAGCGGACGCGGTCGTCGGCCAGACGGTCGGCGCGCACCGTATAGGTGATCTGGCCGGCGTCAGTGAACTTCACGGCGTTGGACAGCAGGTTGTGGATCACCTGGCAGACGCGCAGCGGGTCGCCGCGCACGATCGCCGGCACCTCGCCCTCGCGGACGGCCACGAAGTCCAGACCCTTGGCCTCGGCCTGCGCCTGGAAGGGTCCGGTGACGCGCTTGTCCAGATCCTCGACGTTCACGTCGACGACCTCGAAGGTCATCTTGCCCGCCTCGATCTTGGTCATGTCGAGGATGTCGTTCAGCAGGCTCAGCAGATTGTCGCCCGAGTTGCGGATGATCGACAGGTACTCGCGCTGCGTCGGCTCCAGCCGGGTGGCGCTCAGCAGCTGGGCCGCGCCCAGGACCCCGTTCATCGGGGTGCGCAGCTCGTGCGAGATCACGCCCAGGAAGTTCGACTTGGCGTCGTTGGCGGCGTTGGCCTTGTCACGGGCCGACTCCAGCTCCTCGATCAGGTGGGCCTGATGCTCCTGGAAGGCGCGGATGCGCTCCTCGCGCAGCATGGTCATGGTGACCAGAACAAACAGGCCGGCGGCGGTGAACGGCACCACCGCCAGGAATTGCCAGAACTCCGGACGTCCCCAGAGGCTGGCGGCGATAATCAGGGCGGCGGCGCCGTACGGCGACGAAATCACGATGGCCTGGCGCGGCGAGCTGCGAAGCTGGGCGAACACCAGCACATAGCCGGCGACCAGAAGCGCCATGGCCAGCGACGGACCGAAGGTCGAGCCCGAGAACCAGGCCAGCAGCGGCGCGGTGGCCCAGGCGGCGGTGGTGGCCGTGGCGACGGCCGGGAAGACCAGCCCCCAGCCCACGCCCACGCGCTGGCTGATGCGCTTCTCCACGGCGCCGCGCAGGGCGCCGGCGGCCAGGGTGCCCACGAACCACAGGGTCGCGGCGGTCCAGCCGACCGTGGCCAGCAGGCCGACGGCCCAGCTGGTGATGATCATGTAGCGCAGGTACTGGGTCTGCAGGATGGCGCGCAGGGCCTGCGCGGCCTCGCCGGCGTCGGGTTCCCCCGCGGGCTTTCCGATGCCGTCCGATTCAACCATCCCCGCCCCACGTTGAGATTGTACAACCCGGCGCGAACGCTAAGGACAACCCCCTAAGACGAAGTGAACGCTGACGGTTCTATGACAACCTTTGTTCGACCAGCCTATTCGGCGGCCTCGGCGGGCGTCAGGGCGCGGATCGACAGGGCGTGGACCGGGCCCGCCAGTTCCTCGCGCAGCAGGCCGTTGACCGTCCGCTGGCGCTGCACCCGCCCCTGCCCCTCGAAGGCGGACGACACAACCGTCAGGTTGAAGTGGCTCTCCCCGCCGGGCTTCGCATCCATGCCGCCCTCGTGGTGATGACCGGCGTGCCGCCAGCTGTCGTCCTCAAGCTCCAGACGCTCCGGCGCCAGCCCGGCGGTCAGTTTCTCGCGGATAATCGTCGCGATGGGGCCTTCGGGCATCGTCAAGTCCTTGTTGCGGTCTAATTCGCCCCTACACTTCGTGTGATGTCGTCCGCCTTTCAATACACGCCGCGCTTCAAGGACATGCGGGTCAAGCCGCCCAAGCCCGAAGAGGAGGCTGCGGAGGCTGACGTCCTGCACCTGAAACCCGGCGAGAAGCCCTGCCAGTGGCCCGACTGCCGTCAGGCCGCGACCGCCAGGGCGCCCAAGTCGCGCGAGCGGCTGAACGACTTCTATGACTTCTGTCAGCGTCATGCGGGCGAGTACAACAAGGGCTGGAACTTCTACGCCGGGATGAGCGAGGGCGAGGTCCGCGCCGCCCAGGAGAATGAGGCCATGACCGGCGGCCGCCCGACCTGGCAGACCCAGGCCGGCAAGTTCACGCGCGAGGCCGCCGCCTTCGCCGCCAAGATGGGCACGTCCAACACCCAGGGCGCCGGCTCATGGCGCGACAGCTTCGGCCTGTTCGGCCGCCGCACCGCCGAGCACGCCACCTCGACCGGTCAGGACGACCTGCGTCTCGGCAAGCTGGAACGCGCCGCCCTCGCCGACCTCGACCTCGACGTCCGCACCGACAAGGCGGCGGTCAAGGCGCGCTACCACGAGCTCCTCAAGCGCTTCCACCCCGACCACAACCAGGGCGACCGCAGCGCCGAAGCCAAGCTCCAGCGCGTCATCAAGGCCTACAAGACCCTGAAGAAGGCCGGTCTGGCGGCCTAGTCGTTCGCCGCCGCCGCGATCCTCGCGCCGAAATCCTGCACCTGCGCCTTGAAGGCCTTCAGCTCCGGGATCGACATCCCCGCCTTGCCCAGCAGGGCCTCGGCCAGACAGGGCGTGCGGGCCATGATGTCCCGCCCCATGGCGGTCAGCGACACCTCCACCTGACGTTCGTCCTTCAGCCCGCGCTTGCGCTGGACAGAGCCCGCCGCCTCCAGCCGCTTGACCAGCGGGGTGATGGTGCTCGGCTCCAGCCCCAGCCGCGCGGCCAGCCCGCCGACCGTCAGCGTCCCCTCGTCGTTCAGCGCCGTCAGCACGAGGAACTGCGGATAGGTGATGCCCATTTCATCCAGCAGCGGCTTGTACAGTCGCCCCACCGCCATCGAGGCGGAGTACAGGGCGAAGCACAGCTGGTCGTCGAGCGTCAGCGGAGGGATGGCGGCCTTGGTCATGGACGATTGTTTATCACAATAATCACTTTCGCGCCAACTTTCCGCTGGACAGCCGCGAGAGGCGCGCCTAGATATTCGTTATCGCGATAAATAACTCGCCGACGCGACGGCGCTCGAAGGAGAGTTTCCCATGCAGGTTCTCTACACCGCCCACGCCGTCTCCACCGGCGGCGGCCGCGACGAAGGCCGCTCCACCACCGACGACGGCAAGATCGACGTCCTGCTGTCCCTGCCCGCCGAAATGGGCGGCAAGGGCGGCGCGGGCACCAATCCGGAACAGCTGTTCGCCGCCGGCTACGCCGCCTGCTACATGGGCGCCCTGCGTCTGGTCTCGGGCAAGGCGGGCACGCCGGTCGGTCCGGACACGAAGATCGCCACCCGCGTCGGCATCGGCCCGAACACCCGCGGCGAGGGCTTCAACCTCGACATCGGCATCACCGTCTCGGACCACGGCCTGGAGCAGTCGGTCATCGACGACCTGATCCAGAAGGCCCACCAGGTCTGCCCCTACTCGAACGCAACCCGCGGCAACGTCGACGTGGAACTGAAGGCGGTCTAGCCTTCCGCCCATGAGCGCCTCGCCGCAGGTTCTGATCGCCGGCGCCGGTCCCACGGGACTGGCGGCGGCGCTGTTCCTGACGCGAGCCGGCGTTTCCGTCCGCCTGATCGACGCCGCGCCCGAACCGGCGACCACCTCGAAGGCGCTGGCGGTCAATCCGCGCACCCTCGAACTGCTCGAGCCGACCGGCGTCGCCGACCGCATTCGCGCCGAAGGGCAGGACATCCACGCCATCCGCATCGCCCGCGACGGCGAGGTGGTCGCCACCCTCCGCCCCCGCTGGGATCGCATCGCGCCCGGCCGTCCCATGACCATCCTGCCCCAGACCCGCACCGAGGGCCTGCTGGCCGGGGCGCTGGCGGATCTGGGCGTCCGTCCCGAGCGGGGATCGGGCCTCGCCGCCCTGACGCAGGACGCCGACGGCGTCACCGCCGCCCTGACCAGCGGCGAGACCGTCCGCTCGGCCCTCCTCCTCGGCGCCGACGGGGCGCATTCCGCGACACGGCACGCCCTGAACCTTCCCTTCCCCGGCGACGGCTCGGACACGCCGTGGCATCTGGCCGACGTGGATATCGCGGGCGCGCGTCAGGACGAGGGCCGCATCGAGTTCCAGGACGCCGGGCCGCTGATCGTCCTGCCCTTCTCCGGCGGGACCTTCCGCCTCATCGGCTTCGGCGCGGACCTGGCCCCCCGATTGCCGAAGGGCTGGACGGTCACCCGCACGCGATGGACGTCCGAATTCCGGGTCTCGCACCGCATGGTTCCGACCATGGCGGTCGGCCGCGTCGCCCTGGCCGGAGACGCCGCCCACATCCACTCCCCCATCGGCGGGCGCGGCATGAATCTGGGCATCGAGGACGCCTTCGTCTTCGCCGCCTGCGCCCTCGACACGCTGAACGGACAACCGGGCCGACTGGCCGACTACGACCGGCTGCGACACAAGATCGACGGCGACTGGGTCGCGGCCTCGCGCCGCCTGACCGGCTTCGTCGAGAGCGCCTCCCCGACCGCCCGTCTGCTCAAGCGCCATGCCCCGCCGCTCGCCGCCGCGGTCCCCGGCCTCATTGATCGCGCCCTGAAGGCCGGCATGGGTCTCGACCACCCCGTGAGGGTGCGGTAATCGCTCAAGGCATGACCTCCCCCCTCGACTCGACGCCCGATCCCCTGCTGACGCTCGAACCGCACCGCAAGGCGACGGTCCGCGAGCTGTTCGGCATCGACAGCGACATGACCGTGCCGGTCTTCACCGAGCGCGACAGCCATGTGCCCGAGATCGACGAGGCCTATCGTTTCGACCCGCAGACCACCTTGGCCATCTGCGCGGGCTTCAGCTTCGACCGTCGCGTCATGGTCCAGGGCTATCACGGCACCGGCAAGTCGACCCACATCGAGCAGGTCGCCGCCCGCCTGAACTGGCCGCTGGTCCGCCTGAACCTCGACAGCCACGTGTCGCGGATCGACCTCGTCGGCAAGGACGCCATCGTCCTGAAGGACGGCAAGCAGATCACCGAGTTCCGCGAGGGCATGCTCCCCTGGGCCCTGCAGCGCCCGATCGCCCTGGTCTTCGACGAGTATGACGCCGGCCGCCCGGACGTGATGTTCGTCATCCAGCGCGTGCTGGAGGCGCAGGGCCGCCTGACCCTGCTGGACCAGAACCGTGTGATCCGCCCGAACCGCTGGTTCCGCCTGTTCTCGACCACCAACACCATCGGCCTGGGCGACACCTCGGGCCTGTACCACGGCACCCAGCAGATCAATCAGGGTCAGATGGACCGCTGGAACATCGTCACCACGCTCAACTACCTCGACCACGACGTCGAGACGGGCATCGTGGTGGCCAAGGCTCCGGAATACGACACCGCCGACGGCCGCCGCACGGTCGCCGCCATGGTCCGCGTCGCCGACATGACCCGCAACGCCTTCATGAACGGCGACATCTCCACCGTCATGTCGCCCCGCACCGTCATCACCTGGGCCCAGAATGCCCAGATCTTCGGCGGCGACATCGGACTCGCCTTCCGGTTGACCTTCCTCAACAAGTGTGACGAGCTTGAGCGGCCGACGATCGCCGAGTTCTACCAGCGCGCGTTCGGCGAGGACCTGCCGGAAGCGGCGACACGGGTGAAGGTGGGATAATGCTGACGGCGGTTCTTTTGGCGGCGACGCTCCTCGGCCAACAGGCCGATCCAGAAGTCCTCCCGCCGCCGCCGACAGAAGCCGAGATGCTCGCGGAGTTTCGCGAGAAGTTTCCCGACGCGCGGATCATCTCCCATCAGATCCTGCCGATGGCCGACGGTCGCTCGAAGATTTGCGGCGCCGCGGAAATCGCCGGCCGGACAGAGCCTCTGGCGGTGTTCCCTCAGGAGGGTGATCGCACAAGCGTCATTGTTACCCTCGCAGGGCAACGGCCGCCCGCCGGGACGCCGGGTCTTCGCCCTCGCCAATGGGAGATCAAGGTGGTCAGCCCGGGCCTCTGGAACGGCGTCGAAGGTGGTCGTTCCGATCCCCGGGTTCAGGAGCTCGACGCCTTCTCACGAGGACTGGCGCTTCAGTTCTGCCCGTCGCTTCGGCCGCCGGAAGGCGTGACCTGGCGAACCGGGGTCGATCCGGCCTAGGACTACCGCCCCTCCCCGTTCCGCCACGCCCCCTCGGCCATCGCGCGCACGGTCTCGCGGACGTCGTCGGGCCAGCCCGCCACCGCGGCGTCGAACGCCGTCCAGTCGCCGGCGAACAGCATCCGCGTCGCCTCCTCATACCCGCGCCGGTCGCCCGCCAGCGTGGTCATGAGGGCATAGGTCGCCGCCTTCGCACGGCGCGCGCGGTCCGGGCCTTCGGCGGCCCTGATCGCCCCCTCCACCAGCTTCCTCAGCGCCACCGAGGCGCCGCCCGGCTGGCCGGCCAGCCAGTCCCAGTGACGCGGCAGCAGGGTGACCTCGCGCGGCGTGACGCCCAGCTTCGGCCGCCCCGGCCCCCGCTTCTCCGGTTCGGCCGCCGGCGCGGGCGCCAGCCGGGCCAGGGCGTCCTCGACCGTCCCGCGCAGGTCCAGGTCGATGACCTTGCCCGTCGCGGCGTCGAACACCAGCACCGCCGCCCCGTCCCCAACCTCCGCATGGGCCGCCGCATGGATCGCCGCCATCGCCCCGGCCAGCGGTCCGTGCGCGATCCGCCGCTCCCCGGCGAAGGCGAGAACGAAACGGTCGGCGGAAACGGTCATGGCGACGCCTCGGGGCATGCGTCCGAAAATGACGCAGGCGGGGTTTAGGATCATCCCGATCCCGCCCGCGGGACCGGTAGACGTTCTGGACGTTCTGGACGGTATTTCTACCGTCCAGCCGATATGTACCCGGGTAAAATAAACCCCGCAATATCGCCCGGATATTATGTCGCGCGCCGCGACGAAGAAGCCGCCGCCGTGACGGAACCACCGCCCTGTTTCCGCGCTGTTCCGACAGCCTCCCCGGCTCCCTTCATCACAAGAGAACACCCATGACCGACCAGCGTATCGAAGGCCTCGCCACCGAGCTTGAGGGCAAGGCCCAGTCCGGCCTCGGCCGCCTGACCGGCGACGCCAAGCTGCAGTTCGACGGCAAGTTCAACGAGGTGAAGGGCAAGGCGCTGGACGCCTACGGCCGCGTCATCGACGGCCTCGACGGCCTGGTCGAGAAGGCCCCGGCCCAGTACCAGGACAAGGCGCGCCAGGGCCTCGACTTCGCTCGCCGCAAGCCCCTGCTGACCACCGGCATCGTCGCCGGCGCCCTGCTGGTGCTGGGCAGCCTGGGCGGCCGTCGCCGCTGATCCGGGCGGGCGCGGGTCCCCCCGCGCCCCTCTCCCTAGTGAGCGTCGTGCCCGTCCTGCATCCGGGCATCCGGCAGGGCGCCCGGCGACGCATCCTGCGCGGCGATCTTCTGGCGGGTCAGGGCGATGCGCTCGGCCGCCTGCCCCTCCTGCGGGGCCTCGCCGGTCAGGCCGTCCAGCCGCGCCGTCGCGCCGGCGAAGTCGCCCGCCTGCCGCTGCACATTGGCGGTGGCGATCTGCAGGAACCACCAGTCCGCCGGCTCGCTCTCGCGCAGCGTCGGCAGGGCCAGGTCCATCGCCGCGGCGGTCTCGGCGGCGTAGCGGCGATAGCGCTCCGGATCGGTCTCGCGCACCTGCCAGGTCGCCTGCATCAGCAGCCAGGCCCCCTGCATGGGCTCCAGCGGCTCGGCGCCGCCCAGCTTCTCCAGCACGAAGCGCAGCAGGTAGTAGGACGCCTCCTCCTGCACCGCCTGATACTCGGGCGTAAGCACCAGCGCCCGGATGGCGGCCTTCTCCTCGGCGGTGAAGGTCTCCTTGTAGACCGGGAAGCGGCTCTGCGGGCACTGGGGGATGGTCATGGGGAAGGTCCACGAGCCGATCGGCTTGGCGTCCAGCTCCTGCCCCCAGGTCGAATAGGAAGCCGTGGTCGTCCAGCTGAATTTGGCGTCGTCCACCGGGCAGGTCGACTCGACCCGCATCGGAATGCCCGCCGTCGCCGGAGCCGTCGTTCCGGCCATCAGCCCCGCGGCCAGCGCCGCCAGCAACACCTTGCGCATCCTCACCTCCCTGTTGGTCGAACGCAGGCTGGCGAGCCCGGATGGCGCAATAAAGGCAAGGCTTGCTCAGCCGTTCTCCGCCGCCGCCGCGAACAGGGTCGCGATCTCGTCATTGACCGCCCCCGGCCCATCCAGCTCGACCACCGCCGACAGCCGCTCGGACCAGCTCTCCCGCCGGACGGCCTCGGACAGGCGCGGCGACGCCGCCGGATCCAGCTTCAGCCCCAGCAGGGCCTTGCCGCCCTTCAGCGGGCGGATGGCGGCGAACTGCACCGCGCGCGAGAAGCTGGTGTAGCCCTTCCGCTGCCCGGAGATGACGCCCTCGATGCCGGCGATCTTCCGCTCCAGCGCCTCCAGGATGGCCAGCGAGCGGGGCTCGGCCCACAGGGCGGCGCGCAGGCCTTCCGCGTCGCTCCAGCCCATCTGGTCCGCCGGCCGGGCGGCGTCGAGGATGTGGGCGGCATGGTTCTGCCCGATGCCGTAGGTCGCCTTCAGCCAGGCCGCCTGCGCCTTCGGCCGGGTCTCGGGACAGCCGGTCTTGAGGATGTCGACCCAGACCGCCAGCGGGCGGCCGGTCTGCTTCTCAAAGTTCGCCTGGACCGTGGCGAACCACTTCTTCTGACGCTCGGTCAGCACCGCGTCGCCCATCTCACTCTCCCGACAGCCACTCCGCGAGGTTTGTCATGTACTGGCGGGTCTGGCGCAAGCCTTCGGGGTCACGGATCATGCCGTCGCCCGGCGCCTCGCTGACGAAGGTCGGGCAGCCCAGCCGCGGGTCCCAGTTGTAGTCGGCGAAATGGTGGAAGGTGCTCTGGGCCAGCCCCCGGCCCCTGCCCGCCTCCTCGAAAGCCACGGCGATGTTGAACGGGCGGCCGGTGACCTTGCTGGCGCCGGTGGCGATCACCCGCGCCGTCGCGCCCGGCGGAACCCCGATGCCGCCCTCGTGCGGATGGGCCGGCAGCCGGTCCAGCGTCCCGCCGTCCGCGTCGCGCAGCAGCGGATGGGTCTCGCCCACCGCCCGCACCGCCTGCCAGTCGCCGTTGGCGCCCGAGTGGTAGTTGGGGAAGTCGATATAGCCGGTCTCGACATCGTCCCGGGCGTTGCGGTCAGGGTCGGGGTCCTGGCTGCTGGAGTGGAAATAGTGGGCGTCGCCGACCCCGCCCAGCGAGCAGACGCTGGAGCCCAGGTCCATGTGGTCCCGCGTCACCATCAGCCCGCCGCCCCGCGCCCGGAAGGCCCCGATGGCCGCGCATTCCTCGGCGTTCAGCCCGTCGCCGACGTCCACGGCGAACAGCCACAGCTGGTCGAACTCGCTGTCGGCCAGCCCCGCCAGCACCGGATCGGTCTGCCCGCCCGGAACCGCCCGGTCCCGCGCCGTGACCTGGACCTCGTCGAGCCCGGCGAGGTGGTCGGCCAATCGCGAGAACCGGCCGATGTGCCAGTCGTCCACGGTGAAGGGGATGGTGGTCTGCAGCAGGATCCTGGGCATGTCGGGCCTCCCTCGCACGCACTGAACCGCCGACCGGGCGGCGTCGCAATCCACACCATCGGATAGGTCCGTCAGACGAAGGGCCGCCGGTCGCGCGACCGACGGCCCTCCTCATTCAGCCTGCGCCGAACCTCAGTCCGCCGCTTCGTCTTCCTTGGCCCGGGCGGCCGCGCCGGTCGCCGGGGTGATGTCGAAGTCGATCTTGCCGTCCTTGAGCTGGACCTTGACGTGTCCGCCGCGAACCAGTCGGCCGAACAGGATGTCGTCCGCCAGGGGCTTCTTGATGTGCTCCTGGATGGTCCGGGCCAGCGGGCGGGCGCCGTACAGCTCGTCGAAGCCGTTCTTGGCCAGCCAGTCGGCCGCCTCGTCGGTCAGCTCGATGCTGATGTTGCGGTCGCCCAGCTGGGCTTCCAGCTGCATGATGAACTTCGAGACCACCGACTTGATCGTTTCGGAGTCCAGCGCCCTGAACGCCACGATGGCGTCCAGACGGTTGCGGAACTCCGGCGCGAACAGCCGCTGGATGGCCTTCTCGTCCTCGCCCTCGACCTTGCCGCGACCGAAGCCGATGGCGGCCCGGGCGTTGTCGGCGGCGCCGGCGTTGGTGGTCATGATCAGGATGACATTGCGGAAGTCGACCTTCTTGCCGACCGCATCCGTCAGCATCCCGTTGTCCATCACCTGGAGCAGGATGTTGTAGATGTCCGGGTGCGCCTTCTCGATCTCGTCCAGCAGGACGACGGCGTGCGGGTGCTGGTCGACGGCGTCGGTCAGCAGGCCGCCCTGGTCATGGCCGACATAGCCCGGAGGGGCGCCGATCAGACGCGAGACGGTATGCCGCTCCATGTACTCGGACATGTCGAAGCGCAGCATCTCGATGCCCAGGGTGGAGGCCAGCTGGCGCGCCACCTCGGTCTTGCCGACGCCGGTCGGACCGGAGAACAGGAAGGAGCCGATCGGCTTGTTCGGATCCCGCAGACCCGCGCGGGCCAGCTTCATCGCCGCCGAGACCTGCTCGATCGCCGACTCCTGGCCGAAGACCACGCGGTTCAGATCGGCCTGAAGCTCGCGCAGGCTCTCGGTGTCCGACTTGGAGACGGACTTGGCCGGGATGCGGGCCATCTTGGCGATGACCGCCTCGACTTCCTTCTGGCCAATGACCTTCTTCCGCTTCGATTCCGGCAGCAGCATCTGCGACGCCCCCGCCTCGTCGATCACGTCGATGGCTTTGTCGGGCAACTTGCGGTCCGTCATGTAGCGGGCCGACAGCTCCACCGCCGTGCGGATGGCGGCGTCGGTGTAGCGCAGCTTGTGGTGGCCCTCGTAGCTGGTCTTCAGCCCCTTCAGGATCTTGATCGTGTCCTCGAGGGTCGGCTCGTTGACGTCGATCTTCTGGAACCGGCGCACCAGGGCGCGGTCCTTCTCGAAGTGCTGGCGGTACTCCTTGTAGGTGGTCGAGCCCATGCAGCGCAGGGTGCCCGACGCCAGCGCCGGCTTCAGCAGGTTGGACGCGTCCATCGCCCCGCCCGAGGTCGCACCGGCGCCGATGACGGTATGGATCTCGTCGATGAAGAGCACGGCGTTGTCGTGGCTCTCCAGTTCCTTGACCACCTGCTTCAGGCGTTCCTCGAAATCGCCGCGATAGCGGGTGCCGGCCAGCAGCGCGCCCATGTCGAGCGAGTAGATGGTGGCGTCCTTCAGGACGTCCGGCACCTCGCCGTTGACGATCTTGCGGGCCAGGCCCTCGGCGATGGCGGTCTTGCCGACGCCCGGATCGCCGACCAGCAGCGGGTTGTTCTTGGTCCGG
>NZ_DASWWG010000034.1:0-7379 GCF_036400995.1 Brevundimonas sp.
GTGAAGATCGCGACCAAATTCGGCTTCGACATCACCGACAGCGGCGAGCGGACGGGCGGGCTGAACAGCCGTCCGGAGCGCATCCGGCAGGTGGCGGAGGCCTCTCTCAAGCGCCTTCGGACCGACCACATCGACCTGTTCTACCAGCACCGGGTCGATCCCTCGGTACCGATGGAGGACGTGGCCGGGACGGTCCGCGACCTGATCGCCGAGGGCAAGGTCGGCCATTTCGGCCTGTCGGAAGCGGGCGTCGACGCCATTCGCCGGGCGCATGCGGTGCAGCCGGTGACGGCCCTGCAGAGCGAATACTCCCTGTTCTGGCGCGAGCCGGAGACGGAGATCCTGCCGCTGCTGGAAGAGCTGGGCATCGGCTTCGTGCCGTTCAGCCCGCTGGGCAAGGGGTATCTGACCGGAGCCATCACCCCGGACACCACCTTCGGCGCCGATGACTTCCGCGCCACCGTGCCGCGCTTTGACGCGACGAACCTGAACGCCAACTTCGCCCTGGTGGAGCAGCTGAAACTGATCGCCGCCGACAAGGGCGCGACCCCGGCGCAGATCGCCCTGGCCTGGCTGCTGGCCCGAAAGCCGTGGATCGTGCCGATCCCGGGCACGACCAAGCTGCACCGTCTGGAGGAGAACCTGGGCGGGGCGGAGGTCGAGCTGACCGCCGCCGACCTGCAGGCCATCGAGGACCGGCTGGGGGACATCCCGCTGACGGGCGATCGCTACACACCGGCGGCGCAGGCGATGATCAACCGCTGAGCCGGTCGCAACCGGTCAGGGCGGCTGGCGTTAACCGCTCAGGTTCAACCCGAGAGGACAACGCCATGCGTATTCGTATCGCCGCCCTGACCGCTGTCGCCGCCCTGTCGCTGGGCGCCGCCGCCTGCACCCAGGCCGAACAGGACGAGGCCCAGGCCGACGCCAACGCCGCCGCCGCCAATACCGGAGAAGCGGCCCAGGAAGCCGGTTCGGCCCTGAAGGAAGAGGCGGCGCAGGTCGGTTCGGCCATTTCGGCCGGCGCGCAGGAAGCGGCGCAGGAGGTCGATGAGGCCACCGACGAGCTGGCCGCCAAGGCCGATCAGCAGAAGGCCGAGACCGCCAGCGACACGCGCGGCAACTGACGCGTCAGGCCGGCTCCGCGAGCAGGGCGTCGATCAACGCCTTCGCTTCGGGGCTGGCCCAGTCCGCCTCGCCCGAGAAGTGGGCGCGGATCCGGCCCTGACGGTCCAGCAGGACGGTCTGGGGCATCTTGCCCTTGCCGGGCAGTTCGAACGGCAGCTGGAATTTGGGGTCGCTATACATCGGCAGCGGCTCATGCACGTCGATGAAGCTGCGGGCGTCGGCGATGGCGTCGGCGGTGGCGTCGACATTGATCGGCAGGACCACGACGTCCTGGCCGTCATAGTGCTGGGCCAGGGCCGCGAGGGTGGGCATCTCGGTGCGGCAGGGCGCGCACCACATGGCCCAGAGGTTCACCACCACCACCTTGCCGCGGAAGTCGGACAGGCGCGTATCGACGCCGTCGCGGGTCTTGAACACATAGGCCGGGGCCGCTTCGAGGGCCGCCGGGGTCTCCAGACGGGCGATCGTGCCGGTGGCGAAACGGGCCAGTTCGCTTTTCGCGGGCGGTTCAGGCGTTGCGGCTTTGTCGAGCAGGGCAGGATTGGCGTATAGGACCGCCGCGCCGCCGATCACACCGATCAGCAGCACGCCCGCAACCGCGCCGATTACCGCCTTCGAGATAGCCATGTCCGAACAGACGCCCTCCGATCCCGTGACCAAAGCCCCCGGGGGCGCCAAAGGTCAAGACATGTGGGGCGGTCGCTTCTCGGCCAAACCGGCCGAAATCATGCAGGCGATCAACGTCTCCATCGGCGTGGACCAGCGCCTGTGGGCCCAGGACCTGGCCGGATCGCGCGCGCATTGTCGCATGCTGGCGGCGCAGGGGATCATCCAGCAGGCCGACGCCGACGCCATCCTGGGCGGGCTGGACGCCATCGAGGACGAGATCCG
The DNA here is from genome assembly GCF_036400995.1 of Brevundimonas sp. Classification (GTDB taxonomy): domain Bacteria; phylum Pseudomonadota; class Alphaproteobacteria; order Caulobacterales; family Caulobacteraceae; genus Brevundimonas. The sequence goes on from NZ_DASWWG010000034.1 coordinate 2,020, forward strand.
CGGCGGCCGCTTCCCGTTCCGCGACCAGTTCGAGGACATCCACATGAATGTGGAGGCCCGCCTGAACGAGCTGATCGGCGAACCGTCGGGCCGCCTGCACACCGCGCGCAGCCGTAACGATCAGGTGGCGACCGACTTCCGCCTGTGGGTCCGCGACGCCTGCGATCGGCAGGTGGTGCAGCTGAAGGGGCTGCAGAAGGCCCTGCTGGCCCGCGCCGAACAGCACGCCGCCGACCTGATGCCGGGCTTCACCCACCTGCAGACCGCGCAGCCGGTGACGCTGGGCCACCACCTGATGGCCTATGTCGAGATGTTCGGGCGAGACGCCTGGCGCTTCGCCGACGCCCGGACCCGGATGAACGAGAACCCGCTGGGCGCCGCGGCGCTGGCCGGCTCGCCCTTCCCCATCGACCGGCACATGACCGCCTCGACCCTGGGCTTCGACCGCCCGATGGCCAATTCGCTGGACGCCGTCTCGGACCGCGATTTCGCACTGGAAAGCCTGGCCGCCGCCTCGATCACCGCCGGGCACCTGTCGCGGCTGGCCGAGGAGATCGTCGTGTGGATGACGCCGATGTTCGGCTTCGTCACCCTGCCGGACGACCTGACCACCGGCTCGTCGATCATGCCGCAGAAGCGCAACCCCGACGCCGCCGAACTGGTACGGGCCAAGACGGGCCGGATCATGGGCTCGCTGGTCGCGCTGTCGACGGTGATGAAGGGCCTGCCACTGGCCTATTCGAAGGACATGCAGGAGGACAAGCCGCCGGTGTTCGAGGCGTTCGACGCCCTCGATCTGGCGCTGGGCGCGATGACCGCAATGGTCGCGGCCCTGATTCCGAACACGGAGAAGATGGCCGCCGCCGCCGGCGCGGGCTTCTCGACCGCCACCGATCTGGCCGACTGGCTGGTGCGCGAACTGAACCTGCCGTTCCGCCAGGCGCACCATGTCACGGGCGCGGCGGTGAAGCGGGCCGAGGCGCTGGGCGTGGGTCTGGCGCAACTGCCGCTGGAAGAACTGCAGAAGCTGCATCCCGGCGTGACGGAAGGGGTGTACAAGGTGCTCACGCCTGAGGCTTCCTGCGCCAGCCGCCAAAGCTTCGGCGGCACCGCCCCGGAACAGGTCCGGGAGCGCATCGCCGAGTGGAAGTCGCGGCTGGGTTAAGGGGTACAGGATGAAGAAACTTGCCATCGCGGGCGTCGCCGCCCTGATCGCCGTCTCCGCCGCCGCCTGCGGCCGCATGGCCGACCTGGACGCCCCGCCGGCGAAACGCACCGAGCGCGGCATGCGCGACGGCCGGGCCGCCGGCCTGCCGGAGCCCGCCACGGTCAACCGCCCGAACCGCGAGATGCCGATCGACGGCGGCCCCGGCTCGACCCCCTTCGACGGCGCGGGCAACAGCCCGCGCTGATCCTCTCCCCGGGATCCTGACTTGAACCATTTTGAACTGATCGACGGCGTCCTCCACGCCGAAAGCGTGCCCCTGCCCGCCATCGCCGAAGCCGTGAGCACGCCGGTCTATGTCTATTCGACCGCGACCCTGACGCGGCACTACAGCCTGCTGCGCGGCGCGCTGGACGATCATCGCGGCGCGCTGGGCGACAGCCTGATCGCCTTCGCGGTGAAGGCCAACTCCAACCTGTCGGTGCTGGCGACGCTGGCCAAGCTGGGCTGCGGCGCCGATACGGTGTCCGAAGGCGAGATCCGCCGGGCGCTGGCGGCGGGCATCCCGGCCGACCGGATCATCTTCTCGGGCGTAGGCAAGACCGACGCCGAACTGGCCTTCGCCATCGAGGCGGGGGTGCGCCAGATCAATCTGGAGAGCGGCGCCGAGCTGGACCGGCTGATCGCGGTGGCGGCGTCGAAGGGCGCCGCGCCGGCGGTGGCGGTCAGGGTCAATCCGAACATCGGCGCGGGCGGGCACGCCAAGATCACCACCGGCGGGGCCACCGACAAGTTCGGCGTGCCGGTCGAGGAGGCGATTGAACTCTACGTCCGCGCCACCGCCTCGCCGCATGTGGCGCCCGTGGGCCTGGCCTGTCACATCGGCAGCCAGATCACCGATCTGGGGCCCATGGAGGCCGCCTTCCGGACGATCCGGGGCGTGGCCGAGACCCTGCGCGACAAGGGCTGCGCGGTGACGCGGCTGGACCTCGGCGGCGGGCTGGGCGTGCCCTATCACGGCCAGACGGACCTGCCCTCCATCGCCGACTACGCCGCCATGTGCGCGCGGGTTCTGGACGGCCTGGAGGTCGAGGCCGCGTTCGAGCCGGGCCGCCTGTTGGCCGCCAATGCGGGCGTTCTGGTCAGCCGGGTCATTCAGGTGAACCAGCGCGCGGACGGACGGCGGTTCCTCGTTCTCGACGCAGGCATGAACGACCTGATGCGCCCGGCCCTGTACGACGCCTTCCACGATCTGGTCCCGGTGGAGCCGCGCGAGGGCGAGAGCGGGCTGTTCGATCTGGTCGGCCCGATCTGCGAGTCGACGGACATCTTCGCGCGGGACCGGATGCTGGCGCCGTTGGAAGCCGGTGACCTCGTGGCGTTCCTGAGTGCGGGCGCCTACGGGGCGGTGCTGTCGAGCGAGTACAATTCGCGGCCGCTGGTGGCGGAAGTGCTGGTCGATGGAGACCGGTGGGCGGTGGTTCGGCCGCGTCCGAGCTACGAAGACATGTGGGCGCGGGAGCCGAAGGCGGACTGGCTCTGAAGGTTCCAGGTTCTAGGGGCCAGGTTTCAGGGACGATCCGTGATTGCCGCCCTAGAACCTGGCCCCGAGAACCTGAAACCTAATCCAGCGCGCACACATCCGGCAGGCCGCGCAAGGCGCCCGCGTGATCCAGCCCATAGCCGACGAGGAAGCGGTTGGGGGCCTCCCAGCCGACGAAGTCGGGCTCCGGCGCGCGCGGGAGCGGCCAGGGTTTTTTGGCGAAGACGACGGTCAGGACCTCCGAGGCGCCCTTCTCCTTCGCGATGCGGACGGCCTCGGCCAGGGACAGGCCGGTGTCGAAGACGTCGTCGATGATCAGGACGCGGCGCCCCTCGATGGAACGCTGGAAGTCGGCGTAGACGTCGATCTTGCCCCGGCTGGACTGTTCGTCGCCGTAGGAGGCGAGCCAGAGGGCGTCGAAGCGGACGTTGCGGCCGATGCGCGACAGGGCGCGGGTCAGGTCCGCGGCGAACCACAGGCCGCCGGTCAGCAGGACGGCGGCGACGGTCTCATCGTCGATGACGGGGGCGATCTGCGCGGCGAGGTCGGCGACGATGCGCTGGACCTCCGGTTCCGGAAGCAGGACGGTGGGCGTCGGGGAGGTGTCAGCCATGTCCCCGCGATACCGCCCGGGGGGCGTGCGAGTCGAGAGGTCTTTCCGCCGGAGCGGGAACCGCGTCCACCGGGGCCATCTCCGGCGGGACGGCCGCGCCGGAGCCGAGGCCGCGACGCAGGGTGCTTTCACGCACCGCCGAGACCGGCTGGATCGAGCCGCCGTGCGGGGCGGAGGACTGCGGCGCATGACCGGGCGCGGGCGTCGGCGCATGCGCCGGGGCGTGTTCCGGGGCGGCGTCGTGGCTCTCGTCGCCGTGCGCAGCGGGCGCCGGATGGGCGGGGGCGTGGCCGGAGGCGGCGGGCGCGTCCAGCACGAAGTCGACGTCGATGCCCTGACCGCGCGCGCCGGGATCGGGGATGATCACCGCGAAGCCCTGGACCTTGCCGGGCAGGACCGGGGCGGCGTCGATGCGGACGACGGCATGACCGATCTCGGCGCCGTGGGCGTCCAGCAGGGCGACACGGACCGGCGGGGCGATCCGCTCATTGTCCCGCACATTGCGCAGGGCGCCCGAGACCAGGACCTTGCCGGGATCATTGGGCATGGGACGGGCGCTGACGGCCTCAAAGTCCAGCCCGGTCGGGTTCACGGTCAGGCCGACGGCGGCGTAGGCGGCGGCGGTGCGGGGGGCCATGTCGACCACCTCGACCCGGAACAGCCAGGCGGCGCCCAGCAGGGCGGCGAAGCCGGAGGCCACGCCCGCCCAGATGACGCCGTGGGTGGCCGCGCGACGCAGGCGGCGCTGCTGCTCGGCGCGGGCGCGGAAGGCGCGCGGCAGCTCCGGCGCGGGCGTCTCGGCCAGGGATTCGATGGACGGCTCGTCGCGACGGCCGAAGCTGGCGGGCTCTTCCGGCGCGGCGGCGGACAGCTCCAGCGGCTCGTCGAGGGTCGCGCGCCAGGTGTGTTTGCAGGTCTTGCAGCGCACGGTGCGGCCGTTCGCCCCGATCGCGTCGTCCGGGGTGAAATAGCTGGTGGCGCAGGACGGGCAGGTCAGTATCATATGCGCCGACTGCGAGGCTCTTCGCCCCTCCCCCGTTCGCGGCCCCGCCGCGTACCGATCCAAGAATTGATGTCCGTCCAGCCCCGTCGCGCCGCCGATGCCGCCTCGTCGCCCGCCACAGCCCGCCTGAGCGGGGTGGGGTTCGGCTATGAGGAGACGCCGGGCGTGCTGCGGGACGTCGATCTGACTTTGCCTGCGGGCTCTTTCCACTTCCTTACCGGGCCTTCCGGAGCCGGGAAGTCGACCCTGCTGAAACTGCTGACCCTGGACGTCCGGCCGCAGGCGGGAACGCTGGAGCTGTTTGGCGAGTCGGCCGGGACGGCGCCGCGCGGGGCCGTGCCGGGGTTCCGCCGCCGGATGGGGGTGGTGTTCCAGGACTTCCGCCTGCTGGACCACCTGAGCGCCTGGGAGAATGTGGCCCTGCCCCTGCGGCTGGCCGGGGTAAAGACCGCCGACTACGCCGACGATGTGCACGAGATGCTGGACTGGGTCGGGCTGGGCGACCGTGTCGAGGCGCGCCCGCCGGCCCTGTCGGGCGGCGAGAAGCAGCGGCTGGCCATCGCCCGGGCGGTGATCACCGGCCCGGACCTGATCGTCGCCGACGAGCCGACCGGCAATGTGGACGCCGCCATGGCCGGGCGGCTGCTCAAGCTGTTCCAGTCGATGAACAAACTGGGCGCCACCGTGCTGATCGCCAGCCATGACGCCGAACTGGCGGCGCGGTCGGGCGCGACGGTGCTGACCCTGGCCGACGGACGACTGACCGGAGGCGCCGCATGATCGGCCGGTTCTTCCCGCAGCGGGCCCCGATCCTGCCCCGCGACACCGGCGGCGAGCCCTGGCTGGCGGCGGTGATCGCCGTGCTGTGCTTCCTCGCCTGCCTGTCGGCCGTCGGCGCGCTGGCCGCGGACCGGGCGGCGCACGGCTGGGCCCGGGCGCTGGGGGCGGAGGCCACGGTGCTGATCGCCACCCACGACGAGGCCCTCGCCCGGCGCGCCGGCGCCTCGGTGCTGCGTCTCGAGCACGGCCGCGTCCG
>NZ_DASWWG010000035.1:0-21149 GCF_036400995.1 Brevundimonas sp.
TGGAAATGTTCCGCAAGCTGCTGGATCAAGGTCAAGCGGGCGACAACGTCGGCGTGCTGCTGCGCGGCACCAAGCGTGAAGACGTCGAGCGCGGTCAGGTTCTGGTGAAGCCGGGTTCGATCACCCCGCACACCAAGTTCCAGGCCGAAGCCTACATCCTGACGAAGGAAGAAGGCGGCCGTCACACGCCGTTCTTCACCAACTACCGTCCGCAGTTCTACTTCCGCACGACCGACGTGACCGGCATCGTGCACCTGAAGGAAGGCGTCGAGATGATCATGCCGGGCGACAACGCCGAGCTGAGCGTCGAGCTGATCACCCCGATCGCCATGGACCAGGGCCTGCGCTTCGCCATCCGTGAAGGCGGCCGCACCGTCGGCGCCGGCGTCGTCGCCAAGATCATCGAGTAATCCTTGATCGAAGGGCGCTAGCGCGAACGACGCGGTCGTTCGCTGCTTGAGCGCCGACTGACTACCGAGACGGCCCCCGGAGAAATCCGGGGGCCGTTTTCTTTTGCGCGCGAGGCGGTGAGGGGAGGGGCGTCCGCCGGCCCGGCTTCGCCTCTCAGGCGATCCGCCGTGGTTAAGGCCGCAACCGCCGGGGGCGGGGCCTTGCCGGAACCCGAATCCTTCGTCTTTGTTCGTCAAGGATCATTAAGGTTTCGGTAACCACATGCGTCGCGCCCTCCATATCGGTCTGTTCATCGGCACCCTGATCGGGATGTCGGCCTGCGCCGCGGTTCCGGCCGACGACGGGGCCTCGCGCGGCGCCTACGGCTCGGTCGAGATCGGCCGTCGGGGCTGAGCCGGGGAAGGGTTTTCCTGAAAACCGTGGCGGTCCGGGCGAAACGCCCCTATCATCGCGCCTGCGGACGCCGTTTGTCGCGCCGCGTCGGTCCTCCTCCCCCTAGATGTTAGCCATCGCCATCGCCGTCGTTCTGCTCCTCGTGGTGCTCAACGGCGTCTTCGCCATGACCGAGCTCGCGGTCGTGTCCTCGCGCAAATCCAAGCTGCAGAGCCGGGCGGAGCGGGGAGACCGGGGCGCCCGGGCGGCGCTGAAGCTGGCCGAGGAGCCGACTCACTTCCTGTCGGCCGTGCAGGTCGGCATCACCCTGATCGGCATTCTGGCGGGCGCCTACGGTCAGGCCGCCATCGCCGGCGAGCTGAACCACATTCTGGAGCGTTCCCTGCCGGCGATCGCGCCCTGGTCGGAAGCCATCGCCACCGGCATCGTGGTCGTGCTGATCACCTATGTGTCGCTGATCGTCGGCGAGCTGGTGCCCAAACGCCTGGCCCTGATCTTCCCGGAAGCCATCGCCGCCAAGATGGCCGCGCCGATCTCCAGCCTGGCGCTGGTGCTCAAGCCTTTCGTGCTGCTGCTGACGGCCTCGACCTCGGGCATCCTCAAGGTGCTGGGGGTCAAGGACCGCGACGGTTCGGACGTCACCCAGGAAGAGGTGGAGACGATGATCGCCGAGGGCACCTCGGCCGGTCTGATCGAGCCTGAAGAACAGGAGATGATCGAGGAGATCCTGACCCTCGGCGACCGCCCGATCCGGGTGGCCATGACGCCGCGGCACGAGGTCTTCTGGATCGCGCTGGACGACACCGACAAGCAGCTGCGCGAGGAAATCCGCAGCTGTCCGTATTCGCGCATCGTGGTCGCCCGCGAGAACGACGTCGATAACCCCATCGGGGTGGTCCACAAGAAGGACCTGCTCGACAGCCTGCTGACCAACGGCAAGTTCGACATCGAATCGCTGGTGCAGGTCCCGGCCTTCATCCCGCAGTCGACCTCGGTGCTGAAGGCGCTGGAGATCCTGAAGGCGTCCAAGGTCCACATGGCCTTCCTGGTCGATGAGTTCGGCGCCTTCGAGGGCGTGGTCACCGCCACGGACCTGCTGGAGATGATCGCCGGCGACTTCGACGAGAGCCACGACGAGGCCGAGGGCTGGATCCGTCAGCGCGAGGACGGCAGCTGGCTGGTCGACGGCCAGACCGATCTGGAAGAGCTGGCCGACGAGCTGGGCGAGGATTTCGGCGAGGCCGAGGGCTTCCACACCGTCGCGGGGCTGGTCCTGCACCAGCTGTCGCGCGTGCCCGACGAGGGCGAGGTGCTGCAGCTGGGCCGCTTCGAGGTGGAGGTCATCGACATGGATGATCGCCGCATCGACAAGCTGCTGTTCCGTCAGGTCGTGGACAAGGATGACGAGGCCCAGGCCGTCGCCGCCCACCTTGATGAGCAGGGATAGGGCAGTTCTTTGCGATGATATGGCCGCAAGGCCGTCTCGGCGCTTGAAAAGGGCGTCGCGGTGGGGCATAGCCCCGCCTCTGGCGAAAGCAAACGCTGTCGGGACGCCCCGACGCCTTTGACTTTCTGCTCCAGGAGTTTAGCTCAGCTGGTAGAGCACCGGTCTCCAAAACCGGGGGTCGTGGGTTCGAGTCCCCCAACTCCTGCCATTTTCCCCCTGTCGGAACCGGATGGGAGTTCCCATCTGGTTCCGACAGGTTTGATTGTTTGAAGAGACGCCGCATGGCCAAGGCCAAGACTCCTTCGGGACGCCGCCCCCAGACCGCTCAACCGGCCATCGCCGGCAGCGCTGTCGCGGCTGACGCGCCGGCCCCGAAGAAGCGCACGTCGATTCCGCAGTTCATCAGCCAGGTGCGCGCCGAAGGCCGCAAGATCGTCTGGCCGACCCGCAAGGAAACGTGGATCACCTCGGTGATGGTCTTCATCATGGTCGTGGTGGCCACCGTCTTCTTCGCCGTGGTGGACTTCGGCCTGACGCGCCTGTCCCAGGTCGTCCTCGCGATCGGCCAGTAAGAAAGACCGACCCATGACCGACGTCGCCAAGCCCGCCAACCCGCGCCACAAGTGGTACATCGTCCACGCCTACTCGAACTTCGAGAAGAAGGTGGCCGAGCAACTGCGCGAGCAGGCCAAGCAGCAGGGCCTCGAGGACAATTTCTCGGAAATCCTGGTCCCGACCGAAGAGGTCGTGGAAGTGCGCCGCGGCCGCAAGGTCAACTCGGAGCGCAAATTCTTCCCGGGCTATGTCCTGGTGAAGATGGAGATGACCGACAACGCCTACCACCTGGTCAAGAACACCCCGAAGGTGACCGGCTTCCTGGGCGCCGCGGGCGGCACCAAGCCGCTGCCGGTTTCGGAGCGTGAGGTCCAGAACATCATCGGCGCCGTGGAAGAGGGCGTCGAGCGTCCGAAGCCCACCATCCGCTTCGACATCGGCGAGACCGTCAAGGTCATCGACGGCCCGTTCGCCAGCTTCGACGGCCAGGTCGAGAGCGTCGACGAGGAACACGCCCGCCTGCGCGTCGCCGTGTCGATCTTCGGCCGCCCGACCCCGGTGGACCTGGAGTACAATCAGGTGGAGAAGGTCGCGGCCTAAGGCGCGACCGGACCTCAGGATTTCGCGACGGCGGCCCTCGGGCTGCCGTTTGCAATTCAGCCCTTCGTCCGCTATACGCGCGCCTCGCCCGGAAAGGGCGGCGCGAGCGATCGCGTAAATCCGTGGGAGGCAGCCATGCCCGACCACGGCTCACCGGTCCCGATTGAGTTCGGGGTCACTGTTTAGGAGAGACCAATGGCCAAGAAGATTCTCGGCTATATCAAGCTGCAAGTGCCGGCCGGTTCGGCCACGCCTTCGCCCCCGATCGGCCCGGCTCTGGGTCAACGCGGCGTGAACATCATGGGCTTCTGCAAGGAGTTCAACGCGCGGACCGAGAAGGAAGCCAAGGGCACCCCGCTTCCGACCGTCATCACCGTCTACCAGGACAAGTCGTTCACCTTCATCACCAAGACGCCGCCGGCGACCTGGTACCTGAAGCAGGCCACCGGCCTGAAGTCGGGCGCCAAGCTGACGGGCCGTGAAACGGCCGGCAAGATCAAGCAGTCGCAACTGCGCGAGATCGCCGAGAAGAAGATGAAGGATCTGAACGCCAACGATCTCGACGCCGCGGCGAAGATCATCGAAGGCTCGGCCCGCGCGATGGGCCTGCAAGTGGTGGAGGGCTAACTCATGGCCAAGCTGACCAAGGCCCAGAAAGCCCGCACCGGCGACCGCGACGCCCTGCTGTCGTTCGAGGAAGCCATCAAGCTCGTGAAGGACAACGCCAAGGCGAAGTTCGACGAGTCGATCGAAATCGCCGTCAACCTGGGCGTTGACCCGCGTCACGCCGACCAGCAGGTCCGTGGCGTCGTCAACCTGCCGTCGGGCACCGGCCGTGACGTCCGCGTCGCCGTCTTCGCCAAGGACGCCAAGGCTGATGAAGCCCGCGCCGCCGGCGCTGAATACGTCGGCGCCGAGGATCTGTACGAGCAGATCAACGGCGGTCTGATGGACTTCGACCGCGTCATCGCGTCGCCGGACATGATGGCCCTCGTCGGCCGTCTGGGTAAGGTGCTGGGCCCGCGCGGCCTGATGCCGAACCCGAAGGTCGGCACCGTGACCCCGAACGTCGCCCAGGCCGTCAAGGACGCCAAGGGCGGCGCCGTCGAGTTCCGCGTCGAGAAGGCCGGTATCGCTCACGGCGGCATCGGCAAGGCCTCGTTCACCCAGGACGCCCTGGAAGCCAACGTGAAGGCTTTCGTGGACGCTCTGGTCCGTTCGAAGCCGTCGGGCGCCAAGGGCACCTACGTCAAGAAGATCAGCCTGTCGTCGACGATGGGCCCGGGCTTCAAGGTCGACCCGGCCTCGCTGGGCGCCTGATAGGCTCCACGTGCTGAAATGATGAGGCCCCGGAAGAGCGATCTTCCGGGGCCTTTTTCTTTGGCCTACCGCCCTTCGGGCTACTTGAGGCCGGGCTTGGCCTACCGCCCTTCGGGCTGCTTGAGGCCGAGAGGCGGCCAGCTCAGTAGGCGGCGGTGAAGCGGGCGCGGCTGTGCTTCGGCTGTTCCAGCTCGTCGATCATGGCGATGGCGTAGTCGGCGAAGCTGATGCGGCTTTCGCCTTTGGCGTCGGTCAGCAGCTGGTCCGTGCCGGTGCGGAAAGCGCCCAGACGCGGGCCTTCCTCGATGAAGGCGGCGGGAGAGAAGAAGGTCCAGTTCACGTCGCTGACGCCGCGCAGGGTCTCGAGCGCGGTCAAGCCGGGCAGGGCGTAGGGCTTGAACTCCTCCGGGAAGTCCGGGGTGTCGAACAGGCGCAGGCCGGGCGCGACCTCGAGGCTTGCGGCGCCGCCGGTGATCAGCAGGCGAGGGACGCCCGCCTCGCGCACGGCGGTCAGCAGGGTCTCCATCGGGATGTCGAAATGCAGGGCGCTGATCAGTGCGTCCGCGCCCTGGAGCAGGGGGACAAGCGCGGCGGCGTCGGACGCATCACCGGGGACGGCGGTGACGCCATCGGCCGCCGGGATGGCCTCGGGCTTGCGGGCGACGGCGGTGACCGTGTGGCCGCGCGCGGCGGCTTCCCGGGTGATTTCAGAGCCGGCGCGACCGCTGGCGCCGAGGACGACGATGTTCATGGGGAGGGTCCTTGGTGGTTTCCAATAGTGACCAAGTGCGATATGGAAATCGGTCATGCAAGAAGGCACCGAAATCTCATCTGGTCACCCACGGGAAACCGCCCGGGCTTTTGAGCGCGGCGACGTCTATGCCGCCCAATGCCCGACGCGGCAGCTGCTGGACCGGATCGCGGACAAGTGGACGACCCTGCTGCTGACCACGCTCGACGAGGGGCCGATGCGGTTCAACGCCCTGAAGCGGCGGATCGAGGGGGTGTCGCAGAAGATGCTCAGCCAGACCCTGCGCCAGATGGAGCGGGACGGGCTGGTGCTGCGCCACGTCGAGGCGACCGTGCCCGTGAGCGTGACCTATGAGATCACCCCGCTGGGACGGACGTTGGTGGTGGCGCTGACGCCGATGATCGACTGGGCGGAGACCCGGATGGGCGAGGTCGAGGCGGCCCGCCAGGACTATGACGCCCGGGAGGGCTGAGCGGTCCGAATCCGCTGCGGTGACCGTTTGTGACGAACGCTCCGCCATCGGACGGGTTGACGCAGGCGGCGTCTCGCGGGAGTGAGCGCGAACGGTCGTGCTCGCGACTTCCGGAGATTCGCCGATGCTGGGCTGGTTCCAGGCGCTGCTGCCCAAGGAAGAGAATTTCTTCCGTCTGTTCGACGCTCACGCGGCGACGCTGATCAACGGCGCCGAGGCCTTGCGCAAGGTGCTGGAGGGCGGCGACGAAGTCCCGCGCTGGTGCCAGCGGATCGTCGATCACGAGCATGAGGCCGACGCGGTGGCGCGCGAGGTCCTGTTCGCCGTCCGCCGCAGCTTCATCACCCCGTTTGATCGCTCGGACATCCGGGGGCTGACCAACTCGCTGGATGACTCGATCGACCAGATGCAGAAGACCGCCAAGGTCATCAGCCTGTACGAGATGCGCGAGTTCGCGCCGCACATGCGGCAGCTGGGCGACATCGCCGTCGAGGCCGCGGTGCTGACGGTCGAGGCGGTCAGCCTGCTGCCGGCCATGCGTCGCAACAGCGGCCGCCTGAACGAGCTGACCGAGAAGATCGCCCGCCTCGAGAGCGACAGCGACGCCCTCTACGACGCGGGCATGAAGGCCCTGTACGAGACGCACAAGGCGGGCAACGCCATGGCCTTCATCACCGGCGCCGAGGTCTATGACCATCTGGAGAAGGTGGTGGACCGGTTCGAGGACGTGGCCAACCGCATCAACGGCGTTCTGGTCGAGCACCTGTAAGAGGCGGCCCGGATGGACCACGCCCTGCTGATCCTGATCTTCCTGATCGGCGTCGCCCTGCTGTTCGACTTCCTGAACGGCCTGCACGACGCCGCCAACTCGATCGCCACCATCGTGGCGACCCGGGTGCTGCCCCCCTTCTATGCGGTGGGTTGGGCCGCCTTCTTCAACTTCATCGCCTTCCTGTTCTTCGGCCTGCACGTGGCCAATACGATCGGGAAGGGGATCATCGATCCGTCCGTCATTTCGGATCAGGTGATCTTCGGCGCCCTGATGGGGGCGATCAGCTGGAACGTCATCACCTGGCTGGCGGGCATTCCGTCGTCGAGCTCGCACGCCCTGGTCGGCGGCCTGCTGGGCGCGGGCGTGGCCAAGGCGGGGACAGGCGCGGTCGTCGTGTCGGGCGTGACCAAGACCGTGGCCGCGATCTTCCTGTCGCCCGCGGTGGGCTTCGCCCTGGCGCTGATGCTGGTCTTCGTCGTCTCGTGGCTGTTCGTGAAGGCCAATCCGTCGTTCGCGGACCGCGTCTTCCGCAAGCTGCAGTTCGTCTCGGCCTCGGCCTATTCGCTGGGCCACGGCGGCAATGACGCCCAGAAGACCATGGGGATCATCGCCGTGCTGCTGCTGTCCCGCGCGCCGGCGGGGACCGAGTTCCACGTGCCGTTCTGGGTGGTCATCACCTGTCAGGCCGCGATCGCCCTGGGCACCCTGTTCGGCGGCTGGCGGATCGTGCACACCATGGGCTCGCGGATCACCCGCCTGAGCCCGCAGCAGGGCTTCTGCGCCGAGACGGGCGGGGCGATCACCCTGTTCCTGGCCACCGGCCTGGGCATTCCGGTCTCGACCACCCACACCATCACCGGCGCCATCGTCGGCGTGGGGGCCGCCCGTCGCGCCAGCGCGGTGCGCTGGGGCGTGGCGCGCAGCATCGTCACCGCCTGGTTCATCACCATGCCCGCCGCGGCGGCCATCGGCGCAGCCTTCTTCTGGCTGGGCGGGTTCTTCCTGACCTGATGGCCAGCGACGTCGTCCGCACCGAACGGGCCGAGCGGCGTCAGGTGGCGGCCCTGCCCTGGCGGCGTGGGGCGGACGGGCAGGTGGAGATCCTGCTGGTGACCTCGCGCGAGACGCGGCGCTGGGTGACGCCCAAGGGCGGCCGGATGCCCGGCCTGACCGACGCAGAAGCCGCCGCCGTCGAGGCGCTGGAGGAGGCCGGTGTCGAGGGAATCGTCACGGCCGAACCGCTGGGCACCTTCCGCTATCTGAAGGTGCTGAAGCGCCGGGCGCCGCGCTGGTGCGTGGTGTCGGTCTATTCGCTCGAGGTGACGACCGTTCACCCGACCTGGCAGGAACAGGCCCAGCGGGATCGGGTGTGGATGTCGCCGGAACAGGCTGCGGCCTGTGTGACCGAAGCGGACCTCGCGGAGATTATTCGCGCGTTTCACTGATCGACGGTTGTTTCCCGCAAGGGGTTCGCGGAAGGATGGGCGAAACTCCGGGGGACCCCAAGATGCGTTTCGTGATCGTCGCCGCCGCCGCTGCCGTCCTGATGGGCGCGGCCCTTCCCAGCTCCGTGGCTTATGCCGCCGAAGCCCCGGCCCCGGCTCCGGCCCAGGCGGCCGATGCGCCGTCGGCCCGCAAGCTTGAGCTGAGCCGTCGCTACCTCGACCTGATGATGACCGATCAGTTCGAGGGCGTGATCCACCAGATGCTGGGCGAGGAGTTCGCCAATGACGCGGACATGCAGAGCTTGCCCGACGCCGACCGTCGCTTCATCATCGGTCTGACGGCCGAACTGACGACCGACATGGTCCCGCAGATGATCGCGGAGATGGTGCCGGTCTACGCCAACATCTTCACCGAGGAAGAGCTGGTGGCCCTGGTGGAGTTCTATGACTCGCCGATGGGCCGCTCGATCGCCGAGAAGAGCGTGCAGGTGATGCCCGAGGCCAACCGCGCGGTCATGGCCGTGGTGCCGCAGATGCTGGAGAAGATGGCCACCCGGATGTGCCAGCACTACGGCTGCTCGCCGGCCGAGCTGGAAGAACTGCGTCGCGGCATGCGCGAGGGCGCGGGCATGAGCGACAGCGCCGCGCCCCCGCCGCGCGCCAAGTAACCCGGGCGTCAGGCGCGGCGGGCTTCCGCCATGAAGCAGCCGCGCCGGGCCGTGTGGATCTGGATCCGGACGACGGCCGGATCGGCGAACCAGTCTTCCAGCCGGGCCGCCAGATCGTTCCCCTCGACCACGTCGGCGTCCGTCATCATGTCGGCGGCGTCGTAGGCGCGCGCGGACAGCAGCCGACGCGCCAGCATGTCCGGCACCTCCCCGGGGCCGGGAGAGGCCTCCACGGCCGCCTCGCGGACAAAGACGGGGCCTTCGCCGCGATAGGGGCTGTGTGGGGCGTCCAGATGGCGGTGGCCGGCGAGGATCAGGGTCTCGCCGGGCGCGGCGTCGGTCAGGCTGACGCGGCAGGGGGCGCTGTTCGGGGCGTCGGCGATCATCCGGCGCGCGCCCAGAGCCGTCAGGGCGTCATCGTCGAGGGCGAACAGCGGCAGGAAGGGCGAAAGCGGCAGGGGCAGGATGCGGAAGGTCATGATCGGAGGATCAGGCCGCGACCGTTCGCCGTCTGGCGGGTTTCGGCTGTTGCGCCGACGCGCCCGCATCCCCACAACGAGGGGCATGAACGCGCCTTTCAAGACCCCCGCCGATCCGCTGGACGCCCCGCAGTGGGACCTGTCCGATCTGTACGCCTCCCGCGAGGACGCCCGTATCGAGACCGATCTGGCGCGCGCCCGCGCTCTTGTCGGTGACCTGAACGGCCTGCAGGGGCAGTTGATCGCGGCGCAGGGCGAGCCGGCGGTGCTGGGCGAGCGGCTGGACCGGGCGATCACCCTGTACGAACAGGCGTCGGACGTGCTGGGCGGGCTGGGCGCCTATGCCTTCCTGTCGGCGTCCACGAACCGCAACGATGCGGGCGCACAGGGGTTCGAGGCGACGGTGCGCGAGAAGCTGACCGCCATCGCCACCCCGACCATCTGGGTCACGCTGGAGATCAACCAGCTGGACGAGGCCGCGGTCGAGGCGGCTCTGGTCGCCCATCCCGCCGCCGCCCGCTGGAGCCCCTGGCTGCGTCGCACGCGGGCGATGAAGCCGCATGAGCTCAGCCAGGAGATGGAGACCTTCCTCGCCGAGCGCGGCCCGATCAGCGCCCAGTGGCCGCGTCTGTTCGACGAGACGCTGGCGGCGATGAAGGTGAAGGTCGCGAAGGAGGAACTGACCCTCGCGGAGGCCCTGAACCGCCTGTCCGATCCCAAGGGCGCGAAGCGCAGGGCCGCGGCCGAGGGGCTGGACGAAGCGCTGGGTGCGCGGGCGTCGACGATGGCGCTGGTGCTGAACACCGTGGCCGCCGACAAGGCGTTGGAGGACCGCTGGCGCGGCTTCAAACGTCCCGCTGACGGCCGTCACCTGTCAAATGAGGTGCATGGCGAGTCCGTTGACGCCATGGCCGAGGCCGTCGCCGCCGCCTATCCGGTCCTGTCGCACCGCTACTACGCCCTGAAGGCGAAGGTGCTGGGCAAGCCGAAGCTGGACCAGTGGGACCGCAATGCGCCGCTGGAGACCACGGCGCCGCGCGGCTGGGACTGGGCGCAGGGCCGCTCGCTGGTGCTGGAGAGCTTCGCCGATCTGGGCGACGAGTTCGCCGGCCGGGCGCAGGGCTTCTTCGACAAGCCGTGGATCGACGGCCGCGCGCGGCCGGGCAAGCAGTCGGGCGCCTATGCCCACCCGGTGACCTCGGACCGCCACCCCTATGTCTTCCTGAACTGGATGGGCGAGCGGCGCGATGTGTTGACGCTGGCGCATGAGCTGGGCCACGGGGTGCACCAGACGCTGGCGGCGGGGCAGGGGTCCTTGCTCGCCGACACGCCCCTGACGCTGGCCGAGACCGCTTCGATCTTCGCCGAGGGGCTGACCTTCGACCGTCTGCTGAAGACGGCGCCGGAGGCCGAGAAGCGCGGCCTGCTGGCCGGGCGGATCGAGGACGGGCTGAACACGGTCGTGCGCCAGATCGCCTTCCACCGCTTCGAGACCCGCTTCCATGACGAGCGGGCCAAGGGCGAGGTGCCGGTCGAGCGGATCGGCGAGATCTGGCTGGAGGAGATGGGCGGTTCGCTGGGGCCGGCGGTGACCCTGAACCCGGGCTATGAGCACTGGTGGAGCTACGTCAGCCACTTCGTCCACTCGCCCTTCTATGTGTACGCCTATGCCTTCGGCGACCTGCTGGTGGCGGCGCTGATGGAGACGCGGGCCAAGGACCCGGCGGGCTTCACGCCGCTGTATCGGGAACTGCTCGCGGGTGGTGGATCGAAGGGCTACGTCGAGGCCTTGGCGCCATTCGGGCTGAACCCGCGCGACCCGGCCTTCTGGACCATCGGGACCAAGCGGCTGGAACGGCTGATCGACCAGTTCGAGGCGCTGGTCTGAGTTGACCCGGCGGCGGGGGCGGGCGACCGTCCCGGCCATGCGCTTTCTGATCCTCGCGGCCGCCGCCGCCTTCGCCCTGCCTGCCGTCGCCCAGACCCCAGCGCCTGAGCCGTCTCCGGCCACGCGCGCGATGGCCGCCGGTTACAAGGCCCTGACCGTGTGCAGCGCGCTGAAGAATGCCGAGGCCGCAGGTACGACGCGGACGCTGGAGAGCGTCGAGGGCAATGAGCTGGTCGGAATCTATCCGGAGCTGGACGGGCTGGTGCGTGAGATGCCGGTCGAGATCGGTGAGCGGATGGTCTCGGTCGCGTGGGATGAACGAATGCCGCCCCGGACGGCCGTCTATCGGGCCGGACGCGGCTGCGTGATCATGCCGGTCGGCTGGGCCGGTCCGGACGTGGTCGAACTCGCGACCGGGCGGCCGAGGCGGGATGACTTCCCGGTGGCGGCCCCCGGGCCGCAGACGGAGCAGGTCGCCGCCGTCATCGAGGGAGCCTTCGCCGGGGGCTATGGCGAGGGGGCCAACACGACGGCGGTGGTGGTCCTCCATAACGACCAGCTGGTGGCCGAGCGCTACGCGCCGGGCTTCGACGCCAGCACGCCGCAACGCACATGGTCGGTGGCCAAGTCCCTGGCCGGCACCGTGGTCGGCGCGGCGGTCTATCGTGACGAGGTGGATGTGAACGGCCGTGCCGAAGTGATGGACTGGGCGTCTCCGGCCGGCCTCGACGGTCAGTCCACGAAGGATGACGATCCGCGCGCCGCCATCACGCTGGACCAACTGCTGCGGATGTCTTCCGGCCTCACCAGTGACACGGCGGGCAACCGCACCGACGCCATCTACTTCGGCGGGGTCGGGGTGGACGAGCAGGTGACCGGCTGGCCTCTGATCGCGTCGCCCGGGACGCGCTTCCGCTATGCGAACAACGACATCCTGCTGGCCATGCTGGCGATTGATCGGACCTTCTACGCCCATCCGCCGTCAGCGCTGTTCCAGCGGCTGGGGATGTACAGGACCTGGGCCGAGACCGACTGGCGGGGAAATTACGTCCTCTCCAGCCAGGTCTGGTCCACCGCCCGTGACCTCGCCCGCTTCGGCCAGCTCTACGCCAATGACGGCGTCTGGAACGGCGAACGCATCCTGCCGGAGAACTGGCTGGAGTATGTGTCCACGCCGTCGGGGCCCCAGCCCGACGGGCCGCAGGGCTACGGCGCGACCTTCTGGCTGATGAACCGGTCGGAGGGCATTCCGCCGGACACCATCTCGGCCAACGGCAACCGGGGCCAGTATGTGATCATCGTACCGAGCCGGAACATCGTCATCGTCCGTCGGGGCGAGGACCCGACGGGCAAGCGGTTCGACCCCATCGCCTTCACCCGCGACGTTCTGGCGGCGCTGGACTGAGCGGAAAACGCGTCCGCCGCTTGAGCCTGCACACCGCACCGCTATAAGGGCGACGAACATCTTCTTCCGAATCCGGAACCGACCATGGCTGACCCCCACGCTCACGACGACTACGTTCGCGGCTCGATGGACATTCAGGAGCAACAGGCGACCTTCGACCTGTTCCTGGTGCTGTCGAAGTACGGCTCGCTGGCCATCGCGGCCCTGCTGGCCTTCCTGACCCTGTGGTTCATGCCCTCGGGCAGCTTCATCCTGGGCGCCGGCGCCGCCGTGGTGCTGCTGGTCGCCGGTATCTTCTTCCTGCGCTCGCCCGCCAAGCACTGACGGTCTGAACCGCGAGAACACGAAAGGCCGGACTGCTCGGGCAGTCCGGCCTTTTTCGCGTCCGGACGCCCGTCGTCCGGGCCGGTCCCGCAGGGGCGGCGGCCATGGAGCGGTTGTCAGGGGGCGGCGATATCGGGGAGGGGCTTCAGGGCGGGTCAACGGCCCAACGCCGGATCCCGGAGGATCGGGTTGGCCGGGCCGTCTCCCGCCTTCTGAAAGCGCTAACAGCCTATCAGCGCCTCCGGCCCGGGCCAGAGGGCGGCGCACAATTTATGCTGCGACGCAGCGTAATCGCGAAGGCTGTTGCGGGGATGCACCACGAAGGCGCATCCGTCGGGACGATCAGGCCCCGGCGACGGCGCGCAGGGCCGAGGCCTGCGGCGCGCTGGGGATGGTGCTGACGCTGACGCCCGCCTCGTCCGGAACCGCCAGGAAGCCGGCCTTGGCCGCGGCGTCGCCCAGACGGCGGCGCGAGGTCAGGACCACCAGCGGGGCCGAGAACAGCAGGGGCAGGACCACCGGGGCGAACCAGGTGACCAGGTCCGGGCGGAAGCCCAGGCCGACGCAGAACAGCAGGCCGGTGGCCATCTGCCAGCGCATGGCGCGGAAGGCGTCACGCCAGCTGACGCCGTCGGCGTCGCGGTCCTGGGCCTTCCAGCCGGCGTCGTGGCCGAAGGCGATCTGGATGATGGCCTTGGTGTTGGCGACCATCATGATCGGGGCGATCAGGGCCGACAGGAAGATCTCCATGGCCATGCCCTTGGCGATGCGCTTGCCGCCGCCGAAGGCGCGACGCTCGCGCGGACGGCTCAGGACCAGCAGGCCGCCCATGACCTTGGGACCGATCAGCAGCACGCCCGACAGCAGGGTGGCCAGCATGAAGGGCGAGAATTCGGGGTTCAGCAGGTAGGCGAACGACGACCAGTCGGTCGGGTACTGCAGCTGGATGATCATGCCGGCGATCAGCGAGGCCAGCCACAGCGGCGACGAGAAGTAGGCCATGAAGCCCATGGCCATCTGGACACGGTTCATCACGGTCATGCTGCGGGTCTTCAGCAGGCCCAGGTGCTGCATGTTGCCCTGGCACCAGCGGTGGTCGCGCTGGATGAAGTCCAGCATGGTGGCCGGGGTTTCCTCGCAGCTGCCGTCGAGGGCGGCGGTGACGTGCACGGCCCAGCCGGCGCGGCGCAGCAGGGCGGCCTCGACGGTGTCGTGGCTCAGGATCGCGCCGCCGAACGGCTCGCGGCCGGCGAGGATCGGCAGGTGCGCGGTCGAGGCGAAGGCCTCGGTGCGCAGGATGGCGTTATGGCCCCAGTAGCTGGCTTCCGAACCGGCCCACCAGGCCAGGCCGGCGGCGGCCACGCGGCCGTACAGGCGCACGCTGAACTGCGAGATGCGCGCGAACAGGGTCTGGCCCTTGATGATGGTCGGGGTGGTCTGCAGCAGACCGATGCCCGGATTGCGCTCCATGGCGTCGACCATGCGCAGGATGGTCTCGCCGGCCATGGTCGAATCGGCGTCCAGCACCAGCATGAACGGATAGGCGGCGCCGAAGCGCTGGGTCCATTCCGACAGGTTGCCGCACTTGCGCTCGATGTTCTTCTCGCGACGGCGGTAGAAGACGCGGCTGTGGGCGTGGGCGCGGAAGCCCAGATAGGCCTGATGCTCCTGATCGGCCGCTTCGGGCTTGGTCGAGTCGCTCAGGACGAAGATATCGAAGGCGTCCGAGACGCCGAGGCGAGCCAGCGAGTTATCGATGACGGCCAGGCGCGCGAAGGCGGCGCGGGCGTCCTCGTTGTACAGCGGCATCAGCAGGGCGGTGCGCTGGGTCGGCTCGGGCGGATGCGGGGCGAAGTTCAGGTCGTCCTGCTCGCGGCCGGTCAGCAGCACCCAGAAGCCGATGGCGGCGCTGGAGAACCAGCAGCCGACGGCCGTGATCAGAACGCCGAAGATCGCCAGAGAGGCGACTTCCAGCGCGTCGAAGCCGTGGCGGGCGAACAGGGCCACCGGCGCGATCAGGGCCAGGGCTGTAACAATTGCGGTCAGGGCGGCCAGCAGCAGGCGGCGGCCGCCGACGTTGACGGGCGAGGTCGCGGGCGTGGGAACGTCGGGAGTCGCATCCCAGGCGTTCAGGGACTGGCGCGGCATGGCCAGAGGGGATTCCTCGGGCAGCCAGGTCCAGGCCGGACGCTCATCAAGGCCAGTCGTGGCGTTGGCGGCGTCGATCCGGATCGCTTGGTTGGTCATGCGTCGTTCCAGGCCTCTGTTCCAACCCCGGCCGCATGCCGAAGGGGACTTGTTGCATTGCAACACGACGCACAATGTCGATCACTTCCGCGCGATTTTCAATCACGCAATGGTGAACTGACGAAGAAAAATGTGGGCCGGCCCGGTTTCAGGGGATTTGAGAGGGAGCTTCAGCGGACGGGGCTTCACGATCCGCGTGATCCTTGAGCCTGCGATCCAGCACCCAGGCCGCGATTCCCACCCATCCGACAAGGATCAGGGCATAGGCGCGCTCCCACCAGCCGACATTGGCGTCATTGACCGTGCCGGGCAACACCAGATGCTTGGTGAGCACCGTCAGCACCGCCATGACGACGAAGACGACGGCCAGGAAGACCTTGAGTCGTTTCAGGTCCAGCCGCTTCCACAGGCCCCAGAGCAGCAGCAGGGGGGCCAGCTGGATGCCCAGGCCCAGGTTGATGGCCATGTGGCGCGGGTCGGGCCAGGGGAAGAGGCTTGAGGCCGACAGACCGATCCCGGCGAGGATGAAGACCGCGGCAGTCAGGGCGGCGACGATGCGGCCGCCGGTCAGGGCGTGGATGGTCAGGCCGAAGCCCACGCCGGCGGCGATGCACATGCCGCCCGCCAGGAAGACGCCGCCGTTGAAGATCAGGGGAATGGGGGCCGAGGCGCCGCCCAGTTCGCTCAGATACTGGGTGGCGTGGTTGAACCCGGGCCAGGTCGCCACCGCGATCAGGACCGCCATCCCCGCGAGGACGGGCGCGCCCATGCCGATCCAAAGCAGGCGACGGCGGCGGTGATACTTCGCCCGGCCCGGCGGAACCGGGAAGGGCTTCAGGCCCCAGATCGGCCGGATCAGCGGAATGCGGCGGACGACCTCATAGATCAGCAGGCTGACGCCGAAGGTGATGCCGACCAGCGTCAGGGCCTCCAGCGGGGCGGGCATATGGGCCGGGCGGACGAACCAGACGGCGACCACGAGCACGGTCTGGTGGGCCAGGTAGAGCGGGAAGGTGGCGTCGACCAGATAGTTGAGGGCGGGCCCCTGGGCCTTGCGCAGGTAACGGCTGCCGTAGCCCAGGATGGCGGCGATCATCGCCCACTGGTCGACGGCGAAGACGACGGCGCGCGGGACGCCGAACCACGTGCCGCCGCCGGGATGGGCGGCCTGCGCCATCATCACCGGCAGGGCGATCAGGGCGACGACGGCGAACAGCCGGCGGCGACGTTCGAGCTCGGCCCACAGGGTTTCGTGCCGGACCATCAGGAAGCCGAACAGGAAGGCCCCCAGCGACAGGAAGTGGTTGTAGAAGTCCCACGTCAGCTTGTTGGTGATGCCGAAGATCGGGAACAGGACGATCCGGATCACGATCAGATAGGCGAGGGGGACCCAGACCAGCCGCCAGCCGGTCGTGTTCCGCGCCAGCCAGGCCTCGGCCTTTTCCATCAGGGCGGGGCGGGTCATCAGGGCGACGGCGGCCAGGCTGTAGGTCGCGATATAGACGATGAACCACAGGTGATTGACCGGCACGCCGTTCGCCAGCCCGGCCGGGCTGAACTCGTGCCACAGCCAGTCGGCGAAATTGCCGGTGAAGCCGCCCTTGTCGATCGCCTCGACCCAGGACTGGATCGGCACCAGCACGAGGGCGCCGAAGATCAGCGGCGGGATCAGCCGCTCGGCGCGGGCGCGCAGGGTCTGTCTGGCCGACCGCCGCCCGGTCATGAAGCGCAGCGCCGCGCCGGACACCAGGAACAGCAGGGTCAGCCGCCAGGGGTTCGTCAGCAGCAGCGCCTCGTGCAGCCATTCGAAGGTGTGGGCGCTGTGGATGTGCCAGTCGTACGGGGCGTAGACCAAGGCCACATGGTACAGGATCAGCAATCCGAAGGCGGCGACCCGGATCCAGTCCAGATCGTTGCGGCGCTGACTTGGGGCGGGGACGGATGACACGCGGCGTCTATGGTCGAGCGCGGGCCGCCTGTCCATGCGGCGCGTTTTGACGGCCTGCGCCGGAACGGCCTAACGTCGCTCCACAAAAGAACGAGGGAGGGATTCGCTTGGCCGTCGCCATCGCCGTGACCCGCGAACGCCGTGAAGGCGAGACGCGCTGCGCCGTCACTCCCGAGACCGTGAAAAAGCTGATCGCGTTGGGCGCGACGGTGACCGTCGAGGCCGGAACGGGCGCGGGTTCATCCATCCCGGACGCCGAATACGAAGCCGCCGGCGCGACGGTGGCCAAGGACACCAAGGCCGTGCTGACCGGCGCGGACATCCTGCTGAAGGTGCGCGGGCCGACGGCGCAGGAGATCAGCGCCCTGAAGCCCGGCGCGATCGTCGCCGCCATGCTGGACGCCTATCGCGAGAAGGACACGGTGCAGGCGCTGGCCGGGGCCGGGACGACCGCCTTCGCCATGGAGTTCGTGCCGCGCATCACGCGGGCGCAGGTGATGGACGTGCTGTCCTCGCAGGCCAATCTCGCCGGTTACCGCGCGGTGATCGAGGCGGCCTATGCGTATGGGAAAGGCTTCCCGATGATGATGACGGCGGCGGGCACGGTCGCCGCGGCCAAGGTCTTCGTCATGGGCGCGGGCGTCGCGGGGCTGCAGGCCATCGCCACCGCCCGGCGCCTGGGCGCGGTGGTCACCGCCACGGACGTGCGCCCGGCCTCGAAGGAACAGGTCGAGTCGCTCGGGGCGAAGTTCGTCGCCGTCGAGGACGAGGAGTTCAAGGCCGCCGAGACCGCCGCCGGCTACGCCAAGCCGATGTCCGCCGAGTATCAGGCCAAGCAGGCCGAGCTGACGGCGTCGCACATCGTCAAGCAGGACATCGTGATCACCACGGCCCTGATCCCTGGCCGCGCCGCGCCCCGTCTGGTCACGGCGGCCCACGTCGCCTCGATGAAGCCCGGCTCGGTGCTGGTCGATCTGGCCATCGACAACGGCGGCAATGTCGAGGGGGCGAAGCTCGGCGAGGTGGTCACCACCCCGAACGGCGTCCAGATCGTCGGCTGGTCCAACCTGCCGGGGCGGATCGCCGCGGACGCCAGCGCCCTCTACGCCCGTAACCTCGTCGCCTTCGTCGGCCTGTTCGTGAAGGACGGCGCGCTGGCGGTCGATCTGGAAGACGAGATCCTCAAGGCGTCGGTGGTCACCAGCGGCGGCGCCGTGGTGCATGAAGGAGTGAAGGGCTGATGGAACACGTCGATCCCACCATCTTCCGGCTGGCCATCTTCGTGCTGGCGATCTTTGTCGGCTACTACGTCGTCTGGTCGGTGACGCCGGCCCTGCACACGCCGCTGATGGCGGTGACCAACGCCATCTCCTCGGTCATCATCGTCGGCGGCCTGATCGCCGCCGCCGCGACCGCCTCGGGCGGGGACGGCTGGATCGCCAAGGGGGCGGGTGTGGCGGCTGTCACCCTGGCCAGCGTCAACATCTTCGGCGGCTTCATGGTCACGCGGCGCATGCTGGCCATGTATCGCAAGAAGGAGCGGCCGAAGTGATCCGCCCCATCGACTACGTCTTCATCATCGGGGTTCCGGTTGTTCTGGTGGCCCTGCTGGTGCTCGTGCTGGTCAGCGGGCGTCTGGCGGCGCCGGCGCGCGCGGCCATCGAGCGGCTGCTGGGCCGGATCTTCTGGCCGCTGGTCACGATCTACTGGACCTGGCGCGCCATCGAGTTCGGCCTGGCCCATGAGTGGATCAGCATGGTTCTGATGGGCGCGGTCGCGGCCGTGTTCGGCGCCCAGGGGCTGGCCGCGATCCGGCAGGGTCGCTTCCTGCCGGTCCGGAGGCCCGCCGTCCCGTGACCTTCGACGTCGCCGGCATCGTTTTCTGGATATCGATCGTCGGTCTGGCGGTCGGCGCCGGCCTGTGGGCGTGGTCCTTCTTCATCGAGAAGCATCCGCTGCGCCGGTTGAGGCAGATCGACTGCGGCACGGTTCTGGTCTTTTCATCGATCCTCCTGCGGTTCCTCGGACAGGGACGACCGCTGGGAGTGATCGAATGGGCGCTGGCGCTGCTGTCGCCCCTGTTCGTGGCGGCGGCCCTGTGGCGGCTGTCGCGCACGGCGTGTCCGGCGAAGGGGCCGGTCAAACATAATCACAAGGGGGGAAGGGCATGAACGCATCCATCGCGGCGCTGGCCTATCTGGTCGCGGGCGTCCTGTTCATCCTGAGCTTGCGCGGGCTGTCGAGTCCGGAGACCAGCCGCCGGGGCAACACCTTCGGCATGATCGGCATGGCGCTGGCCGTCGGTGTGACCGTGCTGACCCTGTGGAGCTCGGGGGCGCTGGACCTGCTGACCGCGGGCCTGATCGTCGGCGGCGTGGTGGTCGGCGGCGGCGCGGGCGCGGTGATCGCGGGGCGGGTGCAGATGACCCAGATGCCCCAGCTGGTCGCGGCCTTCCACTCGCTGGTTGGCATGGCCGCCTGTCTGGTCGCCGTGGGCGCCGTCTATGCCCCCGACAGCTTCGGCATCGCCACCGCCGCGGGCGGGATCAAGACCCTGTCGATCATCGAGCTGAGCCTCGGCGTCGCCATCGGCGCCATCACCTTCACCGGCTCGGTGATCGCCTTCGCCAAGCTGAACGGAAACATGAGCGGCGCGCCGATCCTGCTGCCCGCCCGCCACCTGATCAACATTGCGCTGGCCCTGGCGCTGGTCCTGCTGATCGGCGTGATGATCGGCTCGGGCGGTACGGCGACCTGGGCCTTCTGGGGCGTCTTCCTGCTGGCGCTGGTTCTGGGTGCAACCCTGATCATCCCCATCGGCGGGGCGGACATGCCCGTCGTGGTCTCGATGCTGAACTCCTACTCCGGCTGGGCCGCGGCGGCGCTGGGCTTCACCCTGGAGAACATCGCCCTGATCATCACCGGGGCGCTGGTCGGCAGCTCGGGCGCGATCCTGAGCTACATCATGTGCAAGGGCATGAACCGCAGCTTCTTCAGCGTCATCCTGGGCGGCTTCGGCGGCGATGCCGCGGCGGCGGGCGGCGGGCATGTCGAGACGCGGCCGGTCAAGCAGGGCTCGGCCGAGGACGCCGCCTTCATCATGAAGAACGCCTCCAAGGTCATCATCGTGCCGGGTTACGGCATGGCCGTCGCCCAGGCCCAGCACGCCCTGCGCGAGATGGCCGACAAGCTGAAGGAGGAGGGGGTCGAGGTGAAATACGCCATCCACCCCGTCGCCGGCCGCATGCCCGGCCACATGAACGTCCTGCTGGCCGAGGCCAATGTTCCCTATGACGAGGTGTTCGAGCTGGAGGACATCAACTCGGAGTTCGGCACCTGCGACGTGGCCTTCGTCATCGGCGCCAACGACGTGACCAATCCGGCGGCCAAGACCGACCCGCAGTCGCCGATCTACGGCATGCCCATCCTCGACGTGGAGAAGGCGGGCACCGTGCTGTTCATCAAGCGCGGCATGGCGGCCGGCTATGCGGGCGTCGAGAACGAGCTCTTCTTCCGCGACAACACCATGATGCTGTTCGCCGACGCCAAGAAGATGGTCGAGGGGATCGTGAAGGCGCTCTAGGCTGAGCGTGAGAGCCCTTCGCGCGCCGGTGCGATGGCTTGCGACGCTCAACATGAGCCCTGGAGAAATGATGGCTGTGTTCCAAGGACTGAAAACCGTCGCCGTGCTGGGCGCCTTGGCCGGACTGGCCGCCTGTGGTCAGGCGGAGAGGGCGGAGAAAGCGGAGGAGAAGGGCGCGGCTCCGGCCGAGGCGACGGCGGCAGCGTCTGAGGCCGCTCCCTCGGCGGGCGGCGCAGCGACGATTGATCAGATGTTGGGTGTTCAGGTCGCCTATCTGGAATCCAAATTGGGTCCGGCACGCACGGTTCAGGACAAGGAACGGACCTATGAGATTGGCGACTGCACGGTCCGGGTCAGGGCCGAGGGCGGCGAGGTCGTCGGCTACGCCGTACCGATGACGCCGGCTTGCTCGACCCAGGCTCTGGCGGCGCTGAAGGACTA
>NZ_DASWWG010000036.1:0-5937 GCF_036400995.1 Brevundimonas sp.
CCCTTGTGCGGCTCCTTGCCGAAGAAGGCCTTCACGGCTTCCTGCACCTTGGGCATGCGGGTCATGCCGCCGACCAGAACCACCTCGTCGATGTCCGAGGCCTTCAGGCCCGCGTCCTTCAGGGCCTTCACGCACGGCTCGATGGTGCGCTGGACCAGGTCTTCGACCAGGGCTTCCAGCTTGGCGCGCGACAACTTGATGTTCAGGTGCAGCGGACCCGAGGCGTTCATGGTGATGAACGGCAGGTTGACCTCGTACTGGGTGGTCGAGGACAGCTCCTTTTTGGCCTTTTCGGCCTCTTCCTTCAGGCGCTGCAGGGCCAGCTTGTCCGAACGCAGGTCGACGCCCTGCTCCTTCTTGAACTCGTCGGCCAGATAGTCGACCAGACGCAGGTCGAAGTCCTCGCCGCCCAGGAAGGTGTCGCCGTTGGTCGACTTCACCTCGAACACACCGTCGCCGATCTCGAGGATCGAGACGTCGAAGGTGCCGCCGCCGAGGTCATAGACGGCGATCTTCTGGCCGTCGTTCTTGTCCAGGCCGTAGGCCAGGGCCGCCGCCGTCGGCTCGTTGATGATGCGCAGGACTTCCAGGCCGGCGATCTTGCCGGCGTCCTTGGTCGCCTGACGCTGGGCGTCGTTGAAATAGGCCGGAACGGTGATGACGGCCTGGGTCACGGTCTCGCCGAGGTAGGCCTCAGCGGCCTCCTTCATCTTGCCGAGGGTGTAGGCCGAGATCTGCTGCGGCGAGTAGTCCTTGCCGTGGGCCTTCACCCAGGCGTCGCCGGTCGGGCCCTTGACGATGTCATAGGGCACCATGTCCTTGTCCTTCGCGACCACCGGGTCCGAGAACGAGCGGCCGATCAGGCGCTTGATGGCGAAGAAGGTGTTGGTCGGGTTGGTGACGGCCTGGCGCTTGGCGGGTTGACCCACCAGCACTTCACCGCCGTCCTGGATCGCGACGATCGACGGGGTGGTGCGGTTGCCTTCCGCGTTCTCGATGACCTTGGGGTTCTTGCCGTCCATGACGGCGACGCACGAGTTCGTCGTGCCCAGGTCGATGCCGATGATCTTGGCCATGCTTAGTCTTTCACTCCATCTCAGCGGGCGGTGCGGCGGCCTTTTAAAGCGAAGCGCCGCGCGTGACTGCCCCCGATTTCAGGGTCTGTTGGATTTATGGAAAGCCCCACGATCTGCGGGGTTTTCCGGGGATTGACGCCGATATGGGAAACACCCCCCCGCCTGCAAGACCTTTGGACGATTCAGTCGTCAGGCGACGTCAGGAGACAGACCCCCGAAAAAAGCGCATCACAGCGTTATCGGAGCCGGGGAAGGCTCGGGGAGACTGGATATGAAGAAGGCCATCAACATCATCGCCGGCGCCGCCCTTCTGGCGGCCGCCTTCGGAACCGCCTCGGCGACCACCGCCGAACCGCGCATCGCCGCCCAGCCCGTGGCGACCATCGTGGTGCAGTCGCGCGACGGCTATAACCGTCGGGTCCGCATCCACAACCAGACCGGCTGGACGATGACGCATTTCTACGCGTCGGACTCGCGCGTCGACGACTGGGAAGAAGACATGCTCGGCTCGAGCGTCCTGGGCAGCGGCTCCAGCGTGACCATGAACATCGACGACGGCTCGGGCGCCTGCCTGTACGATTTCAAGGCCCGCTTCACCAACGGCCAGGAACTGACCCGCTTCCGCATCAATGTGTGCGAGATCGCGGACTACTACTACACGCGCTGATTTTTCAACCGGTTAGCTGATCGACCGCCTCCCGGCATCCGCCGGGAGGCGGTTCGCGTTTCAGGCGGCCGCTTCGGCCGCGGCGATCGGCATGGGCTTGAGGTCCAGCAGGGCGAACAGGCGGGCGTCCTCGTCCTGCTCGGGGTTCGGGGTGGTCAGCAGCTTGCCGCCGACGAAGATCGAGTTGGCGCCGGCCAGGAAGCACAGGGCCTGCATTTCCGGGCTCATGGTCTCGCGGCCCGCGGACAGGCGCACCATGGCCTTCGGACAGACGATCCGGGCCACGGCGACGGTGCGGACGAACTCGATCGGATCGATCTCGCCCTCTTTCTTCACCCGGTCGCCCAGCGGCGTGCCGGTGACCGGCACCAAGGCGTTGACCGGCAGGCTGTCGGGATGGACCGGCAGGGTGGCGAGGGCGTGCAACAGTCCCGCCCGGTCGTGTCGCGCCTCGCCCATGCCGACGATGCCGCCGCAGCAGGTCGACATGCCCGCGTCACGGACGTGCTCCAGCGTCTCCAGCCGGTCCTGATAGGTCCGGGTGGTCACCACCTCGGCATAGTACTCGGGGCCGGTGTCGAGGTTGTGGTTGTAATAATCCAGACCGGCGGCCTTCAGCTGTTTCGCCTGGTCGGCGGTCAGCATGCCCAGGGTGGCGCAGGTCTCCAGACCCAGCGCCTTCACGCCCGAGATCATCGCCGCCAGCTTCGGGGTGTCGCGGTCCTTCAGCTCCCGCCAGGCCGCGCCCATGCAGAAGCGCGAGGCGCCGCCCGCCTTGGCCGCCATGGCCTCGGCCAGAACGGCGGAGGTCTCCATCAGCTTCTCGGCCTTCAGCCCGGTCCTGAAGCTGGCCGACTGGGAGCAGTAGCCGCAGTTCTCGGCGCAGCCGCCGGTCTTGATCGACAGGAGTTGGCTCTTCTGCACCTCGGACGGGTCGAACCAGGTCCGGTGCACCGTGGCGGCGTCATAGACCAGCTCCATGAAGGGGCGGGCGAACAGCGCCTCCACCTGTTCGAGCGTCCAGTCGTGGCGGGGGGTGGCGAGGTCGCGTGTCATGGAACGCGTTCCTGCCCGCCCGCTTCCGCTACGGCAAGGCCCTGTTTCGGGTGAACAAAGGTCAGTTGGCCGGGGTCAGGCGACGCGCCGGATGCGCGACTGTCCGGCCTGCGACCCGAGGCTGAAGCGGTCGACCGAGCCCGACAGGCTTTCGGCCTGCTGGCGCAGGGCGTGGCTGGCGGCCGTCGTCTGTTCGACCATGGCGGCGTTCTGCTGGGTCACCTGATCCATCTGGTTGATGGCGGTGTTGACCTCGCGCAGCCCGGTGGCCTGCTCCTGGGCGGAGGCCGCGATTTCCGAGACCAGCCCGTCGATCTCCGCCACCCGGCCGACGATCCGCTGCAGCGCCTCGCCGGTCTGACCGACCAGATCCACGCCCGAGGCGACCTGCACGCTGGACGCAGAGATCAGGGCCTTGATCTCCTTGGCGGCGTCAGCGGAGCGCTGGGCCAGGGCGCGGACTTCCGAGGCGACGACGGCGAAGCCGCGACCAGCCTCGCCGGCGCGGGCGGCCTCGACCCCCGCGTTGAGGGCCAGCAGGTTGGTCTGGAAGGCGATCTCGTCGATGACGCCGATGATCTGACCGATTTCCTGGGACGACTTCTCGATGGCGTCCATCGCATCCACCGCCTGCCGGACCACCCGGCCGGAGGTCTCGGCGTCGCTGCGGGCGCCCTGGACCACGTCAGAGGCCTGACGGGCCCCCGAGGCGGTCCGGTTCACCGTGGCGGTGATCTGGTCCAGGGCGGCGGCGGTCTCTTCCAGCGACGCCGCCTGTTGCTCGGTGCGACGGGACAGGTCATCGGCGGCGAGGGTGATCTCGCCGGCGCCCGAGCGGATCGACCCGGCGTTCTCGGCGACGGCGCGCATGGCCTGGTTCAGTTGCCGGACGGCGGTGTTGAAGTCGTCGCGCAGCGGCTGGTATGCGGCGGTGAACTCCTCATCGACCGTCGAGGCCAGGTCGCCGTGCGACAGGCCGGTCAGGGCCGCGCCGACCACGCCGACCACATGAGTCTGACGGGCCTCGGCCTCGGCCCGGGCGGCTTCGCTGCGGTCGCGTTCCTCCTGCAGGGCGTCCAGATAGGTCGAGATCGCCAGATCCATGTCCAGCATGACCCTCTGGGTCAGTTCGGCCACCGCCTCGCCGGTGATCCGGTCGTGATCGGCCGCCTTCTCCATCCACTTGCGGGGGCGCTGGTTGATGCGTTCGATCAGGTGGGCCAGCAGGACGCTGTAGCCGCCGATATACCAGCGCGGCTCCAGTCCGATGCGGGCGTGGACCTGACCGATGATCCGGACCGAACGGCCGTAGTTCTCGTCGGTCCGCCCCTCGATGATCGCCGCCCAGTGGTCCTGCTGCGCGGTGCTCGCACCGGTGATGTGGGCCTCGTCGCGGAAGAAGCGCCGCATTGCGGGGGTCGCGCGGACCTGATCGTAGAAGGCGGCGAGCGCATCCGGCAGGGCCTCCCGCAGCACGCCTTCGATCGAGCGGTAGGCCGCCGACGGGGCGCCCAGGCCCATGAAGGCCAGTCGGTCTTGCATGGCGACGTTCGACATGATCGGGCTCCTGCTTCGTTCGTTTCCTAACTAACGAACCGAAGCGTTGCCGTGGTTAACAGCGACCCTAGGAGAAACCCCTACTTTGGTAGGGACATAAGGATATCCTTATGCGTTTCTTGCCCCCGGGGCCGCGTCGGTCTATAGCCCCGGCAAACCCCCGATCAGGACTGACCCATGACCGACTACATCGTTCGCGACATCTCGCTCGCCGACTTCGGCAACAAGGAGATCGCCATCGCCGAGACCGAAATGCCCGGTCTGATGGCGCTGCGGGCCGAGTACGGCGCCGCCCAGCCGCTGAAGGGCGCGCGCATCGCGGGCAGCCTGCACATGACCATCCAGACCGCCGTGCTGATCCAGACGCTGGAAGCGCTGGGCGCCGAGGTCCGCTGGGCCTCGTGCAACATCTTCTCGACCCAGGACCACGCCGCGGCCGCGATCGCCGCCAACAACACCCCGGTCTTCGCCGTGAAGGGCGAGACCCTGGTCGAGTACTGGGACTACGCCCACAAGATCTTCGAATGGGCCGACGGCGGCTATCCGAACCTGATCCTCGACGACGGCGGCGACGCGACCCTGCTGTGCGTGCTGGGGCCGAAGGCCGAGAAGGACCCCTCGGTCCTCGACAACCCGACCAACGAGGAAGAGGAAGCCCTCTTCGCCGTCATGAAGCGGTACCTGAAGGAAAAGCCGGGCTTCTACTCGGCCATCCGCGACGCCATCGGCGGCGTGTCGGAAGAGACCACCACCGGCGTGCACCGCCTGTACCAGATGGCTGAGCGCGGCGAGCTGCCGTTCCCGGCGATCAACGTCAACGACAGCGTCACCAAGTCGAAGTTCGACAACCTGTACGGCTGCCGTGAATCGCTGGTCGACGCCATCCGTCGCGGCACCGACGTCATGCTGTCGGGCAAGGTCGCCGTGGTCTGCGGCTACGGCGACGTGGGCAAGGGCTCGGCCGCCTCGCTGCGTCAGGGCGGCGCCCGCGTGAAGGTGACCGAGATCGATCCGATCAACGCCCTCCAGGCGGCGATGGACGGCTACCAGGTCACCACGCTCGAGAAGGCGGTCGAGTACGCCGACATCTTCGTGACGACGACCGGCAACAAGGACGTCATCACCGTCGATCACCTGCAGCGGATGAAGCACCAGGCGATCGTCGCGAACGTCGGGCACTTCGACAACGAGATCGACATGGCCGGTCTCGAGAAGCTGCCGGGGGCCGAGAAGGTCGAGATCAAGCCGCAGGTGCACGAGTGGCGGCTGCCCAACGGGCGCAGCATCCTGGTGCTCTCCGAGGGCCGTCTCATGAACCTCGGCAACGCGACCGGCCACCCGTCGTTCGTCATGAGCAACTCGTTCTCGAACCAGGTGCTCGCGCAGATCGAGCTCTACACGAAGCAGGCCGAGTACCCGATCGGGGTCTACACGCTGCCGAAGGTGCTCGACGAGAAGGTGGCCCGCCTGCACCTCGCCGCGCTCGGTGTGGAGCTCACCGAGCTCACGCCGTCGCAGGCCGCCTACATCGGTGTCGACGTCGCGGGCCCCTACAAGCCCGAGCACTACCGATACTGAGTC
>NZ_DASWWG010000037.1:0-34095 GCF_036400995.1 Brevundimonas sp.
ACAATCCCTCGCACTTCAGCGTTGTAGGCGGTGAAGACGGATTGAACTCCGCAGTCTGGCTGGCAACTCCAGCTCTCGCCGCCCTGTTGGGCGAAATGCAGGGTGAGGGTGTCGGCCGGATGCAGGTGGCCGGCGGCCGGCAGGCCAATTCCGCCCCTGTCTCCGTAGCCGATCTTCCGGGCGTGGAGGTCGCCGACGAGGATCAGCAGGCGAGCTTCGGGCCGATCGACGAGAGGTCGGCTCATCCGATAGCCCATCTCGAGCTCCCACCAGCCCTGGGAGCGCCCCCGGATGAACGACATGCGCGGCGCAAAGGGGCGCAGCGCGATATCGTGTCCCGCCGCCTTCAGCCGCCAGAAGCCGAGGATCATGTCGAACATGGCCTGGCTGTTCCGGCCGTCGTTGCGACGCGGGTCGCCGAAGTCCCCGCCGCGCAGGATTCGCGCCGCGGTCGCCTCGTCGGTCGCCTCCATGACGAAGTCCAGCAGCGCCTGGTCGCTCTCCGGCATCTCGAGACCGACCGTAACGGGCCCCTGCCGGGCCGCCTCGCAGACGAGCCCGAGGAAGGCAGCCGGCGCCTCGACGGTGCCATGGGTCTCGCCCACCACGAGGATCCGTTGCGGCTGGTTCAGGAGTGGCCCGGCGCCGAGCGGTGCAGAGCACGTCGGCTGAACCGCGAGCAGGGCCGCGGTCGCAAGAGCGATCATAGGAACCTCCGGTTATGCCCTCTATCTGAGGACATTCGCCGGTTGAACCTTGGCGCCATTGTGGCCGGCCGGCCCACCGCCAGGGGCGTCGAGCTACTCCGCGAAGGTCTCGCCGCCCAGCCAGTGGTCGATGGTCGACGCCAGCCGGGGGCTGAGGCTCATCTTGCCGAAGGCGTGCCGGCCCGGCTCGAGGCCGTCGCCGCGCAGGAAGAAGTGCTCCTCGTCGGGCAGGACCACGATGGTCAGACGGCTGTCGGGGTGCCGATTGGCCAGTACGGGTGGGAGGTTCAGCGCCGGCGCTGTCAGCGGGTCGATGCCGCCCCACACCGCCAGCACCGGGTCGGTGATGCGCCCGAACGCCGGCGCGGGGTCGTGGCCGAGCAGGACCTGCATCTCGGGGCTGGCCATGCGGTCGACGAAGTCCGGTCGCACCTCGGCGAGCTCCTCCGGCGACAGGCCGATGACGGCGAACAGGGCGTCGGTCGCGGTCTCGACAGCGGCGCGGTCGCCGGAGATCGAGGCGGCGGCGACCCGGTCGAAGCCGTCACGGATGCGGATGAGGTCTTCGGCGCTGCGCTCCGGGAAACGCTCCGGATTGGACTGCTGGTCGACCCAGACCTCGCGCCCCTGCCGACCCGGGGCGCCGAGCAGCACGAGGAAGTCGATCGCCTCGTCGCGCGCGCTCCACACCTCGCCGGCGACGAAGGTTCCCTCGCTGTGGGCGACGAGGCCGACCGGCGCGGCGGAGACCGCAGGGTGACCGGCCAGCAGGTCCAGCGCCGCGGTGATGTGCGGGATGCGGTCGCGGAAGTGACGCGGCTTCTCGCCCGTCGATTCACCCACGCCGGCGTTGTCGATGCGCAGGCTGGCGATGCCGCGGGCGGCCAGCTGTTCGGCCAGCTGTCCGAACATCGGGGCTCCGGAGATCACCTGGTCGCGGCCGTGCGGCCCCGCCCCCTGGACCAGCACCACCGCCGCCCGCGGAGCTTCCTCCGGAAGGACCAGTTCGCCGGCCAGAACGACCTCGTCGACGGAGACGCGGACCGCCTCGCGGGTCTGGGCGAGGGCGAGGCCCGGGAGGAGAAGGGACAGGGCGGGGACGAGCAGAAGGGGACGCATGGGACTCCAGTTCATTGACAGGCGACGGAGGGAGGATGTCCGCACCGGACAGAGGCGGCCCGGCGTCGGGCTGGATGCATGTTAAAGAAGGTTCAGGCTCCGCTTAAGGCAAAGCTTAGACCAGATGGAAGATGCTGTTCGCGAAGTTGTGCAGCAGGATCGGCAGGACCAGGCTGCCGGTCTTCTCGCGGAGCCACACCAGCAACAGGGCCGGCCCGCCGGTCAGGGCCATGGCCATGGCGTCGAAGCTGTAGCCGCCGTCCGCGTAGCCGAGCGCGTGGGTCAGGCCGAAGGCGACGGAGGAGACAGGCGCGCCCCAGCCCATCGGCGCGCCGAGCACCGACAGCGGCCGGCCGAAGGCCTCGTTGAGCATGACCAGCAGGACGCCGCGGTAAAACAGCTCCTCGTCCAGCCCGGGCATGGTCAGCTGGAAGGCGAGGGTGTCCGCGGTCGTCGGCTCTCCGGGGAAATACAGGGCGAGCCCCAGGAACAGGGCGACGAGAACGGCCGAAAGGGCCAGCGCGCCGGGCAGGCCGGTGCGGTAGTGCCGCAACGTCACGCCGGTGCGCCGGAAGCCGAGCGCGGCCGCGACGCCGAGCGACAGCGCCACCGCCAGCGCCTTGCCCTCCCAGTTCCAGTCGGACGGGCCGAAGTCGAGCGGGATGTAACCGTAGCCGCGCGTCAGCAGGGCGTCGTAAGCCGCCATCAGCAGCAGGGCCGAGGCCAGCCACAGCCAGCGCACCCGCCCGCGCGCCAGGACGGCGCAGACCAGCCCCGCCGCGGCCGTGACGCCGACCCAGCCTACCAGCACCCAGATCGCGTCAGGCATGCCTCGCGCCCCCATCCATCTCGCTCGCAAGAGGCGGGGCCGGGAGGCGACGGATGCGCCTTACGGCGATTTAACCCGGCGGCGCGGTCTCAGTACGCCAGCGCGATGCCGTCCTTGCGCATCTCGGTCGCCGCCCCGTACGTCCAGCGCCCGCCCGGGTTCGGCTGGCGCACCACGTTCTGGTAGCCGCCGAAGCCGCCGTTGGGCGGGCCGAGCGTCCAGCCCATGGCGGTCAGCTGCGCCTTCGTCGCCTCGGGCACGCCGCTCTCGAGGTGCAGGACGCCGGTCCCCTCGGCCGGCTGGCCGGTCGGTTCGGAGGAGCCCTCGTGCTGCCAGCGCGGCGCGTCGCCGGCCGCCTGCGGCTCCAGCCCGTAGTCGACCATGTTGACGATGATCTGGGCCTGGCCCTGCGGCTGCATGCCGCCGCCCATCACGCCGAAGGCCATCCACGGCTCGCCGTCCTTGCAGGCGAAGCCGGGGATGATGGTGTGGAAGGGCCGCTTGCCGGGGGCGTAGAGGTTGGGGCTGCCGTCCCTCAGGCTGAACAGCTCCCCCCGGTCCTGGAACATGAAGCCCAGGGGGCGCTCGCCGTCGTCGGGGGCGAGGCCGGAGCCCATGCCGCGGTAGTTGGACTGGATCCAGCTGACCATCATCCCGTCGCTGTCGGCGACCGAGAAGTAGGTGGTGTCGCCCTGGGTCGGCGCGTCGCCGGGGAAGACCCGGTCCATGACCCGGTCGGACCGGATCAGGCGGGCGCGCTCGGCCGCGTACGCCTTGGAGTTCAGCCATTCGACCGGGGCCGCGGCGAACCTCTGGTCGGCGAAGAAGCGGGCCCGATCCTCGAAGGCCAGCCGTTTGGCCTCGGCCTGGTGGTGGATCGAGGCGGCGGACTGGAAGCCCATGCCGGCGAGATCGAACTGTTCGCAGACATTGAGGATCTGGTTGGTCGACAGGCCCTGGGTGTTCGGTCCCAGGCCGTAGACCTCGACCCCGCGATAGGTGGTGCGGATCGGCTCGACCCACTCGGTGCGGTGGGCGGCCAGATCGGCCCGGGTCATCCAGCCGCCGATGCGGCGGAAATAGCGCTCGATCGCCTCGGCCAGCGGGCCGTCGTAGAAGGCGTCGCGCCCGCCTTCGGCGATGGCCCGGTAGGTCCGCCCGAGGAAGGGATTGGCGAACACCTCGCCCACGCCGGGCACGCGGCCGCCCGGCGCATAGACCACCTTGCGGTTGTCGTTCTCCTCGATCAGCCGCGACGACCGGTCGAAGATCGCCATGTTGCGCTCGAGGTACCAGGCGATGACCTGCGGGACCGGCACCCCCTGCTCGCACAGCTCGGCCACCGGCAGCAGGACGTCGCGCCAGGGCAGCTTGCCGTAGCGCTGGTGGGCGCTCCACCAGGCGTCGACGGTGCCCGGGACGTTGACGGTGACCGCGCCGTAGGAGGGCAGGTGGCCGTTGGGGCGGGCCCTGGACCGCGCCGTCTCCAGCGACAGGCCGAGGGGGCTGTTGCCCGAACCGTTGAAGCCGACGACCTTGCGCCGGGCCGGGTCCCACAGCATGCAGAAGGCGTCGCCGCCGATGCCGTTGGCCACGGGCTCGAGGAAGCCGAGGGCCGCGTTGATGGCGATGGCCGCGTCGATGGCCGAACCGCCGCGCCGCAGGGTGTCGATGCCGATCAGGGTGGCGCGCGGATGGGCCGTGGCGGCGGCGCCGTTGGCTCCATAGACCGTGGAACGGCCCACGAATTTCGGTCCGGTGATGCGGTCGCCGATGCCGATTCCGGCGTAGGGATCGGGACGCGGCGCGGGACGGGGCGGGGTCGCGGGAGCTTGCGGTGTTGCTTGCGGGGTCTGCGCGTTGGCGAGCCCGCTCCCGGCCAGAAGCGCCCCGGCGGGCAGGGTCGACAGGAAGGTGCGACGACGCATCGGCAGACTCCACGAAATTTGCGGGGGACCCTAACGGGTTGAACGCCGCTGTGAAGGTGGTCCGTCGGGGATGCGGATGTCCTTCTCCCTCAAGGGGAGAAGGATTTGCTGTAGCCACTGCGACGCGTCGTCGCTTGGCGGGGTTCCCGGGGCGTGACACGCTGATCTCCGAAGAGGCGCGGGACAGCGCTCCGGGGGAGACAGGGCCATGGGGTCAGCCATCACCGTCATCGGTCTGCCGATTGCGCTGGGGATCATCATGTTCGGGCTGGGGCTCAGCCTGACGCCCGGTGATTTCGTGCGGATCGGGCGACGGCCCAAGGCGGTGGCCGTGGCGCTGGCCTGCCAGCTCATTCTGCTGCCACTGGTCTGTTTCGGGCTGGTGCTGCTGTTCAACCTGCCGCCGGTGCTGGCGGTGGGGATGATGCTGCTGGCGGCCTCGCCGGGCGGGACGACGGCGAACCTCTACAGCCACCTGTTCCGGGGCGACGTGGCGCTGAACATCAGCCTGACGGCGATCAACTCGGTCATCGCGGTGGCGACCCTGCCGATCGTGGTGAACCTGTCGCTGGCGATCCTTCAGCCGGACGGCGGTCAGGTCGGACTGCAACTGGCCAAGACGGTGGAAGTGTTCGTGATCGTGCTGGCGCCGGTGGCGCTAGGCATGCTGGTGCGGGGGCTGAAGCCGGGCTTTGCGGCGGCCATGGACAAGCCGGTGCGCCTGGCCTCGGTGGTGATCCTGACGCTGGTGATCATCGGCGCGGTGTCGGCCCAGTTCGATGTGCTGGTGAGCAATCTGGGCGCGCTGGCGGGGATCGTGGTGACCTTCTGCGTGCTGAGCCTTGGGATCGGGTTCGTGGTTCCACGCCTGCTGAAGATCGAGCGGTCGCAGGCGGTGGCCAGTGCGTTCGAGGTCGGGCTGCACAATGCGACGCTGGCCATCGTGATCGCGCGCTCGGTGCTGCAGAACCCCGACATGTCACTGCCGGCGGCGGTCTATGGCGTGCTGATGTTCCCGCTGGCGGCGGCGTTCGGGGTGTTGATCACGCGGGGGAAGAAGGAGGAAGTATCGGTCTGAGATTCAGGCGGCGGTGAGCCACCCCTCATCCGGCCCTCCGGGCCACCTTCTCCCTCAAGGGGAGAAGGATTTGAGTCAGCCCCCCAGATCCAGCGAGTAGCCGGCGGAACGCACGGTGCGGATCGGGTTGACGGTGCCTTCGACGTTCAGGGCCTTGCGCAGGCGGCCGACGTGGACGTCGACGGTGCGGGCCTCGACGTAGACGTCCGAGCCCCAGACGGCGTCCAGCAGCTGTTCGCGGCTGAACACCCGGCCCGGGTGCTGCATGAAGTGGTCGAGCAGGCGGAACTCGGTGGGCCCCAGGTGGATCTCGAGGCCGGCGCGGCGGACGCGGTGGGCGACGCGGTCGATGACGATGTCGCCGTGGTTGATGCGGTCGTCGGCCAGACCCGGACGGATGCGGCGCAGGACCGCGCGGATGCGGGCCGTCAGCTCGGTCATCGAGAAGGGTTTGGTCAGATAGTCGTCGGCGCCGGTGTCCAGGCCGCGCACGCGGTCGGATTCCTCGCCGCGCGCGGTCAGCATGATGATCGGCAGGTTGCGGGTCTCGGAGCGGCCGCGGATGCGGCGGCAGACCTCGATGCCCGACAGCTTGGGCAGCATCCAGTCCAGCAGGACCAGGTCGGGCAGGCGCTCGTCGATCTGGAGCATGCCCTCCTCGCCGTCCGAGGCGACGACGACCTTGTAGCCCTCTTTTTCGAGGTTGTAGGACAGCAGCGTCGCCAGCGCGTCCTCGTCTTCCATCACCAGAACATAGGGCTGCACGTCAGGCTCTCCGGTCGGTGTCAGGCGGTGGTCGGCAGGTCGCCGTCGGTCTCGGGGTTCCAGCGCGGGCGTTCGCCCGTGAACTCCAGACCGGTGATTTCGTAGTGGATGGTCTCGGCGATGTTGGTCGCGTGGTCGCCGATGCGTTCCAGGTTCTTGGCCATGAACAGCAAGTGGGTGCAGGCGCTGATCGTGCGCGGGTCGCCCATCATGTAGGTCAGCAGTTCACGGAACAGGGCG
This sequence comes from Brevundimonas sp., assembly GCF_036400995.1. Taxonomy (GTDB): domain Bacteria; phylum Pseudomonadota; class Alphaproteobacteria; order Caulobacterales; family Caulobacteraceae; genus Brevundimonas. Next base: position 6,667 of record NZ_DASWWG010000037.1, read on the forward strand.
TTGTAGTGCTCGTCCACCTCGTCGTCGGTGTTCCAGACGGCGATGGCGCGATCGACTTCACCGACCGCATAGGCGTCGAGCACGTCGCGCAGGCGCATGGAGACCAGCTTGCCCATCCGCTCGATGGAGCGGGTCAGGGGCTGCATCGGCTCGCCCTCGGCGAGGATGAGCGCGCGCTTGGCGATGTTCTTGGCCAGGTCGCCGGTGCGCTCCAGATCGACCGCCAGCTTCATCGCCGACAGGGTCTTGCGCAGGTCAGAGGCGACCGGCTGGCGCAGGGCGATCAGGCGGATGGCCTTCTTCTCGATGTCGCGGTGCATGGAATCGAGACGGCTGTCGCGATCCACGACGGCGCGGGCGAGGGCCACGTCGCGGCGGGCCACGGAATCGACGGCGTCGGCGACCTGGGCCTCGGCCAGACCGCCCATGCGGGCGACCTCGGCGGTCAGCTGGTTCAGCTCGTCCCCGTAGGCCTTGACGGTGTGCTGGTTCATCAGCCGAAGCGCCCCGTGATGTAGTCGAGGGTGCGCCGCTCGCGCGGATTCGTGAAGATTTCCTCGGTCGGGCCGGTCTCGACCAGACGGCCGAGGTGGAAGAAGGCGGTGCGCTGCGAGACGCGGGCGGCCTGGGCCATCGAGTGGGTGACGATGACGATGCAGTAGCGCTCGCGCAACTCGTCGATCAGTTCCTCGATCTTGGCGGTGGCGATCGGGTCCAGGGCCGAGCAGGGCTCGTCCATCAGGATGACTTCCGGCTCGACCGCGATGGCGCGGGCGATGACCAGACGCTGTTGCTGGCCGCCCGACAGGCCGGTGCCCGGGGCGTGCAGGCGGTCGGCGACCTCGTCCCACAGGCCGGCGCGCTTCAGCGAGGCCTCGACGATGACGTCCAGCTCGGCCTTCGAGGAGGCCAGGCCGTGGATGCGCGGGCCGTAGGCGACGTTCTCGTAGATCGACTTGGGGAAGGGGTTCGGCTTCTGGAACACCATGCCGACGCGGGCGCGCAGCAGCACGGGATCGACCGCCTTCGCGTTGATGTCCTCGCCGTCCATCTCGATGCGGCCGGTGACCTTGGCGTGCGAGATGGTGTCGTTCATGCGGTTCATGGTCCGCAGGAAGGTCGACTTGCCGCAGCCCGACGGGCCGATCAGGGCGGTGACGGTCTTGTCAGGGATGTCCAGCGAGACGTCGTACAGGGCCTGCTTGCCGCCGTAGAAGACCGACACGTCGCGCGCGGCGATCTTGGTCGGGCCGATCGGGCCGGTGCTCGGGGTGACGGTCGGGGCGGCGACCACGACGTCGTCAGCGGGCGCGCCGCCTTCGGAGCCGTCAGCGGCGCGGAAGATTTTCGAGAACATGGGGCTTACCACCGGCGTTCGAAGCGCCGGCGCAGCAGGATGGCGGCGGCGTTCATGACGATCATGAAGGCGAGCAGGACCAGGATCGCGGCGGCGGTCCGCTCGTGGAAGGCGCGTTCCGACGCGTTCTCCCAGATGTAGACGAGCGAGGGCAGGGCGCCCGCGGGCTCGACGATGCTGTGCGGCAGGCCCGGCACGAAGCTGACCATGCCGATCAGCAGCAGCGGGGCGGTCTCGCCGAGCGCGTGGGCCATCGAGATGATGGCGCCGGTCATCACGCCGGGCATGGCCAGCGGCAGGGTGTGCTGGAAGACCGTCTGGGTCTTCGACGCGCCCATGGCCAGGGCGGCCTCGCGGATCGACGGCGGCACCGCCTTCAGCGAGGAGCGGGTGGCGATGATGATGGTCGGCAGGGCCATCAGGGCCAGGACCAGGCCGCCGACCAGCGGGCTGGCGCGGGGCAGGTGCATCCAGTTGATGAACAGGGCCAGACCCAGCAGGCCGTAGATGATCGAAGGCACGGCGGCGAGGTTGTTGATGTTGACCTCGATGATGTCCGTTATCCGGTTCTTCGGGGCGAACTCCTCGAGGTACAGGGCCGCGCCGACGCCCAGCGGAATGGCGATCAGGGCGGTGACCAGCAGCATCAGGGCCGAGCCGATGACGGCGCCCAGGACGCCGGCGAGCTCGGGCTCGGTCGAGTCGCCCTTGGTGAAGATGGCGGTGTTGAAGTGCGACGAGACGTGGCCGTCGGCCTTCATCCGGTCCAGCCAGGCGATCTGCTGGTCGGTCAGGCGGCGCTGGTCGGCGGGAGTCGCCTTGGAGATTTCGCCCTTGAAGTACAGGTCGGCGTCGTCCGAGGTCGGGGCGGCGATCATGACCGTCTGGCCGATCAGGCCCGGCTGGCGGGTGACGCGCTCGGCAGCGACGAACTTCAGCTCGGACGAGAACAGGCTGCGCAGGGCCGCGGCCTTGGAGCCCTGGGCGTCGTCCTGTTCGCCCATGCGGGCCAGCTGCTGTTCGGCGACCAGCAGCTCGAAATTGGTGCCTTGCGGATAGGCGCGGTCGACGCGGGCCGGGTCCATGTAGACCGGCAGGGTCACCGAGTGGCTGTAGAAGGCGGTGTGGCCCTGCTCGATGATGCGGCCGAGCAGCAGCAGCAGGAAGCCGACGGCGACGCCGATGGCCAGCAGGCCGTACAGGCGGAACCGGCTCTCGCGGGCGTAGCGCTTCTTCAGGCCCGAGCGCAGGCGGTCGACGCGGGCGTCGGCGACAGCATCGGCGGCGGGAACGGGAGCGTGGTCGGCTGCGTCAGTCATATTGCTGCCGGTAGGTCTGGACGATGCGCTGGGCGACGATGTTCAGCAGCAGGGTCACGAGGAACAGGGTCAGGCCGAGACCGAAGGCCGACAGCGTCTTGGGGCTGTTGAACTCCTGGTCGCCGGTCAGAAGGGTGACGATCTGGACGGTGACGGTGGTCACGGTCTCGAGCGGGTTGAGGGTCAGCTTGGCGGCGAGGCCCGCGGCCATGGTGACGATCATGGTCTCGCCGATGGCGCGCGACATGGCCAGCAGCATGGCGCCGGCGACGCCGGGCAGGGCGGCGGGCAGCAGGACGCGCTTCACCGTCTCGGACTTGGTCGCGCCCATGGCGTAGGAACCGTCGCGCAGCGACTGGGGCACGGCGTTGATGATGTCGTCCGACAGCGAGCTGACGAAGGGGATCAGCATGATGCCCATGACGCCGCCGGCGACGAGGGCCATCTGATTCTGGACCAGCATCAGATACTGGCCCAGCCCGTCCAGCGGACCGCCGACGAACCAGCTTCCGATGGTGTTGAAGAAGACGCGCATGGCCGGGCCGACGGTCAGGGCGGCGAAGAAGCCGTAGACCACGGTCGGAACGCCCGCGAGGATTTCGAGGATCGGCTTGACCGTCGCCCGGAAGGTCGGGCCGGCGTACTCCGACAGGTAGATGGCCGAGAACAGGCCGATCGGGGCGGCGACGATCATGGCGATGACCATGATCAGGAAGGTGCCGGCGAACAGCGGCAGGGCCCCGAAGGCGCCGGAGGAGCCGACCTGGTCGGCGCGGATGGCGGTCTGCGGGCTCCACTGGGTCCCGAACAGGAACTCGGTGATCGGCACCGACGAGAAGAAGCGGATCGAATCGTAGACCAGCGAGGCGACGATGCCGAGCGTGGTCAGGACGGCGACGGCCGAGCAGGCGAACAGGGCGCCGACGATCCAGCCCTCGACCCGGTTGCGGGCGCGCATGCCCGGGCGGATCTGGCTGAACACGAACAGGGCGCCGAGCAGGGCGGCCAGGGCGGCGCCGACGACGCCGGCCAGCGACAGCATGGTGTGGATGCGGTCGGCGCGGCGGCCTTCCTGCGGCAGCAGTTCGGCGTAGGGGGCGGGCCAGATCTGCATGGCCTCGCGGCCCGCGCCGACCGCCTGGGCGTCGGCGTAGAAGGCCTGACGACGGAAGGGCTCAAGCTGCTGAACGGCCTCGGGCGCGCCGGAGGCCATCAGCTGATGCTCGACGGGCGCGGTGAAGATCGAGGCGCCGATCAGGACGACGAGGGCCGGGACCGCGGTCCAGATCAGGGCGTAGGCCCCGTGCTGGGCCGGACGGGAGTGGGCGCGTTCGCCCCGGGCGCGCAGGGACGCCAGTTTCCGCGCGCCGAAATAGGCGGCGACGGCTGCGGCGATCAGGATCGGCAGAAAGAGCCAGGTCATGAGGATCCGGGAGGAGAATCGGAACAGTCCGGTCGCCCGGTTCGCCCCGCGGCGGAAACTGCCCTTGAATGGTCAGCGGATTAAGACGGCTGCGTGACAGTTCTGTTACGCTGACAGGCCCTTTGTCGCAGGGCCGTCACGCGGCGGTCGTCTGGGGCGGGGTCCGCTTTTCGGCGATGGGGAAATAGGCGGTGAAGACCGCCCCCTGTCCCGGCGCGCTTTCCACCGTCAGGCCGCCGCGATGGCGATTGACGATGTGTTTGACGATGGCGAGGCCGAGGCCGGTGCCCTGACGCTCGCCGCTCTTCTGGCCCTCGACGCGGTAGAAGCGCTCGGTCAGGCGGGGCAGGTGTTCGCGGGCCATGCCGGGGCCGTGGTCCCGCACGGTGATGGCGGCGTAGCGCTTGCCGGGTTCGCGGTCCGGGGTGACCAGCGGCAGGCGGGTGATCCCGCCCTCGCGATTGCCGCCCGACCAGGGGGCGGCGGCCTCGTCCAGCGAGACGTCGGGGCGGATGACGACATCCACCGTGTCGCCGGACGGCGAGTATTTGATCGCGTTGTCGACGAGGTTCTGGACCACCTGGACGATCTCGTCGCGGTCGCCGTGGACCGGGGCGGAAAGCTCGCGGTCGTTCAGCTTCACGCTGACGGCGCGTTCGGCGGACAGGATGGAGACGGCGTCCATGACGTCGACGGCGGCGCGAGCCAGGTCGACCCGGCCCGACGGGGGCACGTGCTCGTTGAGCTCGATCCGGCTGAGCGACAGCAGGTCGGCGACCAGCCGGCTCATGCGATCGGCCTGCACGGCCATGATGTCGAGGAAGCGGTCGCGGGCCTTGGGATCATCCTTGGCGTGGCCCTTGAGCGTCTCGATGAAGCCCGCCAGCGAGGCCAGCGGGGTCTTCAGCTCGTGCGAGGCGTTGGCCAGGAAGTCGACCCGCATCAGCTCCATGCGGCGCACGTCGGTTTCGTCGCGCAGCACCAGCAGGGCCAGGGTGCCGTCGCCGGGCGGGGCGGGCAGGGGACGGGTCAGGGCGCGCCAGTGCCGGGTCTGGGCGCCGACGCCCGCGTAGTCGGTGGTCCGGGCCACGCCGCCGAACAGGGCCTCGTCGATCGCCTCGAGCACCGAAGGCTCCCGCACGGCCGAGACCAGCAGGGCCCCCTCGCGCTGGATGCGGAAAAGCTCGCGCGCCGCGGCGTTGGCCAGCACCACGCGACGCCCGGCGATGTCGTCCGCCTCGCCGCCTGAGACCACCAGCACGGGATCGCCCAGCGCCTCGAAGGCGTGCTCGAGAAGCCATTGGTCGGCCGCGGTCGGAGACGCCGGCGCGACGCTGGGCTCGGCTTCGCCCGACAGGTCCGGACGCCCGGGGCGCCGGTTCACCGCCCAGGTGAAGGCGCTGACCAGAAGGGCCGCGCTGATCAGCCAGGGCGCCAGCGACCGATGGAACACGGCCAGCACCAGCAGGGTCGCCACCGAAATCCCCGCGCTGGCGCCGACCGTCCAGAGGCGCGAGGCCGAGGACGGCGCGACGGGGGACTGCGAGGCTTCGTAGGGCATTGCCATCCGGCGGACAGGGGCGGGGTGAGTCGTATGCACCGAACATGACATGGAATTCATGACAATCGATCCGCGAACCGGTCCGGTGCGGGTTGTCAAACGTCCTTTACACTCCTAGGCTTCGTCCGAGTTGTTATGGAGGGGCATATGACGGCGGCTCTGACGCTGGAGGGCGTGAGCAAGCGGTACGGCGAGTTTCAGGCCGTGCGCGATCTCAGCTTTGAGGTGCCCAAGGGATCGATCTGCGGCTTCCTGGGGCCGAACGGGGCGGGCAAGACCTCGACCCTGCGGATGATCCTGGGCCTGCAGCCGGCGACGGCGGGCAAGATCACCATCCTGGGCGCCGACGACGGCCGCCGGGTGCGCGACCGGATCGGCTTCCTTCCGGAGGAACGCGGCCTCTACAAGAAGATGACGCCGGTGGACGCCATCGCCTTCTTCGGTTCGCTGAAGGGCCTGCCGCTGGGCGAGGGCCGCAAGCGGGCCAGGGAGATGCTGGACGCCCAGGGACTGGGCGCGTCCAAGCGCAAGAAGATGAAGGAGCTGTCCAAGGGGATGGCCCAGAAGGTCCAGTTGATCGCCTCGGTGGTGCATCGCCCCGAGTTCGTGATCCTGGACGAGCCCTTCTCCGGGCTGGACCCGGTGAACCAGCAGGGGCTGGAGCAGATGATCCGGGGCCTGGCCGCGGACGGGGCCACGGTCCTGTTCTCGACCCATGTGATGCAGCACGCCGAGCGGCTGTGCGACAAGGTCGTGCTGCTGGCGCGGGGGCGGAAGGCCTTCGAGGGCACGATCGCCGAGGCGCGCGCGACGTCGCGGCGCTTCCTGGAGCTGGAAGGCGCCATCGACCCGGATCAGGCCGGACGCCTGCCGGGCGTGACCGGGGTGGAGATCACGTCGGATGCCGACGGCGTGCGGGTGCTGAAGGCCGCGCTGGCGCAGGGGGCGCACGGGCAGGAGGCCCTGAAGGCCGCCTTCATCGGCGGACTGGACGTGCGCCGCTTCGAACTGCGCGAGCCGACCCTGCATGACGCCTTCATCGACCTGACGGGCGACCGGCCCGATGTCGACCAGTCCGTGAAGCCGACCGGCGCGGAGGCCGCCCGATGAAACGCATGCTGCTGATCGCGCGGCGCGAATACGCCGCCTACGCCATGACCGCCGGCTTCTGGCTGTCGCTGCTGGCCTTCCCCCTCTTCGCTGTGCTGGGCGGGGCCATTCCGATCCTGATCAAGTCGTCCGAACCGGCGCGCGAGGTCGTGGTCATCGAAGAGGGACCGCAGGCCGCCGGGCTGGCGGCCTCGATCCAGGACGCCCTGCGCCGGGACGCCGACCGTCAACGCGAGCGGACCGAGGAGGCCCTGAAGAAGGCGGCGGCCGCCAGCGGGGGAGCCGCCAATCCGGCCGCGACCCAGGGCGCGATGGCGTCCCTGTCGCGGCCCTCGCTGAAGATCGTGCCGACGCCCGCCGACATCGCCTCGGCCGCGCCGGGGGCGGCGCAGGACGCCGCCGTGCGCCGTCACCTGACCGACGAGACCCCCAAGGAGCAGCGTCTGGATGCGGTGGTCTTCCTGAGCCGCGACGCCCAGGGCAAGCCCGCCGCGCGCGTGTGGAGCGCCCGGGCCACCGACGACACCGTCGAGGACTTTGTCCGCGACGCCCTGCGGTCGGCCAACCGCAAGACCGTCTTCGAGGGCGCCGGCATCGACGCCGGGGTGGTCGAGGCGGCCGAGAAATTCCGGCCTGAGGTGAAGGCCTTCTCGCCCCAGTCGACCGGAGACGGCGCGGTCTCGTTCCGTGACAAGCTGCCGATGCTGATCGGGCTGGGCGGGGGCTTCCTGCTGTGGTCGCTGATCATCACCGGCGCCTCGATCCTGCTGAACAGCGTGATGGAGGAGAAGTCGAACAAGATCCTCGAGGTGCTGCTGTCCTCGGCGTCCACGACCGAGATCCTGACCGGCAAGGTGTTGGGCGTCGCCCTGCTGACCCTGACCATGCTGGCGGCCTGGGGCGGGCTGGGCGCGACTACCTTCTTCCTGTTCCAGCCGGAGTATGCGGCCATGGTCGGCGACATCCTGGTGCACGGCGGGCTACTGGCCTGGTTCGTCGCCTTCATGGTCGGCGGCTATCTGATGTACGCGGTGCTGTTCGCGGCCATCGGCGCCTTCTGCGAGACGCCGCGCGACGCCCAGACCCTGATGGGGCCGATCATGATGGTGCTGGTCGTGCCGATCATGGTCATGTTCATGACCCTGCGGTCGCCGGATGCGCCGGTGATCCAGATCCTGTCGTGGATTCCCTTCTTCACCCCCTTCCTGATGATGGCCCGTCTGCATGCGGACGTGCCGCTGGTCGAGTTGGTCGGCGCCATGGCCGGGATGTTCGCCTTCGCGCTCGTGATGGTCTGGGTCTCGGGACGGGCCTTCCGCGCCGGCGCCCTGTCGGATGTGAAACTGAGCTGGAAGAGCTTCGCGGGCGCCATCCGCGGCGGAGGGAACTAGGCGATGCTGGCGCTGATGCTTCTGGCGCTGGGGCTCGGACAGGACCCCGCCGCCGCGGCGCCGGAGCGGGCGCCGATGCACCGCACCGGCCTGCCGACCAACCGTCCGCCGGTCGTCACGGCGCCGTCCCGGGAAGAGTTCGCCCAGGTCACCCTGTTCTGCACGGTTCGCCGTCCCGACCGGCTGGACGATTGCCGGGTCGTCCGGCAGTGGCCCGAGACGAGCCGGTTCGGCGCCATGGCCGTGCGGCGCGCCGACGGCTTCAGGCTGACGCGCGGCTCGGCGATCCCCGGCGACACCTTCGAGTTCGATCTGTGGTTCTGCTCCGGCGAAGTGACCCAGTGTCGCCGCCGTCCGTGGCCGGAGCCCGCCGCCACGCCCGCCGACTGAGGAGCGTCCGATGCCGTCCTGGCCCTGGAGAAAACCGCGTCCCGGCGTCGACGCCTATGGCCGTTCGCCCCTGTGGTATGCGGCGATGGACGGCGACCTGAAGGTGCTGGAACGGCTGCTGAAGGACGGCGCTGATCCCACGGCGTCGGACAAGGACGGCTACGGCGCCCTGCATGTGGCGGCGCAGGGGCGGCATCTGGCGGTGGTCGAACGGCTGCTGGCCGCCGGGGCTGATCCGAACGCCGCGGACAAGCACGGCAACGGACCGCTGTGGACGGCGGGCTATTACGCCGGGCCGGGCGTGGACGGGGAGGCGGCGTTCGAGGTTGTGGCGCGCCTGCTGGCCGCCGGCGCGGACCCGAACCACCTGAACCGCGTGGGCAAGGCGCCGACGGCGTGGGCCGAGGGCAATCCGAGGCTGGCGGCGGTTTATGAGCGGGCGGGGATGGCGACGGAATGATCCTTCTCCCCTGAGGGGAGAAGGGGAAAAGAAAAGGGCCGCTCCGGAGGAGCGGCCCTTTGATCTTTCAGCCTTGCGGCCCGGTCTTACCGGGGCGAGCGCGGCTTCGGCGCCGGCAGCAGGCCTTCGCGCTGGGCGCGCTTGCGGGCCAGCTTGCGGGCGCGGCGGACGGCTTCAGCCTTCTGGCGAGCGCGCTTTTCCGACGGCTTTTCGTAGTGCACGTGACGCTTCATTTCGCGGAAGCTGCCTTCGCGCTGCATCTTCTTCTTCAGGGCCTTCAGGGCCTGATCGACGTTGTTGTCGCGGACGAAAATCTGAACCAGGTGAAACTCTCCTTTGGCCGCCCGCCGCGTCCTGTGAGGGAGACGGGCAGACAAATAAAATTCGTGCTCCCGGACCGGGGTCCGCGAGTGAAGGCGGGCAGATACACGAGCCGACCCGGTCTGTCCAGATCGTCGCGGCACATTGTGAAGGCTCGAAACGCCCGCGCGACGGGCTTATGCTGTCGCCATGACACAGACGCCAGAACCCGATTGGGCCGACCGCATGGAGCAGGCCGTGCTGGACGCGGCGATCGCCCGCGCGCCCGCTCTGGGCTGGAACGCGCGGCTGGTGCGGGCCGCCTGTGAGGCCAACGGACTGTCGCTCGGAGACGAGGAGCTGCTGCTGCCCAACGGGGCGCGCGACCTGGCCGCCCTGTTCTCGCGCCGTCACGACGACCGGGCGCTGGAGACCCTTTCGGACGTCGAGGCGTCGTCGCTGAAGATTCGCGAGCGAATCGCCCGGGCCGTATCGGCGCGGCTGGAGGCGGCGGCCGCCGATCTGGAAGCCTCGAAGAAATGCGCGGCCTTCCTGGCCCTGCCGGTCAACGCCGATCTGGGGCTGAAACTGGCCTGGGAAGGCGCGGACCTGATCTGGCAGTGGGCCGGCGACACGGCCACGGACTGGAATCACTATTCGAAGCGGACGATCCTGTCGGGCATCCTGATCCCGGCCCTGACCATGCGGCTGTTCGACGGCCGTGAGCGCGCCGACGCCTTCGTCGCCGCCCGCATCGAGAACGTCATGACCTTCGAGAAGTGGAAGGCCGGCAAGGACTTCGACGCGCCGCTGCGGAAGATGACCGAGGCCCTGAGCCGGATGCGGTACGGGGCGAAGGGGTAGGGATCCTCTCCCATCGGGAGAGGGAGGCCGTTACAGCTTCGACACTCGGTTCACGTGGGCCATCTTGCGGCCCGGGCGGGCTTCGGCCTTGCCGTAGAGGTGCAGGCGGGCGTCGGGTTCGGCGGCCAGCGTCGTCCACCGATCGACCTCGTCGCCCAGCAGATTGGTCATCTCGACCCGGGCGTGCGGCTCGGTCGGGCCCAGAGGCCAGCCGGCGACGGCGCGGATGTGCTGTTCGAACTGGTCGCAGACACAGCCGTCCTGGGTCCAGTGGCCGGTGTTGTGGACCCGCGGCGCGATCTCGTTGACCAGCAGCTTGCCCTTGCCGAGGTCGAACAGCTCGACCCCCAGCACGCCGACATAGTCCAGGCCGTTCAGGATGGCGGTGGCGATCTCGCGGGCGCGGGCGTCGGTCTTCCTGTCCACCTTGGCCGGGGCCAGGGTGGTGCGCAGGACGCCGCCCTCGTGGATGTTCTCGCCCAGCGGATAGACGGCGACCTGACCGTCGCGACCCCGCGCGGCGATGATCGAGAGCTCGCGGGTGAAGGCGGCCCTGGCCTCCAGCACGGCGGGCTTGCCGCCGATGGCGTTCCAGGCGTCGGCGGCCTCGGACACGGCGCGGACCCAGACCTGGCCCTTGCCGTCATAGCCCTCGCGGCGGGTCTTCAGCAGGGCGGGGACGCCGAGGCGCTCAAGACCGGCGACCAGATCGTCCACGCTGTCCACGGCGGCGAAGTCGACCGTGGTGGCGCCGACGCTGTTGAGGAAGGTCTTTTCGTCCACCCGGTCCTGGGCGGCCGCGAGGGCGCGGGCGCCGGGGGCCACTTCGGCGCCGCTGTCCATCAGGGTCTGGACCGAGGCGGCGGGGACGTTCTCGAACTCGAAGGTCACGGCCTGGGCCACGCGGCCCAGCACGTTCAGGGCGGTGGGGTCGTCATAGGCGGCGATGACCTGCCACTGCGAGACGCGGCCGGCGGGGCTGTTCTCTTCCGGGTCGAGGATGACGACGTTGAAGCCGAGGCGCGAGGCCGCCTGGCTGAGCATGCGGCCCAACTGGCCGCCGCCGAGAATGCCGAGGGTCGAGCCGGGGGGGAGGGGCAGGGTCACTCAGTCCTCGACCGTTTCCAGAACCGAGGCGGTCTGGGCGTCGCGGTAGGCGGCCAGGCGCTCCATCAGGGCGGGGTCGTTGAGCGCCAGAATCTGCGCGGCCAGCAGGCCCGCGTTCTTCGCGCCCGCTTCACCGATCGCCAGGGTGGCGACGGGGACGCCACCGGGCATCTGGACGATGGAGAGCAGGCTATCGAGGCCCTTCAGCGCCCTGGATTGGACCGGCACGCCGAGCACCGGCAGTTCGGTCATGGAGGCGGCCATGCCGGGCAGGTGGGCCGCGCCGCCGGCGCCGGCGATGATGACCTTGAAGCCCGCGGCGCGCGCGCCGGTCGAGAACTCGACCAGCCGTTGCGGCGTGCGGTGGGCGCTGACGACCTTGGCTTCCCAGCGAACGCCGAGCCCGTCGAGCGCGTCGGCCGCGTGTTTCATCGTCGGCCAGTCCGACCGGCTGCCCATGATGATCGCCACCGGCGGGGTCTCGGTCGCCATAAGTCGAGGCCTTTCTCGCGGAAAGCGGCGCGATACAGGACTCGCGTTGCGCCCGCAACCGACGGCGTTAGGCTTCGCAAGGACCGGACGTGTTGAGTCGCCGGTCGGAGAACGCCTTTTCCCGTGACCGACGCGGCCGTCATCGACCCCTACGCCGAGATCGAGCGGCTGCGCGCCGAGCTCGAAGCCCTGCGCGCGCGCGCCGAGGCGGCCGAGGCCGCGGCGGATCACGATGTGCTGACGCCCGCCCTGAACCGGCGCGGCTTCGTGGCGGCGATGAAGGGCGCCATGGCCTATTGCCAGCGTCACGACACCCCGGCGGTGCTGCTGTATCTCGATCTGGACGGGTTCAAGGCCGTCAACGACAGGCTGGGCCATGCCGCCGGAGACGCCGCACTGGTGCATGTGGCGACCATGATGCGCGCCAACCTGCGCGAGTCGGACGCGCTCGGGCGGCTGGGCGGCGACGAGTTCGGCCTGCTGATGCTGAACGCCGGGTTGGATGAGGGCCGCGAGAAGGCCCGACGGCTGACGGCGACGCTGGAGTCCGAGCCGTTCGAATACGACGGGCAGAAGACCGGTCTGGGCGGGTCGTTCGGCGTGCGCGCCTATACGGGGCAGGCCGATCCGGAAATCTGGCTGGCCGAAGCCGACGCCGCCATGTGGGTGCGCAAGAAGGGGCGCTGAGCCCCGGCCCTCAGGCGATGATGTCCGGCAGGATCCGGGCCTCGATCTTCACGATCTCGTCGCGCAGGGTCAGCTTCTTGCGCTTCAGGCGCGCGATCATCAGCTGGTCGGGGATCGGCATGTGGCCGAGCGCCTCGATCGAGGCGTCGAGGTCAGCGTGCTCCGTCTGGAGCTCTTTCAGCCGCGCGTGAAGCGCCAGCTCTTCCTCGGTGAGAAACGGTTCGTCGTCGTTCATACTGGGGTCCCGGACCGGGCGGTTATAGCGTGCCGGAGGTCAGGCCGGAAGGCGTTGGGCGAACAGTTCCAGCGAGCGGCGCGGGGTGATCGGCGACCACTCGCGCGCCACGGCGATGAGGGCGGGAAACACCGGCCGGGCGCCGCCCGACGGAGCGGGGGCGAGGGCCTCCAGCGCGGCCAGCAGACGGCGCTCGGCGTCCAGTTCGATGGCCTTCACCTGGGCGCGGATGGCCTCGCGGTCGTCATCGTCGAAATCGGGCATGCGGCTCTTGAGCTGGCGGCGGACGGCGCGAAGGGGGGCGACCGTGGTCTCCTGCCAGACGCGGGCGGTGTCGCAGGCGGCCTCGATGTCGTCGGCGTCGGGTGCGCGGCCCGTCTGTGCGCACCAGGCGGCCCAGAGCATCAACGGCAGGTTCTGGCCCTCGGCGTCCTGCAGATCGAGGCCGGCGGTCTCGACGCCGTCGGCCTTCCAGGCCTCGAGCGACCACGCCCAGAGGCCGGGCGGTCCGGCGTCGCTCATTTCAGGCCGTCCCAGCGTTTCACGGCGGACCAGTCCAGACCGAAGACGTCCAGCGCGCGCCCGACCGACTGGTCGACCATCTCCTCGATCGAGGTCGGCTTCGCATAGAAGGCGGGCAGGGGCGGGGCGATGGTGGCGCCCATTTCGGCCAGGGCCGTCATGGTGCGCAGGTGGCCCAGGTGGAACGGCGTCTCCCGGACCATCAGCACCAGCGGGCGGCGTTCCTTCAGGACCACGTCGGCGGCGCGGGTCAGCAGGGTCGAGGTCACCCCGGTGGCGATCTCGCCCATGGTCCGCACCGAGCAGGGCGCGATGAGCATGCCCATGGTGCGGAACGAGCCGGAGGCGATCGCGGCGCCCACGTCAGCCAGTTTGTGAACCACGTCCGCGCGGCCGGTCAGATCGTCCGCGGACAGATCGGTCTCCTGCGACAAAGTGAGCAGGGCCGCGCGACTGACGACCAGGTGGCTCTCCACGCCGAGCTCCCGCAGGGCGTCCAGGGCGCGGATGCCGTAAGTCACGCCGGATGCTCCGGAAATCCCGACGATGAGGCGACGGGGCGTGGCCGATACGGCTCCGTTCAAATCTTCGGCCAATTCGGGCTCCAGGGTCGTGCGGTCCGGCGGGCCGCCAGCCTCACCGGAATGTGATTCTACAGGCGGTCAAGCCGGGCGCTCACTCTAGTGGTCCCTTAGACATGGAGGCGCAAGCCATGACCATCGAAGCTCGTATCCGCGAACTGGGAAACCGTCACCGCAGCCTGGATGAAACCATCCAGCGCGAGATCCGGAACCCGGCAACGGACTCGCTTCGCGTAAGGGAGCTCAAGCAGCAGAAGCTCCGGCTCAAGGAAGAGATCACCAGTCTGGAGGCCCGGACCCACTAGGGCGCCCCGCCTCCCGAAATGACAACGGCCCCGGAGATCGCTCTCCGGGGCCGTTTTTTGTTCCTCCCCCGTGGGGGAGGGACTCCGTCCTTAGTCGCGCGGACCGAAGACCGACTCGGCGGTCGGCTCGGCGCCGCGGCGCTCGCGCTCTTCCGGGACGAACTCGGGCTCTTCCGGCTCGACCGGGGCGTCGACCGACTGCAGGGTGGCGCCGCCGCGCTTGGCGTCGTCCTTGGCCTTCTTGTCGGCGGCCTTCTTGACCAGTTCGTCCAGCGCCAGCTGGCCGACGAGGCCGAGGGTCACCGGGTCGACGGGCTTGATGTTGGCCGAGTTCCAGTGCGTGCGATTACGCACGGTCTCGATGGTGGCCTTGGTGGTGCCGAGCAGCTTGGAGATCTGGGCGTCGGTCACTTCCGGGTGGTTGCGGACGAACCAGGCGATGGCGTCCGGGCGGTCCTGACGACGCGAAACCGGGGTGTATTTCGGCGCGGGCTTGGCCGACTTCAGCAGTTCGGCGTGGCGGCTGACCACGGCCTTCATGCGGTAGTTCGGGTCTTCCTGGGCCTTGTCCAGTTCTTCGCGGGTCAGCTGGCCGCCGGTGATGGGGTCGACGCCGCGGATGTCGCGGGCCACGTCGCCGTCGGCGATGCCGCGCACTTCCAGCGGGTGCAGGCCGCAGAAGTCGGCGATCTGCTCGAACGTCAGCGAGGTGTTGTCGACCATCCAGACCGCGGTGGCCTTGGGCATCAGAATGTCGGTCATGCGCGTTTTCGCTTCTTGGTTTGGGCCCGCCGGGACGGGGTCTGGCGGGTTCCGGATACGACGGCGCCCGACCTTTCGGCCGGGCGCTGATGTTACGGATATAGGCCTATTCGCCGAAAAAAGAAACGATCCCGAACAGCGCCGTACAGCCAAGGTTCACCTTGGCTGTTGAACATAGGCCTCATCGGCGCGTTGTTGCGCCAGCTTGGCACTGGGAGGACCCCATGTTTATCGAGACCCTTGCGGCGGTGGCGTTGATGTCGGCCGGTGACGGCCAGGAGCGGGCGCCCGCCATGGGTGGCGGTCAGGAGCGCGTGGCGCCGCGTGGCGACTATCGCGACTCGTGCAGCGGCGAATACGTGAACCGCGGACGCCTGTATGCCGACTGTCGCACGCGCCGCGGTGAAATACGGGGCACCTCGATCGAGCTGAACCGGTGCAGCAGCTACGAGATTCGCAACGAGGACGGCCTGCTGGTCTGCGGCCCCTTCCGTGGCGACTATGAGGATCGTCCGGGCGGCGGCGGTCCGGGCAACGGCGGCCCCGGCGGCGGCTGGGGCGGTCGCGCCTCGATCACCGTGTTCCGGGACTCCAACTATCGCGGCGCCTCGTACAATTTCCAGGACGCCATCCCCAACCTGGCCAACTCGGGCATGAATGACGCCATCAGCTCGATGCAGGTGCGCGGCGAGTGGGAGGCCTGCACCGACGCCTACTATCGCGGCAGCTGCCGGACCTTCACCGGCGACGTGCGGAACCTGCAGCAGTGGGGGATGAACGACCGTATCTCGTCGCTGCGCCCGGTGCGTCGCGGCGGCGGCCGCTGGTAACACCGGAACCGCTTCCGGGTCGGGAGGCTTCCTTTCGCAAGGAAGGAGCCTCCCATGACCTATGTCGACGGTTTCGTGCTGGCGGTCCCGAGGGACCGGATCGATGAGTACCGCGAGTTCTCCCGCAAGGCCGGCGAGGTCTGGAAGGAGTACGGCGCGCGCCAGTATGTCGAGTGCGTGGCCGACGACGTGCCCTATGGCGAGCTGACGTCCTTCCCCCGCGCGGTGCAGGCGAAGGACAACGAGGCCGTCGTCTTTTCCTGGATCACCTATGACTCGCGCGCGCACCGGGACTCGGTGAACGCCCAGGTGATGGAGGATCCCCGCATCAAGGGCAGCGGGATGGGCGATGCGCCCTTCGACGGCAAGCGGATGATCTACGGCGGGTTCACGACCCTGCTGGAGATGTAGGCCGTCTCAGGCGGTCAGTACGATCTTGCCGACATGATCGCCGCCTTCCAGCCGGCGATGCGCCTCGGCGGCCCGCGCCAGCGGGAAGGTCGCCTCGACCGGCAGGCGCAGGGCGCCCGACGCCAGCCAGGGCCAGACGGTCGCCTCGACGGCGGCGATCAGCCGGGCCTTCTCGTCCGCCGGACGGGCCCGCAGGGTCGAGCCGGTCAGGACGATCCGCTTCATCATCAGCTTCAGCAGGTCGATCTGCGCCATCGCACCGGTGAGGGTGGCGATCACCACCCAGCGGCCGAAGGGCTTCAACACCGCCTGATTGAGTTCGGCGTAGTCGGCGCCCAGCATGTCCAGCACCACATCGACGCCGCCGAAGTCACGGATGGCGGCGGTCATGTCGCCGGCGGTGGCGTCGAGGCTGAGGTCCGCGCCCAGATCCAGCGCCGCCTGCGTCTTGGCGGCGCCGCGCGAAGTGGCGATGACGCGGGCGCCCACGGCCTTGGCCATGCGAATGGCGGTGACGCCGATGCCGCTGGTCGCGCCGTGCACCAGCAGGGTCTCGCCCGCCTTCAGCGCGCCCGCTTCAAAGACATTGGCGAAGACGGTGCAGACGGTCTCGGGCAGGCCGGCGGCCTGGACGAAATCGACCTCGGCGGGGAGGGGCAGGGCGTGGCGGGCGTCGACCACCACCTGTTCGGCATAGCCGCCGCCGCCCAGCAGGGCGCAGACCCGGTCGCCGACGGCCCAGCGCGTGACGCCGTCGCCCAGCTGCGCGACCTCGCCCGCGACCTCGAGGCCGAGGAGGTCGGAGGCGCCGGGCGGCGGAGGGTACAGACCGTTGCGCTGGAGCAAATCGGGACGGTTCACGCCGGCGGCGTGCACGCGGATGAGGATCTGGCCGGGGCCGGGGACCGGATCGGGACGCTCGGCCGGGATCAGGGCCTCGGCGGGACCGGCCCCGCCCGCGATCTCGATCACCCGCATGTGCGTCGTCCTTGCAATCATCCGTATCCGGGCGTTCAGATAGGGGTTTGCGTCCCTGATGACCACGAAGGAGGCGACGATGTTCGAGGATCTTGAGCCGCGGCCGGCGCGAGGCGCCCCGCTGATCGCCCTGACGCGCGAGGATCTGGACGGCTATTCGGTCGAGGACCTGAAGGAGCGAATCGAGACCCTGCAGGCCGAGATCGCCCGGTCCCAGACCGCGATCGACGGCAAGTCCTCGCAGCGTAACGCCGCGGATGCGCTATTCAATTTCCGCAGCTGACTGTTTTCCCCGGTTACGTGCATGGCACAGGCGTTGCAGTTGGCTGTCCGGCCGCGCGCATCTGTGCCGGTCGTGATACGGATACGCGCATTCCATGAGTTTGGTTGAGTTCATGTCCACCAACGACACCACCCTTCTGACGCCTACGGGCCGCAGCCGCGAGGCGGTGGTGGACGATTTCGCGCGCTCGGAACTGTTCGACCGCACCTTCCGCGAGGGGATGGAGCTGGTCGAGGAGACCGCCGCCTATCTGGACGGCGACGGGCGTCGGGAATCCAAGCTGCTGTCGCGCGCCGCCGCCCTGGCCTATGCGGGCGAGAGCATGAAGCTGACCACCCGCCTGATGCAGATCGCGTCCTGGCTGCTGGTGCAGCGGGCCGTGCGCGAAGGGGACATGTCGGCCCTGGCCGCCTGCGAGCCCCGCTACCGTCTGGCCGACCGGAAGGTCGAGGCCGAGCCGACGCACAGCGACCTGCCGATCGCCCTGATCGAGTATCTGGTCCGCTCCGAGCGTCTGTACGACCGGGTCCTGCACCTGGACCGCAAGATGTATCTGGATGCGCCCGAGGAAGAGGCGGTCAATCCCGTCCAGAGCCAACTGGACCGGCTGGCCGCGGCCTTCCGCCAGTGAAGGGCGCCCGGCGCCTGCTGATCGCCCTGGGCGGGGCGGTTCTGGTGCTCGCCCTGTTGGCCGGGGCGGTGGTCTGGAGCGGGCGATCCCTCGTCATCATCGACAATCGCGGGGACGCGGCGCTGACGGTCGAGGTCAGCGCCACCCGGGCGGGCGACTTCGCCTGGTCCGGCGAACTGAAGGGCGGGCAGCGGCTGTTCCGGCTGGCGACCTTCAGGGGCGACGGCGCGGTGCGCGCCGTTTGCCGTGACGGGGAGGGGGTCTACCGGGCGACCGGCGGACATGTCTCCGCCGGCCGGCCGCACCGGGTCGATGTGGTGATCTCGGGCTGCGCCGCCATGCGGATCGACGCCGACCGTCTTCCCTGAAAACCCCGGGCCTTACGGCCCGACGTCGTTGGCGTCGCGACCGCGGCCGTCATCGACCGGACGCGGCAGGCTGACGCCGATGCCCAGGGCTTCCGCCAGCTTGGCGTCCCGCTCGTAGACATCCTCGCGGAAGGCCACGCGGCCCTGGCCGTCGACGAAGGCGGTCCAGTACAGCAGGCGCACGCCAATCTCACGGCCGACCTGGATGCGCTTGGTCTCGCGCGTGTCCTGGGCGGTGTCGAACTGGGACAGGAGTGCGGGGTCCGGCGACAGCAGCAGGCGGGCGAAGTCGACCGCGTTCTGGACCCGCACGCAGCCGTGGCTGCGCTGGCGCATGGCCAGGTTGAACGCCGCCTTGGACGGCGTGTCGTGCAGGAAGATGGCGTAGCTGTCGCGCAGCTCGAACTTCACGTAGCCGAGGGCGGCCGTCGGGCCGGCGCGCTGGATGACCGTGCCGTTCTGGACGTACATGTTCTGGCTGGCCAGATAGGCCGGGCCGCGCGGGAGGATCTCGTTCCGGGCGATGCCGGCCGGGACGTACCAGGGCGGATTGGCCACCACGGAGGCGAACGGCTTCTCGAGGCTGGGGGTCTGGGTCGCGGCCGCGCCGACGACGACCCGGTTCGAGTGAACCGGACGACCGTCCTTCCAGTAGACCATGATGGCGGCGGCGGTGTTGACCTCGATCCGCTCGGGCTGGAGGTCGCGCTTCAGCCAGCGGCGGCGTTCCAGGTTCAGGGCGATCTGGCGGGCCCGGTCCTCGGCGGAGGCCGAGAGCGAGCGCTGGGTGCCGGTGCCGATGCGGCCGTCGGACACCAGGCCGTGGCGGGCCTGGAAGCTGCGGACGCCGGTCTGCAGGTCAGGGCCGTAAACCGTGCCCATGGCGGCGATCCGGGCGCCGTCGGCGGCCGACAGGTCGCCTTCGGCCACCAGACGCTGGATGATGACCGGGATGCGCGGGTCGCTGGCCCCCGGCTCGATGTTGGCGCCGACGCGGAAAGCGGGCCAGCCGCCGTTGTTGTCGCGGATCAGGCGGCGGTAGCGGACATAGCCGGCCGAGAGGTTGGAATAGCCGATGTCGGTCGGGGCCAGACCCTCGAACCAGTCGAGCAGGCGGTTGGTGGCCAGGGCGTCGTTCAGGCCGGCGGGCAGGTCGACGCGATTCTTCTGCATCTCCCACAGGTCCTCGACCGTCTCGGGACGGACGCGGCCCTCGGCGAGGACGCGGGCATAGGTCATGGCCGCGGCGGTGGTCTTCATCTCCCCGCCCGCGCGGTCGGCGGCCAGGGCGGGGAAGTCGAAGAAGTCGCCCTGCGACAGGCCGTGGCGCTCGGCGCGCGCGGCCGAGGATTGCAGGGTGCGGACGCGATCGGCGGTCCACACCGGACGCCAGCCGTTCATCTCGTAAAAGGTGCGGACGTCCGGCTGCAGCGTCGCGGGCAGGCGCGCCAGCTGGTCGTTGAAGCTGTCGTAGAAGGCGACCGCGCCGGGATCACGGGTCTGCGCCAGCGCCGTTGCGCCGAACGAGGACGCCAGGGCCGAAACCGCCGCGCCCAGACCCAATTGCCGTCGATTCATCACGTCGCTCTTCGTCCGTTCCGTCGCACGGACACAGCGCCCACGCCCCGAAAGCCAACGCGGCGACCTTATCGACGTTCCGGAAAAACAGAAAGGCGCCGGTCCCGGGGACCGACGCCTTCTTTTCGTCTTGCCGAAGCGGTGTGGCTGGAAAGCCAGACCTTACTTCTTCATGAAGCCGGCGAACTTGTTGTTGAAGCGCGAAACGCGGCCGCCGCGGTCCAGCATCGCCTGGTTGCCGCCGGTCCAGGCCGGGTGGGTGGTCGGATCGATGTCCAGGTTCAGGGTCGCGCCCTCTTTCCCGTAGGTCGAACGGGTCTGGTACGAGGTGCCATCGGTCATCACGACAGTGATGAAGTGGTAGTCGGGGTGCGTGTCCGCTTTCATGGTCGTCGTCCGGTCTCTGCGCGATGACGATGCCGACCGTCTGTGCGCGTAAAATGAGAAACCCGCCGAAAGCCCGGCGGGAGTGAGCGGCGGCGTTTACACCGGGGGGCGTTCCGGGGCAAGAGCGCCGCATGACCGACGTGAACGCCCCTCTCAGTGACGCCGCCGACTTGCGCGGACGCCCCGGCGCGGGCGCCCAGCTGGCCGAGCAGATGGCCGAGGCCGGGGATCGCCGCGAAAAACGCCGGGATGTCCGCCCCCTGGCCCGTCTGCTGCCCTATGCGCTGCGGCACAAGGGGCATCTGGCTCTGGCCGGGTTCTGGCTGATCCTGTCGACGGTTTCGTCGCTGAGCCTGACCGCCGCGGCGCGCGGGGCCATCGACCACGGATTCGAGAACGGCGGCGCCCATCTGAACCTGTGGTTCCTGATGCTGGGCGGAAACGCCCTGTTCCTCGGCATCGCGACGGCGGTTCGCTATTTCTATGTCACCAAGACCGGCGAGCGGGTCGTGGCCGACCTGCGCAAGGGGCTGTTCGACCGCATCCTGACGCTGGACCCGGCCTTCTATGCGCGCATCCGCACCGGGGAGGTGCTGAGCCGCCTGACCACGGACATCGCCCTGGTCGAGACCCTGATGACGACCTCGGTGTCGTTCGCCCTGCGCAACTTCCTGACCCTGATCGGCGGGATCATCCTGCTGTTCGTGGTCAGCCCCAAGCTGACCGGGCTGGTGCTGCTGGTGGTGCCGCTGCTGCTGGGGCCGATCTTCCTGTTTGGCCGCCGGGTGCGGAAGCTGACGGTGGCGACCCAGGACCGGTTCGCCGGCGCCGTGGGCTTCGCCGGCGAGAGCGTGGACGCCATCGAGACGGTGCAGGCCTTCGGCCGGGTCGGCGGGGCGGTGGCCCGGTTCGGCGCGGCGGTCGAGGACGCCTTCAGCGCCTCCCTGACCCGGATGCGGGCCCGGGCCCTGATGACCGCCATGATCATCGTGGTGATGTTCGGCGGCGTGACCCTGGTGCTGTGGCTGGGCGCGCAGGATGTGATCTCGGGCCGGATGAGCCCGGGGGCGCTGCTGCAGTTCGTGCTGCTGTCGGTGTTCGCGGCGGGCGCCGTAGGGGCGCTCGGCGAGAGCTGGGGCGACGTCCAGAAGGCCGCGGGCGCCATGGAGCGGATCGATGAGCTTATGCGGGCGCAGGCGGCGATCGCCGCGCCGGAGCAGCCCAAGGCCCTGCCGCAGCCGCCGGTCGGCGAGGTGTCGATGTCGGCGGTGGAGTTCGCCTATCCGGGCCGTCCGGACCTGCCGGCGCTCAAGGGCTTCAGCCTGACCGTGCGGCCGGGTGAGACGGTGGCCCTGGTCGGGCCGTCGGGGGCGGGCAAGTCGACCGTCTTCCGCCTGCTGCTACGCTTCTACGATCCGCAGGGCGGCGTGGTGAGCGTGGACGGGGTGGACGTGCGCGATGCCGATCCGACCGAGGTCCGCAACCGCTTCGCCTGGGTCTCGCAGGAGGCGCCGCTGTTCTCGGGTTCCGCCAGTGAAAACATTCGCTTCGGCCGCGAAGCTGCGACCGATGAGGAAGTTCGCGCGGCCGCCGAGGAGGCGCAGGCCCTGGGCTTCATCGAGGCCCTGCCGGAACAGTTCGCGACCCCGCTGGGCGAGCGCGGCAAGAGCCTGTCGGGCGGCCAGCGGCAACGTCTGGCCATTGCGCGGGCGCTGGTGCGCGAGGCGCCGATCCTGCTGCTGGACGAGGCCACCTCGGCGCTGGACGCCGAGAGCGAGCGTCTGGTGCAGGCGGCGCTGGATCAGGCGATGGAGACGCGGACGACTCTGGTCATCGCCCACCGTCTGGCCACCGTCCTGCGCGCCGACCGCATCGTGGTGATGGAGGACGGCAAGGTGGTCGAGGAGGGCACGCACGCCGCCCTGATCGCCAAGGGCGGCCTGTACGCCCATCTGGCCGAACTGCAGTTCAAGGGCGGCTGAGGCGAAAAGTGCACTCCGAAAAAAATGGAGTGCACATTGTGCACTTTTTCCCGTGAGACGGGGTGTGGTGCACGTGCTCAACCCCCGCGTCGCTGTCTGATTTCAAAGACCCAACGGCGTGAAGTCTGGCACGCCGATGCGTCAGAAATGGACGTATGGCGCTTGTCATCCCGGCCGAAGCGAAGCGGAGAGCCGGGGACGGCGACGGGGCGATCCGGGCTCAGCCCTGCTCCCGGATAATTGCTGCGCGATTTCCGGGGGGGCGGGAAGAAGATCGGGCGTCCCGGATAGCGCCTACGGCGCTTCCGGGATGGCAAGAGAGCGGGGCGCGGGCGCGCCCTGTCCGCGATGGGGCGGTTCAGGTGGTTGCGGCGGTCTTCTTGCGGCGCAGGAAGATCACGATGGAGAAGCCCACCTCGACGGCGCCGATGATCAGGGCCACGTTGACGGGAAGGGTGACGATCCGCAGGGCCGCGAGGGCGCCCGTGATCGCCAGGGCGCCGCCGAGGATCCAGTAGATCGCGGCGCCGTAGACTGTGCGGAAGACGAAGTAGCGGACGCCGATGGCGACGGCCATGGCCGGGAAGGCCAGTTCGGGCGCCACGCGCAGGAAGCACCAGGCGAGGAACAGGCCGGCGAACAGGACGAAGGTGCTCTCAAGCGCCAGGCGTTCGAGCGGATTGCCCCGCGCCGCCTTGGGCGCCCGGAAGACCAGCCGCGAAATGAGCAGCGAGGCGGGGAAGATCAGGATGCCGCCGACGAACAGCGCGGTGAAGCCGGTCGCCAGGTCATGATGCGCCCACACCCCGCCGGCGATGAGCCAGACAAGGCCGGAGACAAGGACACCCGGCGCGCCCCGTACGTGGGCGGCGGCCATGTCCTGCTGTGCGGCTGTGATCTGCATTGTCCCTGAATCCCCCCTTTTGCTCCGAGACCTATCACGGCGAGGCCTGATGTGAAGCTTCGCGGATTTCGGCGACGCCTCAGGCCGTCAGGGCCGGATCGAGGAATTTCAGGTTCTCCGCCCGCACCTGCGCCGACGCCTCATCGTAGAGGAAGGGCAGGAAGGCGAAGCGTTCGCCGCGGGTGACCGGGGTCGCCTCGTGCAGGATCGAACAGGAGAAGACGCAGGCGCCGCCGGGCGGCGGGCGGTAGGTGCGGTCGCCGAACTCGGGGAAGCGCAGGTCGCCGCCGTCGTAGTCGCTGTTCAGATTGATCGAGACGGCGAAGCGGCGGTGGGCGGTGCCCTTGGTGGTGTTGTCCCGGTGCGGGCGGAAGAAGCCGCCGGTCTCGGCGTCATAGCGGGCGACCAGATAGCGCTCGATGCGTGTCGGCTTGAAATTGAACGCCTTTTCGATCTGGGGGACCAGCCGGCGGGTCAGGCGGGCGACAACCTGCTTCTGAAGCGGGTCGTCCTCGATGATAACGTCCGAGCGGCGCTTGTGCTGGTCGTTCATCATCAGGGTGGTGACGCCGTCGACCTCGCGCATGAAGCCGGACGGCTCGCCGCCGGTCTGGCGATACAGGTCGATCAGGCGCTCGCAGAAGCCGGGCTCGAAGATGCGGGGGGTGACCAGCACCGGCGCCATGGCCGGGAAGCCGCCGTGTTGGGCAGGCGGGGGCAGGGCGGCGACGCGGGCGATCAGGGCGGCGGCGCCCTCGGCGCCGACCGCGCCCATGATGTGCAGGGCCGGGTCGATCAGGAACCAGCGCTCGGTCTGTGCGGCCTCGTAGCGCGCGGCGGCGGCGCCGTCAGGGTCGAACAGGAAGCGCAGGCCGGGCAGGCTGTCCTGACGGCTGTCGCGGGCCTCGTCGGGGCCGACGACCATGACGAAGGCGCTGGCGTGCTGGTCGTTGAAGGGGGCGCGACCGGCCTCGATGGTCGCCAGGGCGCGCTCGACGGCCGGGCCCGCGGGCACGACGGCCAGCACCAGATACCGCCCGGCGGCGGTGTCGAAGACGTAGCGCGGATTGCTGACGCCCTGGACGGAGAAGGTGGGTGCGGAGTCGCCGAACATCAGGGCCATGCCGTCACGATGCGCGGCATGGCCGTTTGAATTCAAGTCTTGAGGGTCAGCCCGCGGGCTGGAACACGCCACACGCGACCCGGGCGCCGGCGCCGCCGATGGGTTGGCTGACGTAGTCGTCGGGGTTGGCGTGGACGACGAAGGACAGGCCGTCGCCGTCGACGTAGTGCTCCTCGTGGGCGTCGAGCCCGGCCCAGGCGAGGTAGACGTCGGCGTTGGCCGTGCCGTCGGCGTGGGCGAAGACGTTCTGCAGGTCGCCCAGATCGGGGCCGCCCTCATCGTTGAGCAGGCCGTGCGGACGGGCGCCTTGGGCGTGGTTCACATGGCCGCCGGCCGAGGTGAAGCCCGGCGCCTCGCACGAGCCGACCGCGTGCAGGTGGACGGCGTGCCAGCCGGGCGTCCAGCCCTTACCCTCGACCCGGAAGATCATCCCCATCGGGCCCTCGAAGCCCCGGACCACGCCCGCGTCGGCGCCGTCGGGCGTCTTCAGGGCGGCGGTGACGACGGGCTGCGGCGGGGCGGCGGACGGGGCGGCCGGAGCGGGCGCCGCGGACTGCGCGAACGCTCCGGAAGCGCCCATCATCAGCGGGGCGGCGAGGACGGCGGCGAGGAGGCGCTGGCGCATGGTCGAAAATCCCTGTGTACAAGCCTGAAAGCCGGGCGTTCGTTTTGCTTAAGAACGCCCCGGATGCTAGAAAACCGGATAGCGGATCACGTTCCGATTCCGGCCATTTAAAGCCTGATTTCCTTGACCGACGACACCTACGACAACGCCGCAGCCCCGGCGGGCGGCGACATCTCCACCATTACCATCGAAGACGAGCTGCGCCGCTCGTACCTCGACTACGCCATGAGCGTGATCGTGAGCCGGGCGCTGCCGGACGCGCGCGACGGCCTGAAGCCGGTGCACCGCCGCATCCTGTACTCGATGCACGACCTGAAGATGTCGCCCGAGCGGGCGTATTCGAAGTGCGCGCGCGTGGTCGGTGACGTGCTGGGTCGCTTCCACCCGCACGGCGACGCCTCGGTCTATATGGCGCTGGTGCGCATGGCGCAGCCGTTCTCGATGGGGCTGATGCTGGTCGACGGCCAGGGCAATTTCGGCTCGGTCGACGGCGATATGCCGGCCTCGATGCGTTACACCGAGGCCCGGATGGCCCCGGCCGCCGTGGCCCTGCTGGCCGACATCGACAAGGACACGGTCGATTTCCAGCCGAACTACGACGAGAAGGAGCTGGAGCCGGTCGTCCTGCCGTCCCGGATCCCGAACCTGCTGGTCAACGGCGCGGGCGGCATCGCCGTCGGCATGGCGACCAACATTCCCCCGCATAACCTCGGCGAGGTGATCGACGCGGCGGTGGCCCTGCTGGACGAGCCGAACATCTCGGACGAGACCCTGCTGGACATCGTGCCGGGCCCGGACTTCCCTACCGGCGGCGAGATCATGGGCCGCACGGCTCCGCGCAACGCCCTGCGTGACGGCCGCGGCTCGGTCATCGTGCGCGGCAAGGCGTCGATCGAGACGATCCGCAAGGATCGCGAGGCGATCATCGTCACCGAACTGCCCTATCAGGTGAACAAGCAGACCCTGATCGAGCGCATCGTCGAACTGGTCCGCGAGAAGCGCATCGAGGGCATCGCCGACGTCCGCGACGAGTCCGACCGCGACGGCATGCGGATGGTGGTAGAGCTGAAGCGCGACGCCTCGGGCGACGTGGTCCTGAACCAGCTGTGGCGCTACACGGCCATGCAGTCGTCGTTCGGCGTCAACATGCTGGCGCTGAACCACGGCCGTCCCGAGCAGATGGGCCTGCGCCAGCTGCTGGAAGCCTTCCTGGAGTTCCGGGAAGAGGTCATCGTCCGCCGCACCAAGTATGAACTGGGCAAGGCCCGCGACCGCGGCCACGTCCTGGTCGGTCTGGCCGTTGCCGTGGCCAATATCGACGAGGTGATCCACATCATCCGCTCGTCGGCCGATCCGACCGAGGCGCGCGAGCGTCTGCAGGCCAAGAGCTGGCCGGTGGGCGACATGATCGCCCTGGTCGAGCTGATCGCCGACCCGCGCTCGATGCTGGTGGACGGCGACAAGCTGAACCTGACCGACGAGCAGGCCCGCGCCATCCTGGCCCTGACCCTGTCGCGTCTGACCGGCCTGGGCCGTGACGACATCTTCGGCGAGGCCCGTGAACTGGCCGGGACCATCCAGGAACACCTGACCCTGCTGTCGGACCGCGCCAACATCCTGGCCGTGGTCCGCGCCGACCTGATCGCCGTGAAGGACGAGTTCGCCGTGCCGCGTCGCACCCTGATCGGGGAAGGCGACGGGGAGATGGAGGACGAGGACCTGATCCCGCGCGAGGACATGGTCGTGACCGTGACCCACGGCGGCTATGTGAAGCGCGTGGCGCTGAACGCCTACCGGACCCAGCACCGCGGCGGGAAGGGCCGCAGCGGCGTGGCGATGAAGGAAGACGACGCCGTGGTCGG
Source organism: Brevundimonas sp. (assembly GCF_036400995.1). Classification (GTDB taxonomy): domain Bacteria; phylum Pseudomonadota; class Alphaproteobacteria; order Caulobacterales; family Caulobacteraceae; genus Brevundimonas. The sequence continues at coordinate 33,495 of NZ_DASWWG010000037.1, forward strand.
CGTCTTCTCGGCCTCGACCCATACGCCGGTGCTGTTCTTCGCCACCAACGGCAAGGCCTACAAGCTGAAGACCTGGCGTCTGCCGCTGGGCAATCCGCAGTCGCGCGGCAAGGCCTTCGTGAACCTGCTGCCGATCGAGCCGGGCGACAGCATCATGAACGTGCTGCCCCTGCCGGAGAACGAGGCGGAGTGGGGCGACTACGACATCATGTTCGCGACCAGCTCGGGCGACGTGCGCCGGAACAAGCTGTCGGACTTCGCCACGGTGAATCGCGCCGGCAAGATCGCGATGAAGCTGGAAGACAATGACCGCATGGTTGGTGTCGCCCTGTGCACCGCCGAGGACGACGTCATGCTGACGACGGCGCTGGGCCGGGCGATCCGCTTCAAGGCCGACGACGTGCGGGTGTTCAAGGGGCGGGATTCGACCGGCGTCCGGGGCGTGCGCCTGCAGGACGGGGACGAGGTCATCTCGATGGCCGTGCTGGGCCGCGTGGACGCCACGCCGGAAGAGCGCGCCGCCTACGTCAAGCACGCCAACGCCATGCGCAAGGCGCTGGCGGGCGCGGATGCGGAAGAGGACGCGGCCCCGGCCGAGGCC
>NZ_DASWWG010000038.1:0-55576 GCF_036400995.1 Brevundimonas sp.
ATCGACGGCGGTCTGATCACCCCGATCATCAAGAAGGCCGAGACCAAGGGTCTGGCCCAGATCGCGACCGAGTCGAAGGACCTGGCCAAGCGCGCCCGCGAACGCAAGCTGAAGCCTGAAGAGTTTCAGGGCGGCACCTTCTCGGTGTCCAACCTGGGCATGTTCGGCATCAAGCAGTTCACCTCGATCATCAATGAGCCGCAGGGCTGCATCATGAGCGTGGGCGCGGGCGAGCAACGAGCTGTCGTCAAGGACGGTCAAATCGTGCCGGCCACGGTCATGACCGTGACCCTGACCTGCGATCACCGGGTGGTCGACGGCGCGACGGGCGCTCGCTTCCTGCAGGCGTTCAAGCCGCTGATCGAAGATCCCGTGGCGATGCTGGCCTAGGGGGAGGGTGAAGTCATGACCTCGGTTTATGACTTCTCCGCCCGCGCCATCGACGGCACGGATGTGGCGCTGGACCGCTTTCGCGGTCAGGCGCTGCTGATCGTCAACACGGCGTCCAAGTGCGGCTTCACCGGTCAGTATGACGGGCTGGAGAAGCTGCACCGGGACTTCGTCGACGCTCCGTTCCAGGTGCTGGGCTTTCCCTGCAACCAGTTCGGCGGCCAGGAGCCGGGCAGGGCGGCGGAAATCGCCGCCTTCTGCGCCACCAGTTTTGACGTCACCTTCCCCCTGTTCGACAAGGTGGAGGTCAACGGGCCGAACCGGCACCCGCTCTACGCCTGGCTGACCCAGCAGAAGCGCGGCTTTCTCGGCTCCCAGGCCATCAAGTGGAACTTCACCAAGTTCCTGACCGACCGCGAAGGCCGCGTCGTCGCGCGCTATTCGCCCCAGACTGAACCCGCGGCCATCAAGGCCGACATCGAGAAGTTGATCTGATCATGGCTGCTGAATTCGATCTCGTCGTCATCGGTTCGGGCCCCGGCGGTTACGTCGCGGCGATCCGCGCCAGCCAGCTGGGCCAGAAGGTCGCCATTGTCGAGCGCGAGAACCTGGGCGGCATCTGCCTGAACTGGGGCTGTATCCCGACCAAGGCCCTGCTGAAGTCTGGCGAGAAGTTCGAGAGCCTTAGCCACCTCAAGGAATACGGCCTGTCGGCTTCCGGCGCCTCCTTTGACTTCGACGCCATCATCCAGCGTTCGCGCGGGGTGGCGGCGACGATGAACAAGGGCATCGGCTTCCTGATGAAGAAGAACAAGATCGAGGTGATCGAGGGCTCGGCCACGCTCGAGAAGGGCGCCGCAGCGCCCAAGGTCGTCGTCGCCCTGAAGGCCGGCGGCACGCGCGCCATCGAAGCCAAGACGGTCATGCTGGCCGTCGGCGCCCGCGCCCGCGCCCTGCCGCAGATCGGTCTGGAAGCCGATGGCGACAAGATCTGGGCCTACCGCGACGCCCTGGCGCCGAAGAAGCTGCCCAAGACCTTCGTGGTCATCGGCTCGGGCGCAATCGGCCTGGAATTCGCCAGCTTCTACCGTGCCTTGGGCGCGGAAGTTACGGTCGTGGAAGCGGTCGAGCGCATCATGCCGGTCGAGGACGAGGAAATCTCCAAGGCCGCCCAAAAGGCGCTGGAGAAGCGCGGCATCAAATTCCGCACCGGCGCCAAGGTGACCAAGGTCTCCAAGACCGCCGCCGGCGTGAAGGTGGACATCGAGGTCGGCGGCAAGGCCGAGGCGCTGGAAGCCGAGGTCTGCATCTCGGCCGTGGGCATCACCGCCAACACCGACGGCATCGGCCTGGAGGCGCTGGGCGTCGAACTGGACCGCGGCCACATCAAGATCGACAGCCACTGCCAGACGAATGTGAAGGGCGTCTTCGCCATCGGCGACTGCGCCGGCGCGCCCTGGCTGGCGCACAAGGCCTCGCACGAGGGCATCCACGCCGCCGAATACATCGCCGGCTTCAAGACCCCGAACGTCGTGTCGCCGATCGCCGGCTGCACCTACACCCAGCCGCAGGTGGCCTCGGTCGGCGTGACCGAACAGGCGGCCCGCGCCGAGAAGCGTGAGGTCAAGGTCGGTCGCTTCCCGTTCAAGGTCAACGGCAAGGCCGTCGCCGCGGGCGAGACCGAGGGCTTCGTGAAGACCATCTTCGACGCGAAGACCGGGGCGCTGATCGGCGCCCACATGATCGGCCACGAAGTCACCGAGATGATCCAGGGCTACGTCACCGCCATCACCATGGAGGCGACGGAGGAGGACATGCACGGCATCGTCTATCCGCACCCGACGATGTCGGAAGCCATGCACGAGGCCCAGCTCGACGCCTACGGCCGCATGCTGCACATGTAAGCGCGGAAAGGGCCGGCCTCAGGGTCGGCCTTTTTCATCCGTCTCTTTGTCGCCTAAGATATATTATGCGAAATCAGATTGGTGGATCCGGGGTGATCCGCCGCCAGATCGACCGCCATTCAACGTCTTGAGCCTGACTTTTCAGGTCTCACGCAAAATCAGCCGCGCTTGCGATCCTGGAGGCGCGCCGCGAGGCTCGAGGTGTCCCAGCGGGCGCCGCCCATGGCCTGGACCTCGGAATAGAACTGGTCGACCAGCGCGGTCAGCGCCAGATGGCTGCCGTTGGCGCGGGCTTCGTCCAGCACCAGGCCCAGGTCCTTGCGCATCCAGTCGACGGCGAAGCCGAACTCGAATTCACCCCGGGCCATGGTCTTCCAGCGATTGTCCATCTGCCAGGACTGGGCCGCGCCCTTGGAAATGGCGTCCAGCACGGCGTCGGTGTCCAGATCGGCCGATTGGGCGAAATGCACCGCCTCGGCGAGTCCCTGGACGACACCGGCGATGCAGATCTGGTTGGCCATCTTGGTTAACTGGCCCGCGCCGGACGGGCCCATGTGCTTGACGGCTTTCGAATAGCGCATCAGCGCGGCCTCGACGCGCGACAGGGCCGCGGCGTCGCCACCGGCCATGACGCTGAGCTGGCCGTTCTCGGCGCCGGCCTGACCGCCGGACACCGGGGCGTCGATGAAGAAGGCCCCCTGCCCCGCCGCGAGGTCCGCCATCTCGCGGGCGACTCTGGCCGAGGTGGTGGTGTGGTCGACGATCACGGCGCCCTTCGCCAGGTGCGGCAGGGCTTCGGTCACGACCTGGCGGACGTCGTCGTCATTGCCGACGCAGAGGACGAACAATTCGGCGCCGGCGGCGGCCTCGGCCACGGTGGGCGCGAAGGTTCCGCCGTTCGCCTCGGCCCAGGCGCGGGCCTTGTCCGGCGAGCGGTTGTAGCCGGTGACCGGATAGCCGGCCGAGATCAGGTGACGGGCCATCGGGCCGCCCATGACGCCCAGTCCCGCGAAAGCCGTCTTCATTCGTCTGCTCCCAGCGACCCGTAGCGGCCGCGCCAGAAGGTCAGGGCGTCGCCGTCCGAAGCCGAGAAGGCCTCGACGCGGCCGACCACCACCATGTGATCGCCCATCTGGATGCGGTCGTGCACCGCGCATTCGAACCGGGCCAGGGCCTCGGGCAGGCACGGCGGGCCGTCCGGGCGGCGCTCGAACTCATTCGGCTCCAGCAGGGCGACGCCGCGGGCGAACCGGGCCGCCTTGTCGCGGTCCGTGGCCGGCAGGACGTGGACCGCGAAGCGTTCGGCGGCGGCGAAGACCGGCCAGCGCTCGGAGCGCTCGTCGATGCACCACAGGAGCAGCCGGGGCTCCAGCGACACCGAGGTGAAGGAGTTGATGGTCAGGCCCAGCGGCCCCTGCGGGCTGTCAGCTGTGACCACGCAGACGCCGGTCGCGAACGAACCGAGGGCCCGGCGGTAGGCCAGGGTCTCGTCGGTCGGGTGTTCCGGGGGCGGTTCGAGCGTCACCACCCCGACCTACGGTCCCTCGCCCGGCAAGACAAGCGCGGTTTGGACCCGCGGCGACATGGGAAACGTCGCCTTAACCCTGTTGTCCCATGTTCGGACAGTTTCGCGCTTCGAAGGCCCTCCCCGATGTCCATGAGCGATCGCCCGATCCTCATCAAGAAGATCAAGAAGGGTGGCGATCACGGCCACCACGGCGGCGCCTGGAAGGTGGCCTACGCCGACTTCGTGACCGCGATGATGGCCTTCTTCCTGCTGATGTGGCTGATCAACACGACCGATCCGGAGCAGAAGAAGGGCATCGCCGAGTATTTCGCCCCCGCCAGCGTGTCGGCCACGACCTCGGGCTCGGGCGGCATCCTGGGCGGGACGGCGCTGGGCAACGACGGCTCCAAGTCGTCGGGCTCCAATTCGGTCATCACCCAGCTGGCGCCCGAGGCGCCGATGAATCCGAACCAGCAGGCCGGCCAGAGCTCGGATCTGGCCGGCGCCAGCGAGCAGCAGCTGCGGGACGAGATCGCCCGCCGGGAAGCCGCCGACTTCGCCTCCGCCGCCGAATCGCTGCGGCAGGCCATGCAGTCCATGCCGGAACTGGCCGAGCTGTCGAAGCAACTGATCATCGACCAGACGCCGGAAGGCCTGCGTATCCAGCTGGTCGATCAGGAAGGCCGCTCGATGTTCGAGCAGAACTCCTCGCGCCCGAACGCGCGGGCGCAGGTCCTGCTGCGAGCCGTGGCGCGGGTGATCAACCAGCTGCCGAACCGGATTTCGATCACCGGCCACACCTCGGCCGCGCCGGGCTCGAACCGCGCGACCGGCCCGAACGACTGGAGCCTGTCGTCAGAACGCGCCAACGCCTCGCGACTGGTGCTGCAGGCGGCGGGCGTCGATCCGGACCGGGTCTATCAGGTGTCCGGCAAGGCGGGGTCCGACCCGCTGTACCCGGATGATCCGACGCTGGCCGGCAATCGCCGGATCGCCATCGTGCTGCTGCGCGAGGCCCCGGTCCTGCCGACGGACACCAGCCTGTGACCGGCCGCCTGTCGCGCCGGGTTCGGGCGACGGGCGAACAGGCTTGCGCCTCGCTGCGATGCGGCGCCAGATACGGTCATGACTGGTTCGCCGGAATTCGGGCGTGTTCGGGTGCGGAGATAGCGCCGTGACCTTCGTTCCCCAGCGCCAGCTTCGCTTCTACATGACCTCCGTGGCGCCCTGCCCCTATCTGCCCGGCCAGACCGAGCGGAAGGTGTTCGCCAACCTGCCGTTCAGCGACGGCGCCCACGTCAACGACGAACTGACCCAGGCGGGCTTCCGACGCAGCCAGAACATCGCCTACCGCCCCGCCTGCGAGACCTGCGACGCCTGTGTGTCGGTGCGCGTGCCCGTGGGCGAGTTCGCCTTCTCCCGATCGCAGCGCCGTATCCTGAAGCGGAACGACGACCTGTCGCGGGATCTGGTCGAGGCCGAGGCGACGGCGGAGCAGTTCGAGCTGCTGCGGCGCTATCTGTCCGCCCGGCACGCCGAGGGCGGGATGAACGGCATGGGCTGGGCCGACTATGTGGCCATGGTCGAGGACACGGCCGTGCGCACCCATCTGATCGAGTACCGGCTGCCCTCGTCGGACGGCGGGCCCGGCGATCTGGTCGGCGTGTGCCTGACGGACCTGCTCTCGGACGGGCTTTCGATGGTCTACAGCTTCTTCGATCCGGCGCTGGAGGACCGCAGCCCGGGCCGGTTCGCCATCCTGGACCACATCCGGCAGGCGACGGCGATCGGCCTGCCCTACGTCTATCTGGGCTACTGGGTCCGCGGTTCGCAGAAGATGGACTACAAGGCCTCGTTCCGGCCGATGGAACAGCTGACCCGCTTCGGCTGGGCGCGGCTGACGGACTAGCCCGCCGAGGGGACAGAGGTCTCGTAGGGCTGGGCTTCCCACGGACCGGCGTCCCGCCCTCCCCCGAACTTCACCAGGGCGTCGATCCGCTTCTGGATCGGCGGGTGGCTGGCGAACAGGCCTTCCAGACCGACGCCGTCCGGCTGGTTGTCGAGGAACAGCTGCTGCAGTTCGTCCGGGCCCTTGAGGCTGGAGCGCCCCTCGACCTTGCGCAGCGCCGAGATCATGGCGTCCGGGTTCTTGGTCAGTTCGACCGCCCCGGCGTCGGCCACATACTCCCGGGTGCGCGACAGCATCATGCGGATGACGATGGCCAGCAGGAAACCGACGACGGCGAAGCCGATGCCGATCAGGATCAGCGGCATGGCGTTCTTGTTGTCCTCGCTGCTCCGACGACGCCCGCCGGAATAGAGCAGACCCCGGAAGACCATCTCGGCGATGACGCTGATGATGCCCGCGAAGATCGAGGCGATCATCATGGTCCGCACGTCCTTGTTGATGACGTGGGTCAGTTCGTGGGCCAGCACGGCCTCGAGTTCGTCGCGGGTCAGTTGCTGGACCAGCCCGCGGGTGACGGTGACGCTGTACTGGCCTTCGTGCAGGCCGGTGGCGAAGGCGTTCAGGCTGTCGCTGTCGATCACCCGCAGGGTCGGGGTGCGCAGCCCGCGCGAGATCGCCAGGTTTTCGAGCAGGTTGTAGAGCTCCGGCTCGGTCCGGCGCTCGACCTTGCGGGCGCCGGTCAGCATGTCGACCATGGTCTGGCTGCCGAAATAGGCGATGGCGAACCAGATGCCGGCGATCACGAAGGCCGCCGGAACGGTCCAGCCGAGCCAGGATGCGGCGAGGGCCATGTCGTCGACCAGCGCCTTGCCCGTGCCCGGCAGGACGCCGATCCCCATCAGGATCAGCTGCACCCCGTACAGGATGAAGCCCACCAGGATGGGGAAGGTCGCCAGCAGCAGGATCGACCGGGTGTTGTTCGCCCAGATGTGGGTCTGGAGCCCGACGGCGCCCATGATCGTGACTTAGAACTTCACCTGCGGCGGGGCGGCGTTCAGGGCGGCGCGCTCGCCCTCGCCCAGATCGAAGAACGGCTTGTCCGACGCGAAGCCGAACAGGCCGGCGAACAGGACGGTCGGGAACTGGCGACGGACGGCGTTGAACTCGCTGACGGCGCTGTTGAAGAAGCGGCGGGCGGCGGCGAGCTTGTTCTCGATGTCCGACAGCTCGGCGGAGAGCTGCTGGAAGTTGGTGTTGGCCTTGAGGTCCGGATAGGCCTCGGACACGGCGAACAGGCGGCCCAGGGCGCCGGTCAGCATGTTCTCGGCGGCGACCTTGTCGTTGACCGAGGTGGCGCCGGCGGCGGCCGCGCGGGCGGCGGTCACGGCGTCCAGGGTGCCGCGCTCGTGCGTCGCGTAGCCCTTCACGGTCTCGACCAGGTTCGGGATCAGGTCCTGGCGTTGCTTCAGCTGCACGTCGATGTCGGCGAACGACTGGTCCGCGCGCTGGTCCAGCGCGACGAGCTTGTTGTAGCCGCCGATGACGACGAACAGCAGCACCAGAACGATGACGCCGATGATGATCCAGGTCAGCATGTAGGTCTCCAATCGACCGGACGTCCGGTCAGTGGTGATTATCGCGCGATACGGCCCCGCTCGATAATGAAATCGGCGTCACCTGCGGATGGTCAGCGGAATTTGCGCATGCCGCGCGGCCCCTGACGGCCGGCCTGGGCGCGCTTGCCGAGCCAGTCCTTCCAGTCGGGCCAGTTGCGGCGACGGCCGCCGCCGTCGGCCCATTCCGGTCCCTGTTCGGCGTTGAACACCGCCACGTCGACCAGACCGCCCTGCTTGAAGTTCTGCAGCTTCACGCCCTTGCCGCGGCCCATTTCGGGCAGTTCGGCGAGGGAGAAGATCAGCGCCTTGATGTTCTCGCCGATGGTGGCGACGTGATCACCGGTGACGCGCAGGGCCGCCAGCAGGTCGCCGTTCAGCACCTGTTTGCCGCCGCGCTTCTGGGCCAGCAGGTCGTCCTCCGGGGCGACGAAGCCGTAGCCGGCCTTCGAGGCGATCAGCAGCTTGCCGCCCGGCTGGTGGGCCAGCAGGTTGATGATCTCGGCCTTCTCGTCGAGCTCGATCATCAGGCGCAGCGGCTCGCCGTGGCCGCGACCGGAGGCGAGCTTGTCCGCCCCGACGGTGAAGATACGGCCGTCCGAGGCGGCGATCAGCAGCTTGTCCGTGGTGTAGGCCGGGACGAGGAAGGCCAGGCTGTCGCCTTCCTTGAACTTCAGCTCCGACGGATCATCGACCTTGCCCTTGGCGGCGCGGATCCAGCCGCGTTCCGACAGGATGACGGTGATCGCCTCACGCGGGATGAAGGCCTCGACCGGGGCGAAGGCCGAGGTGTCGACGGCTTCGGAAATGGTCGTGCGGCGCGGAGAGATCAGGGCCTTGCGGACGGCCTCGAGGTCCTTGCCGATCTGCTTCCACTGCTTCGCCGGCGAGGTCGACAGCGACTGCAGGTTGGCAAGTTCTTCCGACAGTTCCTTGAATTCGTTCTCAATCGCCATCTCCTCGATCCGCGCCAGCTGACGCAGGCGGGTGTCGAGGATGTAGTCGGCCTGCATCTCGGTCAGGCCGAAGCGCGCGATCAGGACGGCCTTGGGCTGTTCTTCCTCGCGGACGATCCGGATGACCTCGTCGAGGTTCAGGAAGACGATCCGCAGGCCTTCCAACAGGTGCAGGCGCTTCTCGACGCGCTCGATCCGCCATTGGGCGCGGCGGATCAGGACCTCGCGGCGATGATCCAGGAAGGCCTGGAGGCAGGCTTTCAGGCCGAGCACCCGCGGGGTGCCGGTGCCGTCCAGCACGTTCATATTGATCGGGAAGCGAACCTCCAGGTCGGAAAGCTTGAACAGGCTTTCCATAAGAACTTCAGGTTCAACCGTCCGGGACTTGGGCTCAAGGATGAGGCGAATATCCTCGGCCGACTCGTCGCGGACATCGGCCAGAAGCGGGGCCTTCTTGTTCTCGATCAGGTCGGCCAGATCGGCGATCAGCTTGGACTTCTGGACCTGGTACGGGATCTCGGTGATCACGATGCGCCAGACGCCGCGCCCCAGGTCCTCGCTTTCCCAGCGGGCGCGCAGGCGCACGCCGCCGCGGCCGGTCTCATAGGCGTCCAGGATCGAGGCGTGCCCTTCGACGGCGACACCGCCGGTCGGGAAGTCCGGGCCCGGGACGATCTGGACCAGTTCCTCGGTCGTCGCCTCGGGCTTTTCGAGCAGCAGGTGGCAGGCGTCGATCAGTTCGCCGACGTTGTGCGGCGGGATCGAGGTGGCCATGCCGACGGCGATGCCCGACGAGCCGTTCGCCAGCAGGTTGGGGAAGCCGGCCGGCAGGACGACCGGCTCCTCGTCCTGATCGTCATAGGTGGAGCGGAAGTCGACGGCGTTCTGGTCGATGCCCTCCATCAGGAGGACGGCGGCGGGTGTCAGCTTGCACTCGGTGTAGCGCATGGCCGCGGCGCTATCGCCGTCGATGTTGCCGAAATTGCCCTGCCCGTCGACCAGCGGATAGCGCTGCGAGAAGTCCTGGGCGAGACGCACGAGGGCGTCATAGATCGAGGCGTCGCCGTGCGGGTGGTACGAGCCCATCACCTCGCCGACGACCTTGGCGCATTTCCGCGCCGCCGCCTGCGGGTTCAGCCGCATCTGGTGCATGGCGTACATGATGCGCCGGTGCACCGGCTTGAAACCGTCGCGGACGTCCGGGAGAGCCCGGTTGGTGATGGTCGACAGGGCGTAGGCGAGGTAGCGCTTGGACAGCGCGTCGCCCATCGGCTCGTCAACGATGCGGCCGCCCTCGGGCGGAGGCGTATGGATGCTCATAGGGTCCGAATCGGCAATCTGAAGACGGAAGTCTAGCGCAGCCGAGCGCTGGCAGGCGTCCGGGGACCGCCTATCTGGGGATCATTGGAGACCGAAAAGCATGCAGACCGCCCTCACCCGCCGCCTGGACCTGCGTCACCCGATCATCCAGGCCCCGATGGCCGGGACCTCGACGCCGGACATGGCCGCTGCGGTGACGAACGCGGGCGCGCTGGGCTCCGTCGCCATCGGCTCGGTCGGCGTGGAGGAGGCTCGCGCGGCGATCCGGGCGACCCGGACCCTGACGACCGGGCCGTTCAATGTGAACGTCTTCTGTCATGACCCGGCGGAGGCTGATGTCGCCCGAAACGCCGACTGGATCGAGAGCCTGAGGCCCTTGTTCGCGCGGTTCGGCGCGGAGCCCCCGGTCGATCTGAGGAACATTTATCGCAGCTTCCGCGTGGATGATGACGCCCTGGCTCTGTTGATCGAGGAACGGCCCGCCGTGGTCAGCTTCCATTTCGGCCTGCCGGACGCGGACCGGATCGCGGCGCTGAAGGCGGTCGGGATCGTGCTTCTGGCGACCGTCACCTCGCCGGAGGAAGGCCGGGCCGCGCAGGCGGCGGGGATCGACATGGTGGTGGCGCAGGGGTTCGAAGCGGGCGGGCATCGCGGCGTGTTCGATCCGGCGGACGATCCGCGGTTCGCCACCCTGCCCCTGAGCCGGCTGCTGGCGACGGTGCTGGATATCCCTGTGATCGCGGCGGGCGGGATCATGGACGGCGCCGGTGTCGCGGCGGCGCTGGCGCTCGGCGCGGCCGGGGCGCAGTTGGGCACGGCCTTCGTGGCCTGTCCGGAGAGCGCGGCGGGCGACGTCTATCGCGCTAAACTGGCGGGACAGGATGCGGGCCGCACCCGGGTCAGCGCCGCGATCTCGGGCCGCCCGGCGCGGGGACTGGAGAACGATTTCATGCGCCGCGCGGAGGAAAGCCGGATCGCGCCCTATCCCTTCGCCTATGACATCGGCAAGGCGCTGAACGCGGCGGCCACGGCGGCGGGAGACACGGGCTATATGCCGAACTGGGTGGGACAGGGCGCGCCGATGAGCCGGGCGATGCCGACGGGCGAACTGGTGGAGATGCTGGCGGCGGAGCTGGACACGGCGTTGGCGCGCCTGCGCTAGAGGCGGCCGGCCTCGCGCAGCTTGTCGATCATCCAGACCCGGGCGGGCGGCAGCGGCCGGTCCATCGGATGGAAGACGAACTGCTCGAGGAAGTGGCCGGTCAGGTCGAAACCGTCGCCGATGTCGCCGTCCGCCAGTCCCGCCTGGGCGCCCAGCATGAAGGGGGGCAGCTTCAGAAGCTTTCCGGCATAGGGCTCGCCCGCCTCGCGACTGACCGCGCGACCAGTCCGGGGGCTGACCCAGCAGAGGTCATCCGTCGAGCCGGTGGCGGCGCAGCGGCTGAGATCCAGGCCGAAGCCGAGGTCTTCCAGCAGGCCGGCCTCGAACCGCACGAAGACGGCGGGCCAGACCTCCGGCAGGATGAAGGCGCCCATCAGGGCCTCGAACGCCAGGAAGGCGCCCGGATGCGGCTCGCGCTCCGGCAGGGCGCCCTGCGCCACGGCGGCGGCGGCAGCGAGGCCGGTGAGGGCCAGGGGATCGTCGAACAGGGCGCTGGGCCCCTCGCCTACCGGTTCAAGCCGGGCCGTGCCCAGATGCTCGCTGGTGCGGGCGCGGACGTCGGCCACGACCCGGGCGCCGGGCTGGAGGAAGGGTTTCATCTTCCGGGACGCTCCGCCTGCGACATAGGCGGCCCGCCGCCCCTGCCCCTCGGTCAACAGGTCCACGACCACGCCGGTGTCGCCGTGGGCGCGGGCGGAGAGGACGAAGGCGTCTTCGGTGAAGTCCATGCCCCTGATCTAGCCTGTGGAACGTCCCGGGAACAGCCGTCGGTTTTCCCCGTCGTCTCCGCGCCTTGTGAGCCGGCCTTGCGGTAGGCTAGGCTGGAGCGGTGCAGAGTTCGCCGGGGGGGCGTTTGGTGACCGATTTTCCGACTTCCAACTCGCGTCGCCAGAAGAGCCGCCGGAAGGGCTATTCGGGCCCGGTGTTCGGCGGGATCGTCGTCTTCCTCTGGGCCTTCATCTTCTCGGTCGCCCAGTCGCTGACCAAGGTGACCGGAACGGCCAACCTGCCGCTGGATCTGGTCATGGGGATCGGCGTAGGGCTGATCGGAGGGCTGGCCGGCGCACTGCTGGTCTGGCTGATCCTGTTCTTCGTCTTCGGCCGCCGTCACACCCCGGGCGGCGTCACCCTGCTAGGCGTGATGATGCTGATCGCCGCCGCGGGCGCCCTTCCGGCCTCGGGGTTGAAGGTCGTCGGCGCCGCGTTCGGCGCCGAACAGTCGGCGCAGGACACCATCCGGACCCGCGCCGACGCGCGGCGCGATGCGGCCACGGAGCGGCTGCGTGAAGCCCGTGACGCGCTGGTCAAGGAAGACTTCTTCGAGACGGCCGCCCTGATCGAGGCGGGCGGCCTGGCCCGCGCCCGGCGGAAGGTCCAGACCCTTCGCGAGATGGTGGCCCAGTCCGAGGCCGAGGACGACCGCCTGCGGTCCCAGGCCCGCGCCGAGATCGCGGCGCTGCCGGTGTCGGGGCCGCGGCGCGCGATCATCCTGCGCGAGTTCGACGCCGGCGTGGTCGCCGAGAAGGCGGACACGAAAATCGGCGCCGATCTGAGCCTGATGCTCTTCGACGAGATGGACGCCCAGCTGGATATCCTGGAGCGCCGCCGCTGGGTGGTCCAGTACGGCGAGATCGCCTTCACCAGCACGTCGGACATGAACGCCTTCAACATGCACGTCCGGCGCATCGACGAAATCTCCGACGCGCTGGACGAACGGGCCGAGGCGCGTGAGCGGAAGATCGAAGAGTCCCGCCAGCGCCGCTAGTCGCCGGCGCGAACCGCCTCGACCACGGCGCGCGCGCGCTCGTTCGGGATGGTGAAGCTGAGGACGTACTGTTCGATCTTCCAGCCGTCAGCGGTCTTGCGCAGCACGCCGGAGCCGCGGGTGACGCCGTAGCTGGCGTTGTCCAGCACCTCGTCGAACCAGGCCACGCAACGGCAGTCGATCGGGGCGATCGTGATGACCCGGTCGCGCGGCGTATAGGTCCATCCCCGCCCCTGCGAGAAATAGGGCTCCACATAGGCGCGGAACTCGGGCAGCGACCAACGCTCGGTCGCGTCCGTGCCGATGAAGCGGGCGTCCGGGGTGAACAGGCCGAAATAGGCCGCGGTGTCGGCGGCGGTCGAGGCGACGTTCAACTGGTCCAGCACCCGGCCGATCTCGACCTCGGCGTCCTGGGCGTGCACGGCGGGCGCGGCCAGCAGGGCGGCGGCGAGCGTGACGGCGGCGATGGCTTTCATGACGTTGTTCTCCCCGTGATGCGCCATGTTGACCCGGCGCAGGCCGGTTGTCGCCTGCGAACATCACCGGCTGGGCGGAGCGTGGGTCTCCCCGGCGCCTCCACCTTGTCGGGACCGGACCGATGCACGCTTCAATCCGTTCATCGGCATATTTAACCGAACGGTTGACAAGTGGGATGTCCGGGTGCATTTAACCTGTCAGTTAGATACGAAGCCCCGCCATGGAAACCGACCTTCTCTCTGTCCGCTTCGCCGCTCTCGCCGACCCGACCCGGCGCGCCATCCTGGCGCGTCTGACCGAGGGCGAGGCGAGCGTGAACGAGCTGGCCCAGCCCTTCGACATGAGCCTTCCGGCGGTGTCGAAACACCTCAAGGTGCTGGAGAAGGCCGGGCTGATCAGCCGGGGCAAGGCCGCGCAATGGCGGCCCGCCCGCCTCGAACCCGAGGCGCTCAAGACCGTGGCGGACTGGCTGGAACATTACCGCCGGTACTGGGACTCCAGCTTCAACCGCCTCGACGCCTACCTTCAGAAAATCCAGATGGGAGACCCGACCGATGGCCAAGGACACTGACGCCAACCCCTGCCACACCGACGGCGTGGCGCACGAGCACGCCCTGACCCTGCGTCGCGTCATCGACGCGACCCCCGAGCAGATCTGGAAGGCGTGGATGACGCCCGAGATCCTGCAGCAGTGGTTCGTGCCGCGGCCCTGGACCCTCTCGGACGTGCAGATCGATCCGCGCCCGGGTGGCGTGTTCAACTTCGTGATGCACGGACCCGATGGCGAGCTCATGCCCAACAGCGGCGTCTTCCTGCACGTCGAGCCCGGCAAGCGCTGGATCACGACCGACGCGCTGACGCCGGACTGGAAACCGGCGGGCCAGCCGTTCATGGTGGCGACGGTCGAACTGACCCCGACCGCGGACGGCAAGACGGAATACGTCGCCACCGCCCGCCACTGGAACGCCGAGACGATGAAGCAGCACGAGGCGATGGGCTTCCACGAGGGCTGGGGAACCTGCGCGGACCAGCTGGCTGAACTGCTGAAGACCCACTGACCTTCCCCGACGACCGGACCCGCCCATGAGCCTGACCGAAGAGTTCGCCGGCCGCCCGACCCTGAACATGCAGCGCGTGTTCGACGCGCCGCGGGCCCTGGTCTGGCGGGCGTGGACGAACCCGGAAGCGATGGTTCTCTGGTTGGGTCCGGTCGAGTGGCCCGCCGTCAGCGTGAAGCAGGACCTGCGGGTCGGCGGCGAGTGGCGGGCCTGCCTGCGCTCCCCGGACACCGGACAGGACCTGTGGCAGGGCGGCGTCTATCGCGAGATCGTCCCGCCCGAGCGGCTGGTCTTCACCTTCAAATGGGACGAGTCCCACGAGGACGGACCGCCGGTGGACACGTTGGTGACCATGGTCCTGACCGAAACCGCCGATGGGCGGACGCACATGGACTTTACCCATGAGGGGCTGAAGTCCGAACAGAGTCTGACCGGCCACAAGCACGGCTGGAACAGCACCGCCGACCGGCTGGAGGCCTGGCTGGCGGCCAACAGGGACTGAACCGGTCCCCAACGAGGAGACGACGCATGAAGATCGTGACGAGCCTCAGCTTCCGCGGGCAGTGCAAGGAAGCCTTCGAGTTCTACGCCAAGGTGCTGGGTGGCAAGATCACCGCGGCCTTCCCCTATGGCGAGGGGCCGCCCGACATGCCTGTCGGCCCCCAGTACAAGGACTGGCTGATGCACGCCTGGCTGGAGGTCGGGGATCAGGCGATCATGGGCGCGGACATGGACACCGACTGGGCCCCGAACATCGACAAGCCCAGGAACGGCTTCGACGTGACCCTGCACACCGAGGACGGCGTCGAGGCGAAGCGCTGGTTCGATGAACTGTCTGAAGGCGGTCAGGTGGTGATGCCGTTCGGCGAGACCTTCTGGTCGCCCGGGTACGGCAACTTCATCGACCGGTTCGGCGTGCCGTGGATGGTCAACACCGTCCCGGGCGCGGACTGGGCGCCTTCGCAGGGCTGAAACTCACGGGGCGGTCGCTGCGGCCGCCCCGTTTCATTTTCCGATGCCCCTTCCCGGCAAGGCCGCGCCGCGCGACCGGTCGCGGACTGTTCCGACACACGGAGTCTCCTGATGCGCACCATCCGGCTGGCCAGCTTCATCTCCATCGACGGCGTGATGCAGGGGCCCGGCGGGCCCGACGAGGATACGACCGGCGGCTTCGGTTTCGGCGGCTGGGTCTGGCCCCATTTCGATGAGACGTCCGGGGGGCTGATGGGCGAGGCGATGGGGCAGGACTACGATCTCCTGCTGGGACGGCGGACCTACGAGATCTTCGCCGCCTACTGGCCGACGATGGACGACGAGATCGGCCGCACCTTCAACGCCATCAACAAATACGTCGCCGCCGGGCCGGAGACGCCGATGAGCTGGGCGCACAGCCATCGGCTGGAGGGCGAGGTCGCGGCGGCCGTAAGGGCGCTGAAGGCCAGCGAAGGCCGCGACCTCCTGATCCAGGGCTCCGGCGAGCTGGTCCACGCGCTGCTGGCGGCGGATCTGATCGACGAGCTGACCACCCTCACCTTCCCGATCATCCTGGGGCGGGGAAAGCGGCTGTTCGACGCCGGCTCCAGTCCCCGGGCCTGGACGCTGGAGAAGAGCATCCGATCGGACAGCGGCGTGGTGGTGAACCGCTATCGCCGCGCCGGCGAGGTCCCGACCGGCTCCTTCGCCGAACAGGACCCCGGTCCCGCCGAACTGGCGCGCCGTGAACGCTGGGCCCGCGAGGACCGCCGGTCCTAGCGGGAGACAGCTCTCGGGAAGTCCCGGCCCAGAGCCTCGGCCATGCCCTGCTGGGACAGCAGGAAGACCGCCTCACGCTGGTGATAGTTGTTCGACAGGACGATCACGGTGACGTCCTCGTCCGGCTGATAGGTCATCAGATTGCGGAAGCCGGACCAACTGCCGGTGTGGAATATCTGGTTGTCGGCGAACGAGGGCCGTACCTGCAGGCCCAGTTCCTTCTCATAGACGCCGTAGCCCCACAGGCGACGCGGCTTGCCGCGTTCGTCGGGCGTGTCGGCCGGGGCGTGGTCGGCGATCATCTGCTGATAGCTTTGCGCCGACAGCAGATGCCCCCGATGCAGGGCGCGTTCCCAGATCAGCAGATCGTCCAGCGTCGAATACAGCGCGCCCGCGCCATAGATGATGCTGACGTTGGCGTCCGGCTGGGGCGTGGGACCGCCGGCGAGGTTGGCGTAGCCCATGACGACATCGGACACGCCGTCGTCATAGCCGGTGTCGGTCATGCCCAGCGGCTTGAAGAAGGCTTCCTGCAGGAAGTCGTGCAGGCCCAGGCCCGACACCTTCTCCACCACGGCGCCGAGCAGGTTGTAGCCGGCGTTGTCGTACCGGACCTTGCTGCCCGGCGCGAACTGGAGGCCGAAGCGCATGGAGTCGGCGGTCAGCTCTTCCGGGGTCGCCGGGGTCACGCGGCGGAGCCCCCAGCCGGGCCGGGCCATCAGGTCGGGGATGCCGGAGGTGTGCGACAGCAGGTGATGCAGCCGGATCGACGCCCAGGCGGCCGGACACGGCTGGATGTATTTGCAGACCGGGTCGTCCACCGACAGCTTGCCCTCGTCCTGCAGGCGCAGGATGGCGGCGGCGGTGAACTGCTTGCTGACCGAGGCGAGCCGGAACCGTGAGTTCAGTTCCAGCGGCTTCATCAGGCTGCGATCCGCCCAGCCATGGACCTGCCGGTAGAGAACCTGATCGCCCTTGGCCACCAGCACGCCGCCGGTGAACTGTCCGGAGGCGCCCCAGCGATCCAGCTGTTCCTTCAGCCCGGGCAGGTCCTCGACCACCACCAGCGGCGGCCGCGGCGGCAGCGGGGCGGAGACCGTTTCCGCCGGGGACGACGGCTTGCGCAGCATGGCCCAACCGCCCAGCCCGCCGGCGGCGAGCACGACGGCGATCAGGAAGCCGATTGCCAGCCGGGGGTGGTTTCCGGCGCGACGGGGGACGTGGAACAAGGAACCCGAACTCTCAGACGTCGTAGTCCAGCCCGAACTGGGCATACAGGGCGCGGCTGTCCTGCCACTTGGGATCGACCTTCACCGTCAGGAACAGATGGACCTGACGGTCCAGAAGCTCGGTCAGCTCCTCGCGCGCCTTCTGGCCGATCCATTTCAGGGTCTGGCCGCCCTTGCCCAGGACGATCGGGCGCTGGCTCTCGCGCTCGACATAGATGGTCTGTTCGATCCGGGCCGACCCGTCCGGCTTGTCCTCGAACGAGGTGGTCTCGACGGCGGCCGAGTACGGCAGCTCCTCGTGGACGCGCAGATAGACCTTCTCGCGCGTGATCTCGGCGGCCAGCACGCGCATCGGCACGTCGGCGGACTGGTCCTCGGGATAGAGCCAGGGACCTTCCGGCATGGCCTCGGCCAGCCGCTGGCCCAGATCATCGACCCCGTCGCCGCTGAGGGCGGAGATCATGAAGACCTCGCTGTAGACGCCGGTGTCGTACAGCGACTGCGACAGGGCCAGCAGAGTGTCCCGACGCATGCCGTCGATCTTGTTCAGGGCGAGGATGACCTGCTTCCCGGCTTCCTTGAGGGCCGCGATGATGGTCTCGGTGTCCTCGGCCGAGCGACGGTCGGCGGCCGTGCCGTCCTTGCCCTCGGCGGCGATGTGCGAGGCGGCGTCGATCAGGTGCACCACGATGTCGGCGTCATCCGCTCCGCCCCAGGCCGAGGCGACCATGGCGCGATCCAGACGGCGACGCGGGCTGAAGATCCCGGGGGTGTCGACCAGCACGATCTGGGCGTCGCCGTAGATGGCGATGCCGCGCACGGGGAAGCGCGTGGTCTGCACCTTCTGGGTGACGATCGAGACCTTGGTCCCGGTCAATCGGTTGACCAGCGTGGACTTGCCCGCGTTGGGGGCGCCGATGATGGCGGCGAAGCCTGCGCGCTGGTTCTGGATCTCGGTCAAATCACGCCTTCACGTTGGAGAAGGGCCGTCGCGGCCGCTTTCTCCGCGTCCTGACGTGATCGCCCCTGTGCGGTCAAGGGCGGATATCCGGCTACGCTTGCTTCGACAGTGAATGTCGGCGCGTGATCGGAGCCCGTTCGCTCGACAATCCGGTAGGTCGGAAGCGCCCGTCCCTGGCCCAGCGCCCACTCCTGCAGGGCGGATTTCGGGTTGGTCAGGGCCTTTTTCGGGTTGGCGGCGAACTCGGGCTGCCAGGCGTGGTCGAAGACCTTTCGGGCCGTTTCGATGCCGCCGTCCAGCCAGAGGGCCGCGAGGATCGCCTCCATGGCGTCGCCGAGAACGCCCTCCCGGCGGCGCCCGCCCTGCTTGGCCTCGCCGGGGGACAGGCGCATGGCCGGGCCGACGCCCAGGCGTTCGGCGACGCGGGCGCAGGCGGCCTTGTCGACCAGGGCGTGCAGGCGGGCGGACATGTCGCCCTCATCCGCCTCGGGGAAATCGCGCATCAGCCGGTCGGCGACCAGCAGGCCCAGAACCCGGTCGCCCAGGAACTCGAGGCGCTGGTTGTCGACGAAGGGCCGTCCGCGAGCGTCGCGTTCAGCCCCCTCGCCCACGCTGGCGTGGGTCAGGGCCTGTTCCAGCAGGCCCGGGTCGGCGAAGTCATGGCCGAGGTTGCGCGTGAGCGCACGAACAGCCTCGGCCCGGCGGTCCGTCATCAATGCAGGACTTTGAACCAGCGGCTCAGGCGCACCTTGGTGAACCAGGACACCGGATTGCGCAGCGAGGCGCCCTCGTTCCACGAGAACAGGATGATCTCGGCCTTGCCGATCAGGTTCTCGGCCGGGACAAGGCCGACGCCGCTCTGCGACGGGTCGACACGGCTGTCGACCGAGTTGTCGCGGTTGTCGCCCATCATGAAGTAGTAGCCGGCCGGGATTTCAAACACCGGGGTGTCGTCCAGCAGGTTGCCCGGGCCGAAGTCCTGCACGCGGAAGGTCCTGGAGCCGTCCGGGAAGGTCTCGTCCGCCTGGATGAGCGGACGACCGAAGGCGTCGGTCAGGTCCTGGGCCGACACCACCACGTCACGCACGGGCGCGCCGTTGATGTGCAGCACGTTGTTGATCATCTGGATCCGGTCGCCCGGCAGACCGATCAGGCGCTTGATGTAGTCAGTCTTGTTGTCGCTCGGCAGCTTGAAGACGACGATGTCGCCGCGCTTGGGCGCGCGATCCAGGATGCGGCCGTCGAAGATCGACGGGCTGCCCAGGATCGAGTGCTTCGAATAGCCGTACGACCATTTGGACACGACGATGTAGTCGCCCTGGTACAGGTTCGGCTCCATCGAGGCCGACGGGATGGTGAAGGGCTGGAAGGCGATCGTCCGCAGGACGAAGGCGATCAGCAGGGCGACGGCGATGGTCTTGGCGATCTCCCAGATCTCGCCGAACAGGCCGCCGGAGGCCTTCTTCGCCTTCTTGTCCTTCTTCGTGCGGGCGTAGACGGGCGTCGCATCGACGTCCTCGAAGGGGGCGTCGCCGGAATCGCTCCACACGGGACGCTTCTCGGGCTGGGCGGCCGTCGCGGCGGCGGCGGTCACGGCAGCAGCGGCCGCGACCGTTTCCGGTTCGACGTGAGCGGGCTCGTGATGGGCGTCGTGGTGCGCATGATCGTCGTGGGTTTCGGCGGGAGCGGCGTGCTCATCCGAGGCGTGAGCCTCGTGACCGGCGTGGTCGTCATGCCCGTGGTCGCCATGAGCGGCCTCGGCGTGCGCCGGCGCGTCATGGGCCGGTTCGTCATGGGCCGGTGCGGCGTGAGTATCGTGGTCGTCGTGGTGGGCGGCCGCCTCGGTCGGGGCGGCGTGATCGTCATGCGCCGCCGCATCAGCGTGGCCATGGTCGTCGTGCGAAGGGGTCTCTTCGGCGTGCGCCGATTCCTCGTGGTGCGGCTCGGCCGGCGCCGCGTGGGCGTCGTGACCGTGCCCATGATCATCGGCATGGCCGTGCCCGTGATCGCCACCGTGCGCGGCGTCGTGGGCGTTGTCATGGCCGGCATCGTGACCCGCATCGTGGGCGTGGTCGTCGTGCGGCTTGTGCTCGTCGCTCATCTTCGTCTCATCCCCCAGCCGCCGACGCGGTCTTTCAGCGGCCAAAGCGGTATAACGTGATTAAGCCCCGGGCAAGGCTTCGATCACGACGAAGGCCAGGGCGTACGGGTGCTCGTCGCTGAGAGTCAGATGGATACGGACGGTATGTCCGGGGGGCGTCATCCGGGCCAGGTGTTCGGCGGCATGTCCGGTCAGCGCCAGGGTGGGCTGGCCGGAGGGCAGGTTCACCACCCCCATGTCGCGCCAGTAGACGTCGGCCCGCATCCCGGTGCCCAGCGCCTTGGCGCAGGCTTCCTTGGCGGCGAAGCGTTTGGCGTAGCTCCAGGCGGGGTCAGGCTTGCGATCCGACCGGGTGCGCTCCAGCTCGGTGAAGCACCGCTCCTTGAAGCGGTCGCCGAAGCGATCCAGCGTCTCCTGTATCCGCCGGATGTCCGACAGATCGGCGCCGACGCCCAGGATCATGACGCGGCGTCCATCGCGGCCCGCATCCGCTGGATGGCCGGGGTCAGGCCGATGAACACGGCCTCGCCGATCAGGAAATGGCCGATGTTCAGTTCGCGAACCTCGGCGATGGCCAGCATTTCGGCGGCGGTTCCGTAGTCGAGGCCGTGGCCAGCGTGGACTTCCAGCCCGAGATCGACGGCCAGGCTCGCGGCGGATTGCAGCCGCTCGAACTCGACGGCGCGATCATCGCCGGACAGGTGGCAGTAGCGGCCGGTGTGGAACTCGACCACCTGGGCTCCGACCGCGGCGGCGGCGCGGACCTGATCGGCCGAGGGCTCGATGAACAGCGACACCCGCACGCCCGCTTCGGACAGGCTGCGCACCACGGGCTCGATCCGGGCCTCGTGACCGGCGACGGCCAGACCGCCCTCGGTCGTGACCTCCTCGCGCCGCTCCGGCACCAGGCAGGCGGCGTGCGGGCGGTGGCGCAGGGCGATGGCCAGCATTTCGTCGGTGACGGCCATCTCGAGGTTCAGCGGCTTGCCCGCGTTCGCGCACAGGTCGCTCAGCGCGGCGATGTCGGCGTCGGTGATGTGCCGGCGATCCTCGCGCAGGTGGGCGGTGATGCCGTCGGCTCCGGCCGCCAGAGCTTCACGGGCGGCGCGGACCGGGTCCGGATGAACGCCGCCGCGTGCGTTCCGCACGGTCGCGACGTGATCGATGTTGACCCCCAGGCGAACGGGACCGGACATCGTCCCGCCCCTACTTCGAAAGCCGGCGGCTGCCCGGGTCCTCGACCGGGATGGCGGCCAGTTCGGGCGGCAGGGCGTCGGCGGGGTATGCGGGCACGTCCAGCGTCGCCAGGGCGATCAGGGGCACGCCGACGTCGGCGCGGCCGCCCGAGCGGTCGACGATGCAGGCCGCGGCGACGACTTCACCGCCGGCCGCATTGATGGCGGCGATGCATTCGCGCGAGCTCAGGCCCGTGGTGACGATGTCCTCGACCATCACGACCTTCTGGCCCGGCTCGACGTGGAAGCCGCGACGCAGCTTGAACTCGCCGTCGACGCGCTCGACGTACATCGAAGGGACCTTCAGCCAGCGGGCGGTCTCGTAACCCGGGATGATCCCGCCCACGGCGGGCGAGATGGCCACGTCGACCGGGCCGACGGCGGCCGTGATCTTCTCGGCCAGCGCCCTGCACAGGCGGCCACAGCGTTCCGCGTCCATGAAGACGAGGTTCTTCTGCAGGAAGGTCGGGCTGTGCAGGCCGGACGAGAGGACGAAGTGGCCTTCTCGCAGGGCGCCAGCGTCGCGGAATTCGTTGAGAACGTCTTCGGAGGTCATGCCCCTCCCCTACTCTCTAGCCGTCCCGCTTTGAAGGGCCGGTTGATGCGGATCGGTGCTGTTTTCACCGCCGGGGTTCAGGCCGCGCGCCAGAAGCTCGGCCCAGGCGCCCTCGGCGTCCTCGGCGAAGCTGATCAGCTCGAGGTCGGCCGGGGCGACCATGCCGTGCTCGACCAGGGCGTCGAAGCCGACGACAGCTTTCCAGTAGGCCTCGTCCACCAGCACGATGGGGATCGCCCGCTCCTTGCCGGTCTGGCGCAGGGTCAGGATCTCGAACAGTTCGTCGAAGGTGCCGAAGCCGCCCGGGAAGACCACCAGCGCATTGGCCCGCATGGCGAAATGCATCTTGCGCATGGCGAAGTAGTGGAAGCGGAAGGTCAGCTCCGGCGTCGACCAGGGATTGGGCTCCTGCTCGTGCGGCAGGGTGATGTTGAAGCCGATCGACGGCGCGCCGACGTCGTGGGCGCCCCGGTTCGCGGCGCCCATGATGCCCGGCCCTCCGCCGGTGGCGATGACGTTGTCGCGCGGGTGGCCGACATCGCCGCGCATGGCCCCGCCCCGTTCGGAGGCGATGCGACCGAATTTGCGCGCCTCGGCGTACCAGCGGGCGTGGTTCGGACCGGCGTCCTCGCCCACGCGGGCGCTGCCGAAGACGACGATGGTGGAGCGAACGCCCCAGGCCTTCAGCGCCTGCTCGGCCTTCTCGTACTCCATCAGGAAGCGGGCGCCGCGCATCGCCTCGCTGAGCACGAAGTCCTGATCCAGCGCGGCGATTCGGTAGGACGGCGACGCCAACTGGGCGGCGTTGGAGGGACGCTCTTCACTCACCCGCGGGCGCGCTCCACAGACTCCACGGACGGATTGGCGCGCAGGGCGGCCATGATCATCGTGGCGTGGCGGGCGTCCTCCACCTCCACGTCGATCTCGACGTCGAAGAAGTCCTGCTGCCGGTGGCTCATGACCAGGTTCAGGATGTTTCCGCCGGCTTCACCGATCAGGGTGGCGACCTGGCCCAGCACGCCGGGCGCGTTCCTGATCGTGGCGCGCAAGCGGGCCGCGGCGACGGCGCCTTGCTCGGCCTGCGGGGTCCACTGAAGGTCCTGCCAGACCGAGTCGTCATCGGCGAAGTCGGCCAGACGCTGACAGTCGATGGTGTGGACCGTCAGGCCCACGTCCGGCTCCATGATGCCCACGATCCGGTCGCCCGGGACCGGCGAGCAGCACTGGCCGAAGTGAACGCTGACGCCCGGGGTCAGGCCGCCGCCGCGAACGAACAGGCGGGCCTGGTCATCGGCGATCCGCTTGCGGTCCGGCCCGGCCTTCAGCCGCCCCTTCAGCGCGGGGAACAGGGTCTCGCCGACCTTGGCGGCCGACAGACGCCCACGGCCGATCGCCTCGAACAGGTCGTCATCATTTTCGACGGCGAGGGTCTCGATCGCGGGCTTGAGCGAGACCTCGGCCATGGTCTTGCCTGCGCGCGAAAGCGTCTGCTCGAGGGTCGCCCGGCCCAGCTTCTGGAACTCGCCGCGTTCGGACGTGCGGATGTGACGACGGATGGCCGAGCGGGCGCGGCCGGTCACGGTCAGGGAGCGCCAGTCCGCCGGAATCTCGCGCTTGGCGCCGCGAATGATCTCGACCACGTCGCCGTTCTGGAGCTGGGTGCGCATCGGCTTCAGCTCGCCGTTGACCTTCACTCCGACGGCGGAATCGCCGACCTCGGTATGGACGGCGTAGGCGAAGTCCAGCGGCATGCCGCCGCGCGGCAGGGTGATCAGCGACCCCTTGGGCGTGAAGACGAAGACCTGGTCGAGGTACATCTCCAGCTTGGCGTGCTCGACCCAGTCCTCGCCGCCTTCGCCATGCTCGATCACCTGCACGAGGTGGCGCAGGTTCTGCAGCGGGTCGCGGCCGCCGTCGCGGGCCATGGCCTCGCGGTCGAAGCCGTAGGAATGGTTCTTGTACGCCCAGTGCGCCGCCACCCCGTCCTCGGCCACGCGATCCATGGCCTCGGTGCGGATCTGCATCTCGATGCGCAGGCCCGAGGGACCGACGACGGTCGTGTGCAGGGAGCGATAGTTGTTCGACTTGGGCGTCGAGATGAAATCCTTGAACCGCTCCGGCACCATCGGCCAGGCGCGATGGATCACGCCGAGTGCGCGGTAGCAGTCGTCCTCGGCCTCGACGATCACGCGGAAGCCGTAGATGTCGGATAGGGACGAGAAGCCGACCGACTTGCGCTGCAGCTTGCGCCAGATCGAGTAGGGCGTCTTCTCCCGCCCGACGACCCGGGCGTTGACCCCGGCCTCCTGCAGGACCCGCTCGACCTCGCGCGACACCCCGCCGATGGCCCGGCCGTGCTCCAGCTTCAACGCCTCCAGCCGCCGCTCGATGGCGGTCTTGGCGGTCGGGTTCAGGAAGGTGAAGGCCAGCTCCTCCAGCTCGGAGGCGATGGAGTGGATGCCGATGGAGCGGCCCAGCGGCGCATAGACTTCCAGCGTCTCGCGGCTGATGCGCTCGCGCTTCTCGGGCTTCACGTACTGGAGCGTCCGCATGTTGTGCAGACGGTCGGCCAGTTTCACCAGCAGGACGCGCACGTCCCTGCTGATGGCGAGAATGAATTTGCGCAGGTTCTCCGCCTGCCGGGTGTGCTCGGCCTGGAGCTCGAGCCGCGACAGCTTGGTCACGCCCTCGACGAGGACGGCGATCTCCTCGCCGAACATGCGGGCGATGTCGTCCCGGGTGGCCGAGGTGTCCTCGACCACGTCGTGCAGCAGGGCCGTGACGATGGTGGCCGTGTCCAGCCGGTAGTCCGTCAGGATGCCCGCGACCTGGATCGGGTGGGCGAAGTAGGGATCACCCGAGGCCCGCAGCTGCGAGCCGTGCATCTTCATCGCATAGACGTAGGCGCGGTTGAGAAGGTTCTCGTCCGCGGTCGGGTCATAGGCGCGAACCGCCTCAACCAGTTCGAACTGGCGCAGCACCTTGCTGCGCGCGGGCTCCGGGGTCTTGACCGGAGCCGCGCCGTCGGGGTCGTTCAGATTGGCAGCTTCAGGGGTCGGCGCGGACTGCCGCGCCGGCAGGATGGTGATACCGTTGGCGGGGTCGGCCGTCAGTATCGCTCCTCCTGCCCGCCGTCGCGGTCGCTTTGCAGCGCACGGATCAGCTCGGCTTCAGCCATGTTCATGTGCTGCGGTTCGGCCAGCAGGGCGACGGTTTCCGCCTCATCCTCGGCCTCGGTCCGCTCATCGACACGCTGCAGCGTGGTGATGATGTTTTCCTGCAGGTCGTCCGGCTGGACGGTGTCGTCCGCCAGTTCGCGCAGGGCGACGACCGGGTTCTTGTCGTTGTCACGGTCGATCGTCAGGGCGGCGCCGTTGGCGATGTTGCGGGCGCGGTGACCGGCCAGCAGAACCAGACCAAAACGGTTCGGCACCTTCTCGATGCAATCTTCGACAGTGACGCGGGCCATGAATTTCCTCGGACGCGGGGTACGACCGCGCAAAATATAGATGCGGGCGCGCTTGTGCAACGCCACATAGGCGCAAATACGGCGTCAGCGGGCCCTTTCGGCCAGCGGATAGGCGATGATCAGGACCAGATCAACCTCGCCTGTCCGGCGAATGCCTGTAACGCCGCCGCGTCAGCGCCCTCCCCCGACCGGCGTGGCGTCCGTCCCGACCGTGGGGGCCCGGGCCAGCGCCCGCGCGGTCTCGCCCTTGTCCGGATGGATCCAGTCCGGCGCGATCTCCGCGAGCGGTCCCATCACGAACAGGCGTTGCCAGGCGCGTGGATGCGGCAGGATCAGGCCGTCCAGGTCGCCGGTCAGACGGCCGTAGGCGATCAGATCGAGGTCGAGCGTCCGGGGCGCGTTGGCGACGGACCGCTGGCGACCGAAGGCGTCCTCGATCCGGCCGAGCGCCGCCATCAGGGCGTGGGCGTCGTGCTCGGTCCGCACCATGACGACGCCGTTCAGGAACGGAGGGTCGGTCGGGTCCGGCCAGGCGGCCGAACTCCACCAGGACGACCGGGCGACGATGTCGATCCCTTCGGTCCGAAAGCGGGCCAGCGCCGCCTCCAGCGCCTCGCGGCAGTCGCTCCACGGCCCCTTGTCATTGCAGCCCAGCGCGACGATGACGGCGGTGTCCGCATCGGGTTCGCCGTCTATTTCGACGGGGAGCGGGACGCCTTTTTCAGAGGAAGCCTTTTCCATGACGCCCAATCCGTCCGACCGCACCGCCCTGTTCATCGACGGAGCCAACCTCTACTCCGCCTCCAAGGCCCTGAATACTGACCTCGATTTCCGCAAGCTCGTCGAGATGTATCGCGCGAAGGGCGATCTGGTCCGCGCGCTGTATTACACCGCCGTGGTCGAGGGCGAGGAGTTCTCGCCGATCAAGCCGCTGGTCGACTGGCTGGACTACAACGGCTTCACCGTCGTGAAGAAGCCGGTCAAGCGGTTCACCGACGCGCAGGGCCATACCCGGACCAAGGGAAACATGGACATCGAGATCGCGGTCGACATGCTGGAGCTGGCACCCCGGCTGGACCACGTGGTGCTGTTTTCGGGCGACGGGGATTTCCGGCGCCTGGTGCAGGCGGTGCAGGCCAAGGGGGTCAAGGTGACCGTGGTCTCGACGGTGAAGAGCCAGCCGCCGCAGATCGCCGATGAACTCCGGCGGCAGGCGGACCTGTTTGTCGATCTGAATGACCTGCTGCCGGAAATCGGGCGGCCGCGGCACTCAGGCGGGACGTCGTTGAGAGATGAACGCGGCTGAACCGGAGATCAATGCAAGACCCGCCTAGTTTCCGGGGGGCAACGCCGACATGGACCGCTGATAGAACTCGAAGCTTGTCGAGGTGGAATCGTGGCCCGCCGGCCAGACGTCATTGCACACCGCAGCAGCGACCTTGGACATGGTCGATCCGGGCTCGACCGGCATGGCCGGGCCTTCCCTGGTGAACAGACCTGTTTCGGCTCCTGTTGCATCATAGCTTCGGCGCTCTCCGATCCGAAGAGTGCGGGCGGCGCAGTCCAACCTTATCGTCGTGATGGCGTAGGCGGCCGCCGGGTTTCCGTTCCAGGCGTTGAGCATCATGAAGGTGGCTTCATCACCGACCTTCCGGACCGAGGTCCGATCCACGCCCATCACGACGGTGTCGGTCTGGGTAACGAAGCTCCAGACCTGCCCGGATTGCGCGGGGCTGGTTCCCGCAAGCAGACCGATGACGGCCAGCGATATCATGTTCATACGCCCCTCCACTTCGCGCCCGATGGAGATCGGGAGCCACGGTTGCAACCCCACCGACAAAGCGCCAAACGCGCCGCTCATCGGGCGTCGGGCGGCTCACTCTGCGGCCGGTGTGGCTCTCCTGCCACGCGAATCACGCGCCGTAAAACCGTGATCGGGAAACACGGAACGCCCCCTCATCGGCGACGTTGATCCGGCAGCTTTGGAGGCTGTCATGAACAGGGGTGACGGGGTCTTCTCCCCCCGTGAACGGAGAACCGCGCTGGTCGCGTTGCTGGTCGCCGCCGCTTTGACCGCGGCAGGATTCCTGCTTCAGCCGCTGCTGAAGCCGTCGCTCGGCCCGGGCGGTGTCGACGCCTATGCGCCGGCCGCCGCGCCGGGTGTTCTGGACGCCATTCCGTTCAACGGCTGATCGCCGGCGAAGGAGCAGGTCAGCCCCGCTCCTTCATCAGGCGCGCCTTGTCGCGCTGCCAGTCGCGCTCGGCGCTGGCCTCGCGCTTGTCGTGCAGCTTCTTGCCCTTGGCCAGGGCGATCTCGAGCTTCGCCTTGCCCGCCTCGTTCAGATAGAGCCGGACCGGGATGATCGTCTGGCCGTCGCGCTGGACGGCGCCGATGAACTTGTCGATCTGCTTGCGGTGCAGCAGCAGCTTCCGGTGCCGGCGCGGCTCGTGGTTGAACCGGTTGGCCTGCTTGTACGGCGGGATGTCGGCGTTCACGAGCACGATCTCCCTGCCCTCCACCGCCGCATAGGATTCGGCGATGTTGGCCCGGCCGTCGCGCAGCGCCTTGATCTCGGTTCCGAGCAGGGCGATGCCCGCCTCGGTGTAGTCCTCGAGGAAGTAGTCGAACTTCGCCCGCCGGTTCTCGGCGATCACCTTCATCTTGGGTTTGTCGGAGGCCATCAGCCCTTCAGTCCTGTCAGAGCCCGGCGTCGGCCATCGCGCGGTCGATCGCGGGCTTCACGGCGTCGGCGGTCGGGGCGAGCGGGAGGCGGACCTCCTCGGTGCACAGCTGCAGACGCGAGAGGGCGTATTTGGTGGGCGACGGCGAATTGTCCAGGAACAGGCCCTTGTGCAGGCCGATCAGACGGTCCTGCCACTGGCGCGCGCCGGCGTAGTCGCCGGCCTGTGCGGCCTCGTGCAGGGCGACCATGCCTTCCGGCGCGACGTTGGACGTCACCGAGATCACCCCGACGCCGCCGTGGGCGTGATAGCCGAGGTAGCTGGGATCATCGCCCGAGATCAGGTCGAACTGGCCATCGATGTTGGCCCGCATCCAGCTGACGCGCGCCAGGTCGCCGGTGGCGTCCTTGATGCCGACGATGTTCGGATGGGCGGCGAGCCGGGCCACGGTCTCGTTGGCCAGATCGACGCCGGTGCGGCCGGGGACGTTGTACAGCAGGATCGGCAGCTGGACGGCCTCGGCGATCGCCTCGAAGTGCGCCGCCATGCCCGCCTGCGAGGGGCGGTTGTAGTAGGGCGTCACCACCAGGGCGCCGTCGGCGCCGACGGTCTTGGCGTGCCGGACCAGATCGATGGCCTTGTCCGTCGAGGACGATCCCGCGCCCGCGATGACGCGCACGCGACCGGCCGCGATCTGCACACACAGTTCGACAACCCGTTGATGCTCCTCAAGATGCAGCGAGGCGCTCTCTCCGGTCGTGCCCATCGGCACGACGCCGTGAACTCCTGCGGCGATCTGGCGTTCGAGCAGCGTGGCGAAGGCGGCTTCGTCCACCTTTCCGTCACGAAGTGGTGTGATCAGGGCGGTGATCACGCCCTTGAACAAGGGGGCGGTCATTGAAACGATGGTCCTGCGTGGAATTGGGCGATACTCGCCCGAAAGCGAAGCGCCGGAGGGTAGGTTGCCGGTTCGCCGACCGCAACCGCGACGAATGGGGATCGGACACGGAATGATCGGAATCAGCCTGGCGGCCGCACTGGCCCTCGCCCCTGCGCCCGAGGTGCTGCTGTCTCAGGAGGTCCCCTACTACGCCTCCACCGCGGTCAATCCGGCCAGCAACCAGCCGCGCACCCTGAACGATCAGGACACCGCCCTCTTCCGTCAGGGCCTGACCGCCGCCCGGGCCCGCGATATTCCCGGCGCCCGCGCCGCCATGGCCCAGATCAGCGACCCGGCCGCCCGCAAGCTGGTCGAATGGGCGCTGCTGGACACCAGCGCCGACCGCATGACCTGGGGCGAGCTGGCGGATGTTCAGGAGCGCTTCGCGGGCTGGCCCCGCAGCGACAGCCGCCGTCAGGCCGTCGAACGCGCGCTGGACCGGTCCTACGCCGGGCCGGACGCGGCCCTCGCCCTGTTCAGCCGTGATGCGCCGACGACCGTTCAGGGCGCCATCGCCCTGGCCGAGGCGCTGGACCAGCGGGGTCGCGGCGATGAGGCCCGCCGCCTCATCCGCGACTGGTGGCGCACCCGCAGCTTCGAGGCGGACCAGCAGGCCCGCATCCTGACCCGCTGGGGCTCGACCCTGACGCAGGACGACCACGAGGCGCGGCTGAACATGCTGCTGCTGGGACCGCACGGCCCGGCGACCCGCGCCATGGTCACCCTGGTCTCGCCCGAGCGTCAGGCCGTGGCCAACGCCGTCATCGCCCTTCGCACCGCCTACAGCCCCGACGCCGTCGTCGCCGGCCTGTCGCCGTCGCAGGCCATTGAGCCGGCGGTGGCGCTGGAGCGGGTGCGGATCCTGCGGTCGCAGAACCGCCAGTCGGAAGCCTTCCCGCTGCTGCGCTACCTGCCCGCCGCGCCATCCTCGACCGATGCGCAGAACACGCTGTGGACCGAGCGCCGCAACTATTTCCTGGACGCCCTGCAGGCCCGCAACTGGCAGGCCGCCTATGACGCCTTTAACGGCCACGGCTTCCCCGGCGGGGACCGCAAGGTGGACGCCGAGTTCTTCGCCGGCTGGGTCGCCCTGGTGAAACTGCGTGATCCGGCGCGGGCCGCCCAGCATTTCGAGACCCTGCGCCAGACCTCGACCACCCCGATCACCCAGGGTCGCGCCCTCTACTGGCTCGGCCGCGCCGCCGAGGCCCAGGGCAACACCCCGGCCGCGGTGGAGTACTATCGGGCCGGCGCGCGCCACTTCCAGACCTTCTACGGCCAGCTGGCCGCCGAGAAGGCCGGGCAGACCGTGATCAACCTGCCGGTCGATCCGGTGCCCTCCGAATCCGACCGCGCGGCCTTCGAACGCAACGAGGTCGTCCGCGCCTGGCGGGTGCTGGGCGAGACCGGCGAGGCCAGCCTGTTCCGGGTGTTCGCCTACCAACTGGACGACGACGTCCCGACCATCGAGCAACTGGCGCTGATGATGGACACCTCGCGCGGCTACGGCGAGGGCTTCACCGCCATGATGATCGGCCGCGCGGCCAGCCAGCGCGGCTATCTGATGCCCGAGCGGCAGTATCCGATCCGCGTCCCGCCGGTCGTTCCGGGCGCCGCGCCGCTGGAGTTCACCCAGGCGATCACGCGGCAGGAGTCCAGCTTCGACCCGCGCGCGCGCTCGCACGCCAACGCCCGCGGCATGATGCAATTCCTGCCGGCCACCGGCCGCAGCGTCGCCCGCCAGCTGGGCCTGCCGTTCTCGGACGAGCGGCTGTACGATCCCGACTTCAACATGACGCTGGGCAGCTTCCACCTCGGCGACCTGATGAACAATTTCAACGGCTCGATGCTGCTGACGACGGTGGCCTACAACGCCGGTCCGGCCCGGCCGCCGCAGTGGATCGCGCGCTGTGGCGACCCGCGCGCCGGATCGACCGATCCCATCGATTTCATCGAATGCGCGCCCTTCACCGAGACGCGGAACTACATGATGCGGGTCATGGAGAACATGACCATCTACAAGGCGCGTCTGAACGGCGGCGCGGCGCCCCTGACCCTGACCCAGGACCTCCGGCGCGGCATCCCCCGCGGTCCGCAGCCCTACACGGTCGTGACCCCGGGCGAGGAGCCCTACCGGACGCCGGAGCCGGAAGCCGGCGAGTAACGGACGCTGGACAGCAGGGGGCCGTCCGGGCCCTCGATCCAGCGGGCGTCCAGGCCGAAGACCCGGGCCATGACGTCCGGCGTCAGCGCCCTCAGGGGCGCGGCGTCGGCGACGACGGTTCCGGCGTGCAGGACCACGACCCGATCGGCGTAACGGGCGGCCAGGGTCAGGTCGTGCAGGCTGACCAGCACCGCCTGTCCCGCCCGCGCCCGCGCCCTGAGACGTTCAAGCACCAGCAACTGGGCATCGGGATCGAGACCGGCGACGGGTTCATCCGCCAGCAAGGCCTTCGCCCCGGTCGCCAGGGCGCGCGCCAGAAGCACCCGCGCCCGCTCGCCGCCGGACATCTCGGCGACGCCGCGATCCGCCAGATGACCGGCCTCGACCTCCTCCAGCGCCCCGCGCGCGGCGGTCAGGGCCGCCGTGGCCGACAGGAAGGGGGCGCCGAGGGCGGCGATCTCGACGGCGGGCAGGTTCCAGGCGATCCGGCCTTCCTGCGGGAGGTAGGCGACCCGCCCGGCCCGCGCGCCCGGCGACAGGCGCGCCACGGGCTCTCCGGCCAGCCGCGCCTCGCCCGCCTCGAGCGGCAGAAGACCGGCCAACGCGCGGATGACGCTGGACTTGCCGGCCCCGTTCGGACCGACGACGGCGACGAGGTCTCCGGCCCCGACCTTGAGATTGACGCCGTCCAGGACCGGGCGGCCACCCAGTCGCGCCGAGGCGTGGGCCAGCTCCAGCGCTCTCACAGCCGCCACTCCCGCGCCGCGCGCCAGGCGATCAGGGCGAACAGGGGGGCGCCGACGAGGGCGGTGAAGACGCCCAGCTTCAGCTCCTGATCCGTCGGGGTGATCCGCGCCAGCAGGTCCGCCCCGACCAGCATCAGCCCCCCGGTCAACGCAGCCGGGGCCAGCAGGCGCGCGGGGTCGCCCCGCACCGCTGCCCGCACCAGATGGGGCGCCGCCAGGCCGACGAAGCCGATCACGCCGGACACCGCCACGGCCGCGCCGGTCGCCAGCGCCGCCGCCAGCAGCGCCAGAAGCCGGAGCCGTCCCATCGGCAGCCCGGACGTCCGGGCGGTCTCCTCGCCGAGGCTGAGCATCTTCAGGCCCGGGGCCGCGAGGACGGACAGACCAGCCGAGAGGGCGAGGACCGGGGCGACCCAGAGGACGTCGATCCAGCTGCGGTTCTGCACCGAGCCCAGCAGCCAGCTCATCACCTCCGCCGAGGCGATCGGCGACGGGGACAGATTGAAGATCAGGGCGGTCGCCGCGCCCGCGAAGCTGGACAGGGCGACGCCGAACAGGATCAGGGCTTCCGGCGACCGCACCCGGCTGGAGAACAGGATCAGCAGCCCACCCGCGGCTCCGGCCCCGAACAGGGCCGAAATCTCGACCGCGCCCGGGATGGCGGCCACGCCGCCGACGATGGCGGTCGCCGCGCCCAGCGCCGCCACGGCCGAGACGCCCAGCACGCCGGGATCGGCGAGCGGATTGCGCAACAGCCCCTGCATCACGGCGCCGGCGAGCCCCAGCGCCGCCCCGACCAGGAGGGCCGTCACCGCTCGCGGTGCACGCACCTGCCAGAGCACCTCAGCCGGGCCGGAGGCCGGATCGGCGAAGGCCTGGCCGAACTGGGCGGCGGACAGCGGGCTCTCGCCGAACACTACGGCCAGGGCGAGGGCGGCCGCGATGGCGGCCAGCAGGATCAGGGACAACCGGTTCACGCCGCGCCGTCCCTCAGCATCGCCGCGGCGTCGGCGGCGAACCAGGCCGGACAGGTCAGGGTCGAGGCCGCCAGGCTGGCCGCCACCCGCCCCTTCGCCGCCTTGCGCACGACCGGATGACGGCCGGGGCCGCGCCAGTCGCCGCGCGCCTGATCAAAGAAGCCGAGCACGAACAGGACCGGGGGCGACAGGGCGATCCGTTCGACGCTGACCGGGTTGAAGTAGGGCTTCTCGGCGGCGTTGCGGAAGCCGGCCGCCCGGAAGATGGCGTCGATCAGGGTCTCCCGGCCCGCCGTGAACCCGCCGGCGGTCAGATAGAGGGCGGTCGGTGCCTGTCTCGTCGCCGGCGCCGCCTCGGCCAGACGGGCGTCCATGCGGGCGATCAGGGCTTCGCCCCGCTCGCGCGCGTCCAGCGCCTGCGCGACCGATCGAATGTTGGCGCGTATACCGTCGAAATCCGTCGCATCCGCGATGACGGCGACAGACGTGCCGCGGGCCTCA
This sequence comes from Brevundimonas sp., assembly GCF_036400995.1. Lineage (GTDB taxonomy): Bacteria > Pseudomonadota > Alphaproteobacteria > Caulobacterales > Caulobacteraceae > Brevundimonas. The sequence continues at coordinate 33,375 of NZ_DASWWG010000038.1, forward strand.
AGGCGGGTCAGCAGGCGGGGCTCGCCGCCCCAGTAGCGCACCACCACATCCGGCTGAAACGACACCGCCGCTTCGAGCGTCGGGCGGACGCGCGCCCTGCCCTTCGCCGCCTCGCGAAGCCAGGCGTCCGGATCATCCGCGCGGGGAGACAGGGCCAGTTCCGCGTCAGGGCGCAGCGCCAGCACATACTGGTCCGCGCACTGGTCCAGCGACAGGACCCGAAGCGGGCGAGCCTCCGCGACTCCGCCGGTCAATGACAACAGAACCCCCGCGGCGGCGCAGGCCGCCCGTCGCCTCAAGGCTTCAGCAGGCCCGCGAACAGCCCCTCCAGCATGGTGGTGGCCAGCTGGTCGTGGTCGACCCAGTCGAAATAGGGCTTGGCGATAATCAGGGAGATGACGCCGTGGCCGCCGGCCCAGAAGGCCTGGGCCGTGGTCTTGGCATCGCTGTTCAGCCGCCCGGCGGTCTCCAGTTCCTCGACCACCTGCTGGAAGGTGGCGAACAGCTCGGCGCCCATTTCACGGGCGGCCGACTGCGCGCCTTCCCGGAGCTCGGCAGGGCGGGTCATGTAGACCAGCCGATAGGCATTGGGATTGGCGAAGCCGAAGTCGATGTAGGCGCGCATCATCTTGCGCATGCGCTGCTCGGGTGAGCCGGCCTCGGCAATGGCCGAGCGATTGGCCTCCAGCAGCGACTCGAAGGCCTGCCGGCAGATCTCCTGAAGGATCTCGCCCTTCTCCGAGAAATGCATGTAGAGCGCGGTCGAGGACAGGCCGACCTCGTCCGCGATCTTGCGGATGGTCGCGCCCTCATAGCCGTGCTCGACAAAGATGCGTTCAGCGGCGGCGAGGATTTCTGCGCGCCGTTCGTGGCCTTCGCCCTTGGGCTTGCGGGCGGACTTGGCGCTGGCGGTTGTGGCGTTCACGCGCGACTCCGGAGGTCTGCCCCCTGAATAGCGGCATTCCCCCCGGCCCGCCAAGCGGTTGCCATCGAATACAACCTTGCGTTAACCATTGCGTGTGGAATGGCAAGCGCACATCAATGACGGGAAAGTCGGTGAGGCGTCGCCTGCGGCCGTGCTTCGTCCCGAGCTCTGCGCGGCCGACCGGAACCTGTCCCTGTTCCAATGGGCTCTTCTGGTCCTGTTCGCCTTCGGCGCCTTCTGGGGCGCGCAACACCTGTCCCGGACCTTGCTGGCGCAAGTAGCCGCAGCCGCGGGCGTCGTCTTCCTGTTCATCGCCGGGTGGCGGTGCCTGCTGGTGGTTCTCAGCAAACCGCCCGCGGAACCGGCCCCGGCCCCGGAAATCTGGCCCCGCTACACCATCCTGGCGGCGCTTTACGATGAGGCGGAGGTGGTGGAGCAACTGATCGGACGCCTGGCGGCGATCGACTATCCGCCGGACCGTCTGCAGGGGTTTCTGGTCCTGGAGGAGCGGGACACGGAGACCCGGGCGGCGGCAATGGCGGCGGCTAGGCCGCCGTGGCTCGAGGTGTTCGTCGCGCCTCCCGGGCAGCCCGGCACCAAGCCCCGGGCGCTCAACTGCGCCCTGCCGCATGTCACCGGCGACCTGCTGACGGTCTATGACGCCGAGGACGCGCCGGACCCCGGCCAGCTGAAGGAGGCTGCGGCCCGCTTCGACGGCGACGCGACCGGTCGACTGGCCTGCCTGCAGGCGCCGTTGCGCATCCGCCCCGCGAGAGGCTCGGTCTCGCGCTTCATCGACCGACAGTTCGCGGCCGAGTACGCGGCCCTGTTCGAGATCACCCTGCCCGGCATGGTCCGTCTGGGCCTTCCCTTCCCGTTGGGCGGGACCAGCAACCACTTCCGGGTGGATGTCCTGCGGGCCGTCGGCGGCTGGGATTCCTGGAACGTGACGGAGGACGCCGATCTCGGATTCCGGCTCTGGCGTTTCGGCTGGCGGATCGGCGTCCTTCGTCGCCCGACTTGGGAAACGCCGCCGGGTCCGCTGCGCGACTGGCTGCCCCAGCGGACCCGTTGGCTGAAGGGATACATGCAGACCTGGGGCGTGCATACGCGCAATCCGCTCGGGCTGGGGCCGCGGGGCCTGTTCTCCCTGCTCATCACCCTCGGGCTGGCGCTGGCGTCCGCCGGGCTTTACGGCCCGACCCTGTGCTGGGTCGCCGCCTCGATCCTGGTGGCGCTGCTGGCCGGACTTCCGCCCGCGACACCGGCGCTCGCCCTCACCGTCCTGATCCTCGGCGCGATGACGGCCTGGCTGTGCTGCAAGGTCGGCGCGCGCCGGGCCGGAGCGCCCTATGGCCTGTGGGACATGATACGGGGGCCGATCTACTGGTCCCTGCTGAGCCTGGCCTTCACCCACGCGGTCTGGCGGCTTCTGGCGGAGCCGTTCGCCTGGGACAAGACGCGGCACCGCCCCGACGTCCAGACGCCCTTCAGTGACGCCGCGCTGGACGAAACCGCCCTGCCCGGCCTATCAGCGGCCCATGTCGCCGCGCCTGAACCCGTCACCCGAAACACTCGTCACCCGGGGGTGGGAGGACTACGCCCTGCTGGACAGCGGCGGCGGGCTCAAGCTTGAACGCTACGGCCGCTTCACCGTCGTGCGCCCGGAGCCCCAGTGCTTCTGGTCGCCGCGCGATCCGGCGGCGTTCGATAAGGCCGACGCCACCTTCGCCCCGCAGGCCCAGGACGAGGATGACGACGGCCGTTGGCGGTTCTCCGGAAAGCCGGTCGAGACCTTCCCCCTGGCCTGGCGCGACGTGCGCTTCACCGGCCGCTTCACCCCCTTCCGCCACCTGGCCTTCTTCCCGGAGCAGGCCGCGAACTGGGAGTGGCTGGACGCGCGGGTGCGAACCCTGAAGCGCCCGAAGGTGCTGAACCTGTTTGGCTACACCGGCGTGGCCTCGCTGGCCTGTTCGGCGGCGGGCGCCGAGGTCACCCATGTCGACGCCTCCAAGAAGTCGGTCGCCTACGCCCGCGAGAACGCCGAACAGTCGGGGCTGGCGGACCGGCCGATCCGCTGGATCGTCGAGGACTGCCGCAAATATGTGGCCCGCGAGGTCCGTCGTGGCGTGAAGTATGACGGCATCATCCTGGACCCGCCGAAGTACGGACGCGGGCCGACGGGCGAGGTCTGGCGGCTGTTCGAGGACCTGCCGGGCCTGCTGAAGGACTGCGCGGCCCTGCTGTCGGATGACGCCTCCTTCCTGCTGCTGAACGCCTATGCCGCCCGCATCTCGGGCCTGTCGCTGGCCCATCTGATGGCCGAGGCAACGGCGGATCGGGGCGGCGTCATCGACTGGGGCGAACTGGCCCTGGCCGAGCATGGGACGGACGGGCGGGCCATAGGCCTGAGTTTCTTCGCCAGATGGAGCGGCCAATGAGCGACCGCCTGATCACCTCCCTGACCAATGACACGGTCAAGGCCGTGCGCGCCCTGAACATGCGCAAGGAGCGCGAGACCACGGGGCGGTTCCTGGCCGAAGGACTGAAGTTCATCGGCGAGGCGCTGGATCAGGGCCAGACGCCGAAGTTGCTGCTGGTCGGGATGGAGGCGCGGGAGCATCCGCTGCTGGACCGCGCCAGGGCCGAGACCCGCAAGGCGGGCGGCGAGGTGATCGTGGTCACCCACCCGATCCTCGAGAAGATCAGCCGCCGGGACAATCCGCAGACCGTTCTGGGCGTGTTCGAGCAGGTCTATACGCCCCTGTCGGCGATCAATCCGAAGAGCGCCCCCTGCTGGGTTGCGCTGGAGCAGGTCCGTGACCCGGGCAATCTGGGGACCATCATCCGCACCGCCGACGCGGCGGGCTGTGGCGGGGTCATTCTGATCGACGACTGCGTGGACCCCTACTCCACCGAGGCGGTGCGGGCGACCATGGGGTCGGTCTTCGCCGTCGCCATCGCGAAGGCGACCTCCGCCGAGTTCATCGCCTGGCGGCAGTCATGGCCCGGCAGCGTCATCGGCACCCGGCTGGACGCGACCCACGGCTATCGGGACGCAGCGATCCAGCATCCGGCCCTGATCCTGATGGGCAATGAGCAGGCAGGGCTGACGGATACGCTGGCCGCCGCCTGCGACGTCAACGTCAAGATCCCGATGCGGGGACGAGCCGACAGCCTGAACCTGGCCATCGCGACGGGCGTCATGGTCTATGCGGTGACCGACGCCGCCTAGGGGCCTCGCCGGAAGGTGACGGGAGTTTCACTTGCCCGGACGGCGGGACGGGTGAAGCTTCGGCCCATGCGCCTCCTCCTGCTGCTTGCCGCCCTCCTGCCCTTCGCCACGCCGGCTCAGGCCCAGACGCCGGAACTGTCGCCCGAGGCCTATCGGGCCGACGCCCTGTCGATCGAGGGGGTGATCAACAGCCGGTACGCCTATCTGGACCGCTTCCCCGGCGGCGTCATGCCGATGAGCGACGTCCTGCGGGCCGAGGCGGCGGCGGTGCATGACCGGTCCAGCCTGCTGCGCTACGCCGGGCATGCGATCACGGCCCTGGCCGACCCTCACGCGATCACCGGCAGTTCGTTCGCCGACGACTGGGGGCTGGTCCCAAGCTATTCGGACCTCTGGGTGGAGCGGGACGGCGCCGTCTGGCGCATCACCGCGGTGCGCGAAGGCTCTCCGGCCGAGGCGGCGGGTGTGCGCATCGGCGAGACGCTGGATGCGGTGGGCGGCGTGGCCACGACCGAGGCGGTGCGCGCCTTCTGGGCGGAACTGGGTCTGGAGCCCGGCGGAGACCGGGACGGCCATGCGGCGCGGGTGCTGGCGGCCGGGCGCCGGGATCGTCCGCGCGATCTGACAGTCTCCGGACGGCGGCTGACCCTGCCCAATCTGTACGCCGCCGGCCCGGGCGACCGGCCGCCCGTGACGGTGAGCCGCGCCGGCGACCGGCTGATCATCCGCTTCAATGACTCGCTGGGGGACAGTGACACCATCGCGGCCTTCGACGCGGCCATGGCGCAGGCGCGGCCGGGGCAGACGGTCGTGCTGGACCTGACCGACACCGCCAGCGGGGGCAACACCTCCGTCGCGCGGGGCGTGATGGGCTGGTTCGTCAGCGAGGCCCGGCCCTACCAGATTCACAACCTGCCCTCCGAAGGGCGGGAGACGGGCGTGCCCCGGCAATGGGTCGAACAGGTCCTGCCGCGGCCGGGCAAGCGGTTCGAGGGGCCGGTCGTGGTCCATGTGGGGCGCTGGACCGGCAGCATGGGCGAAGGGCTGGCCATCGGGATGGACGCCCTGGGCGCGCGGGTCGAGGGCGACCGGATGGCGGGCCTGCTGGGGGCCGTCCATGATCTCCGGCTGGAGCACTCCGGACTGATGATCAAGCTGCCGGTGGAGCGGCTCTACGCCGTGGACGGGACGCCCCGGGAGGCCTTCGTCCCGACCCGCTGATCAATGGCCCGGCAGGGTGTAGTCGAGGACGTAGCGGTGCTCGCCGCCGGCGATGGTCAGGTGGAAGACGCCAGTGAGGCCTTCGAGCGCGCCTGTGCCCGAACCGGGGACGATGGTGATCGACAGGTCCTGCGCGCCGCGGTCCATGACGCCCCGATGGACCAGCAGGAAGGTCCCTTCACGGCCGTCGAGGGCGCCGCGCACCCGCTCCATGGCGACATAGGCGCCGGACTGGTCCGGCCCCATGGCGCCGAGCATCTCGCCCTCGCCGGTTCCGGTCAGACCGCCGTGGAAGGTCTTGGTCAGGGTCATGCGGCCGGGCAGGTCGGTCGCGGCGCCGTCGGCGGGCGTGACCGGGGTGATGGTGACGTTGAACGTTCCGGAAGCCTGATGGCCCACGGGAGCCTCCTGCGGAGCGAGGGCGAGAACAGCGGCGGCGAGAACCGGAGCCAGCATCACGCGTCCTCCAGATAGCTGACGCCGGGAGCGGACTTCAGGGCGCCGCGCAGGGCGCCGTCGAGGCGGTAGCGACCGGGCAGCTTCATCTCGACCTCGCGACGGCCGTCGAGGGTGGCGACGAGGAAGACCTCCCCGCCCTTCCCGCCCTCGGCGGCGGCGCGTTCCAGACGGCTGCGCAGGGCCCCGGCGTCGGCGGCGCGGGCCGAGACGTGGATGCGCAGCCCCATCCGGCCGTCATCGATCAGGGCGTCGAGACGGCTGGCGTCATCGCCGAAGAAGCGGACCTCGCCGTCCGAGCTCTTGGCGCGGACCTTGACCATGACCGAGGCCCCCGTCTCCAGCACGTCGCGGCATTTGCGCAGTTGCTCGGGCGGGAACAGGCATTCGAACTCGCCGGTCGGGTCGGAGAAGGTGACGAAGGCGAATTTTTCGCCCGTCTTGGCGCTGGCCCGCTCCTGACGGCGGCGGACGACCCCGGCCATCATGAAGGCCTCGTGGCCGCTCTCGGCCAGGGCCGTGGCCTCGGCGACGAAGGTGACGCGCTTGCGCTTCAGGGCGGGCGCCATGTCCTCCAGCGGGTGGCCGGACAGGTAGAAGCCGACGGCGGCCAGTTCCTGGTCCAGCTTCTCGGGACCGACCCAGGGCTCGACCGGCGACAGGCGCGGACGGCCGGCGGCGACCTGGTCCCCGCCGAACAGGGACACCTGCGAGGAGGCGCGCTCGGCCGCCACGCTCTGGCTGTAGGCGATCAGCTTGTCGGCCTGTTCGAACAGCTGGCGGCGGTTGGAGTGGAAGCTGTCGAAGGCGCCGGCGCGGGCCAGGTTCTCCAGCGCGCGCTTGTTGACGTAGCGGGGGTCGACCCGTTCGAGGAAGTCGAAGATGTCGGTGAAGCGGCCGCCCGCCTCGCGCACCTCGACCAGATGCTTCATCGCCTCGAGGCCGACGTTGCGGATGGCGCCCAGCGCATAGAGGACCGCGCCCTCGGGCCCATCCTTGCCCTCGCGCCATTCGACGTCGAAGTCGGCCGAGGAGCGGTTGACGTCCGGCGACTTCACCGGGACCTCGAAACGACGACAATCCTGATAGAAAACAGCCAGCTTGTCGGTATTGCTGAGATCGAGACTCATCGATGCGGCGAAGAATTCGACCGGGTGGTTGGCCTTCAGCCAGCCCGTCTGGAACGAGATCAGGGCATAGGCGGCGGCGTGCGACTTGTTGAAGCCGTAGCCTGCGAACTTGGCCACCAGATCGAAGATGCCGCCCGACTGGGCCTCGGAAACGCCCTTCTCGGCTGCGCCCTTGACGAAGCGGAGGCGCTGGAAATCCATCTCCTCCTTCTTCTTCTTGCCCATGGCCCGACGAAGCAGGTCGGCCTCGCCGAGCGAGTAGCCGGCCAGGATCTGGGCGATCTTCATCACCTGTTCCTGGTAGATGATGACGCCGTAGGTCTCGGTCAGGGTCTCCTTCAGCGTGTCGTGGAGATAGTCGACCTCGGCCCGGCCGAATTTCCGGTCGATGTAGGTGTCGATCATCTCCATCGGCCCGGGCCGGTAGAGGGAGATCAGGGCGGTGATCTCCTCGATCGAGCCGCAGCGCATCTTGCGCAGGGTGTCGCGCATGCCCTGGGATTCCAGCTGGAACACCCCGACCGTCTGGCCCGAGGCCATCAGCTCATAGGTGCGGGCGTCGTCCAGCGGCAGCTGGTTCCAGACCGGCGCCAGGCCGCGCCGCGACAGGTAGCCGTGGGCGCGGTCCAGCGTAGTCAGGGTCTTCAGGCCGAGGAAGTCGAACTTCACCAGACCGGCCGGTTCGACCCACTTCATGTTGAACTGGGTGGCCGGAATGTCCGAGCGCGGGTCCTGATAGAGCGGCACCAGTTCGGTCAGGGGCCGGTCGCCGATGACGATGCCCGCCGCGTGGGTCGAGGCGTTGCGGTACAGCCCCTCCAGCTCCAGCGCGGTCTCCAGCAGGTTGCGCACGGCCGGTTCGGCGTCCCGGGCCTCCTTCAGGCGCGGCTCCAGGTCGATGGCCTGCGCGAGGGTGACCGGATTGGCCGGGTTGTTCGGCACCATCTTGCAGAGGCGGTCGACCTGGCCGAGCGGCATCTGCAGCACCCGACCGACGTCGCGCAGCACGGCGCGGGCCTGCAGGGTGCCGAAGGTGATGATCTGGGCGACCCGGTCCTTGCCGTAGTGCTGCTGGACGTAGGTGATGACCTCTTCGCGCCGTTCCTGACAGAAGTCGATGTCGAAGTCGGGCATCGAGACGCGTTCCGGGTTCAGGAAGCGCTCGAACAGCAGGCCGAACCGCAGCGGGTCCAGATCGGTGATGGTCAGGGCCCAGGCGACCAGCGAACCGGCGCCCGAACCCCGGCCCGGCCCGACCGGGATGTCGTGGATCTTCGCCCATTTGATGAAGTCCGACACGATCAGGAAGTAGCCGGGGAAGCCCATCTGGGTGATGATCCCGACCTCCCATTCCAGGCGGTCCCAGTAGTCCTTCTCGGGCACGGCGGGGGTGACCTGCTGCAGGCGCAGCTTCAGCCCCTCGCGGGCCTGGTGGGCCAGTTCGTCGGGTTCGGAGCGCCCCGCGCCGGTGTCGAAGCGGGGCAGGATCGGCGCGTGGGTCTTCACCAGGAAGGCGCAGCGGCGGGCGATGTCGAGGGTGGTGTCGCAGGCCTCGGGCAGGTCGGCGAACAGCTCTCGCATGGCGGCGGGCGTCTTGAACCAGTGCTCGCCGGTGATGCGGCGGCGATCCTCCTGACCGGTGAAGGCGCCGTCGGCGATGCACAGCAGGGCGTCGTGCGATTTCGCCTGCGAGGCCTTGGCGTAATAGACGTCGTTGGTGGCCACCAGCGGGACGTCATTCTCATAGGCCCAGGCGACGAGGCCGCGCTCGGCCTGCGCCTCGGTCGGCAGGCCGTGCCGCTGGAGCTCGACGTACATGCGGTCGCCGAAGGTGGCGAACATCTCGTTCAGGGCGGCGTTCCCCGCCGTCGTCTTGCCCTGCACATAGAGGGGATCGACGGGACCGTCGGGGCCGCCGGACAACAGCAGCAGGCCGTCCGAATGCTCGACGACCGTGTTCCACGGCACGCCCGGCTCATCGGTCGGGGCGATGTCGAGATAGGCCGAGGACGACAGCTTGCACAGGTTCAGCCAGCCGGCCTCGTTCTGGGCGATCAGGACGACGGTGGGGACCTTGGTCCAGCGGTCGGTCCCCTGCCCGCCGATCCCGGTGACCGGCAGGGCGCAGGCGACGATGGGCTGGACGCCCGCATCCTTGGCGGCCTGGCTGAACTCCAGCGCGCCGAACAGGTTGGCGCGGTCGGCCACCGCGACGGCAGGCATGCCGTTGTCCGCCGCCATCTTCGGGATCTTGCCCGCCTTGATCGCGCCTTCGAGCAGCGAATAGGCCGAGCGGACCCGCAGGTGGATGAAGCCCTGACTGTTCAACGCCTCGCTCACCGCGCCGTCACTCCGTTCGTCCGCCATCCGCACATGGTGAACCGAGTCTCACATCCGGCCCGCCGGAAACACCGGAAACCGCCTGAACGCCCCAGCCAACGGGGGATGGTTTGTGGATGGGCCGAAAGGGTCGAACGCCGAAATGTGCACTCTGGAAAAAACGGAGTGCACATCGTGCACAAATTGGTCTCAAGCCTTTGAAAACATGAGAGGCGAAGAATGTGCACAGTGCACTTTCGCGCCCAATTCGGCGTGCACTTTCACCCCTTCCGGTTCAGGCCGCCGGCAGAAGCAGGACCGCTTGCCAGACCAGCAGCACGAACCCGGCGCACGAGGCCAGCGACAAAGACTCCCGAACCCAACGCGCCATAAGACCGCTCCCGGATTGATGTTCCGGGTATGTTCTATGTTCTCATTCTGTTCGCGTCAAGGCCTGAAGCTTTTGCGAAATCACTGCCTGAATTTCCTCTCGGCGATGATCCGCAATTTTGGCCATCATCGCTTCTCTGAGTCCCAGCTTGTCGGCCACGCGCAGATCGGCGGCTTCGGCGGCAGTCAGGATAATCGCAGCCTCAACTTTCTGGCTTCCATCGCCGCTCGTCAGCGTCAGTACGAGCTCAACGGGCGGGGGAGCGTACACTCTGAACTGGAAATCTCCGCCCTCGCGGGGAAGGGCATGAGATGTTGACGTGACTGGATCGAAACGTTGCAGCTGAAAGGTGGAGCTGAGGTCGGTCTGTAGATTGACCTCTACGACACATGAACGAATGTTCTCTCTGAGGACGATGGCCGAACCTGGGAATGGAGGGCTGATCAACTCGAGAGCCGGCGTGACATTGAGATTGGATAGATATGCAATCCACTGATTGAGCGATGAGATCAGAAATGGATCTGCATCTCGCTGCTCTCCGTCCAGGCACGACACAATCACCCGAACTTCTGCGTCCGAGTATCGACCAATTTCGTCTTCATAGAGGGTCTCAATCGCGACTTCATTGATTGAATCAAGGCGATTGACGTAGGTCTGCTTCCCCCGTTCTCGAACACCGTGTTTTGCCGCGTTCGATAGCTCCGCTACGAAAGTCAGTTCGGCGGATTGCAACGGCCGCCAGCCGAGGTTTGTCGGAAGAAGCTCTGGGAAGTGGTGCAGCGCTGTAGCGAGCTCAAGGGCGGCGGCCTTTAGCCGATTCATGCCTGTTCTGCGAGCATCTCGGAGGTCACGATAGCGTTCGTACGCGCCGAGAACACGTTGGTGAAACAAAGCTTTGATTTGAGCCTTGTCCATTTGGCTACGCGCCTCCCGCTTACTACTCCCCTTCGCCGCCGAGCGCTCTTTCAGGCTTTCGCCCAGCGGCCGCGCGATCCGCCCTACCGGTCCAGAACGGCGAACCCGGCGCGGACGTCGCTGTAGCGCTCGCGGATGGAGGCGCGGCGGCCTTCATCGCTGCCGCACATGAAGTCGACGATCTTGCGGTCGCCAGCGGTGTTGATCGGGTACCACTGGGTCTCGGGCTCGCGCGGCATGATGAAGGTCATGTCGGTCTCGTAGAAGGCCCCGCCCGCCGCGCGGATGGTGCTGTCGGCGCAGTTGACCTGGATGTCGCCCAAACCGACCACGCGGCGCTCGGCCGACACCCGCAGATAGACGGCGCCCCGGGCGCGGGCGACGTCCCCTTCCCGGCTCCAGGAGGCGGCGTCGATGTTCATCACCCCGTCCGCCTGACGCGCAACGACGCGGAAGTCCCCGGTCGGGTTCTCCGCCTGGCCCGTCAGGAGGCTCAGGGCCGCAAGGCCGATCATGAACGTCATCCGCGACTTCCCCCCAAGGCTGCGCAGGTCGAGTGTGCGACGGCGCGCGCCGTCTGCCTAGAGCCTGATCGGCTGAGGTGGAATCGCTTCGCGATTCCGCTGATGCCGTGAATCAGGCTCCAGAATTATGCTGGAGCGAAATCTGAGCTGAGTTGGACTGCGTCCAACTCAACCGATTTCGCTCTAGTACTCGTGGCTTTCGGCCGGACGCTCTTCCAGATGGCCGTCCTTGATGGCGAAGACGCGGTCCATGTGACCGGCCAGCTCCATGTTGTGGGTGGCGATCAGGGCGGCGACGCCGGTCTGCTTGACCACGTCGTGCAGGGCCTCGCACACGGTCTGGCTGGTGGCCGGATCGAGGTTGCCGGTCGGCTCGTCGGCCAGCAGCAGGCGCGGACGGTTGGCCAGGGCGCGGGCCACGGCCACGCGCTGGCGCTCGCCGCCCGACATCTGGGACGGCTGGTGGGTCAGGCGATCGCCGAGGCCGAGCCCGGTCAGGAGCTCCCCGGCGCGGACGCGGGCATCGGCCTGTTTCCAGCCGGCGATGCGCAGCGGCAGGGCGACGTTATCGCGGGCGTCGAACTCGGGCAGCAGGTGGTGGAACTGGTAGACGAAGCCGATGCGGTCCAGCCGGATGCGGGTCCGCTCGCGGTCGCTGAGGTCGGCGACGGCCTCTCCGTCGATCTTCACCTCGCCCTCGGTCGGGTGCTCCAGCAGGCCCGCCGCGTGCAGCAGCGACGACTTGCCCGAGCCCGAGGGCCCGATCAGGCCGACGATCTCGCCCGGCATGATGTCGAGGTTCACCCCGCGCAGCACGGTCAGACCGCCGGTGGCGGTATCGTAGGTACGGGTCAGGTTGCGGACCGACAGGACGGGGGCCGAAAGGACGGGAGCCACGGTCGTCTCACTCATAACGAAGGGCCTCGACCGGATCGAGCTTGGCGGCCTGCCAGGACGGGATCAGCCCGGCGACGCAGCTCATGAAGAAGGACCAGACGGTGACCCAGAAGACATCGGTCGGGTCGACCAGGGCCGGAACCGCGTCCAGCATGTAGACGTCGGCGTTGAACAGCTGGACCCGGAACAGGCCTTCGAGGAAGTGCTGGATCGAGCCGATGTTCAGGCAGAACAGCAGGCCCAGCAGCAGGCCGGTCAGGGTCCCCGCCACGCCGATCATGGCGCCGGACAGGAAGAAGACGCGCAGCATCGACGACTGGCTGGCCCCGACCGTCCGCAGGATGGCGATGTCGCGGGTCTTGTTCTTCACCAGCATGACGATGCCGGAGATGATGTTCAGCGCGGCGATGGCGACGACGAGGCCGAGGATGATGCTCATGGCCACGCGCTCGACCTTGAGCGCGCCCCAGAAGGCGGCCAGGCGGTCGCGCCAGTCGGTGACGATGCCGCTGCGGCCGACGGCCTGCTGGACGGGCGCGCGCAGGGACGCGACGCGGTCGGGCTCGGCGATCTTCAGCTCGATCACGTCCCAGACGGAATCCTTGCCGTAGAAGAGCTGGGCCTGCTCCAGCGGCATGAAGATGAAGGCCTGGTCGAAGTCGGCCGTGCCCGAGCTGAACACGCCGCCGACGCGGTAGGTCTTCTCCAGACCGCCCAGATTGCCGAAGGCGCTGGTGGCGCCGGTGGGGGAATAGAGGGTGATCGGGTCACCGACGCGCAGGCCGAGGCCCTCCGCCAGCGCCTTGCCGATCAGCACGTTGTCACCGCCGTGCTCGCCCTGGCCGAAGCTCCGCAGGGCGGCCGGGGTCTCGGCGAGGCTGTCGTAGACATAGGACATCGACTTCAGGTCGCCGGGCGCCACGCCGCGCACGATGGCGCCCGTGGTCGCCCCGCCCGCGCGGACGATGCTCTGGTCGTTGGTCATGGGGGTGACGAAGGTCACGCCCGGCACGGCCTTGAGCCGGGCCACCGCGGCGTCCCGCTCGGGCGAGCGCAGCAGGTCGCCGGAGACGTACATGTGCCCGTTGAAGGACAGCATCCGGTCCAACAGCGTCGCGCGGAAGCCGGCCATGATGCTCATCACCGTGATCAGGGCCATCACAGCGAGTGCAATGGCCACATAGGAGATGATCGCGATCAGGGCGATGCCGCCCTCCTTGCGCTTGGCGCGGAGGTAGCGGAAGGCCAGCCCGAGCTCCCAGGCGGAGAAGGGACCCGCGGGCTTCGTCGGCTTCGTCGGCTGGGCGGCCGGCGCGGCGTTGGTCATCCGATGAGCCTCGACATGGCTTCGTCCAGCGGCAGGGACAGCTTCTCGCCGGTGGCCCGGCGCTTCAGTTCGACCACGCCGTCCGCCAGACCCTTGGGCCCGATGGTCAGCTGCCAGGGCACGCCGATCAGGTCGGCGGTGGCGAACTTGCCGCCCGGGCGCTCGTCGGTGTCGTCGTAGAGGACGTCCTTGCCAGCGGCCTCGAGCTTGGCGACCGCGTCCTCACAGGCGGCCGAGACGGCTTCATCGCCGGCGCGCAGGTTGATCACCACCACGTCGAACGGGGCGACGGCGTCCGGCCAGATGATGCCGCCCGCGTCGTGGCTGGCCTCGATGATGGCGCCCAGCAGGCGCGACACGCCGACGCCGTAGGAGCCCATGTGCACCGGGGCCTCCTTGCCGTCGGGACCCTGGACGTTGGCCTTCATGGCGGCGGAGTATTTGGTGCCGAAATAGAAGATGTGGCCGACCTCGATGCCGCGGGCCGACAGGCGGTCGCCCTCGGCGGTCTGGGCCTCGAAGGCCGCCGCGTCGTGCATTTCCTCGGTGGCGGCGTACAGGGCGGTGCGCTCGTCGAAGACGGCCTGTACGGCCTCGGGGCTGAAGTCGTGGCCCGGGGCGGCCATCTCGACCAGCTTGCGGTCGCAGAAGACCTCGCTCTCGCCGGTGTCGGCCAGGACGATGAACTCGTGCGACAGGTCGCCGCCGATGGGGCCGGTGTCGGCGCGCATCGGCACCGCCTTCAGGCCCAGGCGGGCGAAGGTGTTGAGATAGGCCGCGAACATGCGGTTGTAGGCGACGCGGGCCGCGGTCTCGTCGATGTCAAACGAGTAGGCGTCCTTCATCAGGAACTCGCGGCCGCGCATCACGCCGAAGCGCGGACGGCGCTCGTCGCGGAACTTCCACTGGATGTGGAAGAGGTTGAGCGGCAGGGCTTTGTAGGACTTCACGAAGCCGCGGAAGATGTCGGTGATCATCTCCTCGTTGGTCGGGCCGTACAGCAGTTCGCGCTCGTGGCGGTCGGTGATGCGGAGCATCTCCGGGCCGTAGGCGTCGTAGCGGCCCGACTCGCGCCACAGGTCGGCCAGCTGAAGGGTCGGCATCAGCAGCTCGACGGCGCCCGCCTTGACCTGCTCCTCGCGGACGATCTGCTCGATCTTGCGCAGCACCCGCAGGCCCAGCGGCAGCCAGGCGTAGATGCCCGCCGCTTCCTGTTTGATCAGGCCGGCGCGCAGCATCAGCTGGTGGGAAACGATCTGGGCGTCCGAAGGCGCCTCTTTCAGCGTGGGCAGGAAGTAGCGCGACAGGCGCATGGTCGGGAATCCGCGAGAACAGGCGTGGGAACGGCTGATGTAGCCGGGACGTGGGGGCGAAAGCTAGGCCGGACTGGGGTCGAGGGAGGAGGTTCGAGGGCCGAGGGAAGGAAGAAGGCGCGAAGGCGCCCCGTGTTCCAACCCTTGATCCGTCCTCGCCCCTCGAACCTCGACCCTAATCCCTCAGGGATGAGGCAATCCGATGCCGTAGCGCGCCGCCAGATACGGGGCGATGGCGTGATCCTGGAGGAAACGGCGGCCGGTGGCGGCGCTGGTCGCGGCGTCGGGCCAGTCGAAGCCGCCGTCCAGCACCAGCAGCGGGCAGCTCTGGTGATCCTCGCCCACCTCGGCGATGACCGGCGGGCGCGGCCGCGGGTGATCCAGATAGGTGATCAGGAGCTGCTCGCGCAGGACCGGATAGAAGGACAGCATGCCCTCGACGAAGGCGCCCGCCGGGCAGAACCACGGGCCGCCGGCGTCGTCGTGCCAGTCGGCGTTCAGCAGGTAGAGACGGTCGGTCATGCGCCCTCCCCTAGACCGGCGGCGCCATGGGCGGCAGGGGCATCCAGCCGAAGAAGACCATGACCATGATCACCAGCCAGACGATGGCCGAGACCCAGGTGGTGGTGATGAATTTCTTCTTCAGCTGCGGGTTCTCGGGCGCGCCCCACTGGGCGCCGTCGGTCGGCTTCTCCTGCCCCTGCTGGTTCATGCCCAGGGGCAGGACGGCGAACAGCACCGTCCACCAGACCACGACATAGATGGCGAACATCGTCAGCGGGCCGATGGGCATCAGTGGTCTCCGTCCTTCGGGGTTTCCATCAGCTCGACCAGGACGCCGCCCATGTCCTTCGGATGCAGGAAGATGATCGGCGTGCCGTGGGCGCCGATGCGCGGCTCGCCCGTGCCGAGGATGGTCGCGCCCTTCGCCCTGAGGGCGTCGCGGGCGGCGAGGATGTCCTCGACCTCGAAACAGATGTGGTGCTGGCCGCCCTTGGGGTTCTTGGCCAGGAAGCCGTGGATCGGGCTGTCATCGCCGAGCGGTTCGATGAATTCGATCTGGCTGTTGGGCAGGTCGACGAAGCAGACCCGCACCCCCTGGGCCGGCAGGTCGAACGGCTCATGAGCCTTCGTGGCGCCGAGGAGGTCGCGATACAGGGCGACACTGGCCTCGATGGAGGGGGTGGCGACCCCGACGTGGTTCAGTCTTCCGATCATGAGGGCGGGTTTAGACTGTGTCGCGGGGCCGCTCAAAGAGAAAGGGCGCCGCAGCCTTCGCCGCGACGCCCTCATGTCAGTCTTCAGTTCGATCCTACTGGAACGGGAACGGGTCCGTCGGGGTCGGCCGGGTCGGCATCGGCATGCGCGGCAGCGGCTCGTCCGAGTTGGCGGCGTTCAGCAGGAAGGTCGCCAGGATGACGGCGGCCTGACGCAGGTCCTCGGCGCGCATGTGATCGTAGGTGTCGATCGAGGTGTGGTGCAGGCGCGCGCCGTAGTCGAGCGGGTCCTGGATGAACTGGAAGCCGGGGACGCCGACGGTCTGCATATAGACGTGGTCGGTCGCGCCCGAGGTGCGCATCGACACCGTCTCGGCGCCCATGGCGTGGAAGGGCTCCAGCCACTGGGCGAAGATCGGGGCGGCGGCGACATTGCCCTCGGCGTTGATGCCGCGGATCTTGCCCGAGCCGTTGTCGAGGTTGAAGTAGGCGACCAGCGAGCCGTGGCCTTCACGCGGCTGGATCGGCCAGCGCTGGCGCCAGGTGCGGTTGTTCGGCAGGGCGTCCAGCGCCTCGTCGCCCAGGGGGGCGCGGGTGGCCAGATAGCGGTCGGTGTAGGCCAGCGAGCCCCACAGCCCCTGCTCTTCCCC
The DNA here is from genome assembly GCF_036400995.1 of Brevundimonas sp. Lineage (GTDB taxonomy): Bacteria > Pseudomonadota > Alphaproteobacteria > Caulobacterales > Caulobacteraceae > Brevundimonas. The sequence goes on from NZ_DASWWG010000038.1 coordinate 49,895, forward strand.
GCTCCACAGGGCGAAGCGGATGGTGCGCTTGGGACGCACGCCCAGGGCGCGCAGGATGCGGGCGGCCTCCATGACCACGGCGCTGCCCGCGGCGTTGTCGACAGCGCCGTCGGCGGCGGCCCAGCTGTCCAGGTGGGCGCCGGCCATCACATATTCGCCCGAACGGCTGGTGCCCGGGATGTCGGCCAGGATGTTGTAGCCGTTGGTGTCTTCCTCGTGGAACTGGACCTCGCTCATCAGCTCGAGCGTGGGCTTGGCGTCCTCGGTCAGGGCCAGGCGGCACAGGCGGCGGTAGTCCTCGGCGGCCAGTTCGAGGCCGGGGGTGCGGCGCTGGTCGTCCATGCGGTAGCCGGTGCCGTTGCCGTGCAGCAGGCCGCCGTCACGTTGCGACATGCGGACCCAGGCCAGGGCGCCCTCTTCCTGCAGGAAGGCGTCCAGCTGGCGGGCGAAGTCCGGGCCGCGCAGGCTGTCGGTCGACTGGGCCGAATGGTTGGGGATGTTGTAGACGTTGCCGGCGTTCTCGAGGTCCTCGGCCGTCAGGCGGCGGAAGGCCGGATCGGTCGGCTCGGAGCCGGCGTTCGGGCGCGACACCAGTACGATCTTGCCGGCCAGCTTGCCGCGCCACTTGGCGAAGTCGGCGGCGCTGCTCATCGGGGCGACGATCACCTCGCCGCGCACCACGCCGTTCGTCGACGGGGTCCAGGCGATCGGGATGGCGCGCAGGTCCAGCGGACGCGGCTCGACCATGCGGACGCTCGAGCGGACGACCGACCAGCCGCGGCCGAAGTCGAACGGATCGGCGCGGACGTTGGTCAGGCCCCAGTCGCGGAAGCGCTGAGCGGTCCAGGCCTCGGCCTGGCGCATCTGGGGCGAGTTGGTCATGCGGCCGCCGATACGGTCGGTCAGATAACCCGCGGTGCTCATCACCTCGCTGTGGTTGAAGCCCTGATCGATGATGCCGTTGATGGCGACGAGATCGGGCGACTGGGCCAGCGCCGGGGCCGCGGCCATGGGCGCGGTCAAGGCAAGGGCGGTGGCGGACAACAAGGCGGCAAGACGCATGGAAACTCCCCTGAATCACGGAACGGCGGCGATAGGACCCCAAGCCTGACCGTTGTGCAAAGGAAGAACGTGCGGAACGCGTCAGTCCGTCGCGTCGTCCATGTCGATCGCGTCCTCGACCAGCTTGCGCCAGACCGGATCGGTGTCGTCGACCAGATCACAGTCCTCCAGCAGGGCCACCGCGGCCGAGCCGTCGGGCAGGATCAGGCCGAGCACGTCCATCTCGTCGCCCTCGGGCCCGATGTGGCTCTCGGCCTGCACGGCCACGGCGGCCTGTTCGCCGCCCTCCTCCCACCAGATCACCGGCTGGGGCAGCTCCATGTCGATGACGCGCGGGTCTTCGGTGTCGTCCAGCGCGAACACGGCCTGTTTGGCCTGCACGTCGTCGAGCGTGGCGATGCGCCCGGCGAAGGCGGTCAGGCGGGACCAGTCGTCGGCGTCATAGCCGCCGCCGTCTTCATCGTCAGGCTCGAGGAAATAGTCTGGGCCTTTCACCGGGGGACTCCGAGTCAGGTTTGGGCGGGACAACATACAGCGGATGGCGTCAGAGTGCAGGCGTTCGATGGGCAAGGAAGGGCCGCCGATGACCGCCAGGCCGGATGATTGGAAACGCCTCCCCTTCGAGGAGGTGGTCGCCATCCCGTACAAGGCGGTCTTTACCCGCTCGCAATACGAGAAGCTGGCGCAGGGCGTCATTCCGGAGGTCATGGAAGACAAATGGTTCGCCTATCTGGAGGACCACAGTGTCTTCCTGCACCGCAGTTGGACCGGACAGGGCGTCTATCGGTTCAGGATCGAAGATGACGGCGAGAGCAAGGTCGTAGTGGAGGCGTATTGCGCGGCCAGCGTCGTCGGGACGAGCAGCGCGGACTATCAGGCCGAACTGCTGGATTTTCTGGTGCACGTTCTGCTGCTGCGCGAGCCCAAGCCGTTTCCCCGCCCGGCACATCTGAAAGAGCCCGTCCCTGGCGTGTACCAGCACGCCGTGTCGGGAACCGGTCTGCCTGAGGTGGTGGTCGCCCCGCGGCCCTGGTGGAAGTTCTGGAACTGACCAAAGAAAAAGGCCGGCGCCCTTTCGAGCGCCGGCCTGATTTCAGTCCCGAAGGACGAACGGCTTAGTTGCCGCCCATCATCGAGGCGACTTCCGAAGCGAAGTCCGGGCCTTCGACCTTCTCGACGCCTTCGCCCAGCGCCAGGCGGACGAAGCCGGCCAGGTGCAGGTTCGAGGAGCCGAGTTCCTTGGCCGAGTTGGCGACCAGCTGCTCGATGGTCACGTCCGGGTCCATGACGAACGGTTGCTTCGAGAGCACGACGTCCTTCTGGAACTTGTTGATCTGACCTTCCACGATCTTCTCGATCATGGCTTCCGGACGGCCTTCTTCCTTGGCCTTTTCGATCAGAACGGCGCGTTCCTTCTCGATGGCGGCCGGGTCCAGGTCGTCGGTGTTCAGCGACAGCGGCGCCGTGGCGGCGACGTGCATGGCGATCTTGCGGCCCAGCTCGCGCAGCACAGCCTTGTCGCCTTCGCCTTCCAGGGCGACCAGCACGCCGATGCGGCCGACACCCGGCGAGACGGCGTTGTGGACGTAGGTCGAGACGACGCCTTCCGACACCGACAGGCGGGCGGCGCGGCGCAGCTGCATGTTCTCGCCGATGGTGGCGATCATGTTGGTGACTTCGTCCTGGACGGTCTTGCCGGCTTCCAGTTCAGCGCCGTGCAGAGCTTCCACGGTGTGGTGCTCCAGGCCCAGTTGGGCGAATTGCTTGGCGGCGTTCTGGAACAGCTCGTTGCGGGCGACGAAGTCGGTTTCCGCGTTGAATTCGATGGCGGCGGCGACTTCGCCCTTGCCGTCTTCCTTCGACGCGACGGCGACCAGGCCTTCAGCGGCGACGCGGTCAGCCTTCTTGGCGGCCTTGGACAGGCCCTTGGCGCGCAGCCAGTCGATCGCGGCTTCGATGTTGCCGTCGTTCTCTTGCAGGGCCTTCTTGCAGTCCATCATGCCGACGCCCGAACGCTCGCGCAGTTCCTTGACGAGGGCGGCAGTGATCTCGGCCATGTTCAGTCTCCTTGGAGGGGTATTCGTATGCGGTAACGGCCCGGCTGTTAGCCGGGCCGTGTGTCAGTTCAACGCACGGCTTTCACAGAAAGCCGCGGTGCGATCCTCAGACCGCGGCCTGGTCGGTTTCGACGGCGTCGTTGGCTTCCGAGGTCGCTTCCTGGGCGGCTTCGTCAGCAACGGCCGGCTCGGCCGAGGCGCGCAGCATCGGCTCGTCCGGGTTCACCGAGGCGCCCAGGTCGACGCCGGCAGCGCCGGCGCCGGCGGCCAGGCCGTCCAGGACGGCGTCGGCGATCAGGTCGCAGTAGGTCTGGATGGCGCGGGCGGCGTCGTCGTTGCCCGGGACCGGGTAGGTGATGCCGTCCGGATCCGAGTTGGTGTCCAGGATCGCGATGATCGGGATGTTCAGCTTGCGGGCTTCCTGGATCGCGATCGACTCCTTGTTGGTGTCGATGACGAACATGATGTCCGGGATGCCGCCCATGTCCTTGATGCCGCCCAGCGAGGCGTCCAGCTTGTCACGCTCGCGCTGCAGGCTCAGCAGCTCGCGCTTCACGCGGCCTTCGCCGCCGGCTTCCAGCAGGGCGTCCAGTTCACGCAGGCGGGCGATCGAACCCGAGACCGTCTTCCAGTTGGTCAGGGTGCCGCCGAGCCAGCGGTTGTTCATGTAGTACTGGGCGCAGCGCTTGGCGGCCTCGGCGACCGGGTCAGCGGCCTGGCGCTTGGTGCCGACGAACAGGACGCGACCGCCCTTGGCGGCGACGTTGCGGACTTCAACCAGGGCCTGGTGCAGCAGCGGGATGGTCTGCGACAGGTCGATGATGTGGATGTTCGAGCGGGCGCCGAAGATGTAGCGGTCCATCTTCGGGTTCCAGCGGTGGGTCTGGTGACCGAAGTGCGCGCCGGCTTCGAGCAGCGAACGCATGGAGAATTCAGGCAGAGCCATGATCGTCTTGTCCTTTTTCCGATAGACGTTGCGTGGGCGGTTAAAGGACCGGATGGCCCCTCGGAACGGTGCTGACGAGGATTTCTCCCCCGAAAGCACCACGCCCACGTGCGAAGTGCGCGGGCCGTTTAGTCGGGATGGGCCCGGAAAGCAAGTCTGGACATCGGATCACCGCTCGCCGACACAACACGGGCAATCCGGGGGATGTCATCATGTTCAGATCACTGGCCGTCGCGGCCGCGCTCCTTCTCGCCGCCGGGCCGTCGCTCGCCGCGCCGCAGGCCGACCTCGCCGAGCGTGAGGCCGCCGCCCGTCGCCTGCTCCAGCCGATGCTGGACGAGATGGCCGCGAGCACCATCGAGCCGATCTGGAGCGCCACGGCGGAACTGCCGGTGTCGGAACGGGAACTGGCGGCCCTGCGCGTCGCCTTCGACAAGGAAGCCGCCTCGACCGCCGAGGATATCGGCGCCCGCATCGCCGCGGTCGTCGCCCGCCACGTCCCGCTGGACCAGCTGCAGCCGGGCAATCCCATGTCCTCGCCCGAGTGGGAGGCCGCCGGCCAGGCGCTGAACAACGACTCGTCCGACTGGGCCAAGGCCCGCGGCGTCGAGATGATGGTGCGTGTCCTCGAACAGGGCTGCGCGATCCAGCCGACGCCGTCGGACGCCTGCGCCACCGCCCTGCAGGTGACCGGCGACTACCGCGCCGGGCGCATCAGCCTCCAGGAGATCATGGGCGAGTAAGCCCCCGATCCGGAATCGCCTCCTTCGCATATCGCTGATATGGTGAATGCGGAGGCGGGCTCATGAGGTATCGACGCTGGCTCGGCGGCGCGGCGGTGATCGCAATGGCGGTCGTCGCGGGCGTCAGTTCATCGCAACAGCAGCCGGTCCCGCCGATGGCGGCGACCCAGGTCGACCTGCCCAGAGACCGGGTCGAGGCGGCGGCGCTGGCGCAGGCCCGGCAGGACCCGCTGGCGACGCGCAGCCAGGCGATTCTCAGGCAACAGCGACAGTCCGCGGCCGTGCTGCAACTGGCCCAGTCGTCGCCCGTCCCGGTGCTGGCCCCGGCCGATCCGGCGCTGCTGGGCGGGGCCCGGCTGTTTACCGGCGACCGGCACTACATGCTGGTGATCGAGCGCGGCGAGCAGATCATCGAGATCTACGGCGCGACCAAGGCCTTCCAGTCGGCCGCGCCCGCCCCCTCCGCCCCGCCCCGGACCGCCGCGCCGGTGACGCGGGCGGCCGTGCGACAGCCGGCGGGGCTGGGACAGGCGCTCGGCGCGGCCCGGCAGGTGGGACTGACCGACATCCGGACCGAGCGGACCGAATACGGGGTCGACGTCGCCTTCAGCCGGTTCGGCGCCGCCTATAATGTGAGCTTCATCTGCGAGGCCCAGGCCGCGCCGGGCTGCACCGAAGCCGACGCCGTGAGCTTCGCCGCCGGACTGGTGCTGATCGGAGGCGGGGCGTGAGGCGCGCCGCGCCGCTGGCGGCCCTGCTGCTGCTGACCGCCTGTTCGCCCGGCGGCTGCGGGCAGACCGCGCCGGATGCGCCCGTGAAGACGGGCGAGCCCCCTGCCCCGGCGCCGGAGCCCGAACCGCGCGCGCCGGACCCC
>NZ_DASWWG010000039.1:0-63795 GCF_036400995.1 Brevundimonas sp.
CATCACTGGCGGCGTGGTTTCCTCATTGGGAAAAGGCCTCGCTTCCGCCGCTCTCGGCGCGCTTCTGCAAGCGCGCGGCTACAAGGTTCGCCTTCGTAAGCTCGACCCCTATCTGAACGTCGATCCGGGCACGATGAGCCCGTATCAGCACGGCGAGGTCTTCGTGACCGACGACGGCGCCGAGACCGACCTCGACCTGGGCCACTACGAGCGCTTCACCGGCGTCTCGGCCGCCAAGTCGGACAACATCACCACCGGTCGCATCTATTCGACCATCCTCGAGAAGGAGCGTCGGGGCGACTATCTGGGCGCGACGGTGCAGGTGATCCCGCACGTTACCGACCAGATCAAATCCTTCTGCCTGAGCCAGGCCCTGACCGACGACGGCGAGGACGTGGACTTCGTGCTGGTCGAAATCGGCGGCACCGTCGGCGACATCGAGGGGCTGCCGTTCTTCGAGGCCATCCGCCAGCTGGGGCAGGACCTGCCGCGCGGCCAGTCCTGCTTCGTCCACCTGACCCTGCTGCCGTTCATCAAGACGGCCGGGGAGATGAAGACCAAGCCGACCCAGCACTCGGTGAAGGAGCTGCGCTCCATCGGCATCCAGCCGGACATCCTGCTCTGCCGCTGCGAACAGCCGATCCCGGCGGACGAGAAGCGCAAGATCGGCCTGTTCTGCAACGTCCGCGAAAGCGGCGTGATCCAGGCGATGGACTCGGCGGACATCTACGCCGTGCCGCTCGACTACCACCGCGAGGGGCTGGACGGCGAAGTCCTGGCCCACTTCGGCATCGCCGATGCGCCGGAGCCGGACCTGTCGCGCTGGACCGACATCGTCGACCGCCGCCTGAACCCGGACGGCGAGGTCACCGTTGCCGTGGTCGGCAAGTACACGGTCCTGAAGGACGCCTACAAATCCCTGATCGAGGCCCTGCACCACGGCGGCGTGGCCAACCGGGTCAAGGTCAACATCGACTGGGTGGAGGCCGAGACCTTCGAGGGTGATCGCGACGCCTGCAACGCGCGCCTGCAGAACGCCCACGCCATCCTGGTGCCCGGCGGCTTCGGCGAGCGCGGCTCGGAAGGCAAGATCGAGGCGGCCCGCTTCGCCCGCGAGAACCGCATCCCGTATTTCGGCATCTGCTTCGGCATGCAGATGGCGGTGATCGAGGCGGCGCGGAACCTGGCCGGCTTCCCCAAGGCGTCCTCGACCGAGTTCGGCCCGACCAGCGAGCCGGTCGTCGGCCTGATGACCGAATGGACGCAGGGCAACCAGCGGGTCCTGCGCCAGCAGGGCGGCGATCTGGGCGGCACCATGCGTCTGGGCGCCTATGACTCGACGCTCAAGGCCGGCTCGAAGATCGCGGAGCTGTACGGCTCGACCTCGATCAGCGAGCGGCACCGCCATCGCTACGAGGTCAACATCAACTACCGCGACGCCATCGAGGAGAAGGGCGGGCTGGTCTTCGCCGGTCTGTCGCCGGACGGCGTCCTGCCCGAGACCGTCGAGCGTCCGGACCATCCGTGGTTCATCGGCGTCCAGTACCACCCCGAACTGAAGAGCCGCCCGTTCGCGCCGCACCCCCTGTTCGCCGGCTTCATCGCCGCGGCGCTGGTGCAGAGCCGACTGGTCTAGGGACGTCCTGATCGACCTCCGCGCAGAACGTCGTTCTATGCATGGTTGAAAATCAGAGTGGATACCGAGGCTTGCGCTGTCGACAGGCGGGTGTTCAATGCGCCTCCGGACGTGATCGGCCGCGGGAGACGGCCGTCGTCCGACAGGGAGGACCGCCATGCCGACCTACACGGGCTCGACCGGCGCCGAGACGATTACCGGCTCCGCGGGCGATGACGTCATCGACGGGCGCGGCGGCAATGATCAGCTGAACGGGCTGGGCGGCGCGGATCGCTTCCTGCTGGATTTCGGCGGATACGGGGGCGACCGGCCGGGCTCGCCGCTCATCGACGGGGGTGACGGGGCGGACCGCTTCGAGCTGACCGCGGGCCTGAACATCACCTACGGGCGCTATATCCAGGGGCAGGATTACTGGGAGTACCGCACCCCGGTCGGCTTCACGCTCGGCGCGGGGACCGGAGGGGATGCGGTCTTCACCTGGGGCTACGGGATCACGGACTCGCGGCTGACCCCGATCACCTATGAGCTGAACACGGCGACCCTGCGCAGCGTCGAGACCATCGTCTTCCGCTTCACCCCGACGCCCGCCTATGAACCGCGACAGTACGGGCCCGGCGGCAACTCCTACTGGGACGAGCGGGACGCCGACCGGCTGACCGTTTCAGACCTCAGCGGCACGACCCTGACCGGGCTGATCGATTTCGACGGCGGCGCCGGGAACGACGTCCTCGACACCCGGGCGACGGCCAATGCGGTGCTCGCCCACGGGGGGACTCAGAACGACTGGCTGATGACAGGGTCGGCGAACGACCAGCTGTTCGGGGATGCGGGTGACGACCGGCTGGGCGGCGGCGCGGGCTCGAACCTGCTGGACGGCGGCGCGGGGACCGACACCGCCGACTACAGCGGCGCGACCCAGACAGTGGTGGTCAACCTGAATGACGGGGTCGTGGTCAACAACGGCTACGGCGCGGTCGACACCCTGACCGGCATCGAGAACCTGACCGGCGGCATCTTCAACGACGTGCTGATCGGCGAGGCCTCTGCCAACCGGCTGGAGGGCGGGGACGGGGCCGACTATCTGATCGGGCTGGGCGGGAACGACATCCTCGACGGCGGGGCGGGCTCGAACACCCTGCAGGGCGGGCTGGGGGACGACACCTATCTGGTGCGGAGCGCGGGAGACACCCTGCTGGAGGCGGCCGGCGAGGGCGTGGACACGGTCTTCGCCCATATCGGCGCCTACCGGCTGCGGGACAATTTCGAGAACCTGACCGCGGGCGGCGACGCCGTTTTCATCGGCATCGGCAACGGCCTGGCGAACATCATCACCGGAGGCGCGGGCGCGGACACGCTCGTCGGCGAGGGCGGTGACGACAGCCTATACGGCGGCTCCGGCGCGGCGAACACCCTCGTCGGCGGCGCGGGGAACGACACCTATTATGTGACCGCGACGGGCGACACCCTGGTCGAGGCGGCGGGGCAAGGACATGACGTGGTCATGGCGAGCGTCGGCTACATCGCCCTGCACGCCAATATCGAGGACCTGATCTTCGTCGGCGGCCCCTATTCCGGGCGGACCGGGATCGGTAACGCCTCGGCCAACCTGATCCGGGCCGACAACGGGCCGCTGGCCCATTACCGGCTGTACGGGATGGGGGGAGACGACATCATCGAGGCCTTCGGGGGCGACGATGTGATCGGCGGAGGGCAGGGCAACGACACCCTGATCGGCGGAGCCGGGTTCGACACCGTCGACTACGCGTCCTCGGCGGGCGGGGTGTTCGTGCACCTGGCCGGCCAGGTCGCCGTCAACGACGGGGACGGCGGCGCCGATGTGGTTCAGGGGTTCGAGGGCGTCATCGGTTCGGCCTACAGCGATGTCCTGGTCGGCAGCGCGGTCGCCAACACCCTCGACGGCGGGGCGGGGGCCGACACCCTGCTCGGGTTCGCGGGCGACGACATCCTGATCGGCGGGACCGGGGCGGCCAATACGCTTCAGGGCGGGCTCGGCGACGACCGGTACGTCGTCCAGGCCGTCGGCGACACGGTGTATGAGGAAGCCGGGCAGGGGACCGACACGGTCGAGACCGGACTGTCCGCCTTCGCCCTCGGCGCCCATGTCGAGAACCTGATCCACACCGGCGGCGCCAACTTCACCGGCACGGGCAACGCCCTCGCCAACGCCCTGACCGGCGGGGCGGGCAATGATGTGCTGAGGGGCGCGGGCGGGGACGACGTGCTGACCGGCGGCGGGGGGACGGACATCGCCGTCCTGTCCGGCGTCGCGGCCGACTACCAGATCGCCTACGGCGCGGGCTTTGTGACCGTGACCGACACCATCGCCGGGCGGGACGGCGTCGACACCCTGTACGGGATCGAGCAACTGCGTTTCGGGGATGGATCCGTCGTGACCCTGACGCCGCCGAGCCCGGCGCCCGAGATGTTCTTCGGCGGGGACAAGACGGGCGACCTGCCGCTGGTGCTGCCGCAGGCGGGCTGGGACGAGCTGTTCTAACCGTGCAGTGAGCCGTTCAGGCCGCCGTCGGCGTTCTGCGACGAGTCCAGGCCGACGAGCGCGAGGCCTTCGAACGGTTTGCGATGACGGCAGCGGACGCAGACCTGCGTGCCGGGCGCGCTGCGGCTGTCGACAAACAGATGACCCTTACGGAAACAACGCAACGATTTTAACATTTACCGATCCCCCGCCTCGGAAAGAACAGTGTTACCTTCTTGCTGGTTGTGCAAGGAAAACAATAATTTCGAACCTATGCGTGTTTCGTTCCGTGCGATTCTCAGGTCGCAAATGCCGCCGAACCGTGCTCATTTGTTTACCTGAGGACGAGTGGCGTCCTCACTGGAGGAGAGCCGCGCTTTCAGCGCGGTCGGGGACCCCATGCCTGCGCCCACCTACGAATATTCCTGGGATTTCTCGACCGGCCCCGGCGCCTGGACGTCGTGGTTCGCGCCGTCCGTGGTGCAGGACCCCGGCGGTTCCGTCACCGCCTTCACCCGCTTCCACGCGCCGGGCAACGTCGATTCCAACCATATCGACGGGATCGGCTCGCTGTTCCTGCTGGCTCACCTCTCGATCCCGACCGTGGGCTCGGCCGGCATCCTGAACCTCGCGGACGCCGAGTTCGAGATCACCATCAAGGGCACCGACTTCGAGTCGAACGGCGGACGCCTGATGGTCTGGGTGTGCAGCTACATCCCCGAGGAAGGCATCCTGCGGAACTACTACGTCGGCCTGCAGGTCACCAACTGGGCCAATACCGCGAACGATCTGGCGGCGGGCCTGACGGACGAGTGGCAGACGCTGACCGTGCAACTGAGCGATGATCCGGCGGACTGGACCTACGCCGGAAACGCGATCTCGACGCAGGGGGACTGGGCCGACCGCTACCAGCCGCTGGACCTGGCCGAGACCCTGTCGGGCGTCGACGCGACCCTGCATCTGGTGATGGTCTCGGACGAGTCCGACGAGGGACCGACGGGCTTCCTCGACATCGCCAACATCACCGTCCGGACCCAGACGCCCGCGGTCCCGACCGGAGCCACCCATCTGGGGCAGCAGGTTTTCTACGGGCTGGAAGACCAGGACGCGACGGGGACCCTGGCCGTCGCCGCCGGCATTGATCCCGGTCTGGCGTCCTTCCAGCTGGTGTCCGGCTCGGCGCGTAACGGCACGGTGACCATCGACCCGGCGACGGGCGCCTTCACCTTCACGCCCAATGCCGACTTCTACGGTCCGACCGACTTCGTGGGCGCGGCCACCTTCCGCTACACGGTGACCGACGGGACCAACACCTCGACAGAGAAGACGGTCGTGGTCTTCGTCGGGCCGATCAACGACGCGCCGGTCGCCTCGGTCGTCGACGTCACCATGGAGATCGCCCACGATCAGCCGTTCGCCTACACCGTCTTCGGTGGAACGGACATCGACGAGGAGCATCTGACCTACCGGATCGTCGACGGCTCGGCGCAGCACGGCACGGTCACCATCGATCCCGACAGCGGCCGGTACATCTTCACGCCGGACGCGGGCTACACCGGCGCCGCCAGCTTCCAGTACATCGTCAGCGACGGCCAACTCGACAGCGCGCCGGCGACCATCACCCTGAATGTGCACGCCGATGGCGATGACCCGGTGCTGCCCACCTTCCAGCAGGTGGTGGATGACTACCTGCTGGCCGGCGATCCGCAGGGCTTCTACCGCTACACCATCCTGCTGGCCGACGCGGGCGACACCAACGCGGCCTATCACTACGGGACCTGGCTGCATTCCGGCGTGCACGTGACGCGGGACATCCAGCTGGCCGCCCAGTATCTGGGGCTGGCGGCGGCGACGGTGCCGGAGGCCGCCCTGCTGCTGGCGGACATGTATCTGGCCGGAGACGGGGTGCCGCGCGATCCCGCCATGGCCCGGCTGATGCTGGACCTGCACCCCGCCAACTCCACCGCCGTCTATCGCCTGGCCATCCTGGATGACCTCGGCTACGGCGCGCCGCAGGACCACGCCCGCGCCGTCGAGGGCTATCTCGAGGCGGCGAAGATGGGCAACGCCGACGCCATGTACACGGTCGGCCGCCGCTATCTGATGGCCGAGGGCGTCGCCTTCTCTGCGGAGGACGCCTACTTCTGGCTCGGCGTGGCGCTGAAGTACGACGGCGGCCCGGCCTTCCCGGACGGGATCAACCAGTTCGACAACCTGCTGATCTACAATCAGGCGCAGGCGGTGGATCTGGCGGGGCTGACCCCCGCGCAGATTTCCGCGCTGGACGCGATGATCGCCGCCTGGACCATCGGCCAGCCGTCGCCGGTCAACGACGCCCCGACGGCGGGGACCGAGGGCGGCGCCGGCGGGGACGCCGGGGCCCCGCTGAGCGGGACGCTGGCGACGGCGACGGACTCTGACGGCGACATGCTCAGCTATGCGCTGGTGGCCGGCTCGGCGGAGCACGGCACGGTGGTCATCGACCCGGCGACGGGCGCGTGGACCTTCACCCCGGACCCCGATTATTTCGGTCCCGCCTCGTTCCGCTATGTGGTCTCGGACGGCGAGACGACGACCGCCGAGCAGACCGTGAACATCGTCTTCGCCGCCGTCACCAACGCAATCGACGACGTCGGGGCGCTGGATGAGGAAGCGACGCTGGCGGTCGATGCGGCGCAGGGTCTGCTGGCCAACGACATCGTGTCGGCCTCGGGTGGATCGGTGGTCGTCTCGGCGGTGGCCGGACAGGGCGCGAATGTCGGCCAGCCGGTGGCCGGGACCTGGGGTTCGATCACCATCCACGCCGACGGCAGCTACACCTATGTCGCGGGCGCCGGGACGGCCGTCCTGACGCAGGGCCAGACCTACATCGAGACCTTCACCTACACGGTGACGGACGGAGAGGGGCAGTCAGACACCGCGACGCTGCATCTGACCATCAACGGTGTCGCGGGCACCGTGATCAGCGGTAGCGGCACCCTGCAGGGCACGGCCTTTGATGACGTGATCACCGGCGGCTCGGGCCACGACACCCTGCTGGGGCTGGGCGGGAACGACCGGCTGGCCGGCGGGGCGGGCACGGCGGACGAGATGTTCGGCGGGGCCGGCGACGACACCTACGTCGTCTCCAACAGCGGCGACACCATTGTCGAGAACGCGGGCGAAGGGATCGACACCGTCGAGACCGCGCTGGGCGCCTTCAACCAGCGCGCCAACGTCGAGCACCTGACCTACACCGGGACGGGCGCCTTCATCGGCAGCGGCAACGGTCTGGACAACATCATTCGCGGCGGCTCCGGCGCCGACACCCTGATCGGCAACGGGGGCAATGACACCCTGTATGGCGGCGCGGGCGCGGCCAACACCCTGATCGGCGGGACGGGCGATGACACCTATGTCGTCTCCAATGCGGGCGACAGCTATATCGAATACGCCGACGAGGGGACGGATCGGGTCCTGACCGATGTCGCCGCCCTGACCCTCAGGGCCCATGTCGAGAACCTGACCTATACGGGCGCGGCCAATTTCACCGGCACCGGAAACGCCCTGGGCAATGCCATCACCGGCGGCGAGGGGAACGACACCCTGAACGGCGCCGGCGGCGCGGACGTGCTGACCGGTGGTCTGGGCGACGACACCTATCTGGTCGATGACCTGAACGACCAGACGGTCGAACTGGACGGCGAAGGGACCGACACCGTCCGGACCTCGGTCAGCGGATGGACGCTCGGCGACCATCTGGAAAACCTGGTGTGGACCGGGACCGGCGGCGCCACGCTGACCGGCAACGGCCTGGACAACGAGATCACCGGCGGTTCGGCCGCGGACAGTCTGGACGGCGGCGCCGGCGCGGACATCCTGCGGGGCGGTCTGGGGGACGACACCTACTATCTGGATGACGCCGACGACCAGGTGATCGACACCGGCGGGACGGACACGGTCATCACCGGACTGGACTTCTCCATCTGGTCCAGCGGGGTCGAGAATGTTCGCGCGGCGGCGGGCGCGGGACCGGTGTATTTCGACGGCGACGCCAACGCCAACGAACTGGAGGGGGGCGACTCCAACGACACCCTGGACGGCCACGGCGGCGCCGACACCCTTATCGGCGGACTGGGCGACGACAGCTACTGGGTCGACAGCGCCTCCGACGTGATCGTCGAGGTGGAGGACGAGGGAACGGACCTCGTCTACGCGACCACCGCGCTCTACGTGCTCGCGGACAATGTCGACAACCTGACCTTCATGGGGACCGGGCCCTTCGCGGGCTACGGCAACGCCATCGCCAACGTCATCCGCGGGGCGGACGACGACGACACCCTGCGCGGCTACGGCGGCGCGGACACCCTGTACGGGGGGCTGGGCTCCAACGTCCTGATCGGCGGCCTGGGCGACGACATGTATGTGGTCAGCAGCGAGGACGACATCCTCTACGAAGAGGACGACGAGGGCTACGACACCGTCACCACCGCGGTGTCCTCCTTCACCCTGTTCCCAAACGTCGAGGCCCTGATCTTCGTCGGTTCCGGCGACTTCGAGGGGATCGGCAACGCCTCGGAAAACCTGATCATCGGCGGCGGCGGCAACGACACTCTGGACGGCGGTTACGGCGCGGACCTGCTGATCGGCGGGCTTGGCGATGACGTCTATGTGATCGATGACCTGCTGGACGTCATCCAGGAGCATGCCGGGGAGGGCGACGACGCGATCTGGACGACCCTGGGCGCCTACAGCCTCGCGGGGACCGACATCGAGGCGCTGGTCTTCATCGGCGCCGGCGATTTCGACGGAACGGGCAATGGCGCGGACAACACCCTGACCGGCGGTGACGGCGACGACCGGCTGGACGGCGCCGCGGGGGCCGACCAGATGGACGGCGGCTGGGGCGACGACACCTATGTGGTCGACAACGTCGGCGACGTGATCAGCGACGCCTTCGGCTGGGATACGATCGAGACGACGCTTAACACCTATGTCCTGCCCGACGACGTCGAGGTGCTGACCTTCGTCGGCACGGGGAATTTCACCGGCACGGGCAACGACGGCGACAACGACCTGAACGGCGGCGCGGGCGACGACACCCTGACGGGGCTGGAAGGCGACGACTGGCTGAACGGCGGCGCGGGCGCTGATGTGCTGGACGGCGGCCTGGGCGACGACCTGTACTTCATCGATGACGCGGACGACGAGATCATCGAGGCGGGCGGCCGCGATGCGGTGGACACCACCCTGTCGACCTACACCCTGCAGGCCGATCTGGAGGATCTCTATTTCTCGGGGACCGGGAACTTCACAGGGACCGGAAACGCCTCGGACAACGAGATCTACGCCCTCGACGGCGACGACACCCTCGAGGGGCTGGACGGCGACGACCTGCTGTCGGGCGGGGCCGGGGACGACATCCTGAACGGCGGCGCCGGACACGACCTGCTCAGCGGCGACGCCGGGGCTGACGTCATGACCGGCGGGGACGGCGACGACTTGTACATGGTCGACGACGCAAACGATCAGGTGGTCGAGCTGGTGGATGAGGGCTTCGACGGGCTGCAGACGACCCTGACCAGCTACACCCTGACGGCCCATGTCGAGGCCCTGTTCTACATGGGGACGGACGACTTCACCGGGGTCGGCAACGACGCCGACAACCTGATGTCGGGCGGCGACGGGGACGACGACCTGACCGGCGGCGCGGGTGATGATGTGCTGGCCGGCGGCTGGGGCGCCGACGTCATGCGCGGCGGAACCGGGAACGACACCTATCTGGTCGAGGACGAGACCGATCAGGTCATCGAACTGGCGGGCGAGGGTACGGACCTCGTCATCACCACCCTCCAACAATACATCCTCGGCGATACGCTGGAGGACCTGACCTACGCCGGCGACTACTCGGGCGGTCGGTTCACCGGCATCGGCAACGCGCAGGACAACGTCCTGACCGGCAGCTACGGCGCGGACCTGCTGGCGGGCGGCGACGGATCCGACACCATGATCGGGGGCGACGGGGCCGACGTCTACAGCGTCACGGACGCCGGCGACGTGGTCATCGAACTGGACGGCGAAGGGACCGACACGGTCTACCTCGAAGGCGACGTCGGCGACGTCTACACCCTGCCGGACTTCGTGGAGACCCTCTACGTCGCGACCTTCCGGGCCTTCCACCTGATCGGCAACGCCCAGAACAACCTGATCCAGGGCTTCGCGACCTTCAACGATATCCTGGACGGTGGTCTGGGGGCGGACCTTCTGCGGGGCTCGCACGGCGACGACATCTACTACGTCGACAACGCGGGGGATGTGGTCGAGGAGTCCGACGGCGAGGGCCACGACACGGTCCGATCGACCTTCGGGACCTGGACCCTGGGCGCGTGGGTCGAGGACCTGGAGTTCGTCGGCGTCGGCGCCTTCACGGGCACGGGCAATGCGTCGGACAACCGGATCACCGGCGGCGCCTCCGGCGATGTGCTGAGCGGGGCGGCCGGGTCGGACACCCTGATCGGCGGCGCCGGAGCGGACACGCTGAACGGCGACGACGGCGCCGATGTGCTGGTCGGCGGCGTCGGCCTCGACATCCTGAACGGCGGCGCGGGCGTGGACCGCGTGGACTATTCGGCCGCCGCGGCGGCGGTCACGGTGCGGCTGGACCTGAACCGGACGACCAATGACGGAGACGGCGGCAGCGACACCCTGTCCTCGATCGAGGACGTCGACGGGTCGGCCTTCAACGACACCCTGTTCGGGAGTGCGGGCGCCAACGTCCTGCGCGGCGGGCTGGGGCGCGACACCCTGCTGGGCCTCGGGGGCGATGACGTCCTGATCGGTGGCGACGGCGTCGCCAACCAGCTGCAGGGCGGGGCGGGCAATGACCGCTACATCGTCACGACCTCGGACTCGATCGTCGAACTGGCGGGCGAGGGGACGGACACGGTCGAGACGACGCTGACGACCTTCACCCTGGGCGCCAATGTCGAGAACCTGGTCTTCACCGGAACCGGCGCCTTCACCGGCGTCGGCAACGGCCTGGACAATGCGATCACCGGCGGCGCGGCCAATGACCTGCTGACCGGCGGCGCGGGGGCCGACACCCTGACGGGCGGCGACGGCGATGACGTCATCCGGGGCGGAGCGGGCGTCGATGTGCTGGCCGGCGGAAGCGGGCGCGATCTGCTGGATTACAGCCTGGCGGCCGCGGCGACGGTTATCCGCATGGACGTCAACCGCACCACCAATGACGGCGACGGCGGGACGGACACCTTCTCGGGCTTCGAGGATGCGCTGGGATCGTCGTTCAACGACGTCATCTTCGGCAACACCTCGGCCAATGTGCTGACCGGCGGCGCCGGGGCGGACACCCTTCTGGGGCTGGCCGGGGATGACACCCTGATCGGCGGCTCCGGCGCGGCCAACACCCTGCAGGGGGGGCTGGGCGACGACCGCTATATCGTCACCGCCAGCGACACCATCATCGAGGCGGCGGGCGAGGGGAACGATACCGTCGAGACCACCCTGTACAGCTATGTGCTGGCGGCCAACGTCGAGAACCTGGTCTTCACCGGAACCGGCGTCTTCTATGCGGTGGGCAACGCCACGGCGAACGTGATCCGGGGCGGGGCGTCGAACGACCAGCTGGACGGCGCGGGCGGCGACGACATCCTGTGGGGCGGCGCGGCCAACGACACCCTGATCGGGGGCGCGGGCGTCGACACCCTGAACGGCGAGGCCGGCAATGACGTCCTGAACGGCGGGGCGGGGGACGACATCCTGACCGGCGGGCTGGGCGACGACCGCTATGTGATCGACAGCCTCGGCGACCAGATCATCGAGCTGGCCGGACAGGGGACCGACACGATCGAGACGACCCTGACCAGCTGGACACTGGCCGACGGGCTGGAGAACGTCACCTACACCGGCGCGGCGGCCTTCACGGGCGTCGGCAACGCCGCCAACAACGTCATCACCGGCGGCGGCGGCAACGACACCTTCATCGCCGGACTGGGGAACGACACCTTCAACGGCGGCGCGGGCTTCGACACGGTCGACTACAGCGCCGTCGGCGGGGCCGTGACCGTCAAGCTGAACGGCAATGTCACCCAGAACGACGGCGAGGGCGGGGCCGACACCCTGACGGGGATCGAGCGGGTCATCGGCACCGGGTTCGACGACACCCTGGTGGGCGATGCGCTGGCCAACACCCTCGTCGGCGGGGCCGGGCGGGACACCCTGCTGGGCCTCAGCGGCAATGACGTCCTGATCGGCGGCGAGGGGCAAGCGAACACCCTGCAGGGCGGGGCCGGAGATGACCGGTACATCGTCTCGGTGGCCAGTGACTCGGTGGTCGAACTGGCCAACGAAGGGACCGACACCGTCGAGACGGCCCTGACGGCCTGGACGCTGGGCGCCAATCTGGAGAACCTGACCTACACCGGCGCGGCCGCCTTCTCGGGAACCGGCAACGGCGCGGCGAATGTGATTACCGGCGCCGGCGGCGATGACCTGCTGAGGGGCGCGGGCGGGAACGACACCCTGAACGGCGGGCTGGGCGACGACATCGCCCTGTTCGCGGGCCTGCGCTCGACCTACACCATCGTCGCCACCGCCGAGGGCTACCGCATCACCGACAATGACGCGGCGGCGGACGGCAATGACGGCGTCGACATCCTGATCGGGGTGGAGAAGGTCCGGTTCCGCGACGGCACGACCGTGACCCTGTCGGAGCTGGGGCTGACGCCCGCGCCGGCGCTCTCGACCAAGTCGGCTCCGGCCTTCGAGACCCAGCCGTTGGCCCTGTCCGGAGCGGCCTCCGAGGCAGATCCGCTGGTGCTGCCGCCGTCCGGGGACGACTTCGTGGCCCTGCCCAAGGGACAGGACGGTCCGCAGGTGCTGCCGGGGCTGATCGATGAGTTCGACATCGTGTCCGGCCCGGGCCCGGTCTGGGCGCGCGGGGACGGGCCGTCGGCCGCGATCGATCCGCTGGTGGTGATGGGGCCGCACGGGCTGCATCTGCTGCAGGCCGACGACCTGCACGGCCCGATGCCGCAGGACGACTGGCTCTAGTCCGCCAGCAGGGCCAGAAGGGCGAAACTGGCCAGCCAGTGCTCGCCCATATAGTCGCCGGTGACGTGGGGCAGGGCGGCGTCCAGATGGGTCGCCGCCGCCTTGCGGGCGATGGCGGCCCGGATGTCGCCCTCCGGCAGGGCCGAGGCGATCTCGCGCCAGCACCAGGCGCGGCTCAGGTTCAGCCCGTCCAGATGGGCGATCTTGCCGTCCGAGCGGTCGCTGACGCTGGCCGGCGCGAACAGGGTGGCCGGCTTCTTCGACCCGATGCGCGGCAGGAAGCCGTTGAACCAGTCCTGGAAGTCGTGCGGGTGAAGGACGCGCCGCATCAGGGCGGCTTCCATCAGGGCGGGCGACAGGAACTCGTCCTGCGACGGCTCCCACGCCTGACAGTCGCGATCCCCGGAATGCCAGGCGATGGCCTTGTCGCGACACAGGGCTGCGAGGACCGGGTCATTGGTCTCGGCCCAGTCCAGCGTCAGCCGCAGGGCGAAGGCGGTGTTGTAGTGGGTCCCGACCCGCACAGGATAGGCCGCCAGCGGCAGGAAGGCGTGGAAGCGGTCGGCGAAAGTGCGCGCCAGCGGCCGCAGGATGGCGGCGCGGCGGCGGCCGTCCTCGCTGTCGTGCCGGTCCATCTCGGCCGCCAGCATCAGCAGCCAGCCCCAGCCGTAGGGGCGTTCGAAGCCCCGGCTGGACGGCTGTTCCAGATAGGCGACCTCGGCGGCGACGTTCTCCGGGGTGAACAGCTCATTGGCCAGGGCCCAGATGCGCGGCGCCTCGGGGTTGTCCGGATACAGCCGCAGCAGGGTGAACAGTGTCCACCAGCCGTGCACGCAGGAGTGCCAGTCGAAGCTGCCGAAGAAGATCGGGTGCAGTTCGCGCGGCCCCTTCACGTCGCGCCGACCGGTCATCACGTGATCCAGCTTGTTCGGATACTCGCGCGTGACGTGGCCCAGGGCGGCGTTGGCGAAGCGCGAGGCTGTGGCGGCGTCGAGAGTCTGCGTCATCGGAGCACTCAGAAGCGGAAGGCGAGGGCGTACATCAGGCCGATATTGACCACCAGCATGATCAGGGCGGTGGGGATCTGGGCGCGGATCACGCCGTTCAGGGCCGCGTTGCGGTCGGGCAGCTCCAGCAGGTTGGCGGGCACCACGTTGAAGTTGGCCGCCATGGGGGTCATCAGCGTCCCGCAGAACCCGGCCAGCATGCCGATGGCGCAGACGATGGCCGGGTTGCCGTCGAACTGGTGCACCACGATCGGCAGGCCGATGGCGGCGGTCATGACCGGGAAGGCGGCGAAGGCGTTGCCCATGATGACGGTGAACAGGGCCATGCCCAGACAGTAGGCGATCACCGCCAGCAGGGGCGTGGTCAGGGGCACAGTCTGGCTGACCAACTGGCCGACTACCCCGCCCACGTCCGCCGCCAGGAAGACCGCGCCGAGCGAGGCCAGCATCTGGGGCAGCAGGCTGGCCCAGCCGATGGAGTCCATCAGGCGGCGACCCTCCTGCAGGGGGGCGAGGGCGGGCGGCCGGAACCAGGCCATGGCCGCGAACAGGGCGATGACGCAGCCGAGGCCGAGCGCGATCAGCGTCGTCTGCTTGTCCGAGATCAGCCAGGCCCCCGCCGCCGTATGCTTGGCCAGCAGGGTGCCGCCGACGGCGACCAGCGGGATGATCAGGGCGGGCACGAACAGGGCGTTGCCCCGGCGGGCCGCCGCCTCGCGCCGTTCGTCGACGGTGGTCGTCGCGGGCTGTCCGACGCCCATCTTCCCGACCGCGCCGATGATGACCAGCGCCACGACGAGCAGGCCGTTGCCCAGTCCGCCGAGCAGGTCGCCGAACAGCAGGGAGGTGGCGATCAGGCCCCAGAACAGGGTGCTGCGGATGCGGGTCGGATGGACGCGATCCATGGCCGTGAAGACGGCGAAGGCCAGGAACATCAGGCCGGTGACGATGTAGGCGTGCTGCAGGGTGATCATCGGGCCGCCTCCTGTCCCGACACGGGCGCGGCGAGGTCCCGCTTCAGCGTCCGGTCGAACAGCCACAGACGCACGCCGTGGACGATGAAGGCGGCGATGGCGGTCGGGATGGCCCACAGGGAGATGTGCAGGGCCTCGACCTTCAGTCCCGCCTGCTCAAGGAAGCCGACCATAAGGACGATGGAGCCGATGGCGATGAAGATGTCCTCGCCGAAGAACAGGCCGATGTTGTCGGTGGCGGCGCTCATGCCGCGAATGCGGAAGCGGACCTTGTCGGGCAGGGGGCCATGCCCGGCCTCGGCCGCGCCCTCGGCCATGGGGGCCACCAGCGGGCGCACCATCTGGGGGTGCCCGCCCAGCGAGGTCAGGCCCAGCGCCGAGGTGGCCTGCCGCACGAACAGATAGACCAGCAACAGCCGTCCGGCCGAGGCGGCGCGGACGTTGGCGATCATCTGCCGCGCCTGCTCCTGCAGGCCGGCCCGCTCCAGCACGCCGATGACCGGCAGGATCAGCCAGGTGATGTGGAAATACCGGTTGTCGTTGAAGGCGTCCCCGAACCGAGTCAGCGTCGCCACGCCCGCGTCGAACAGGCCGCGGGCGTCAATGCCCGGCCCGACCGCCGCCAGCACGCCGGTCACCACGGCGGCGACCAGTATCACCAGCAGCGGATTGATCCGGGCGACAAAGCCCGCGACCACCACCGCGATCCCCAGAAGCACCAGCATGAAGTCCTGCCCTCCGTCCCGGTGCGGACAGTTGCGCGGTTCGCGATCCCGCGAAAGCCCTAGCTCTTCCCGAACCCGCCGCCGCCCGGCGTCTCGATGACGAACACGTCGCCGACGGCCATCTGCACTTCCGCTGTGGAGCCCAGCGGCTCGATGGTCCCGTCGACCCGCTCGATCCGGTTGACGCCGACCGCGCCCGGTTCGCCGCCGGCCGCGCCGAAGGGCGGGGTGCGGCGGTGGTTGGACAGGATGGCGGCGGTCAGGGGGTCCAGGAACCGCACCCGCCGCACGGCGCCGTCGCCGCCCCGGTGCGCGCCCGCGCCGCCCGAACCCCGGCGGATCGAGAATTCCTCCAGCAGCACCGGGAAGCGGGTCTCCAGCACCTCCGGGTCGGTCAGGCGG
Organism: Brevundimonas sp.; assembly: GCF_036400995.1. Taxonomy (GTDB): domain Bacteria; phylum Pseudomonadota; class Alphaproteobacteria; order Caulobacterales; family Caulobacteraceae; genus Brevundimonas. The sequence continues at coordinate 16,293 of NZ_DASWWG010000039.1, forward strand.
CTGTTGGTCATGTGCGTCTGCACCGCCGCCGTGCCGTCGAAGTCCGGTCCGGCGCCCGAGCCGCCGGCGATGGTCTCGTAATACTGCCGGGTCGCGTCGCCGAAGGTGAAGTTGTTCATCGTCCCCTGGCTGGCCGCCAGCACGCCCAGGGCGCCGTACAGCGTGTCGACCACGGCCTGGCTGGTCTCGACATTCCCGGCCACCACGGCGGCGGGATAGCGGGGGTTGAGCATTGACCCCTCGGGCACGATCAGGGTCACCGGTTTCAGACAGCCCTCGTTCAGCGGGATGGCGTCGTCCACCAGCGTCCGGAAGACATAGAGGGTGGCCGCCCGGGTGATCGACAGCGGGGCGTTGAAGTTGTTGGGCCGCTGCTCGCTGGTCCCGGTGAAGTCCACGACGGCGGTGCGGGCCTCCGTGTTTACGTCAATCCGTACACGGATGATCGCGCCGTCATCCATCTCCAGTTCGAAGGACCCGGGCTTCAGGGCGGCGATGGCGCGGCGGACGGCTTCCTCGGCATTGTCCTGGATATGGCCCATGTAGGCGGCCACGACCGGGCGTCCGAACTCCCCGACCATCCGGATCAGTTCGTCGGCCCCACGGGCGCAGGAGGCGACCTGGGCCTTCAGGTCGGCCATGTTCTGATCGACGTTGCGCGACGGATGGCGGCCCGAGGCGAACAGGGCGCGGGTCTCGGCGTCCCTCAGCGTCCCGGCGTCGACCAGCAGGAAGTCGTCGATCAGCACGCCCTCGTCCTCGACCGTCCTCGAGGTCGGCGGCATGGAGCCGGGGGTGATGCCGCCCACGTCCGCATGATGCCCGCGCGCGGCGACGAAGAAGGCGGGACGGTCGTCGGCCTCCAGGAAGACCGGGGTGATGACGGTGATGTCCGGCAGGTGCGTCCCGCCGTTGTACGGCGCGTTCAGCATGTAGACGTCGCCGCGCTTCATGCCGCGCCCGTCGCGGGCGTCGCCGCGCGAGGCGATCACCGTGCGGATGCTCTCGCCCATCGAGCCCAGGTGCACCGGGATGTGCGGTGCGTTGGCGATCAGGGCGCCCCCGGCGTCGAAAACGGCGCAGGAGAAGTCGAGCCGTTCCTTGATGTTCACCGAATAGGCTGTGGCCCGCAGCGCCTCACCCATCTGTTCGGCGGCGGCCATGAAGCGGCTGTTGAACACCTCCAGCAGGATCGGATCGGCGTGGGTGCCGATGGCGGTGCGGGCGGGCAGGGGGACGACCCGTTTGAGGATCAGGTTCAGCCCCGCGTCCGCTTCCGCGCGCCAGCCCGGCTCGACCACGGTGGTGCCGGTGTCTTCCAGGATGACCGCCGGGCCGTTGACGGCCGCGCCGGGGCCGAAGGCGTCGCGGCGATAGACGGGCGTGTCGTGTCTCGCGCCGGTCATCCAGACGACGGCGCGCGTGACGATGTCCGGCGTTCGGGGCGAAAGGTCGCCGCCGACTTCGGCCGTCTGGCCGGACAGGCCGACGGCCTCGGCCTCCAGCGTCTCGACGACCAGCGCCTTGCCCTCGGCGAAGAAGCCGAAGCGGCGGCGGTGCAGGGCCTCGAAGGCGGCGGTCATCTGATCCGCCGGGCCGAAGGGCACGGTCAGGGGCGTGTCCGAGCCGGCGAACTTGATCTCGGCCCGCGCCGTCATGGCGATGCGGTCGTCCGCGAAGCCCTGAGCGGTCAGCTCGGCGTGCGCCTGTTCGCCCAGCGCCGTGACCCGGGCGGCCATGTCGGCGTCGGCTCCGGCCTCCAGCGGGATCGCCGCCGTCGCCTGCCGGATGGCCCGCACCTCCGCCAGCCCCATGCCGTAGGCGGACAGCACGCCCGCGAACGGGTGCAGCATCACCGTGGTCATGCCGAGCGCGTCCGCCACCAGACAGGCGTGCTGCCCGCCCGCGCCGCCGAAGCAGTTGAGCGCATAGCGGGTCACGTCATACCCGCGCTGGATCGAGATCGACTTGATCGCCTCGGCCATGTTCTGGACGGCGATGGTGACGAAGCCCTCGGCCAGGGCTTCCGGCGCGGTTGGGCGGCCGGTCGCGGCCTCGACCTCGGCCGCCAGTTCGGCGAAACCGGCCCGGACGGCGTCGGCGTCCAGGGATTGGTCGGCGCCCGGCCCGAAGACGGCGGGAAAGAACTCCGGCTTCAGCTTGCCCAGCAGCACGTTGCAATCCGTCACCGTCAGCGGGCCGCCACGGCGATAGGCGCGAGGGCCCGGCACGGCGCCGGCGGACTCGGGGCCGACCCGCAGCCGGGCGCCGTCGAACCGGCAGATCGAGCCGCCGCCCGCCGCCACCGTATGGATCGACAACATGGGCGCGCGCAGCCGCACGCCCGCGACCACGGCGTCCGAGGTACGCTCATACTCTCCGGCGAAATGGGACACGTCGGTGGAGGTTCCGCCCATGTCGAAGCCGATGACGCGGTCGAAGCCGGCCGCCTTCGCGGTCTCGGCCATGCCGACCACGCCGCCCGCCGGGCCGGACAGGATGGCGTCCTTGCCCCGGAAGGCGCCCGCGGCCGTCAGCCCGCCGTTCGACTGCATGAACAGAAGCGGAGTGGCCTCGCCCAGCTCGCCGCCGACCTTGTCCACATAGGCGCGCAGGATCGGCGACAGATAGGCGTCGGCCACGGTGGTGTCGCCGCGCCCGACCAGCTTGATCAGGGCCCCGACCTCATGGCTGACCGAGATCTGCTCAAAGCCCAGCTCGCGGGCGATTTCGGCCACCTGACGTTCGTGATCGGTGAAGCGCCAGCCGTGGACCAGAGCGATGGCGACGGACCGGAATCCGGCCTCGCGCGCGGCCCGTAATCCCCGCCTTGTCCCCTCGATATCCACAGGCCTGTCCACAGCCCCGTCGGCCCGGACCCGCTCGTCGATCTCGACCACCCGATCATAGAGCTGGTCGTTCAGGCGGATGTGGCGGGCGAACAACTCGGGGCGGCTCTGCCAGCCGATGCGCAGGGCGTCGCCGAAGCCGCGGGTGATGGCCAGAACTGTCGGCTCGCCCTTGCGCTCCAGCAGGGCGTTGGTGGCGACGGTGGTGCCCATGCGGACGGCGTCGACCAGGCCGGCGGGCAGGGGGCCGGGCGCGGCGTCCAGCACCCGGCGCACGCCCTCGACGGCGGCGTCGGCGTATTGCTCCGGGTTTACCGACAACAGCTTTCGGGTGGCCAGGGCGCCGTCCGGCGCGCGGGCGACCACATCGGTGAAGGTGCCGCCGCGGTCGATCCAGAACCGCCAGCCGTCCGCCTGTCCCATGGTGTCACTCCGACTCATCGGATCAGCCTAGCGCCACAGGCCCACGGGGCCGAACTGCCAGGTCATCCAGACGCCGATGGCGAGGAAGACCCCGAACGGAAGCCGATCGTCGCCGGCCAACGGCTTGCGCAGGATAGCGCGGGCGACGACCAGGCTGAGCCCGGAGGCGGCGGCCCACAGCAGGACCGACGGCAGGCCGATCCAGCCGACCCAGGCGCCGCCCGCGGCCAGCAGGAAGGGGTCGCCCCCGCCGAGGCCGTCGCGCCCGCGCAGCTTCCTGTAGGCGAAGGCGAGCAGCCACAGCCCCGCGAACCCCGCCGCCGCGCCGATGACGGCGTGCAGAAGTCCGGTCCCGCCCGGCAGGATGGCGGCGCCGAGCCCCGCGGCGGCCAGGGGCAGGGTGAGCTGGTCCGGCAGCCAGAAATGCTCGGCGTCCACCACGGCGATCAGCAGCAGCATCCAGCCCAGCACCGCCGTCAGCAAGACGGCGGACACGAGCTCCCGTGAGGCGCCCCCCCACAGACCGATGGCGATCGCCCCTAGGATGAAGCCGATGAGTCTGAGGCGCGCCCGGGTCTTCGGTTCGGGCTCCGCCTCCGGCAGGCGCGTGCTGGTCAGGGCAAGGATCGGGCCGACGAAGGCTCCGGCCAGACCGAAGGCGACTGTGACAATGACACTGCTCACGAACCGCCTCTCCTGCCGTCGCGCCCCTGCGATAGGCGTCGCGTCCAGTCGCCGCAAGGGTCCGGACGATCGGCGCTTTGTGACGATTGCGCCGTGTCGGGAGGGTGTTTCATCGACCCGAGACGACAACTTCATGGAAGCGCGCCGGAACCGTCACGTTACGGCGGCCCCGCTGTCATATCCGGCCCCTAACCACGGACAGGGCAGGGCGGGGGCGAAGCTTCGTCAGATCGGACGCATGGGCGTGCGGTCTCACCTGCCGTGAGTTCCTACGGACCAGACACGGTGAAAACGATGAACGGCTTCAAACTGACCACGCTGCTGGCCCTGTCGGCCAGCGCCCTGACCCTGGCGGCCTGCGGGTCCGCTGAAGTCGCTTCGCCGGGCGAGGGTGATTTCGGCGGCGGCACCGGCGGCGGCACGGGTCCGACGACCCCGCCCGTCACCCCCGGCACCCCGGCCACCGACTGCCCGACCGGTTTCGCCAACGTCGGCCTCGTCGCCGGCGGCACCCTGCGCGCCTGCCAGCTGCCGACCACCATCACCGGCAACCTGACCGTTCCGCTGCGCGCCGGCACCGTCTACGCCATCTCGGGCCGCACCGAAGTCGGCACCGACCGCGGCGCTGATCCGGCCGCTCCGGTCGCCGGTTCGCAGCAGGGCATCCTGACCATCGAGCCGGGCGTCCGCATCTACGGTTCGGGCGGCTCGGACTACCTGCTGGTCAACCGCGGCTCGCAGATCTTCGCCGAAGGCACCGCGACCAACCCGATCGTCTTCACCAGCCGCGCCAACATCGACGGCACCACCACCGAGAACTCGCAGGGCCAGTGGGGCGGCGTCGTGATCGCCGGCCGCGCGCCGACGGCGGTCTGCCCGGTCGGCGTGACCGCGCCGAACATCGCCTGCGTCGGTCAGATCGAAGGCACCAGCGCCAACTACGGCGGCAACAACACCTCGGATAACTCGGGCCGTCTGCGCTATGTGCAGATCAAGTACTCGGGCTTCGAAATCTCGCCGAACAACGAGCTCCAGGCCCTGACCCTGGCCGGCGTCGGCTCGGGCACCACCGTCGAGTACGTCCAGGCCTACAACAGCTCGGACGACGGCATCGAAATCTTCGGCGGCACCGTCAACCTGCGCTACATCGTCATCAACGGCGCCGACGACGACGGTCTGGACACCGACACCGGCTGGCGCGGCGGCGCCCAGTTCGGCATCGTGACCCAGCGCGCGACCGCCGTGACCAACGGCAGCCGCGGCTTCGAATGGTCGGCCGCCCCGTCGGGCACCGCCTTCTACGCCCAGCCGAAGGTGTCGAACTTCACCATCGTCGGCCGTAACGCCGCCGTGGCCGCCGACGCCCTGCTGACGCTGAACACCGGCACCCAGCCGACCGTGATCAACTCGGTCGTCACCAACCCGTCGACCTCGGCCGCGGCCTGCCTCGACATCGATGACGCCCAGACGGTCGCCAACAACCCGGTGTTCCGCTCGGTCTACTTCGCCTGCTCGCGTCCGTACGAGAACGACTCGAACGTCAACGCCGCGGCGACCGAGGCTGTGTTCATCAGCGCCACCAACGTCGGCAACACCGCCGCCGGCACCTCGACCATGACGGCTCCGGCCGGCGCCACCCTGACGGCCCAGAGCCTGGCCTTCATCAACGGCGCCAACGAAACCGGCGTGACCCCGGCCAACGCCCCGGCGATCTACAGCTGGTTCCAGGCCGTGACCTACATCGGCGCCGTCCGCAACGCCGCCGACACCTGGTACCAGGGTTGGACCTGCGGCCTGCAGTCCGGCTCGACCTGCTGACGACGGAGGATCGGGCGGCGGCTTTCCAGCCGCCGCCCGCATCGCCGATCCCTTCCGTTGACTCCTTCGAGGCGCAGACCATGAAGACCGTGAAATTCACCCTCGGCGGCTTGCTGCTCGCCACCACCGCCCTGGTCGCGCCGGGCGCCGCCCTGGCGCAGACCGCCCCCACCACCCAGACGCCGGCCCAGCAGGCCGAGCCGCAGGTGGACAGCGAGACCGACCTCGGCGAGGTCGTCGTTCTCGGCCGCTACATTCCCCAGCCCAACCGCGAGAGCCCGGAAGTCGCCGCCTTCCTGACCGCCGAAGACCTGCAGCGCACCGGCGACGCCGACGCCGCCGGCGCCCTGGCCCGCGTGACGGGCCTGTCGGTCGTTGAAGGCCGCTTCATCTATGTGCGGGGTCTGGGCGAGCGTTACTCGTCGGCCCTGCTGAACGGTTCCCCGCTGCCGAGCCCCGAGCCGCTGCAACGCGTCGTTCCGCTCGACCTGTTCCCGGCCGAAATCCTCGCCGGCATGACCGTCCAGAAGACCTATTCGGTGTCCTACCCCGGCGAGTTCGGCGGCGGCGTGGTCGACCTGCAGACCATCGACACCCCGGTCGACCCCTTCTTCAGCATGCAGGCTTCGGTCAGCGGCAACACCGAGACCTCGGGCAAGGAGTCGCTGATCTACTACGGCTCGCGCACCGACTTCACGAGCTTCGACGACGGCACCCGCGACGTGCCGGGCCTGCTGCAGCTCGGCTTCAACAGCGGCGAGCGCGTGTCCGCCGCCAACTTCACGGCCACGGAACTGCGCCTGATGGGTCAGTCGCTGGTCAACGCCCCGCTGCGTCTGCTGCAGAGTGAGACGACCCCGGCGAACTTCGGCCTGCGCTTCACCGGCGGGACCAGCGCCGAGACCGGATTCGGCACCGTCGGCGGCGTCTTCGTCGCCTCGTACGACAACAAATGGACCGGCCGTCGCGGCGTCCGCCAGTCGGGCCGCATCGACAGCGGCGCCCTGGTGACCGCCAACGACTTCGGCTTCGAGTCGAACCAGAACGACCTGACGCTGAACCTGCTGGGCGCGCTCAGCCTGACGACCGAGCACAGCACCCTGAAGTGGACGAACCTCTACGTCCGCAACGTCACCAAGGAGGCCCGTTCGGAGGCCGGCTTCGATGACGCCTCGGGCGGCCAGCGCCGCACGGACAACACCGAATGGTTCGTCCGTCAGCTCTTCTCGACCCAACTGACCGGCGAACACACCTTCGGGTCCGCCGGGGAATGGGAGTTCGACTGGCGCGCGGCCTACGCCCTGACCTCGCGCGATGCGCCGTACGAAAGCCGCTTCGGCTACGGCCAGAACGTCGCCGGCGACTGGATCCACGACATCGAGACCAACGCCATCTCGTTCAGCGAGTTGGAAGACGATGTCGTCTCGGCCGGCGCTGATGTCCACTATACCCTGCCGCTGTCGGACGCCCGCGAGGCCGTCTTCTCGTTCGGCGTCGCCTATTCGGACAACAACCGTGAATCCGAACAGCGCACCCTGCGCTTCATCGCGCCCAACGGCCTGACGCAGGACCAGCTGGAATCGCGCGTCGATTACCTGTTCTCGGACGCCAACATCGGGCCGTACCTGCAGATCGAGGAAATCACCGGCGCCAACGGCGCGGCCGCCTTCAACGGCCAGCTGGAAGTCCTGGCCGCCTACGCCCAGGTGGCGGCGGAAGTGATCCCGCTGGTCAACCTGAACTTCGGCGTCCGCTTCGAGCAGGGCGAACAGACGGTCACCCCGCGTGACCTGTTCGGCGGCTCGACCGGCTTCCTGCCGACCGAGATCGAGGAGGAGTACATCCTTCCGGCCGGCACCATCACCTGGAACTTCGCCGAGGACATGCAGCTCCGCCTCGGCGCCTCGAAGACCATCGGTCGTCCGCAGTTCCGCGAACTGGCGCCGCAACAGTACACGGACGTCGAAAGCGACCGGACCTTCATCGGCAACCCGTACCTGGTCGACACCGAGATCCTGAACGTCGATGCGCGCTGGGAATGGTACTTCGCCCGCGAGCAGTATGTGACCGCCGGCCTGTTCTACAAGGACCTCGACAAGCCCATCGAGTCGAGCGTCGTGGACCAGGGCTCGTCGATCTCGCAGACCTTCCTGAACGCCCCGAACGCCACGATCATGGGCGCCGAGGTCGAGGTGAAGAAGTATTTCGAGTTCGGTTCGGACATGGACTTCATCGCCAACAAGCGCTGGCTGGTGCAGGCCAACTACACCTGGTCGGACTCGCAGGTGAACGTCGACGCCGGTGACACCGTCATCACCCAGAACAGCCTGGGCGTCGCCCAGCCGGCCTCGTTCTATGTGGTCGACGGCAGCCGCCTGCAGGGCCAGTCGGAGCACGTCGCCAACCTGCAACTGGGTTGGGAAGACGACACCGCCCGCTCGCAGGCGACCCTGATCGCCAACTATGTGTCGGAACGCACCTCGGCGCGCGGCCGTCCGGGCGAGCCCGACCTGATCCAGGAGCCGGGCGTCTCGCTCGACTTCGTCTACCGCCGCGACTTCGACTACGCGGGCCGTGAGTACGGCGTCGCCGTCGAACTGCGGAACCTGCTGGGTGAAGAATTCCTGGAGTACCAGGAGCTCGGAAACCGGGTGATCATCAACGGCTATGAACTGGGCACGAGCGGCTCGGTCAGCCTGACCGCCCGCTTCTGATCCAGTCACAGAGGGCCGACTCCATCCGGAGTCGGCCCTTTTTTCATGTGCCGTTTCCGTGACGGTCACTCCGTCCCCGGTGCAACTGTCACGGCAAGTTCGCCGCGCCGTCATTTGGCCGTGAAGCCCGAACCCGGACGATTGGTCTAAGGACGCTTCGGGCCGTCGGGGCCCGTGTCGGGCGTCCCTCTCGTGATCGCTGGTCTTCACAACTGGAGCTCCTCCGCCCGCGCGTTCGCGCAGGATGTGGCGGCGCGTCCGGTCCGTCTTCGCCCCTTCGTCGAAGGGCTTCTGGTCGCCGTGCTGCTGGTGCAGGGCGGGCGTCTGGTCTGGCTCTTCGTGGAGCCTGCGCCTGCCGCGTCGGTCGACGCGCCCGCGGCGGTCCGTCCGGCGGACACCTCCATCTTCCAGCGCTTCGACGCCTTCTTCCGCACCGGCGGCCAGTCGAGCATGGCCGAGGACACCGCGACCGGCAGCAGCCAGATGCGCCTGTTCGGCGTACGGGCCGACGGCGTCGGCGGTGGTTCAGCCATCATCGGCCTGGCCGACGGACGGCAGATTTCCGTCGGCGTCGGCGAGGAGGTCGAGCCGGGCCTGAAGCTGCAGGCGGTCGGGCCCGACCATGTCGTCCTGTCGCGCAACGGCGCGCTGAGCCGCCTGATCTTCGCCGAGACTCCGGTCGGCGCCGCGGCTCCGCCGCCGCCGCCGTCCGGGGACCAGGTGGTCGCCCCGCCGGCGCTGGCGCCCGCCGCCGCTCCGGCCGCCGCGACCGTCGATCCGGCGCAACTGATGTCGCAGGCGTCGCTGCGCCCGCGCATGCGCGGGCTGGCGGTCAACGGCTTCACCGTCAACGCCGCCGGGGACAGCCCGGCCCTGCGCGCCGCGGGCCTTCAGGGCGGGGATGTGATCCTCGCCGTAAACGGCATCGAACTGAACAGCGCCGGGCGGATCGCCGACCTGCGCCGCAATCTCGCCGAGAGCGCCTCGGCCGAAATCCGCTTCGAGCGGGGCGGTCAGGAGCGCACCACCACCATAAGGACCGCCCGGTGAATCGCATGAGCCGCAATGCCGTCTGCGCCGTTCTGGCCGGACTAATGATCGCCCAGGGCCCGCTGGCCGCCGCCCCGGCCATGGCGCAGGCGAACCAGCGCCAGACCCTGAACGTGCAGGGCGCCGACATTCGCGCCTTCATCCAGGACGTGGCCCGCATGACCGGCCGCACCTTCATCGTCGACCCGGCGGTGACGGGGACGGTGACGGTGACCAGCGACCGGCCGCTGTCGCGCTCCGAGCTGTTCGAGGTCTTCCTGTCGACCCTGCGCGCCAACGGTCTGGTCGTTACCCAGACCGGTTCGGGCGCCTATCGGATCAGCCCGGCCCAGGGTGCGGCCCAGGGCCCGACCACGGTCGGCGGCGAGCGCTTCACCACCGAGGTCTTCCAGCTTCGCAACATCGACGCCGCCTCGGCCGCCGAGACCATCCGGCCGCTGGTCGGGGCGCAGGGGCAGGTGCTGGCCAACCCCGGCGGCAACAGCGTCGTCGTTGCCGACTTCGCCGACAACCTGGCCCGTATCCGGGCGCTGGTGGCGCGGATCGACGTGGATCGCTCCAGCTTCGAGGTGGTGACGCTGGAAAACTCCTCGGCGCGTGAGATCGCGGCCGTCCTCCAGTCGGTGCTGGCGCCTCCGGGCGGTCAGCCGGGACAGGGAATGGTGTCGGTGACCCCGGTCGACAGTTCCAACTCCATCGTCCTGCGCGGTGATCCCGCCGCCGTGGCGCGGGTCCGGCCGCTGGTCGAGGACCTCGATCGCCGCGCCCGCTCTGCGGATGACGTGCAGGTCGTCTTCCTGCAGCACGCCAACGCCGAGCAACTGCTGCCGGTGCTGCAGCAGATCGTCGGCCAGCCGATCACTCCGGCCCAGGCCAATGCGACCCCGGCGGCGGGCGCTGACGGCGCCGCGGCTCCGGCCGCGACCACCACGGTTGCCCCGGCCGCGCCCGGCCAGCGCGCCACCATCGCCCGCTTCCCCGGCGCCAACGCCCTGGTGATCTCGGCTCCGGCCGACACGCAGCGGCAGCTGGCCGAGGTCATCCGTCAGCTGGACCAGCGCCGTCAGCAGGTCCTGATCGAGGCCATCGTGGTCGAGCTCAGCGACACCGCCGTGCGTGAGCTGGGCGTCCAGTGGCTGCTGGCCGGGGAGGACGGCGCGCCGGTCGGCCTGACCAACTACAGCGACAGCGCGACTCCGCTGCTGCCGATCGCGGGCGGCGCGGCGGCGACGCAACTGGATCAGGACGATCCGCTGCGGGAGCAACTGCAGAACCTCGCCCTCAACTCCCTGCTGGGCGCCAACGGCTTTGTCGGCGGGGCGGGCGGCACGATCGGCGACGGCCTTTTCGGCTTCATCATCAATGCGGCCAAGTCGGACGACGGGTCCAACCTGCTGCAGACCCCCTCGCTGATGACCCTCGACAACGAGGAAGCGACCATTCTGGTCGGTCAGGAAGTGCCGATCACCACGGGCGAGGCCCTGCTGGACGGCAACTCCAATCCGTTCCGCACGACCCAGCGTCAGGACATCGGCGTCAAGCTGGTGGTCCGGCCCCAGATCAACGCGGGCGGCTCCATCACCTTGCACCTGCGGCAGGAGGTGTCGAGCATCAACGGCCTGCTGACGACCTCCGCCAGCGATCTGGTGCTGAACAAGCGCGAGCTGGAGACGACGCTGGTCGTGGATGACGGCGACATCGCCGTCGCCGGCGGCCTGCTGGACCAGAACGACCGTCTGGCGGTGGACAAGATTCCGGGGCTGGGAGACCTGCCGGGCATCGGCGCCCTGTTCCGTTCGACCAGCCGCCAGCGCGGCCGCACCAATCTGATGGTCTTCCTGCGCCCGACGATCGTCCGGTCCAGCGCCGACGCCCAGCAACTGGCGGCGGACCGCTGGGGCTATATGCGCGACCAGCAGATCGCCAACGATCCGACGCGCGAACCCAGCCTGGACGAGATGCTGCGCGACTACATGCGGACCCAGGCTCCGGTGGCTCCGGCCCCGTCGCTGGTCCCGGGCGAGGTGGTGATCTCGCCGCTGCCGCCCGCCGCGCCCGCGCCGCAGGAGTGATCCGGTGATCACCCTCGTCAATCCGACGCTGCCCTACGGCTTCGCCAAGCGGCACGGCGTGATCCTGCTCGACGCGGGCGAGATCGCGGTCGTCGGCCTGCGCGAGGGCGCGGACCCGTCGGCCCTGATCGAGACCCGGCGGGCGCTGGGGCGTCCGCTGCGGATCGAATCCCTGCCGCAGGCCGCCTTCGACCGGCAGTTGTCGGAAGTCTATGCGGGGGATCATCTGAACGCGGCCGACGGCGACGACCTGGCCATGCCGGGTGGTCTGGACGGGCTGATCGACGACATTCCCGCCGCCGCCGACCTGCTGGACACCGCTGACGACGCCCCGGTCATCCGCCTGATCAACGGCGTGATCGCCGAGGCGGTGCGGACGGGCGCCTCGGACATCCATCTCGAGCCCTTCGAGAGCGCCCTGATCGTGCGCATGCGCGTGGACGGCGTCCTGCGCGAGGCGCTGACGCTGAGCCCACGCATCACCCCGCTGCTGGTGTCGCGCATCAAGGTCATGGCGCGGCTGGATATCGCCGAGAAGCGGGTCCCGCAGGACGGCCGCATCCCGCTGGCGCTGGGCGGCAAGACGCTGGACGTGCGGGTCTCGACCCTGCCGTCACGCGCGGGCGAGCGGGTCGTGCTGCGGATCCTCGACAAGGACCAGGCGGGGCTGTCGCTGGAGCAACTGGGCATGGCGCCGGACGCGCTGGAGGCCTTCCGCGCCGCGCTGAAGGAGCCGAACGGGATCATCCTGGTCACCGGGCCGACCGGTTCGGGCAAGACCACCTCGCTCTATGCCGGACTCAGCCTGCTGAACGACGCCACCCGAAACATCCTGACCGTCGAGGACCCGGTCGAATACGCCATCGACGGCATCGGCCAGACCCAAGTGAACACCAAGGTCGGCATGACCTTCGCCGCCGGCCTGCGCGCCATCCTGCGTCAGGACCCGGACGTGGTCATGGTCGGGGAAATCCGTGACGTTGAGACAGCGGGCATCGCCGTTCAGGCCTCGCTGACCGGCCATCTGGTGCTGTCGACGGTGCACACCAATGACGCCGTCGGGGCGATCACCCGCCTGCGCGACATGGGTATCGAGCCCTTCCTGCTGGCCTCGACCCTGCGGCTCATCGTGGCCCAGCGTCTGGTGCGCCGCCTGTGCGGCGAGTGCCGTACGGCCGAGCCCGCCGACAAGGCGACGGCCAGGCTGGCGGGGGTGAAGAAGGGCGACACCGTCTGGCGTCCCCACGGCTGCCCGCACTGTCAGAACACCGGCTATGTCGGTCGTGTCGGCCTGTACGAGACCATTCGCGTTGATGACCGCGTGCGCCGCCTGATCGCCTCGGAAGCCGGGGAAGAGGCGATCGCCGCTGCCGCCTTCGACACGTCGGGCACGCTCAGCCAGCGGGCGCGCGATCTGGTCCTGAGCGGCGTCACCTCGGTCGAGGAGGCGGTCCGCGTCACCCGTCAGGAGACGAGCGAGGCGCATGAGCCCGCCGGGGCCGAGGTCGCCGCCTGATGGCGAGCTTCGACTATGTGGCGGTGGACGCCGGCGGCCGGACGGTGTCCGGCGCGGTGACGGCCGCGGACGAGGTCGCCGCCCGGGCCCTGCTGGGCAAGCGCCGCCTGATTCCGCTGGAGATCCTGCCCGCGCGCACCGGAGCCGCCCGCGCAGCCTCGCCCTCGGCAAAGGGGGCGAAGCTGGACGCCCGCACCCTGGCGCTGACCACCCGCCAACTGGCGACCCTGGTCTCGGTCAGTCCGCTTGAGGAGGCCCTGCGCACCATCGCCCTTCAGGCCGACCGGCCGGCCGTGCGCCGGGTGCTGGAAGGCGTGCACGCGGGCGTGCTGGAAGGGCGGCGCCTGTCGGACGCCATGGGACTGCAGGGACAGGCCTTCCCGCCACTGTACCGCGCCATGGTGTCGGCGGGCGAGGCCTCGGGCGCCCTGCAGCCGATCCTCGAGCGTCTCGCCGACGGGCTGGAGCGGGACCAGCAGGTGCGGGGCAAGGTGATCACGGCCCTGGTCTATCCGGCCGTTCTGGCCGTGGTGGCGCTGGGCGTCATCGTCGCCCTGATGGCCTTCGTCGTGCCCAAGGTGGTCGACCAGTTCGAGAGCATGAACCAGACCCTTCCGCTGCTGACGCGGGTGGTGATCGGCGTGTCGAACGGCATGCGGGACTGGGGCTGGCTGATGATCCTGTTGCTGGTGCTGGTGGGGCTTCTGGGCGCCGTCGCCCTGCGCAATCCGGCGATCCGGCTGCGGGCCGACACCCTTCTGTTGAAACTGCCGCTGGTGGGGCGGCTGGCGCGCGACCTGCACGGGGCGAAGATGGCGCGGACGCTGGCGACCATGCTCACCTCGGGCCTGCCGGTGCTGGAGGGGCTGACCATCACCGCCCGCACCGTGTCCAACCGCCGCCTGCGCCAGGCGACCGAGACCATGGCCGAGGCGGTGAGGGAAGGGGGCGGCCTGTCCGCCGCCATGCGTCGCGCCGACGTCTTCCCGCCGATCCTCGTCTACATGACCGCCTCGGGCGAAAGCAGCGGGCGGCTGGAATCGATGATGGAGCGCGCCGCCGACTATCTGGAGCGCGAATTCTCGACCTTCACCGCGGTGATGCTGAGCCTGCTGGAGCCGGCGATCATCGTGGTCATGGGCGGCGTCGTGGCGGTGATCGTGCTGTCGATCCTGCTGCCCATCCTGCAGATCAACACCTTGGCCATGGGCTGAAGAGACCTACCGTGATGATTGAATCCGAGAAGAAAACTGCTCAACGCCGCAAGCGTTCGGGCTTCACGCTCGTCGAGCTGATGGTGGTCATCGTGATCATCGGCCTGCTGGCCACCGTGGTGGTGATCAACGTCCTGCCGAGCCAGGACAAGGCCATGGTCGGCAAGGCGCGGGCGGACATCGCGACGCTGGAACAGGCCATCGAGACCTACCGTCTCGACAACCTGGCCTTCCCGGACAGCCTTGAGGCGCTGGTGACGGCGCCGGCCGGTCTGGCCAATCCGGAACGCTATCGTCAGGGCGGCTACATCCGGCGCCTGCCCAAGGACCCGTGGGGCGCGGACTATCAGTTCAGCCGCCAGAGCCGGCACGGCGGCGCGTTCGACGTCTGGTCGTTCGGCGCCGACGGTCGTGAAGGGGGTGAGGGCAATGACGCGGACATCGGCAACTGGCGATAAGGCCCGTCAGGGCTTCACCCTGGTCGAGCTGCTGATGGTCGTGGCCATCATCGGGCTGGCGGCGGGCGCCGTCGTGCTGACCCTGCCCGATCCGAAACCGGCGGTGGCGACCGAGGCCGAGACCTTTGCGGCGCGGCTGGTGCGGGCGCGTGAGGAAGCCATCCTGACCAACCGGTCGGTCGCCGTTGAGGCGACGACGCAGGGCTATGCCTTCTCGACTTTTGACGGCCTGCAATGGACGCCTCTGGCCGACGGCCCGTTTCGCGCCGAGGCGTGGAGCGAGGGCGCGACCGTGTCTCCTGTCGAGTCCGCCGTTCGCGTGGTGTTCGATCCGTCCGGCGTCGCCGACCCGGCCCGCCTGACCCTGGCCCGGGAGGGGCGCAGCCGGACCGTGTCGGTCGACGGCGCCGGAGAGGTGCGCGTCGATGGCTGAGCGCGGCGGCTTCACCCTGGTCGAGATGCTGGTGGCGCTGGCGGTCTTCAGCCTGGCCGCCATGGCCCTGCTGAACCTGTCCGGCGAAAGCACCCGCTCGGCGCAGCGCGTGGAGACCCGCACGCTGGGCGGCATGGTCGCCGAAAACGTCGCCATTGAAGCGGCGGTCGCGCCGTCGCTGGGCGAGGGCGAAACGTCTGGCCAGTCCGATCTGGGCGGGCGTCGCTGGGGCTGGACCCGCGCGGTCAGCGCCACCGCAGACCCTGACCTGCTGCGCATCGACGTGCGTGTGCGGGACGAGGAAGGGCAGGCGGCCGATCGCACCCTGTTCCGGAGGCGCAATCCGTGAACCGGGCCGGCTTCACCCTTGTGGAGGTGCTGATCTCCCTGCTGATCTTCGCCCTGCTGGCGGCGGCGGGGGCGGCGGTGCTGGCCGTCACCGTGGACAACCGTTTTGCGGTCAAGGCGCAGAGCGACCGGGTCGGCGACCTGCAGCGGATGCGGGCCCTGCTGCGCGCGGACATCGGCCAGGCGGCCGGACGGCGGGCGCGAGGCGTGACCGGCCGTCCCGCCCCGCAGGCGATGTTCGGGGCGATGACGCCGGTCGACCCGATCCTCACGCTGACCCGCGCGGGCTGGAGCAATCCGGGCGAGCGCGCCCGGCCTTCGCTGCAACGGGTCGAGTACCGGCTGGTCGGGGATCGGCTGGAGCGGCGCGTCGCCGATCAACTGGACGGGGCGCGGCCGGGACCGCCGCAGGTGCTGTATCGCGGCGTCCGGGACGTGACGGTCGCCTTCATCCGGGACGGAGAGGCGGCGCCCGCCTTCACCTCGACCCTCGACCGCCCGCTGCCGGACGCCGTGCGCCTGACCCTGACGCTGGACGGCTATGGCCCGGTCGAGCAGCTGTTCCTTGTCGGAGGCGGGCGATGAGCCGCCGCAAGGATCGCGAGGGCATGGCCCTGCTGACCGTCCTTCTGCTGGTGGCGGTGATGTCGGTCGTCGCCGTGGCCCTGCTGGACGACGTCCGCTTCTCGGTGCGGCGCGCCACCAATGCCGAGACCGGGGGGCAGGCCCAGTGGCTGGCCTCCGGCGCGGAGCTGATGGCGCGGGCGCGCATCGGGCGACTGATGCAGATGGACCCGCTGCGGACGCCGCTGCAGCCGGAGTGGAACGGCCGTCGTCTGGACTTCCCGATCGAGAACGGCGCGATCAGCG
Source organism: Brevundimonas sp. (assembly GCF_036400995.1). GTDB lineage: Bacteria > Pseudomonadota > Alphaproteobacteria > Caulobacterales > Caulobacteraceae > Brevundimonas. Next base: position 32,742 of record NZ_DASWWG010000039.1, read on the forward strand.
CCACGGTGTGGGACGGGCAGGCCTGTTTCAACCTGAACAGCGTCGTGCTGGGCGTGGGCGAGGATCTGGTCGCCCGGCCGGAGGGGGCGGCTCAGTTCCGCGCACTGGGCCGGGCGGTCGGCGTGCCGGACAGCCGCATGCGCGCCATCGCCGACGCCCTGACCGACTGGCTGGACGCCGACAACACCGCCCTGCCGCTGGGCGCCGAGGACGGCGCCTATGCGGGCCTGTCCACGCCCTATCGCACCGCCGGGGTGATGATGGCCGAGGCCAGCGAGTTGCGCGCGGTCAAGGGCGTCGACGCCGACACCTACCGCCGTCTTCGCCCGTGGGTCTGCGCCCTGCCGACCAGCCAGCTGTCGCCACTCAATGTGAACACCCTGACGCCGGAGCAGGCGCCGCTGCTGTCCATGCTGACCCTCGGCGCGTTGACGCCTGAACAGGCGCGCGCCGTCGTCGCCCGCCGCCCCCGGGGAGGTTGGGCGAATGGGGAAGCCTTTTGGAGGCAATCGTCTCTTTCCGGCTTCACGCCCGACGATGAAACCCGCGCGCAGGCCGTTGTCCTGACCCGCTTTTTCCGCCTTCGGGTGAATGTTGATTACGGCGGCGCGCGCGCCGTCCGCACCGCCCTGCTGGAGGCCCGTCCCGACGGCGCCGTCCGCACCGTCATCCAGCGCTGGACTCCGGAAGAATGAAGCCGACCCGTCTGATCCTGATCCCCGCCCTCGCGGGCGAACCCGCGCCCTATCTCGTGATCGGGGCCGGAGGCTATGTGCTGGAGCGCGGCGTGCTGGCGCTGGACGCTGTGGAGCGCCCGGAGCTCATGCGCACGGTCGCCGTGGCGCCTGGCGCGGATGTCCTGATCCGCTGGCTCGACCTGCCGCCGGGCAGCGCAGCGCAGCAGCGGGCCGCCGCGCTTTGGGGCCTGAAGGATGATCTGGCCGCGCCGGCCGACCGCCTGTCGGTCGCGCTGGGGCCGGTCCCCGTCGCGGGCGAGCCGAGGCTGGTCGCCGTGGTCAGCCAGTCCTTGCTGGACGCATGGAGTGATTATCTGGCCGCGCTCGGGGTGCGGGCGGACGCGTTGGTTCCCGATGTGCTGACGCTGGACGAACCGTTCGAGGATACGCTGACCGCCGTCGCCTTCGGCGGCTCGATCGCCCTTCGTGGTCGACGGTTCGCGGCCTCGGTGCAGCCGGATCTGGTGGATATCGTCGCTGCCGGGCGAAGCATCGAGCCGATCGATGACGCCGCGGCTGTGGAGCGGACACTGGTGCAGGCCGCGCTTGCGCCTGCCGTCGATCTGACGCCGGCCCGGGCCCGCGAGAAGGCCGAAGGCCGCCGGGGCTGGGGGCGGGCGGCCGCGCTGGCCGGCGCCGTTCTGGTCTCGCCGCTGGTTCTGATGATCGCCGGCGCCGCGCGGGACGAGATGACCGCCGCCCGCGCACAGGATCAGGCCCTTGCCGAAATCGCCCGGGTCGATCCGGAGCTGGCCCGCACCCCTGACCCGGTCGCCGCCCTGCGGGGGCGGGTGCGCGCCGCGCCGCCGCCGGGTGGCGTGATGGCTGCGACCGCCGCCCTGTTCACCGCCGTGGAAGGTGTGCCGGACGCCGAACTGGACATGCTGGTGGTCGACCCGGAAGACGGGATGAAGGCCAGCGTCACCCACCCGGACTACAGCGACGTCAGGACCATCGACAGCGCCATGCGCGGCGCGGGCCTGACCGTCACCGAGACCGGAACCGAGGACAACGCCGGACGCGTGGTCAGCGACATCACGATCGGAGCCGCCCGATGAACACCCTTCTTGCCCGCGCCCACGGCTGGTGGGACGGCCGCACCGTTCGCGAGCGGCGCCTGCTCATGGTTATGGGCGTTCTGGCCCTGGCGGTTCTGGTCTGGCTGGTCGTCGTGCGGCCGGTCCAGGCTTGGCAGGTCGGGGCGGCGGATCGTCGTGTCCAGGCCGAGACCACGCTGGCCGAGGTGCGATCCGGCCTGCGCATCGTCGCGCCGGCTTCGACGCCGGCCTCGAGCGGTGGCGAAGGGCTGGAGCCGTTGGTGCGCCGTACGGCGGAGACGGCGGGGCTGACGGTCGTAACCACCATGGCGCCGGGCGGCGGCCTGGGCATCCAGATGTCCCAGGCGCCCGGCCGCGAGACCTTCGCCTGGCTGGCGTCGCTGGAGGCGGATCACGGGGTGAAGGTGTGCAGCCTCGGCGTCATGGAAAATGCGGACGCGACGCTGAACATCGACGGATCACTCGGCCGGAACGGTTGTTCCGCGATCGGCTGAGGCCTTCTTGGGGTCCGGCGCGAGCGGGACCCCCTTGAACCACAGCCGCAGGGCCTCCCAGTGGATGGCGGCCACCACCTTCAGGGTCTCGAACGGCAGGGCGAGTGCGGCCCTGAGGATTTCCCGGTCATCCAGCGCGCGCCGCCGGCCCTGCATGGCCGTGGCGATCAGCAGGCCGTCCGGGTCATGGCCGTCGATGGTCAGATGCATGAACTCGTCCGGCGCCCGCCCCTTGAAGGCGTAGGTCATGTCCATCTTCATGAAGGGCGAGACGTGCAGAGTCTTCTCGCACCCCTGTCGGAACAGTTCACCGTCGGCGGGAAGGACATAGGAACGCCGCTCGCCGAAGGTGCTGGTGACCTCATAGATCACGCCCGCCAGCCGGCCGTCCGACCGGTGCGCGTACCAGACGCTGATCGGATTGAAGACGAAGCCCAGCATACGGGGAAGGGTCAGCAGGCGGATCGGTCCGTCCGCATCGGTGATTCCGGCCGCGCGCAGCCGGGCCTGCGCCTGTGCGCGTAGTGGCGTCTCCGTCCCGTCGCCGTGGTCGCGGGGCCGGAAGGACAGCAGGTTGAAGCGGCCGATCGAGAACAGGCGCGTCGATCGCGCCGCCTCGTCAAGGCGGTCGATATCCAGCAGGACCCAGAACAGCCGGTAGCGGAAGCTGTGCACGCGCGGACGCACGCGGCGGTGCGTGACCTCACCCCGATACAGGCTTCCGGCCGGTTTCATGCGCTCAGGCGCTCTGGCTGGCGGGCGGGGGTCAGATGGATGCGCCCGCTTTCGTCGGCGACCTCCCACGGCCGGCGCACGCCGCCCAGTTGCTCGGCGACGGCGAGCCCGGACTGCAGGCCGTCCTCATGGAAGCCGGCGCCGAAGTGGGCGCCGCAGTACCAGACGCCGCCGTGGCCCTGCAGGCTCCAGAGCTCCCTCTGGGCCGCGACGGCGGCGTTGTCGAAGATGGGGTGCTCATACACCTCGGTGCGCAGCAGGGCCTCGGGCCGCGGCGGGCGCGGCGGGTTCAGGGTCACGAACAGGTCGGTTCCCGGCAGCCCCTGCAGCTTGTTCATCCAGTAGCTGACGCACAGGCCCGTCTCCGCGCCCATGTAGTTCCAGCTGGCCCAGGCGCGGCGGCGCTTAGGCATCAGGCCGGGGTCCGAGTGCAGGATGGTCAGGTTGCGGCTGTAGCGGAAGGCTCCCAGCAGGCGGCGCTCCTCGGCGGTCGGTTCGGCCAGCATCGCCAGGGCCTGATCGGCATGGGCGCCGATGACGACATGATCGAACCGCTGTTCCTCGCCGCGGGCGTCGCGCACCATGACCCCGTCCGGGACGCGGCGGATGGCGGTGACCTCGCGGCTGAGCCGGACCGCACCCCCCAGGGCCTGCGCCAGCTTCTCGACATAGACCCGGCTGCCGCCGACGATGGTCCGCCACATCGGCCGGTTCATGAATTGCAGCAGGCCGTGGTTGCTACAGAAGCGGACGAAGGCCTGGGCCGGGTAGTCGTTGATGGTCTGGGCGGGGGACGACCAGATCGCGGCGGCCATGGGTAGCAGGTGGTCGTCCCGGAAGGCCGCGCCGAACTTCTGGGATTTCAGGTAGTCGCCCAGGCTGATGTTCGGGTCTTCCAGTGCGGCGATGTCGCCCGGGGCGCGGCGGTAGAAGCGCACGAGTTCGGACAGCATCTTCCAGAACCGCGGGCGGAAGATGTTGCGGCGCTGGGCGAAGAGGGCCGGGGCCGCGTATTCGAACTGGCCCTCGTCCAGCGACACGGCGAACGACATGTCGGTCTCGCGGGTCGGGACCTGCAGATGGTCCAGCAGGGCGCACAGATTGGGGTAGGTGGCGCCGTTGAACACGATGAAGCCGGTGTCGACCGCGACATTGCCGTCCGGCATGCGGGCCGTCACCGTGTTCGAGTGTCCGCCCAGACGGCCCTCGCGTTCGTAGAGCACCACCTCGTGGCGGCTGTTCAGCAGCCAGGCGCAGGACAGGGCCGAGATCCCGGAGCCGACGACAGCGATGCGCAGGGGGCGGGCGGGGGCGGCGGAGCTCTGGGCGGTCAAGGGGATGTCTCGGGCAGGACGGCCGACGGGCCTGATGTCCCTGTTACGTGTCGGAACGCATTCCGGATGACGGGTGATCCATCAGGAGGCACAAGACGTATGAGGAGAGATGCATGGCCCGGTCTCCATTTCAGGCCCCCGTCCCGCCCGCACGGCGCGCGTGACGGAGGGGGCGGAGGACTACGATCAACTGATCGTGGCGGTGGCGCAGACGCGCGACCGCGACGCCTTCGCGCGCCTGTTCCTGCATTTCGCGCCGCGGCTGAAGGCCTGGCTGATCAGGGGCGGCGCCGCCGATGCGGCGGCCGAGGAGTTCGCCCAGGACGCGCTGCTGACGGTCTGGCGCAAGGCGGACCTGTTCGATGCGCGGGTGGCCCGCGCCTCGACCTGGATCTTCACCATCGCCCGGAACCGCCGACTGGACGCCCTGCGCCGGGACGCCCGGGTTCCGCCGATCGACCTTGTTCCTACGCCGCTCGACCCGGAGCGCCCGGACGCCCTGCTCGAGGAGCGGCAGGACGCCAACCGGATTCGCGAGGCGATGGCGACCCTGACGCCGGAACAGGCGCAGGTGCTGCATCTCTCCTTCTTCCTCGATCAACCTCACTCCGCCATCGCGGAGCGGCTCTGCCTGCCGCTCGGCACGGTGAAATCGCGCATTCGAAAGGCCATGCTGAAGTTACGCGTCACTCTTGAACAGGACGGCGGCCGATGAGCGCGCGTCCCTCACCCTCGGAAGAACGGCTGCTGGCCTATGCGGCCGGCACCCTGAGCCCGCCGGAGGCGGTGGTCGTGTCGGCCTGTCTGGCCATGCGCCCGGAGATCGACGGCTGGGTGCGCCGGCTCCAGGGCGTGGGCGGGGCGCTGCTGGAAGACATCGCGCCGACCCTGCTGCAGCCCGAGGCTCTTGCGCGCGCGCTGGCGCGGGTGGACGCCGACACCGGCGAGGTGGTCGCCGCGCCGCCCCTGAACGACATGCCCGAGTTGCCGGACCCCCTGCGCCGATACCCGCTGGGCCCTTGGCGGAATCTGGGCGGCGGGGTGGAGGTGCGCGACGTGCACGCTCCGCGCGACGGCGCGACCCGGGTGATTCTCCTGCGGATCGCCCCCGGCCGCGCCACGCCGAAGCACACGCACGGCGGGGTTGAACTGACCTGCGTTATTTCAGGCGCGTACGCGACCGAGAATCAGGCTTATGTCGCCGGCGATTTCGAGGAGGCGGATCAGGAGACCCTGCATCAGCCGCGTGTGATCTCGGACGAACCCTGTCTCTGTGTAGCGGCCCTCGACGGCCAGATCATTCTCGACGGCTGGTTCGGTCGTCTCATCCAGCCCTTCGTACGATTGTAGATGCCTGAACTCATTCTCTGGGGCGCGTCGGCGCTCCTGCTGGTCGGTGTGATGTCGTTGGCGTGGGTCATCCAGCGCGCAACCGGGCAGGGCGCGTGGGTCGACGCCCTGTGGACCTTCGGGGTCGGGGCCGCGGGACTGCTGGTCGCGCTCTGGCCCTTGTCGGCCGGTGAGATCCAGTTCCGGCAGGGTGCGGTCGCCGGCCTGATCGCCCTGTGGAGCCTTCGATTGGGCGGGCATCTGGTCGAACGCGCGCTGAAGGGCGCGGCGGACGAGCGCTACGAGGCGTTGAAGCGCCAGTGGGGCGACAAGGCGCAGGGACGGCTGTTCGTCTTCCTGATGCTCCAGGCGGCCGCCGGGGCCTTGCTGGTCGTCAGCCTGCTGGTCGCCGCCAGGAATCCCGCGCCCGGACCGTCGCCGATGGACCTGCTGGGCGTGCTGGTCATGCTGGTGGCCCTGGGTGGGGAAGCGACGGCCGACCGGCAACTCGCCAGCTTCAAGGCCAACCCCGCCAACCGGGGACGGATTTGCGACACTGGGCTCTGGGCCTGGTCGCGGCACCCGAACTATTTCTTCGAGTGGCTGGGCTGGTGCGCCTGGCCGCTGCTGGCCATCGACCTGACCGGCCAGTGGCCGTGGGGTTGGCTGGCGCTGACCGCTCCCGTCTACATTTACTGGCTGCTGACCCGGGTCTCGGGCGTGCCGCCGCTGGAAGCGCACATGCGGCGGACGCGTCCGGAGGCCTTCGCGGACTATGCCTCGCGCACCAGCCGGTTCTTCCCGCGTCCGCCGAAGTCGCCGAACTAGCGGCGGCCGTTCAGCCGGTCGGCTTGCGCCTGCAGTCGCCTGGCGATCCGCAGGGCGGCGCTGCGTTCCGCCATCGGCAGGGTGCAGGCGTCGCCCAGCGCCACGCTCCAGCCCGCCGCCTTGCGCACAACCCGATAGCGGCGCGGGGCCCGGGCGGGGACGAAGGGGTGCTCCACATAGCCGGACATCATTGCCCGGGGCCTTTCGGGGTCGGCCGGACGCCCGCGAACATCATGCCCAGAAGGTCCGCGGTCATGCGCCAGACTGAGGGCTGGGCGGGGCGCCGGTCGTGACGGATCGAGGCGGCCAGAAGGTGGGGTCGGTGCATCGGAAACTCCTTTCGAGCGCCCGACAGAGACACCCGATGCGCCTAACCGGGCCATGCGAAAGCCCGCGCCCGGCATAAGCCCGCCGTAAGCCGGTTCCTTATGCTCCGCTTATGCGCCGCCGCCCGACTCGTATCGCGCGCTTACGGCCATGCCTGCTTCCCTCCGGGCCTCATCGAGCTGGAGGCATCGGCAATGACCGATCTGATCTTTCTGGCGTTGGGCGGCGGGGCGTTCGTGCTCTTCGCCGCTCTCGCTGCTGCATTGAAGAGGATGTGACGATGATCGTTTCCATCCTCTGGGGCGTCGGCGCTGTCGTCGTCGCCGGATACATGGTCGCGGCGCTGGTGCGCCCCGAGCGGTTCTGAGGGAGCCGCTGCGATGACCATTCAAGGCTGGGCGGAAATCGCCCTTACCCTCGGTCTGGCCTGCCTGCTCGGCTGGCCGATCGGCATCTACATGTCGCGCGTCTGGAACGGCGAGCGGACCTGGCTCGACCCGGTGCTGAAGCCGGTCGAGGCCGTTTTCTACAAGGCGGCGGGCGTCGACCCGAGCCGCAGCCAGGGCTGGCTCGGCTACGCCGGGGCTTTGCTCGCGTTCAACCTCGCGGGCTTCCTGCTGCTGTTCGCCATCCTGCGCCTGCAGGGCGTCCTGCCGATGAACCCGCAAGGGTTCGACGGCCTGTCGCCGCATCTGGCGTTCAACACCGCCGTCAGCTTCGTGACCAACACCAACTGGCAGTCCTACGGCGGCGAAACGACCATGTCGGCCTTCAGCCAGATGGTCGGCCTGACCACCCAGAATTTCGTCTCCGCCGCCACCGGCGCGACCATCGCCGCGGCTCTGGCCCGGGCGTTCGTCGCGGATCGGGGCGAGGGCGTCGGCAATTTCTGGGCCGATCTGACCCGCACGACGCTCTATGTGCTGCTGCCCCTGTCGTTCGTGCTGGCCATCGTGCTGGTCGCGCTGGGCATGCCGCAGACCCTGTCGGCCAATGCGACCGCCACGACGATGGAAGGCGGCCAGCAGACCATCAGCCTGTTCCAGACCGCCAGCCAGGTCGCCATCAAGCAACTGGGGATCAACGGCGGCGGCGTGTTCAACGTCAACGCCGCCCATCCGTTCGAGAACCCGTCGGCCCTGACCAACCTGATCACCGCCGTGGCCATCAACGTCACCGGTTGGGCGGCCTTCTTCGCCTTCGGCCGCAGCGTTCTGGCCCGGCGTGAGGTGAAGGCCCTGGCGGTCGCCGCCCTGATCATTCTGGGCGTGTGCACCTCGGGCATCTACATCGCCGAAAGCCAGCCGGCGCCCGCGCTCGTCGCGGCGGGCATCGAGCAGCCGGTGAACATGGAAGGCAAGGAGACCCGTTTCGGCGTCCCCGCGTCCTCCGCCTGGGCCGGTCAGACGACCGGCGCCTCGAACGGCTCGGTCAACTCGATGCACGGCAGCTACATGCCGCTGTCGGGCGGCATCGCGATGTTCCTGATGCAGCTGGGTGAAATCCTGCCGGGCGGCATCGGCTCCGGGATCGCGATCATGGTCGTCATGGCCATGCTGGCGGTGTTCGTGGCCGGGCTGATGGTCGGGCGCACGCCGGAGTATCTCGGCAAGAAGGTCGAGGCGCGCGAGATCCAGTACGCGATGATCGCCGTCCTGGTCCTGCCGCTGGCCATCCTCGGCTTCACCGCCGTGGCGGCGGTTTTCCCGACCGCGCTGGAAGGGCTTCTGAACAGCGGGCCGCACGGCCTGTCCGAGATGCTCTACGCCTACACCTCGGGCGCGGCGAACAACGGCTCGGCCTTCGCGGGCCTTACGGCCAACGCGCCGTGGTGGAACACGACCCTGGGCATTGCGATGCTCGCGGGCCGCTTCGTTCCCGCCGTCGCGGTGCTGGCCATCGCCGGCGCGCTCGTGGTCAAGCCCCGGCTGGCCGCCAGCGCCGGAACCCTGCCGACCCACGGCGGCCTGTTCATCGGCCTGCTGATCGGTGTGATCCTCATCCTCGGCGGGCTGCAGTTCTTCCCCGCTCTCGCTCTCGGACCCATCGTCGAGCATTTCCAGATGCTCGGCGGGGCGTTCTGACGGACATCCCCAATGACCTTCGCAAATCCTGAACTGCCGGGTGGCAAGACCCGCCCGGCGCCCCTCGCGGGGGGACTCAACGGCGCCATGCTGGGCCGCGCGCTCGGCGACGCCTTCATCAAGCTGGATCCGCGCAAACTGCTGCGCAATCCGGTGATCTTCGCCACCTGGATCGTGGCCCTGCTGGCGACCGTTTCCGCGGTCGCGGCGGTGGTCGCGGGCCAGTCCGCGAGCTTCGCGGTGCAACTGGCGCTGTGGCTCTGGGCCACCGTCCTGTTCGCCAACATGGCCGAAAGCGTCGCCGAGGGGCGGGGCAAGGCCGCCGCGGACAGCCTGCGCGCCACCCGGGTGACGACCAAGGCCAAGCTGATCGTCGATCCGAAGACCGGAACCGTCGTCCCGACCCCGGCCCATGAGCTGGTCGTCGGTTCGGTGATCCTGGTCGAGGCGGGCGATGTCATCGCCTCGGACGGCGAGATCATCGAGGGCGTCGCCTCGGTCAACGAGGCCGCCATCACCGGGGAAAGCGCCCCCGTGATCCGTGAAAGCGGCGGCGACCGTTCGGCCGTCACCGGCGGCACCACGGTGGTCTCCGACTGGATCAAGGTGCGGATCACCTCGGCGCCCGGCGCGACCTTCCTCGATCGCATGATCGCCATGGTCGAGGGCGCGAACCGCCGCAAGACGCCGAACGAACTGGCCCTGTCGGTTCTGCTGGCCGGTCTGACCCTGGTCTTCCTGATCGCGGTCGTGACCCTGCTGGGTCTGGGCGCCTATTCGGGTGTGAAGCTGGACCCCATCGTTCTGGGCGCCCTGTTCATCACCCTGATTCCGACGACCATCGGCGGCCTGCTGTCGGCTGTCGGCATCGCGGGTATGGACCGTCTGCTGAAGGTCAACGTCCTGGCCACCTCCGGCCGCGCGGTCGAGGCCGCCGGCGACGTCGACACCCTACTGCTCGACAAGACCGGCACCATCACCTTCGGCAACCGCATGGCCACCGAAGTGATCCCGGTCCCGGGCATCCGTCCGGAAGCCGCCCTGCGCGCCGCCGTCACCGCTTCCCTGGCCGATGAGACGCCGGAAGGCCGCTCCATCATCGAACTGGGCCGTAACGCCGGGATCGTGGTCGAGCAGCCCGCGGGTTCGAAGGCCATTCCGTTCACCGCCACCACCCGCCAGTCGGGTCTGGATGTCGGCAAGGACAGCTGGCGCAAGGGGGCGGTCGACGCCGTCCTGCGGTCGCTCGACCTCGACGAGAGCACGGTCCCGGCCGAGTTCCGATCCGCGGTCGATCGCATCGCCCGCTCGGGCGGCACGCCGCTGGCGGTGACCGAGAACAGCCGCCTGGTCGGCGTCATCCACCTGAAGGACGTGGTCAAGCCGGGTGTGAAGGCGCGCTTCGCCGAACTGCGCGCCATGGGCCTGCGCACCGTCATGATCACCGGGGACAACCCGGTCACGGCGGCGGCCATCGCTTCGGAAGCCGGGGTCGACGACTACCTCGCCGAGGCCACGCCCGAGGACAAGATGCGCCTGATCAAGGCGGAGCAGGCCAAGGGGCGTCTGGTCGCCATGTGCGGCGACGGCGCCAACGACGCCCCGGCCCTGGCCCAGGCCGATGTCGGCGTCGCCATGCAGACCGGCGCCCAGGCCGCGCGCGAGGCCGGCAACATGGTCGATCTCGACAGCGACCCGACCAAGGTCATCGAGATCGTCGAGGTGGGCAAGCAACTGCTGATCACCCGCGGCGCCCTGACGACCTTCTCGATCGCCAACGACGTGGCCAAGTATTTCGCCATCATCCCGGCGATGTTCGTGGTCGCCCTGCCGTCGCTCGGCGCGCTGAACATCATGCAGCTGGGGTCGCCCGAAAGCGCGATCCTGTCGGCGGTGATCTTCAACGCCCTCGTCATCGTGGCCCTGATCCCGCTGGCCCTGCGCGGCGTGAAGTACCGGGCCGTCGGCGCCGGGAAGCTGCTGGGCCGCAACCTGCTGATCTACGGCCTCGGCGGTCTCGTCGCGCCCTTCGTCGGCATCAAACTCATCGACATCGTGATCACCGGTCTCGGCCTGGCCTGATCTTTCAAGGACTTATCAAATGAACCGCAAACGCATCTTCAAGGCCTCGGGCCGCAACGATCTCTGGTTCTCGGGCGCCTGCATCGCCGCCCTGGTCGTGATCGGCGCGGCGGGCGCCGCCCGCTCGCAGGAGGTTACCGGCAACGTGGCCCTGACCTCGGACTACGTCTTCCGGGGCGTCAGCCAGACACAGGAGAACCCGGCGATCTCGGCCGGCGTCGACGCGACCTTCGGCAGCTTCTACGCCGGGGGCTGGGCCTCGAACGTCGATTTCGGCGACGACACCGACGCCGAGGTCGACCTCTACGGCGGCTGGCGCTCGGAGCTGTCGGGCTGGGCCGTGGACCTGGGTGGCGTGGCCTACCTCTACGCCGGTCAGCCGGACGGGGCGGACTACGACTACGTCGAGCTCAAGGCCGCGGCCTCCCGCGCCGTCGGCCCGGCCACCCTCGGCGTCGCGGCGTACTGGTCGCCGGACTTCTTCGGCGCGTCCGAGGATGAGGCGACCTATCTGGAGGCCAATGCGGCTTTCAGCCCAGCCGAGCGCTGGACCCTGTCGGGCGCGGTCGGGCGGCAGTGGGTGTCGTCCGATCTGGACTACACCACCTGGAACGCCGGCGCGGCCTTCGCCCTGACCGACAACCTGTCGCTGGACGTGCGCTACCACGACACCGACCAGCACGACTTCGGTGATGCCTACGGCGCCCGCGCTGTGGCCTCGCTGAAGGCGACCTTCTGAGGAGCGGAGCCATGATCTCCCACCTTCGCCCGGCCCTGGTCATGACCGGGCTGTTCACCCTCGTGCTGGGGGGCGCCTATCCGCTGGCGGTCACCGGCGTGGCCCAGGCGGCCTTTCCGGATCAGGCGAACGGCAGCCTGATCCGGGATCGGGACGGCACGGTGCGCGGCTCGGCCCTGATCGGCCAGCCGTTCGCCGGGGCCCGGTACCTGCACCCGCGTCCGTCGGCGGCCGGAGACGGCTATGACGCCTCCGCCTCCTCGGGCTCCAACCTCGGGCCGCTGAACCCCGACCTGAAGACCGCGGTCGCCGAACGGGCCGCCGCGATCCGGGCCGAGGACGGCGCCGGCGTTATCCCGGCGGATGCCGTGACGGCGTCCGGTTCGGGCCTCGACCCGGACATTTCTCCGGCCTACGCTCGTCTTCAGGCCCAGCGCATCGCGACGGCCCGGGGCGTCTCCGTGGATCAGGTCCAGCGCATCATCGACAGGCAGGTCGAACAGCCGGTCTTCGGCTTCATCGGCCAGCCGCACGTGAACGTGCTTCTCACCAACCGCGCGCTCGACGCGGAACTGCCCGCGCCTTGACCGGCCCCGGACAGCCATCGTCCGCATCGTCAGCCGCCCGGCGCAAGCGTGGGCGGCTGAAGGTGTTTCTGGGCATGTCGCCCGGCGTGGGGAAGACCTACGAGATGCTGCGGGCGGCCCGCCGCCGGAAGGCCGAAGGCGGCGATGTCGTCGTCGGTGTGGTGGAGACCCACGGCCGCAGGGAGACCGAAAGCCTGCTGCGGGGGCTGGAGGTCATGGCGCGCGCCCCGCTGGAGCATCGCGGGCGGACCCTTCTGGAGTTCGACATCGACGGCGCCATCGCCCGCCGTCCCGATCTGTTGCTGGTCGACGAGTACGCACATTCCAATGCGCCGGGCTCGCGCCATCCCAAGCGCTGGCAGGACGTGGAGGAAATCCTCGACGCCGGGATCGACGTCTGGACGACGCTGAACGTCCAGCATCTGGAGAGCCTGTCGGACGTCGTCCTGCGCATCACAGGGGTGCGTCAGCGCGAGGCGGTGCCGGACAGCGCCCTGAGCCGCGCCGACGACATCGAGGTCATCGACATCACGCCTGACGAACTGCGCAAGCGGTTGGGGGAGGGCAAGGTCTACGTCCCCGAGACCGCCCGGCTGGCGTCGGAGAATTTCTTCAAGGTCGAGAACCTGACGGCCCTGCGCGAACTGGCCTTGCGGCGGGCCGCGCAGACGGTTGACGATCAACTGGTCGCCACCCTGCGCGAGAAGGGGGTGGAGGGGCCCTGGGCGGCGGGCGAGCGCATCCTGGTGCTGGTCGGCGGTGACGCCATGGCGGCAACGCTGGTACGCACCGGGCGGCGCATGTCCGACATGATGATGGATGCGCCCTGGACCGTCGCGCACGTTGATCGACCCAGCGCCGGCGCCTCCGACCCGGTCGGTTTGGCGCGCCTCAGCGAGGCCGCGAAACTCGCCGAACAGCTCGGCGGGCGCAGCCTGCGGCTGAGCGGCGACGACGTCGTCCGCACGGTGATGGACCATGTCCGCCGCAACAACATCACCCAGATCGTTCTGGCCCGGGGGCGTGAGAACCGCTTCAGCGCCTTCCTCGGCCGCTCGCTGGCGGCGGAGCTGCTGCGCGCCTCCGAAGGGGCGGCGGTGCATATCATCACCGACACCGCGACGCCGGAGGCCGCGGATCGACCCGCGCGTCGCTGGTTCTCCGCCGACAGCCGGAGCTGGGCCCGCTACGGCGTCGGCATCGCCTTCGTCCTGGCGGCGACGGCCCTGGCCCTTTTGCTGGACCGCAGCTTCGAGCGGGTGGATCTCGGGGTCATCTATCTGGCGGCGGTGGTCGCGGCGGGCGTCCTGCATGGCCTCAGGCCCGCGCTGGCGGCGGCGACCGCAGCCTTCCTGATCTACAACTTCCTGTTCCTGCAGCCGCTGTACAGCTTCGCCATCGGCTCGCCGACCGACGTGCTGACCCTGATCCTGTTCTGGGCGGTGGCGATGACGACCGGCGCCCTGGCCGGGCGGGTTCGAGAACAGGTGCGCAGGACGGGGCGCCGGGCGTCCGCGGTGTCGGCCCTGCTGGCCGCCAGCCAGACCCTGACCGCGGCCGAGGATGCGCCGACGACAGCGCGCGTGCTGGCCGAACAGGCCGCGGCGGCCGCCGGCGCGCGGGCGGTGGTGCTGCTGCCCGAGGGCGACGACCTGGTCGTGATCGCGTCCGCGCCGGAAGGCGAGGGGCCGCCGCGTCTGGGCGCCTCCGCCATGGCCGCCGCGCGCTGGGCCTGGGAGAAGGGGGAGCCCGCCGGACACGGCACCGGCACCCTGCCTCAGAGCAGCTGGACCTTCCGGCCCCTGCAGGGCGTCCGGGGACGCTCCGGCGTGGCCGGGATCGAGGCGGAGGCGCTGGCCGCGGGCTCGGATGAGGAACGGCTGGCGCTGGCCATTCTCGATCAGGGCGCCGTCGCCATTGAACGGGCCGAGCTGGCCGGGCAGGCGCTGGAGACCGAGACCCTTCGGCGGACCGACCGGTTCCGCGGCGCGCTGATGAACTCCGTCAGCCACGATCTGCGCACCCCGCTGTCGACGGTCCTCGGTTCCGCGACGACCTTGATCGACTACGGCGACAGCCTGAAGCCGGCCGTCCGCGCCGACCTGCTGCAAAGCATCCGCGAGGAGGCCGAGCGGCTGAACCGCTATGTCGGCGACCTGCTGGACATGACGCGACTGGAGGGCGGCGGGCTGAATATCCGCGCCGACTGGACCGACGTCCGGGACGTGCTGAACGCCGCCGCGGAGAGGGTCGGTCGCCGTCTCGGGGGGCGGGCGCTGACCCGCGACTTCCCGGCGGATCTCAGCATGGTGATGGTCGACGAGGGGCTGCTGGAACAGGCCGTGGTCAATATCCTCGAGAATGCGATCGCCTACAGTCCCGACGGTTCGCGTGTCGAACTGGCCGCCTATGAGGACCGGGGGTCGGTCGTCATCTCCATCGAGGACGAGGGCAAGGGCATTCCGACGGCCGAGCTGGAGCGGGTGTTCGACAAGTTCCGCCGGATGGAGGAGCCGTCGGATCGCTCGCAGGGCGCCGGGCTGGGTCTGGCCATTGCCAAGGGCTTCGTGGAGGCGATGAACGGGCGTATCGCGGCCGCCAGTCCGATCGTCGACGATCACGGCACGCGGGTGCTGATCAGCCTGCCCAAGGCCATCGCCACCCATCGCGACCTGCTATGAGGGCCCATGTCCGCCTCTAGAACCACCATTCTGGTCATCGACGACGAGGCCCAGATCCATCGCTTCCTGTCCCCGGCGCTGGACGCTGCGGGCTTCGATCCGAAGCGCGCGGACAGCGGGCAGGAAGGCCTGCGCGCCATCGCGCTGTGGAACCCGGACGCCGTGGTGCTGGACCTCGGCCTGCCGGACATGGACGGGAAGGACGTCCTGGCCCGGGCGCGGGAATTCTATCCGGGACCGATCATCATCCTTTCGGCCCGGGATCGCGAGGCCGAGAAGATCGAGGCGCTGGATCTCGGCGCCAATGACTATGTCGAAAAGCCGTTCGGCGTCGGCGAGCTGCTCGCGCGGGTCCGGGCGGCCTTGCGCCAGTCCGCGACCCGTCCTGTCCAGCACGGGCCGGTCGTGGCCGGGGATCTGGTCATCGATCTGGACCGGCGTCTGGTCTCGCGGGCGGGGGAGGCGGTCAGGCTGACCCCCAAGGAATACGACGTGCTGGCCCAACTGGCCCGGGCCGCGGGCAAGGTCCTGACCCATCGCGAGCTGCTGACCTCGGTCTGGGGCGCGGCGCATGCCTCGGACACTCAGTACCTGCGCGTCGTCGTCGGCCAGTTGCGCCAGAAGCTGGAGCCCGAGCCCGCCCAGCCGGTCCGCCTCCTGACCGAGCCGGGCGTCGGCTACCGGCTGCAGGCCTGACCCGCCCCTAACGGACGATCCGCACCACGGCGCCCTCGGCCGGATCGGAGACGCCGTCGGCCAGCGCCCGAACCACGTCGGCGGCGGCGTCCAGGCCCGGATGTTCGACGATCCGGATCCATGGAGAGGTCGGATCGACCACCCGCTGGAAGAAGGTCTTCTGGTCGGTCAGGAAGCGTTCGTAGAAGGCATGCAGCGTGCCGCGCTCGCGGTGCTGGTCCAGGCAGGTCGCGGCGAAGAAGAACACCGGCTTCGGCCCTGTCAGCGCCGGGTCGTGGGTGGTGAAGCCGTCGCTTTGCGTCGAGCCGACGAGGCAGTCGTAGGTCAGCCGTTCACCGAAACGGGCGTGCACCCGGCGCCGAAGCGCCGCGTCGCCGGCAAGGTCCAGATAGAGGGTGGGCACGTCGACAGGCAGGGCCTCGACCGCGTCATAGCCGTGGACGGCGTCATAACAGCCCAGTCCCTCGACGAAGGCCCGGTTGCGGGCGCCGGTCAGGGCGATGACCTCGACGTCGTCCTGCTTGAGGCACCAGGCCGCGCCGTAGGCGGTTTTCGACGAGGCGCTGGACACGATGACCCGCTTGGCGCCGAAGAAGCCCGCGTCCCGCAGGAAGTCGACCGCGGTGTAGGAGGTCACGAACAGCGGGCGGAAGATCGCCTCGCTGTTCTCCAGCGCCGGATCGTAGTGCCGGTCGGCCGCGCACAGGACATAGCGGTTGTAGATGTCGGGAACGGCCTTTCGCCAGGGAGAGGCGTCGGCGAAGCCGCCGCGCGAGACCTTCTCCGCCTGCACCAGCAGCGTATCGGCCATCGGGAAGTAGCCGAATACCCGGGCCCCGACCTCGATCCCTTCGGCGCGCGAGGCCGCCACGTCGGCGAAGCCCCAGACGGGCATCAGGCCGTAGTCGTCCCGTCCGGTCGGAAAGACCTTCCAATAGCCGATAGCGTCGCCGTAGGCCGCATAGGTGATGTTGTTGGTGGTCAGCGAGAAGCGGTCCAGGGCCATCAGCACCTCGCCCTCGGCCAGATCGCCATGCGGCGGAAACCGCTCCTTCAGGGTGTCGCCCAGGTCCGCCTTGCGGGTCATCAGGCGATAGTCGGCGTCGGTCATGGCGTCTGCTCCCGTATCGTTTCGGGGGAGCCTAGCAGGAACGCCGGTTGACGCAGGAGAAGGATCGGGGCGGCCGTGTCAGCCGCCCCGTCCGTCATCGTCAGGCCGAGATGCGGCCAAACAGGTCGGCCAGCGCCGTCAGGCGTGCCTTGGCCGGGCCGGTGGCCTTCTCGGCGGCGGCGCGCAGGGGCGAGACCAGACCGCCGGCCGCCGACTTGTCGACGGCGCCGGAACGCCAGCCGGTCACGACGGCGCCGGCGCGGGCGCCGAGGTCCGTCTCGATGCCGTTCGAACGGCCCAGCTGGTCCAGATAGGACTGGGCCACGTCAGGCGTGTCCGAGAAGCGGATCTGCTGCTGGGTCTGCGGGTTGATCTCCGCCACCTGGATGGCTTCGGCCGCGGCGATCTCGGCCGCCGACAGCTGATCGCCGGGGATCAGCTTCAGCACGTCCAGACCGCGCACGATCTCGCTCGAATAGATGCGGCCGTTGAACCAGTAGGCCGACCACGAACCGCCCACCTGCACGCGCTCGCCGTTCAGCGGGCCGCGGTCGAAATAGGCGATCTCGGTCGGGTGGGCCGGATCGGTGAAGTCCATGATCGAGATACCGCCCTGGTACCAGGCCTGGACCATCAGGTCACGACCCGGGACGGGGATGATGTTGCCGTTGTGGGCCACGCAGTTCTGGTTGTCGCCCTGGACCGACGGCAGCTTGAAGAAGCGCTGGGCCTTCAGCTCACGATCCTCGATCGTGGCGATCAGGTTGGCGCCCCAGGTGTAGGGATCGGTCGCCCGGCAGCGGGCGCTGGTGCCGCCGCCCCACTCGTCGGTGAAGACCACGTGCTCGCCGGTGTTGTTGAACGTCGCCGAGTGCCAGTAGGCCATGTCCGGGTCGAACAGCTCGGAGATGCGCGCCGGGTTCTGCGGATCGGAGATGTCCAGCAGGATGCCGTTGCCGCTGCACGCGCCGCCGGCGATGCCCCGTTCGGGGAAGACGGTGATGTCGTGGCAGTGGTTGGTGACCGACGTGTTCTGGCTGGCGGCGCCGGCGCGCCCGCCGCGCCACAGGCCGTTCACCCGGCCGGTTTCACGGTCTGCGAAGATGCGCGGACGGTTGACGATGGCGGCGTCCTGCGGACGGTCGAGCGGCACCTTGATCACGTCGATCGAGAACAGGGCCGTTTCCGGGTTCTGGTCCGGCTGGCCGTCCGAGCAGATGCCCAGTTCGCCGGTCTTGCGCACGCCGGAGGTGGCCGAGTTGTAGATGTACAGGACGTTCGGATCGTTCG
Organism: Brevundimonas sp.; assembly: GCF_036400995.1. Lineage (GTDB taxonomy): Bacteria > Pseudomonadota > Alphaproteobacteria > Caulobacterales > Caulobacteraceae > Brevundimonas. The sequence continues at coordinate 50,854 of NZ_DASWWG010000039.1, forward strand.
GATCCGGCACCTGGGTGTGGGTGTGCGAACCGCGGCAGGTCTGGATCGCCGCGATCTGGCGCGGGGCGTTCAGGTCGGTGATGTCGAAGATGCGGATGCCGCGGAAGCGGTCGGCGCTGACGTCGCCGCGGTTGCCGCTGGTGCCGCAGTCGAGACGACCACGGCCTTCCTCGACCGACATGAACAGCAGGTTGCCGTGCACCGACACGTCGCCCTGACCGCCCGGGCAGACGATGGACATGGCCAGTTGCGGCGCGCCGTCCGACAGATTGTAGACGTTGATGCCGTTGAAGTTGCCGACGAACAGGCGGCCGTTCGAGACCGCCATGTCGCTGTTGGCCAGACCCAGGGGGCTGAAGCTCGGGTTGCCGCGCGCGCGCTGCATCATGGCCTGGCCCTCGGCCTCATTGCGCGGCGGGGCAAAGCCGTGGTCGGGGTCGCTGAACCCCGGCGCGGGCGGAAGCGCGTGCAGCAGTTCGAGGCCGCGGATCGCCTGGCCGGCGTCCTGCACGCCCGCCGACAGGGCGCTGCGCTCGTCGACCGGCGCGGTCATGGGCATGTCGCTGGACTGGGCCGCGGCATGGGTGGCCGCCGTCAGGACGCCGAGGGCGGCGACGGAGGAGAGCAGGAGACGACGCATGTTCATTGGCCGGTCTTTCGCTGTCAGAGTTCGGAGAGAAGGGACTGCATACGCAGGATTTCGGCGGACTGGTCCGCCACGACGGAGTTGGTGAAGTCGGAAAGCAGGGTGTCCTGGGCGGCGTCCGGCAGGGCCAGAAGCTCGGCCACCATGTCGAGCGCGCCCTGGTGGTGCTGGACCATGCCCTGCAGGAACAGGCGGTCGAAGTCCCCGCCGCGCGACGCCGCGAGCCGGGCCATCTGGGCGGGGGACAGCATGCCCGGCATGAGCGGGGTTTCCGACGGCGCCGCCGCGTGTCCGGCGTGGGCCGAATGGTCCATGCCTGCGTGGCCGGAATGATCCATGCCGCCGTGTCCGGCGTGACCACCCTGCATCTCGGTCGATTGTCCGCGCGAGGTCAGCCAGTCGCGCATCAGCACGATCTCGGCGTCCTGCGACAGGGCGATCCGGCGGCCCAGCAGCTTCACGCGGGGATCGGCGCCATGCGCCTCCAGCAGGGCCACCATCTCCACGGCCTGGGCGTGGTGGGCGATCATGTGCTGCATGAAGCGGACGTCGTCCGCGGTGTAGGTGGTGCGGGCGAGCTCCAGCGCTTCTCCGGCGGAGATGACGCGGGACGGCGCGCCCGGCGCGCCCGGCTGGAAGATCGGAGGCGTGCTCTGCGGCGCGATCAGCGCCAGCGCGAACAACCCGGCCAGGTACGACAAACGCTACTCCCCCGAACGCGAAATCGACGGCGCGCAGACTAGGGGGCGTTGTTCCGTCGGGGCAAGGCCGCAAGGATTAAAAGCAGGACAGGGTTCGCCGGGCGGCTTTCATCCGGACGCGTCTGTGGTGCTAGGGTCGGCTCAGTTGAATCGGCGCCTGTTGTGCGCGGCATCCGGAAGGCCAGACGTGACCAGGGATACGACCAAGCGGCGCGCGGGGATCCAGTCGGTCGGCATCGGGCTGCGGGTGCTCGACGCCCTGGCCTCCTATGAGGAGCCGCAGGCGCTGGGCGCCATCGCGGCGGCCTCGGGTCTGTCGGCGTCGCAGGCGCACCGCTATCTGGCCAGTCTGGTCGCGGCGGGCATGGCCCGTCAGGACGCGGGCAGCGGACGGTACGATCTCGGTCCGGCGGCCCTGCGTCTGGGACTGGGCGCGCTCAGCCGCATCGACGCCTTCCAGGAAGCCAACCAGCGCATCACCGACTTCGTCCACGAGACGGGCCGGACGGTGCAGATGGCGTCGCTGGGGCCCAGCGGGCCGATCGTGGTGCGCTGGGTGATGGGGTCGCCGCCGATCTCGACCTCCCTGATGGTCGGGTCGCCCCTGCCGTTGCTGCGCTCGGCGACCGGCCACGTCTTCCTCGCCTTCCGGCCCGACACCCATACCCGCCACATGGTGGAGCGCGAGACGGCCGAGGCGCGGGGCCTGACGCCGGTGGACGTCGAGGGACTGCGCAAGCGCGTGCGGGCCGACGGGTACTCGGGCATCAGCGGCACCCTGATCCCCGGGCTGCGGGCGACCGCCGTGCCCATCTTTGACCTTCAGGAGGAGGCGACGCTGACCGCCACGGTGCTGGCCACCGACGCCTTCCGACCGGAACGCGACGATGAGGTGCGCGAACGACTGATCGCCGTCTGCGACGAGATCACGGCCGCCATCGGCGGCCGCCGTCCCAAGCCCTAGGCCGCGGCCTTCCGCAGATCCGTCGATGGGTCGCCCGCGCGGTCCGGGGCGAGCGGCTTGCCGATCAGCCGCTTCGCCGTGCCGAAGTCGCGCGGCTGATCCAGACAGACCGCGCCGACCAGCACGCCCTCGCGCACATAAAGCCGCACGCCGTCGCCGCGCGTGATGACGGTGTCGCCGGCGTCCGGATCGCCGACGATCTGCAGCATGTGACCGCACTGGGCGGTCCAGAACCACGGCGCGGGCTCGGGCTCGGCAGGCAGGCCGAGGATGGCGAGGGCGGCGGCGCGGGCCGAGGTTCCGGCATGGGCCCAGGTCTCCATCCGCCTCGGCGCCGGCTCATCGCCCCAGGAGCGGACAGCCAGGTCGCCGATCGCGAAGACCCGATCGTCGCCGAGCGAACGATAGCGGGCGTCGACCAGCACCCCGCCGCCCGTCGGCAGGCCGGCGGACTCGGCCATCTCGGCGCAGGGGACGATGCCGATGCCGACCACCATCAGTTCGGCCTCCAGCGTTTCTCCGGAGGCGAGGGTCAGGGTCAACCCGTCCGACCGCTCGCTGACCGAGGCGACCGACTGGCCCAGTCGGATGTCCACGCCGATCCGGGCATGGGCGGCGGCCAGCCATCCCGCCGCCTCCGCCGGGATATTGCGCCCGAGCAGGCGCTCGCCGGCTTCCAGAACGGTCACGGACAGGCCGAGCTCGACGAGGGTGGAGGCCGCTTCCAGTCCGATCACGCCGCCGCCCACGATGACGGCGCGCGCCCCTGCCGTCGCCGCGGCGGCCAGCGTCCTCGCGTCCTGCACGGTGCGCAGGTGGTGAATGCGCGGATGGTCGGCGACGTCCAGACGACGGACCCGGCCCCCGGTCGCCAGAATCAGGTGGTCGTACGGCTCCGCGCAGCCGTCCGCGAAGGTGACGACGCGGTTCTTGCGATCAATCGCCGTCGCCGCGTTCCCCAATGTCAAACGCACATCCAGTTCGCGCCAACGCGCGTCGTCGGCCAGCCGGACCGGCTCTGCGTCCACGCCGGAAAGCAGTTCCTTGGACAGGGTAGGGCGCTCGTACGGGGACTCCGCTTCATCGCCGATCAGATTGATTTTTCCGGTGAAACCCAGCTCGCGCAAGGCGATGGCCGCCGCCCCGCCGGCATGTCCGGCGCCCAGGATGACGATGCGTTCGTCCATGTCGTTTCACTCCCTGTGTGCAATGCACAATATGCAACGCGTTTGACATAGATCAAAAACCACGACATCAGTGCGGTCAACGACGACCTCAGATCGTCGGTGGAATTGCAGTGCCGGGAGACGTGAGTTGAACATTTCCGTGCGACCACCCGAGGGGCGGCTCTGGCCCGCCGACGCGGATGCGGCTGTGCCCTACTGGGTCTATACGGACCCCGAGACCTACGCCGAGGAGCTCCAGAAGATCTGGTACGGGCCGCACTGGCTCTACGTGGGTCTGGAGTGCGAACTGCCGAACGTCGGCGACTGGAAGACGACCACCCTAGGCGAAAAGCCGGTGGTCATGGTCCGTTCGGCCGAGAACGAGATTTCGGTCGTCGAGAACCGCTGCGCCCACAAGGGGGTGAAGTTCTGCCAGGCCCGGTTCGGCCACTCGCAGGAACTGATCTGCCCGTATCATCAGTGGTCCTACGCCCTGAACGGCGACCTGCAGGGCGTGCCCTTCCGTCGTGGCGTGAAGCGTCAGGGCGGCATGCCGGCCGACTTCGACCTGTCGCAGAACGGGCTGACCAAGCTGCGCGTCGAGGAAGTGAACGGCGTGGTCTGGGCGACCTTCTCGGACGAGACCCCGCCCTTCCGCGAGTACCTCGGCGAGAAGTTCTGGAAGCACTACACCCGCGTCTACGACGGCCGGAAGCTGGAGGTGCTGGGCTACAACCGTCAGCACATTCCGGCCAACTGGAAGCAGATGCAGGAGAACATCAAGGACCCGTACCACGCGGGCCTGCTGCACGTGTTCTTCGCCACCTTCGGCCTGTTCCGCGCCGACCAGAAGTCCGCCGTCGATATCGATGACGAGGGCCGTCACGGCATCCTGATCTCGCGCAAGGGCGAGCAGGAAAAGACCGAGGCCATGGCCGACATCCGCAACTTCCAGGGCGATCTGGTGCTTGAGGACCCCCGCGTCATGGACGTGGTGCAGGAGTTCCCCGGCGAGGAGACCGTCGGGATGATCACCATCTTCCCCAGCGTGATCCTGCAGCAGCAGGTGAACAGCCTCACCACCCGTCAGATCGTGCCCAAGGGCGTCGGCGGCTTCGACTTCCACTGGACCCACTGGTGCTATGCCGACGACACGCCGGAGATGCGCCTGCGCCGGACGCGTCAGGCCAATCTGTTCGGTCCCGCAGGCTTCGTCTCGGCTGACGACGGCGAGGTGCTGGAGATGACCCAGCAAGGCGCTTACGGCTCCCCGGACGAGCATTTCATCCTGCAGATGGGCGGGCGCGAGATCGCGCCGACCGATCATCAGGTCACCGAAACGGCCGTGCGCGGCATGTATCGCTACTGGCGCAAGGTGATGGGCCTGTGAGCGACACCATGACCCGTCCCGCCGCCATCACCCGCGATGCGATCCGCGACCTGTACGACGACTACTACGGAACGCTGGACGACGTGCGGCTGCACGACTGGCCGGACTTCTTCGCCGAGGACTGCCTTTATCGCGTGATCCCGCGCGAGAACTACGAGGCGGGCTACACCCTGTGCACCATGCAGGCGGAAAGCCGCGGCATGCTGAAGGACCGGGTGACCGGCCTGACGCGGACCCAGATGTATGCGCCGCGCTACTACCGCCGCTTCCCGACCGCGCCGCGCATCGTCGGCGAGGGGGAGGGCGGGGTTCAGGTCCGTCACAACCTGCTGGTCGTCCAGACCCTGATCGACAAGACCTCCGACATCGTCCTGTCGGCCGTTTGCCACGACCGGGTGGTCGAGGACGGCGGACGCCTCCGGTTCGCCGAACGGATCGTGGTCTTCGATTCCGAAATGATCCCCAACAGTCTCGTGTACCCCGCATGACCGCCACCCTGACCTGGCAGCCGACGCTGCCCCCTTCGGATCTCGAGCAGTACGGCGTGGCCCAGGCCATCGTCGGCGGCGTGAAGGTCGCCCTGTACGCCGTCGACGGCGAGTATTTCGCCACCGCCGACCTGTGCACCCACGGCGCCGCCAGTCTGGCTGAAGGCTATCTGGACGGCGAGCTGATCGAGTGCCCGCTGCACCAGGGCACCTTCAATGTGAAGACCGGCGCCGCCGTCGGCGCCCCCTGTTCGGTCGCGGTGAAGACCTTCGCGGTCAAGCTGGAGAACGGGCTTCTCCATATCGGTGTGGAGGGCTGATCATGCACGCCGCCGAACCGCTGAAGAACGACCAGCAGGCCCAGCTGAACGCGCTCTACGAGCAGATGGAGCCGGAAGGCCTCTATCCGCTGTGGGAGAAGCTCGCTGCGCTCGTGCTGCCCAAACCGGACAGCCCGGCCAGGGTGCACAAATGGTCGTATGACAACGCCCGCGAATACCTGATGCGCGCCGGTGACCTGATCAGCGCCAAACAGGCCGAGCGCCGGGTGCTGATCCTCGAGAACCCCGGCCTGCCGGGCCATTCGGGCATCACCCCCAGCCTGTACGCGGGCCTGCAGCTCATCCTGCCCGGCGAGGTCGCGCCCGCGCACAAGCACACCCAGTGCGCCCTGCGCTTCGTCATCGAGGGTGAGAACGCCTACACCTCGGTGGACGGCGAGAAGGCCGTGATGCGGCCCTTCGATCTGGTGCTGACCCCGGGCGGCCAGTGGCACGATCACGGCAATCCGACCGACACGCCGATGATCTGGCTGGACGGCCTGGACATCCCCACCGTCCGCCACTTCGACGCCAGCTTCGCCGAGGGCTACCCCGAAGACCAGTTCCCGGAGCAGGTCCCGCCCGGCGACAGCATCAATCGCTACGGCCGCAACATGCGTCCGCTGAAGGGGCACACGGCGGATCGCCGCCCGGCGCACCAGCCGCTGTTCCACTACCCCTATTCCGACTGGCGTCCGGCGCTGGATGGTCTGGCCGACAGCGGCGCGGAGATCGATCCGCACCTCGGCCACGCGCTGGAGTTCCTGAACCCGGTCAACGGCGGCTCGATCATGGCCACCATCTCGGCCCACGTCCGGCTGATGCCGGCGGGCTTCGAGACGAAGCCGCGCCGCTCGACCGACGGCACCATCTTCGTCGTCGTCGAAGGCTCCGGCGAAGCCCTGATCGAGGGCGAGACCATCGCCCTGAACCCCCGTGAAATCCTGGTCGTCCCGTCGTGGAAGCAGGTCGTCTTCAAGGCGACCGAGCAGCTGGTCCTGTTCGGCTACTCGGACAAGGCCTGTCAGGAAAAGCTGAACCTCTACAGAGAAGAAAACGCATGAGCCTGCTGTTCGAGACCCCGGCCCCGGTGTTGGCCGCGACGACGACCGGAGACGACTTCCCGGTCCGGCGGGTGATCTGCGTCGGCCGCAACTACGCCGCCCACGCGCGCGAGATGGGCCGCGACCCGGACCGTGAGCCGCCGTTCTTCTTCACCGCCTGGGCCGAGACCGTCGTCCCGTCGGGCGTGACCATCGCCTATCCGACCGAGACCGAAAACTTCCACTACGAGGCCGAACTGGTCGTCGCCATCGGCAAGGGCGGTCGTGACATCGCCGTCGAGGACGCGCTGGACCACGTCTGGGGCTATGCGACCGGTCTCGACATGACCCGCCGCGACCTCCAGCTCGAGGCCCGCGCCCAGGGCCGTCCGTGGGACACCGGCAAGAACGTGGAACAGTCGTCGCCGCTGGGTCTGATCCACAAGGCGGGCGAGGGCGAATTCAATCCGGCCAAGGGCGCCATCAGGCTGACCGTCAACGGCGAGACCAAGCAGGACGCCGATCTGGCGGAGCTGATCTGGCCGGTCGACGACATCGTCGCCTTCGCTTCGCGTCTTTGGAAGCTCGAACCGGGCGACCTGATCTACACCGGCACCCCCGCGGGCGTGGGAGCCGTGGTCGAGGGCGACGACATCGTCGTGACCATCGACGGACTGACGCCGCTCGAAATCAAGGTCGGGCCCAAGGCGGCCTGATCCACACCACATCATCAACATCCGGGGCGAAGCGGCCGACCAAGAGCCGCGCGCCTCATCGGGGAGGAAACAGGAAAATGGCTACACTTTCAGGAACCGGCGGCGGCAACGCCGTCATCGACCGGGCGAAATTCGGCCCGCTGCAGTTCGGCGTCACGGCGCTGTGCTTCATCATCGCCATGCTGGACGGCTTCGACACCCAGTCGATCGCCTTCGTGGCTCCCAAGATCGCCGAGGACTGGGGGCTGGCCCCGTCCGCCTTCGGTCCGATCTTCGCCATCGGCCTGCTGGGCCTGACCGTCGGCGCCTTCACCCTCAGCCCGGCGGCTGACCGGTTCGGCCGCAAGACGGTCATCCTGATCTCGACCTTCATCTTCGGCCTGTTCGCCCTGCTGACGGCGTTCGCCACCTCGATGAACGAGCTGCTGATCTACCGCTTCATCACCGGCATCGGCCTGGGCGCCGCCATGCCGAACATCATCGCCCTGACCAGCGAATACGGCCCGGCCCGCCTGCGCGCCACGCTCGTCACGGTCATGTTCTGCGGCTTCCCGCTGGGCTCGACCATCGGCGGCCTGGTCTCGACCTGGCTGATCGCCGAGTTCGACTGGCATTCGGTCTTCGTGGTCGGCGGCGTCCTGCCGCTGCTGCTGCTGCCGGTGCTGTGGTTCGCCCTGCCGGAGTCCGTCCGCTTCCTGGTCGCCAAGGGCGCGCCGGAATCGAGGATCGCTCCCATCGTCGCGAAGATCGACGCCGACGCGCCGGTCAGCGAGTTCATCGCCGGCCTGAAGCATGAGCAGTCGACGGCGGCCAAGGGCTTCTCGGTCTTCCAGCTGTTCCGCGAGGGCCGCACGCCCACGACCCTGCTGCTGTGGGTCGCCTTCTTCATGAACCTGCTGGTCATGTACTTCCTGGTGAACTGGCTGCCGACCCTGCTGAAGGGCGCCGGTCTGCCGCTGTCGCTGGCCATCCTGTCGACCGCGACCCTGAACCTCGGCGGCGTCGTCGGGGCCATCGCCCTGGGCCGGATGATCGACCGGATCAGCCCCTACGTCGTCCTGGGTACCGCCTACGCCGCCTCGGCCGCCTTCATCGCCCTGCTGGCATTCGGCGGGACCAATCTGACCGTCCTGCTGGCCGGCGCGGCCCTGTCCGGCTTCGGCGTCGTCGGCGCCCAGATCGGCTGCAACGCCCTGACCGCCTCGGTCTATCCGACCGCCATCCGCGCCACGGGTGTGGGCTGGGCGCTGGGCGTGGGCCGCATCGGCGCCATCGTCGGCCCGCTGGTCGGCGGCATGCTGCTGGCCCGCGAGTGGAGCCCGCAGTCGCTCATCCTGCTGGCCGTCGTTCCGGCCGTGATCGCCTCGATCGCCGTCTTCACCCTCGGCGCCGTGCGCCGCAACGCGCCCGGAGCCTGATCCCGATGATCCTGCACGGCTACTTCCGTTCCACAGCGTCGTGGCGCGTGCGGATCGCCCTCAACCTCAAGGGGCTCGTCGCGGAGCAGGTCTTCCACCACCTGCGCAAGGGCGAGCAGCGGGCGCCGGAGTATCTGGCGCTCAACCCGCAGGGCCTGGTTCCGGCCCTGGTCACCGACGACGGCGCGGTCCTGACCCAGTCGCTGGCGATCTGCGAGTATCTGGACGCGCTCCATCCCGAGCCTGCCCTGCTGCCCGCCGATCCGCTGGAGCAGGCCCGCGTCCGCGCCGTGGCCCAGGCGATCGCCTGCGACATCCACCCGGTCCAGAATCTGAAGGTGCTGCAGAAGCTCCGCGATCTGGGTCTGGCGGAGGAGGCGGTCCAGGCCTGGGCCGCCTCGGTGATCGACGAAGGACTGGAGGCCGTGGATCGCCTGCTGGCCGACACGGCCGGGCCCTTCGCCTTCGGCGCCGCGCCCACGCTCGCCGACATCGCCCTGGTGCCCCAGCTGGGCAACGCCCGGCGCTTCAATGTCGCGCTCCGTTGGCCGCGCCTGCTCGCGATCGAGGCCGCCTGCCTCGAACTCGACGCCTTCAGATCCGCCGCGCCGGGCGCCCAGTCCGACGCCGAATAATCATCCGACGACGCAACGAAGCCCGGACCCAACCGGGCCTGCTCTCAAGAGGGGAAACCTATGCTGCTCAACTCCGCGGCCGCCGCCGCCCTGCTTCTCGCCGCCTCGCCCGAGGTTCCGCCCGCCGACCAGCCGATGGTGACCGCGCCGCCGGTCGCCCAGGCGGCGCCGGCGGCCGCGCCCGCCGGCCGTCCCGCGCCGGCGTTCCGTCCGATCAACCACGACGAGGACTGGAGCGCCTGGCGCGATCCGGCGGCCCGCACCTCCGGCTGGTCCAGCCTGAAGGCCATCCCGGTCGGCTCGACCTGGCTCAGCCTCGGCGGCGAGGCCCGCTGGCGCGCCGAGTACCGCGGTCACGAGCGGTTTGGCCGCGGGCTTCAGGACGACGACGGCGACCTGCAACAGCGCCTGCGCCTGTGGGCCGACTGGCGCGTGACGCCGAACCTGCGCGCCTTCGTGGACATCCAGGACGCCCGCAGCCACGGTCTGGACAGCGGCGAGCCCTTCACCGAGGAGAGCCGCGCCGACGTGCATCAGGCCTTCCTCGAGACGAAGCACTCGCTGGGCCAGGGCAGCCTGAGGGTTCGCGTGGGCCGTCAGGAATTCGGTGTCGGCGCCTTCCGCATCTTCGAGCCCCGCGAGGGCGCCAACGCCCGCACCGCCTTCGACATGGCGCGGGTCATCTATGACAATCCGAACGGCTGGTCCGGCGGCGTCTTCGGCGGCTATGCGATCCGCGAGAGCAAGGCCACCTTCGACGACGCCACCAACTACGACTACCGCCTGTACGGGGCCACCGCCGCCCGCACGCTCGGGACCGGCGCGACCGCCCCGCGGCTCGAGTTCCTCTACGCCAATACCGACCGGATCGGCGTGGCCTTCGACACTGGCCTGGCCGGGCGCGACGACCGCGACACCCTCTCGGTCCGGCTGAACGGCCGCAATGCGCCGTGGGACTATGATGTCGAGGGCGTGCTGCAGACCGGCGACTTCCGCGGTCTGGACATCGAGGCCTGGTATGTCTCGGCCACCGTCGGCCGGACCTTCGATCACGCCTGGAAGCCGCGCGTCGCCGTTCGTTTCGACGCCGCCTCGGGCGATGACGACCGCACCGACGGCACGCTGGGCACCTACAACCAGCTCTATGTGCCGCCGATCTCGTTGCGCACCGATCTGGGCGTGTCCAACCTGGTGACCATCCAGCCGCAGGTGACCTTCCAGCCGCTGCCCAAGACCACCGTGGGCCTGCTCACCGCCGGCCTCTGGCGCCAGAGCAGGGAGGACGGGGTCTATCTTCTGTCCGGCCAGCTGCTGCGCTCGGGGACCGAGGGCGATTCCGCCTACGTCGGCTGGCGCTATGCGGCCTTCACCACCTATGCCCTGAGCCCGTTCGTCACCATCAGCGGCGTGGTCAACTACACCCAGGCAGGGGACTTCCTGGAAGAGAGCGGCGCGAAGGATCAGTCCTACGCCGGTCTGATCGTCGGACTGAAGTTCTGACGGGAGGCGGGCCGGTGAGCACTCCTCCCCGTTTGCCGGCCCGCTTCGCCCCTCTGGTCATGGCGTTGCTGCTTTCCGTCGTCATGACGATGGTGGTGTCCGCCGTCTCGACCCTCAGGGGCGTCGGCCTGACCGACGCCTTCCTGCGGGTCTGGCTCTCCGCCTGGGGTCTGTCCTGGCTGATCGCCTTCCCGACCCTGCTGCTGATCCTGCCGCTCGTCCGGCGCCTGACCGGACGGATCTGCGCGGGGTAGGGGGCATGGCGGACAGGGTGGGAGCCAGATTTGCTCGTCCTTTCCGTCATTTAGGCTGTCTAACGCCTGCCGACGCCCCCACTGATTTTCAAGGGATTTCGGCGACTCCGGCTAACCTTGAAAGTCCGGCGCAGCCCACGGAAAACCGCCTCACCCAGGAGGCGCTGTCATGAGCCGCGCCTACAATGCGGGTTACTTCAGGGCGCCGCCCGTTCGTCGAGGCAGCGAGCTGGCGATCAACTCGCGCTGGAAGCGGTTCAGTCGGGAGGAAGGCCACCGCCTGCTGTTCGTGCTCAAGGTCAGGGCCGAACGCCTTCGCAAGCCGGGCCAGCGAACCGGCGCGCCGGGCACCATTAGCTTCGGCGCCATTCGCTTGGCGGAGGTTCTGGTGTCGCTCTGCGTCAAGGGAAGGGGACGTCTGGAACCATCAGTCGCGTGGCTGGCGAAGGCCATCAATGTGGCGAAGAAATCGATCCACGCCTGGAAGCAGCAGCTTCAGGAGCATGGCTTCCTGCGGTGGACCCGGCGCTATGTGAGAGTGCAAACGCCAGGTCAGAAAGGCCCCCAACTCAAGCAGACGTCCAATTCTTACAGCCTGCTTACTCCCGCCGCGGCTGCGGCCCAAGCCGAGCAGTTGCGGCCATCTCAACTACGCACCTCGCAGCGGATTCTGTCACCTGAGCTGCATGCCGCACTTGCCAAACTGGAGCACGCAGTCGGCGACGAGAAAAGTCCGGGTGCCCAGTGTGAGTTACCTGTGAGCGCACAACCAAAGCTCACCAATCTTTATTAGGGGGCCGTCGAGAGGTGCTCTTCAAATCCAGGCACTCGTCATTTTTGCAGGAGCCCAAACGCGTCAACTCAGTGCAAACAACAACATGAGATTTGCCACACCAAGGAATCAGAACATTGTTCAGCGAACTTAACTACACCGGAGCGTTGCCGTGTCGTTATGGAGGATTGCTGAGCTGGTCGCCGATCGGAGAGAGGCAGGGGCCTTCGCGGATCGGGTATCGGTCCTAAGTCAATCTGGCCTTTTGGAAGAATATGAGGTGGGTTTCCTCACATCTATCAGCCGGCATTTGGTGTCTGGGCCGCTGACACCCCGCCAAGCGTCCGTACTGTACACGATCTGGATCGAGCGGCAGCCCAGAGACAGCTCCTGTGGCGTATCTCTAAAGTCGGTGATTAGGGCTTTAGAAGCTATCTCCTTGGACCTTGATGAGGACGAAGAGATTGTCCTGAAGGAGGTTCTCGCAGTTGGGGAGGCTGCGCAACTCGCCGATATAAATCGGGTCGCTCGCTTGGCCGCAAACCACGAGCTCGATTTCCAGCCCATCTCCCGCGGATGGCGGATCAGAAGCGACGAAGACGAGCGGGCGGTCCAAGCACTCGCCTGCGACCTTGAGAAAGCCAAGAGGCGGAGGCTCTCGTAGTCTCCTGCGACCTAAAGATACCGGAAGGGGGTAGAGGGAGCACGGCCGGCCGCGGGTCGAAAGCGAATCTGAAGACAGGAGCCAGTGTTAGGTCCGCGTTCGGGCAGTCTGCCAGCGTCCGCTCCTGACTCTTTGGCGACTCCGGGAGCGTCCGCTTTCCGGTGTGAGCCAAAGTTTGTTCTGGGGCATTGCAGCCTCGACCTTAGCGCGCTCGACCGATGGTCGTCGGCGGTTGGGCGGAGAGTTCCTGCCGAAATCGTAGAAG
>NZ_DASWWG010000040.1:0-51236 GCF_036400995.1 Brevundimonas sp.
GCCGTCGGGCGAGTTCGCCATCCTGTCGGACATCCTGGGTGACGAAGATCACCTGGGCGACATGGACTTCAAGGTCGCCGGCACCCGTGACGGCATCACCTCGCTGCAGATGGACATCAAGGTCGCCGGCATCACCGAGGAAATCATGAAGAAGGCCATCGCCCAGGCGTCGGCCGGCCGCATGCACATCCTCGACGAGATGGACAAGGCCATCGACGGCGCCCGCACCGAGCTGGGCGAGTTCGCCCCGAAGATCGAGACCATCAAGGTCCCGGTCGACAAGATCCGCGAAGTGATCGGCACCGGCGGCAAGGTGATCCGCGAGATCGTCGAGAAGACCGGCGCCAAGATCAACATCGAGGACGACGGCACGGTGAAGATCGCCGCCTCGGAACAGGACAAGATCGACGCCGCCAAGGCCTGGATCTCGTCGATCGTCTCGGAGCCGGAAGTCGGCACCATCTACACCGGCAAGGTCGTGAAGGTCGTCGACTTCGGCGCCTTCGTGAACTTCTTCGGCGCCAAGGACGGTCTGGTCCACGTGTCGCAGATCGCCCTGGAGCGTGTCGCCAACCCGGCCGACGTCCTGTCGGAAGGCCAGGAGGTCAAGGTGAAGTTCCTGGGCCTGGACGACCGCGGCAAGACCAAGCTGTCGATGAAGGTCGTTGATCAGGCCACGGGTGAAGACCTGACGGACAAGATCAACGCCGAGCGCGCCGAGCGTGGCGAAGCCCCGCTGGCCGAAGACACCGGCGGCCGTCCGAAGCGTGAAGGCGGCGGCGGTGACCGCGGCCGCCGTCGCCGGGACTAAGCGTCCCGCGCGTCAGCGCTGACTGAACGAGGCCCCGGCGGAAACGCCGGGGCCTTTTTCGTTGAGCGGAGCCTCAGCCCGGATAGAGGGCGGCGCAGTCGGCGCGGACGGCGGCGGCGCAGGCCTCGAAGGTGACGCCCTCGGGCGTGTCGGGGCTGGGGCGGTAAATGTTCCCGTTCCCGTCACGCGGATAGCAGGCCTGCATGTTCTGGACGACGCACTGACGGTACTGCGGACTGGTCTGCGGCGTGGCGGCCCCGCCGATGGACGGCGCGGCGGTCAGCAGGGCGACGGCGGATGCGGCGAGCAGGATCTTCATGGGGAACCTCCAGGGGTGGGGACCCCGACAATCCCTTGTAGATTGATTTCATGCAATCGCTGTGGTTGCGTCAGGAGTAAGTCCAAAAACCTAGAGGCTATTCAGGTTTCTTGACCCCATGGCCACGGTGTTCCATAGTCAGCGCCGCTACAGGGTCGTCGTCTATTCGAACGATCATCCGCCCTCGCACGTCCATGTTCTCGGCAAGGGGTGTGAGGCGCGGTACCGTCTGAACTGCCCCGACGGGCCGGTGACCCTGTGGGACTACGAAGGCGACTGGGCCTTCAGGCACATCGTCGAACTCGGCGAGGAGATCGCCGCCCGGCTCGACGACTGCTGCGCCGCATGGAGCCGGATTCATGGCTGAGTTTCAGACACCGACCGCCGAAGCCTTCGCAGACGCGCGGCGGAAGACCACGACCCCGCGCGCCGTGTCGGCCCGGTTCTCGCCCGGCAAGGGCTTGGTCCGGATCACGCTGAGCACGGGGCTGGAACTGGCCTTCGCCCCGGACGCCATCGAAGGCCTGCGCGACGCCACGCCGGACGACCTGGCGGTCGTCACCGTGGAGGGCGTGGGGAATGCGATCCACTTCCCGAGGCTGGATGCCGACTTCTCGGTCCCGCGCCTGATCGAAACCTTCCTCGGCCCGATTGACTGGTCGCGCCGGGAAGCGCGGGCGGCGGCGTCGCGGGAGAATGGTCGAAAGGGTGGGCGGCCGAGGAAGGTGGCGGCGGGGTCGTAAGCCTTGGCGGGCAATGACGCTCCCGCTGGCAGAATTGCCCTTCAATCCCTTGCAGGCGAGGCTGCCGGACGGCCGGAGGGAGTCAACCAGCAAGGGCGCGTCCTCGACGCCCTCCTACCGCCCGGCGACGGTCTCGGCAAGGGGATGAAGGGTGGTTTCCGTTCCGGGTGGCGTCTATCCAATCACGACCTGATTGCAGCCATCACCTGTAAGCGGCTCCAGCACCGCGCAGTGGAATTCGGCCCAAGCCGCTATTCCCAAGAAGAAAGAGCACGTTCCCCGGACTGTTCGGGCATTTTGGACCCATCATGATTTCCGCAATTGGGTCCCGCGTGGGATCGAAAGGCAAGTCGATATAGGGAACGATAGAGCCGTTCCTAATATGGAACTCGACGGGAACTCCTGCGATGGGTTGCCCTTCGGACTCTCCGCCATCGTCACGAAGAATCCAGCCGGACTCGCTAATATCCACACTTACAACGTGCTGACACCGAACCTCCTGCTCATCGCGCCACGCCGGATTCTTGAAAGCGATCGACGACATAGCGAGCTCAAGACACCGCTGCCGAAACCATGGCTGATCGAAATCTCGGCCCTTGTCCAACCACTCTAAGAATACAGCGGACACACTGATAAGCATCTCGCGAACTTGCTGATCGAGATCGTAGCAGACCTCGAGAAGCTGAATTGGCAGCCTCCTCAGGGCCGATGATCGGAATCCAACTGCATACCCCCGACCATCGTCCGCGTAAGCTCGCCACTGACTGAGGCTGTCAGCATCTTTCGAAAATGCTGCAATAAAAGACGTCAACCGGACGCCTGATACGCTCCAGAAGCTATCCACAGCATCAATGAAATCTAGGCCGACAGGCTCCGGCAGGCCTATTTGGGGCCCGGGAGCCAGCAGCTTATTCGCAACTTCAAGCCAGACTTGATATCCCCACCGGCCTTCCTCCGCGTCATTCATCATATTGATGTCAGAGAATCGGACAGTCTTATTTTTGACTATGCTAACGAACGCTTCTGGCGAGCAATAGTGATACAAGACCCGCTCGTCCGATGGTTCGAATAGGCGCTCAGGGATCATGCTGGGTTCTCTATGTCGTGGTAGGTTAATGCACCCGCGCCTTCCCGATCTCCAGCCCTTCCGCCCCCGCTGACACGGCGATCACAGACCCGTCCTCGATCTCCCCGGCCAGCAGCTTCCGCGCGATCGGGTCGACCAGTTCCTTCTGGATCACCCGCTTCAAGGGACGCGCGCCGTAGACCGGGTCGTAGCCCTTGTCGGCGAGCCAGGCGGCGGCGGTGTCGTCCAGGGCGAGGGTCAGGCGGCGGTCGGCCAGCAGTTTCTCGAACCGTTGCAGCTGGATGCGGACGATGCCGCCCATCTGTTCGCGGCCGAGGCGGCGGAAGAGGATGATTTCGTCGATGCGGTTCAGGAACTCCGGGCGGAAGTGCGCGCGGACGGCCTCCATGACGAAGGGACGCACGGCTTCCACATCCTCGCCTTCGGACTGGTTGGCCAGCGCCTCGGAGCCCAGGTTGGAGGTCATGATGATCAGGGTGTTGCGGAAGTCGATGGTGCGGCCCTGACCGTCGGTCAGGCGGCCGTCGTCCAGGACCTGGAGCAGGACGTTGAAGACGTCGGGGTGGGCCTTCTCGACCTCGTCGAACAGGACGACCTGATAGGGCCGCCTACGGACGGCTTCTGTCAGGGCGCCGCCCTCGTCATAGCCGACGTAGCCCGGAGGGGCGCCGATCAGGCGGCTGACGGAGTGCTTCTCCATGTATTCGGACATGTCGAGGCGGGTGATGGCGGCCTCGTCGTCAAACAGGAAGTCGGCCAGCGCCTTGGTCAGCTCGGTCTTGCCGACGCCCGTGGGCCCCAGGAAGAGGAAGCTGCCCAGCGGGCGGTTGGGGTCGTTCAGGCCGGCGCGGGCGCGACGGACGGCGTCGGAGACGGCGATCAGGGCGTCGTCCTGACCGACCACGCGGCCGCGCAGGGCGTCTTCCATCTTGAGCAGCTTCTCGCGCTCCCCCTCCAGCATCTTGTCGACCGGGACGCCGGTCCAGCGGGAGACGACGGCGGCGATCTGTTCGGCGTCGACGACCTCGGGCGTCAGGGGCCCGGACTTGTCGGCTTCGTTGGCCTCGGCCTCGGCCAGCTGTTTCTCGATCTGCGGGATCTGGCCGTAGGCGATCTCGGACGCACGACCGAGGTCGCCGGCGCGCTGGGCGGCGGCCAGTTCGGCGCGCAGGCGGTCGAGGGTTTCGCGCAGTTGCGCCCCCTGCCCCACCTTCTCCTTTTCAGCCTTCCAGCGACCGGTCAGGTCGTCGGACTGGCCCTCCAGGTCGGCGATGTCGTCCTCGAGCTTTTCGAGGCGGTGCTGGGAGGCGCTGTCGGTCTCCTTCTTCAGGGCCTCGCGCTCGATCTTCAGCTGGACCAGACGGCGGTCGATCTCGTCCAGAGCCTCGGGCTTGGAATCGACGGCCATGCGCACGCGCGACGCGGCCTCATCGACCAGGTCGATGGCCTTGTCCGGCAGGAAGCGGTCGGTGATGTAGCGGTTCGACAGGGTGGCGGCGGCGACGATGGCGCTGTCGGAGATGCGGACCCCGTGGTGGACCTCATACTTCTCCTTCAGTCCACGGAGGATCGAGACCGTGTCCTCGACGGTCGGCTCGGAGACGAAGACCGGCTGGAAGCGACGGGCCAGGGCCGCGTCCTTCTCGACGTGCTTGCGGTACTCGTCCAGCGTCGTGGCGCCGACGCAGTGCAGCTCGCCGCGCGCCAGGGCGGGCTTGAGCAGGTTGGAGGCGTCCATGGCGCCGTCGCCCTTTCCGGCGCCGACCAGGGTGTGCATCTCGTCGATGAACAGGACGATGCCGCCCTCGGCGGCGGCGGTCTCGTTGAGCACGGCCTTGAGCCGCTCCTCGAACTCGCCACGATATTTCGCGCCGGCGATCAGGGCGCCCATGTCGAGCGCCATGACGGTCTTGTCGCGCAGGCTTTCGGGCACGTCGCCGTTGACGATGCGAAGCGCCAGGCCCTCGACGATGGCGGTCTTGCCGACGCCGGGCTCGCCGATGAGGACGGGGTTGTTCTTGGTGCGGCGGGCGAGCACCTGGATGGTGCGGCGGATCTCCTCGTCGCGGCCGATGACCGGGTCGATCTTGCCGTCGGCGGCGGCCAGGGTCAGGTCGCGGGCGTAGCGCTTGAGGGCGTCATAGCCGTCCTCGGCCGCGGCGCTGTCGGCGGTCTTGCCCTTGCGGACCTCGGTGATGGCGGCGTCGAGCGCATCGGGGGTGACGCCCGCGGCGGACAGGACCGTCTTGGCCACCCCGCCCTCGCGGGCCAGGGCGCCGAGCAGGCGTTCGGTGGTGACGAAGGCGTCGCCGGCCTTCTTCGCCGAGGCCTCGGCGGTGGCGAAGACGCGGGCGGTGTCGCCGTCCAGATAGAGCTGGCCCGAACCGCCGGAGACCTGGGCGCGCTTGGACAGGGCGGTTTCGACGTCGGCTTCGGCGCGGCGGGCGTCGCCCCCGGCGGCGGTGATCAGATTGCGGGCAAGGCCGTCACGCTCTTCCAGCAGCACCTTGAGCAGGTGCTCGGGCGCGAACTGCTGGTGGCGGCGCGCCAGAGCCAGGCTCTGGGCGGACTGGACGGCCTGTTTGGCGCGGTCGGAATAGAGGTCGAGATTCAAGCGGACATCCCCTGTCAGGCGGATTGAGTGCTCATCAGCGCCCTTTCTGGAAGCGACGCCTTGAGATGTCGCAAACGTGGGTGTGTCGATGTGGCCACACAAGAGCCGAGCCGCGCAAAAGACACGGCGAGGGGACGGCGGAACGGCTAGGCTGGCGGCGGAGGTCGAGCCCGATGCCCCATGCCGCCTGGCCGGTCGATCCCGGCGTGATCCTGCCCTTCCTGCTGGCCGTGGCGCTGATCGAGCTGACCCCCGGCCCCAATATGGGCTGGCTGGCGCTGGTGTCGCTGGAGCAGGGCCGGCGCGCGGGTCTGGCGGCGGTGGCGGGCGTGACGGTCGGGCTGGCGATCTGGATGCTGGCGGCCGCCTTCGGCCTGACCCAGGCGCTGATGGCCTGGCCGCCCCTGTTCCAGCTGGTCCGGTGGGCGGGCGTGCTGTTCCTGCTGTGGCTGGCGTGGGAGGCGTGGCGCCCTGAGCCCGCGGATACCGGGGGCGCACAGGTCGAGACGGCGCGATGGCGCGGCCTGTTCCTGCGCGGACTGACCGGCAACCTGCTGAACCCCAAGGCGGCAATCTTCTATGTCGGCCTGCTGCCCACCTTCATGCGCCCGGATCACGGCGCGCCGCTGACACAGGCGCTGACGCTGGGCGCCCTGCATCTGGTCGTGGCCGTGGTCGTGCACACGGCCATCGTCCTGGGCGCCGCCCGCGCCGCCCCCCTGTTGACCGCGCGGGTGCAGGGGACGGCGCTCAGGGCGCTGATGGCCGCGGGCCTTGTCGCCGTCGCCCTGTGGATGGCCTGGGAGACCCGGGCCTGACGAGGGTCAGCCGCCTTGCTGCTGCGGTCCGGAGAAGTCGAACTGCGGGTCCTGCTGGCGCGACGGACCGCCGAAGGTCCAGGTCAGGCCGATGAAGGCCACGCGCCCTCCGAACACCCGCTCGGTGCGGTCGGTGAAGGCGTCGGTCTCGTAGTCGGTGATGTCCTTCGACTCGTCCAGCAGGTCGCGGACGGTCAGCTGGAGGGCCAGGGTGTCGTTGAGCTTGCGGCGGTAGCCGAGGTTGATCAGCTGGGTCGACTCGCGCGTGCCCTGGGCCAGCAGTTGCTCGCCGGTCCAGACGCCCGACAGCTGGACGAAGTCCTCCTGCGTCGGCTGCCAGTTCAGGCTGAGACGGCCCGAGACCACCTCGCCCTCGCTACTGACGCCGCCGACCAGGTTCGAGGCGTCGATTTCCTGATGGAAGACGTTGACGCTGGCGTTGTAGCGCAGGGTCGGGTGCAGGCGGCCGTTGGCGACGAACTCGACGCCGGTGGCGGTGCGGGCGCCGAGGTTCTCGGTGCGGGTCAGGAAGACGCCGTTGCCCAGGTCGCTGACGACCGGAGTGAAGGCGTTCTGGGTGTCCCGGTAGTAGAGGGTCACGCCGTAGAAGGACTGCTCGACCCGGCGCTGCCAGCTGAACTCGAACGAGTCCGTTTCCTGCGGCTCCAGATCCGGATTGCCCGAGCGGTAGTTCAGCGGGTCCATGTAGCTGAGGAAGGGGTTCAGATCGCCCGGCTGCGGGCGCTGGACCCGGCGGCTGTAGCTGCCGCGCAGGGTCTGGCCGTCCGCCAACTGATAGGAGACGTGCAGGGTCGGATAGGCCCGGAAATAGTCGTTCGAGGCGGTGATGCCGGTGGTGACCTGGTCGAGGTCCAGACTGGCCTGTTCCAGTCGCAGGCCGAACTGGGCGCTCAGCTTGTCACCGAACGGCTGTTCCCAGGTGCCGTATAGGGCGTGGACCGTCTGGTCGACGTGGAAGGCGTTGGACACCAGCGGGTCGGGCGTCAGGGCGCCGGCGGAGGCGCCGCGGGCGACCAGATTGTCCAGCTCGAGCCGGCTGTACTCAAGCTCATAGCCCATGCGCAGGCGGGCGCCGCTGGCGAAGGGCCGGACGTAGGCGCTGGCGAAGTTGAGGGTATCGTTGTTGTTCTGGTTGTCGACGCGCTCGTACTGGTTCGGCGCGGCAGGGATCAGCTGGTCGACCAGGGTGTCGTGGCCGTAGGTCCCGCGGCCGCGGTTGTAGCGCACCTCATTGGACCATTCGTGGCCCTGGTCGGCGAAGCGGCGCACCAGACGGGCCGTCGCGCCCGAGAACTGGCCCTCGAACCCACCGTTCGACAGGCGGCGATAGCCCGAGGCGATACCGCCGCCGGCCGCGTCGGCCTCGAACTGGTCCAGCATCAGGCCGTCGCTGGTGACGTCCACATGGTAGAGGTCGCCGTACAGCTGGTACTGGTCGGTCGGGCGGTAGTCGGCCGAGAAGCGGACGAAGACGTTGTCGTTCGAGCCGTCGCCCGCTTGGGTATTGCGCGATTCCAGGAACTGGCCCGAGCCGCTGTCGTAGCGGGTGCGGACCCGGTCGGTCGACTGGATGAAGGTGTCGTTGCGATAGTTGAGGTCGGCCGTCAGGGTCAGGCGGTCGCGGCTGAACACGCTGCTGACACCGATGTTGTAGCGGTCGTCGTTGCCGATGTTGGCGCGGACAGAGCCGGTGGTGGTCGGCTGGGCGCGGGGACGGTTGGGCTTGGTGATCAGGTTGATCACACCGCCGCCGCCGTCCGGGCGATAGGCGGCCGACGGATTGGTCATGACCTCGATGCGGGCGTACTGATCGGCCGGGATCTGCAGGATCACCTGCCCGCGGTTCTCGCCCTGGAACAGGCCCGAGGGGCGGCCGTCGACGAGGATGGTGACCCCGGCGTCGCCGCGCAGGCTGACGTTGCCGTCCGGATCGACCTCGACCGACGGGATGTTGCGCAGGGCGTCGGCCAGGGTGCCGGTGGCGGTCTGCAGGTCCTCGCCGACGTTGTAGCTGATCGAGTCGACCGAGGTGCGGATGTCGTTGGCGCGCGCCTGGACGACCGTCTCGCCCAGTTCGGTGGCGGCGTCCTCGGCCGGAGTCTCCTGCGTCGCGGCCGCCGGAGCGGCGGGCGCCGGAGCCGGAGCCGGCGTTTCCGCAGGACGCGGGGTCTGCGGCGCGGTCTGGGCGACGGCCGCGCCGGCCGGCAGGGCGAGCGCGAGCAGCGAGATGAGGGTGGTTCTGGTCATGGCCCCGGGATCCTGAGTCCGGGGATCCTGATGGCCCCCGTTTCAGCGCGGAAACTACCAGCGCGGGCGGCGGCGACTCAGTTACATCTTTTTCATTTCATTACGTTTTCTCCACCAACGGACATTTTTCCGCCGCACGATCTGCATGCCCGGAAGGGGATGACGAAATCCGCCCGGCGGTCTAGCGTCGCCGCAGAGTTCAGTCCGGAGCGCCTGCATGTCCATTCGCCTCACGCGCCGCGCGGCGCTGGTGTCCTCCGCCGCCGGGGCCGCCGCCCTGCCCGCGACCGGCTGGGCGCAGACCGCCGCCAACGACAGCGCCTCGCTGGCCGAGCAGGTGGACGCTTTCGTGAAGCGCGCCATGGCCGCCTTCCCGGAACAGCCCGCCGTCTCCATCGCGGTGGTCAAGGACGGCCAGCCCATCCTGACGCGCGGCTACGGCGTCCGCTCCGTCGGCGGATCGCCGGTGGACGACCACACCCTGTTCGCCATCGCCTCGAACACCAAGGCGGTGACCTGCGCGGCGCTGGCGATCCTGATCGACGAGGGCAAGGTGAAGTGGGACGAGCCGGTGCGGACCTATCTGCCCGACTTCCGCCTGTCGAAACCGGAACTGAATGATCTGGTGACGGTGCGCGACCTGGTCAGCCACCGGATCGGTTTCGGCCTCGGCGCCGGGGACCTGCTGTTCTGGCCGAACGGCAATCGCACCCGGGCCGAGATCATGGCGGCCATCCCGAACGTGCCGATCGAGGACAGCTTCCGCACCTCGTACCACTACTGCAACCTGATGTTCGTGGCGGCCGGCGAGGTGGTCGCGGCGGCCAGCGGCATGCCGTGGGAGGACTTCGTCCAGACCCGCATCCTGAACCCGCTGGGCATGACCGAGACCAAGCCGCTGATGACCTCGGCGGACCCGGCGAAGTCGGCCCTGCCGAACGGCCGGATCGGGCCGCCGCTGCGCTATCAGGGCCCGATGCAGACCATCGGCCAGTCGATCCAGGAAGTCTGGGACTGGTCGGCGGCGGGCGCGGCGGGCGGCTTCGCGACCAATCCGGTCGACTGGGCCAAATGGATCGCGGTGCAGCTGAACAAGGGCGCCCTGCCCGACGGGACGCGGTTGTGGTCCGAGGCGCGCTCGAACGACATGTGGCGGCCCAACATCATCGTCTCAAGCTCGGGCGGGCCGACGCCGGACGCGCCGGGCCGGGCTATCGCGGCGACCTATGCGACCGGCTGGCAGGTGATGGACTATCGCGGCGAGCGCTTCATCACCCACGGCGGCGGCGCGCCCGGCTATCTGTCGGGCACCGTCCTGCTGCCGGGCCGCAACGCGGGCTTCAGCTACTTCACCAACGCCGAGGAAAGCCAGCTCACCCGCGCCCTGCGCAGCGGCATCGCCGACATCATCATGGGCAAGACCGGGTTCGACTGGATCGCCGACGCCGTGCGCCTGACGCAGGAAGGCAACGCGAAGTCGATCGCCGCGGCCGCCGAGATCGACGCGAAACAGGCGGCGGGCGCGGCCCCGTCCCTGCCGCTGGAGGCCTATGCGGGGAGCTGGGTCGATCCCTGGTACGGCGAGATCCGCATCGAGCCCCGCACCACCGGTCGCGGCCGCAACCGGCGCACCACCCTGCACCTCGATTTCACCCGCACCAATGCCCTGAAGGGGCCGCTGGAGCCCTATGACGGCGACAGCTTCCGCACCCGCTTCACCGACAGGCGGGAGGAGGACGTCTTCGTCACCTTCAAGATCGAGAACGGCGTGGCCGTCTCGGCGACGATGAAGGCCGTCAGCCCGGATGCGGACTTCAGCTACGACTATCACGACCTGAGGCTGACCAAGGCATGACCCCGATGTTCTCCCTGATGCTCGCCCTGATGACCGCCACGCCGGCCACGCAGGCGCAGGACGCGCCCGTGCCGCCGGTCTGCGCGGGGCCGACCTTCGTCAGCTGGCAGGCCTGCGCCGAGGCGGCGCAGGAGGGCAGCCCGGCCTATGTGCTGGCCATGATGAATCTGGGCACCGACGCCTATCTGAGCGGCGACCTGGGCGCGGCGCTGGACTTCTACGACAAGGCGGACCGCGACGGCTTCTCCATGACGTCGGACGTGACCTTCCACACCTTCCGCGCCGACGCCCGGCGCTACGGCGGGCGGCTGGAAGAGGCGCGGGCCGATGCGCGGATCGCCTGGGGCTTCCTTGAGGGACGACCGCCGGCCAATACGCCGCCCAACCTGATCCTGCCGATCAACGCCGAGATGCGCGGCGCGATCCTGAGCATCATCCTGCCGATCATGAAGGACGACGATCCCGAGGCCTTCCGCCGCGCCCGGGACCAGTATCTGGCCCTGCCCGCGACGGACTGGGTCGCCCTGAGCCAGAGGGCCGGGGTGCTGACCACCCTCGGCGAGAACGAGGCCGCGGTCGCCGCCAGCAAGGCGGCGCTGGACCTGCGCCCCGCCGATCCGCTGTCGAAGAACAATCACTGCTACGCCCTGGTGGAGGCCGGACGGGCGGACGAGGCCCTGCCCTATTGCGAAGGCGCGGTCGCGGGCCTGCCCGAGCTGGCGCCGGTGCGGCACAGCCTGGCCACGGTGCTGGCCCGACTGGGCCGGTGCGCGGACGCCGAGGCCCAACTGGCGGTCGCCCGTCGTCTGGAGCCCGGAAGCAGCCTGTACCGTGAAGCCCTGACCTGCACGCCGAAGGCGGGCTGACCCGGATGAAGGCCCTGATGCTCGCCGCCCTGATCGCCGCCCTCACCGCGCCCGCGACGGCGACGACGGCCGCTCCCGCCGCCATCCGCGCCGAAAGCCCGATGAGCGATGCGCGGTTCTGGTCGATCATCGACGACACCGTGCAAGCCGACGGCGACCCCGAGGCTCAGCTGGAAGCCCTGTATGAGGCCCTCGGCCACCTCTCGGCGGATGAGGTGCTGGGCTTTCGCGACGCCTTCGAGCGTCAGATGACCCGCGCCTACGCCTGGGACCTCTGGGCGGTCGCCTACATCGCCCACGGCGGCGCGTCGGATGACGGCTTTGACTTCTTTCGCCGCTGGCTGATCTCGCGGGGACAGGCCATCTTCGAACAGGTTCTGTCGAACCCGGACAGCTTGGCGGACCTGCCCGGGCTCGACGGGCGGGACGTCCTCGAGTTCGAGGATCTGACCTACGCCCCCATGGAGGTCTGGGCCGAGAAGACCGGCCGGTCGCCCGACGACATGCCCCCGCCCGCGGTCCGGACCATGCCGGGCAGCGCGCCGTCGGGAGAACCGTTCGAGGAAAACGACGCCGCGCTCGCCGCCCGCTTCCCGAAGACCTGGGCCCGCTTCGGCGAGAGTCCGCTGGGTCAGGTCACCTGACGAGTTCGAGGATCTCGAGCTTCGATTCCACGCGCGGCCACGGCACGACCAGACGCCAGCGTTCCGGGCCGATCCGTTCGAACACGCCGACCTGGTCGCGCTCGGGCTGCTGCCCGTAGGCGGGGTAGCCGGTCTCATCCAGACCCCAGGCCTGGGCGCCGACGAAGACCAGACGATTGTCCGTATCCGGATAGAGCAGGCCGCGCGTCCGTTGTGATCCGGTCGTCTTGGTCAGGATCAGATCGCCGCCGGGTGACAGTTCGACCGTACAGCGGAAGAAGGGATAGGCGAGGTAGGCGAGGCCGCCCTCGCTCTTCGAGCCCAGCTTGATCGTCCGGCAACGGTAGGTCCCGGGCGCGGGCTGCAGGCGGCCGGACTGACCGGCCATGGGATCGACCAGAGGCCCCAGCGCCTCGACTTCGGACGCAAAGCCCTTGTCCTCGGCCTCGGCGCGCCCCAGACGCCAGGCCTGGTCCAGACGTCCGAGGTTGCTCGCATCCGCCGCGGAGACGACCTCGCGCCAACTCGCGGCTCCACCCTGTTCGCCCCCGGCGGGCGGCGCGGGCGTGGGTTCAGGGGCCGGCGCGGGCTCCCCGACCGGCGCCGGATCAGTAGCGGGCGCGGCGTTTCCGTCCGGGTTGGAGGTGCTCTCGCCGCAGGCGGCGAGCAGGGCGGCGAGGGAGGCGACGGCGATCAGGGTCCGCATCGGGCAGGCTCCATAAGGCTGAGCTTGCACAACGGTCGGGCGCCCGGGCGGTTTCAGGGCAGGCGGTGGAAACCGCTCCCCCTCCCCCGAAAGGCGAGGATCAGGCCGGGATGAGTTCGATCAGGTCGAGGTTGGACTCGTTCTGCGGCCAGGGGATCACCAGCCGCCAGCGGCGCTCGCCGATCCGCTCCAGCACGGCGACCAGATCGCGGTCGGGCCGCCGGCCGTAGGAGTTGGCGGCCGGTTCGGAAGCGAGGGCCATGGAGCCGAGCATGACCATCTGACGGTCGTCTTCGGGAAACAGCAGGCCCGACGGGCGCTGGGACCCGGTCAGCTTGACGAATTTCAGCCCGTTGGGCGTCTGCTCGATGCGACAGGCGAACCAGCCGTAGATGACATAGCCCAGGCCGTCCTCGCCGCCCTGGGACCCCAGTTTGACGGTGCGGCAGCGATAGTCGCCGGCGGGCGGAATGACCGACGGGCGCTGGGCGTCCGGGTCGATCAGTTCGCCGAGGCTGTTCAGGTCGCCCGAGCCCCGCTGACGACGGGCCTGCTGCAGGGCCAGCGACCAGGCGGCGTCGCGTCGCGCGTAGCGGTCGCGGTCGGCGGCGGTGACGATCCCCCGCCAGTCCCGCAGGGTCGCGCCCGAACCGCCCGAAGGCGGAGGCGGCGGCGCCGGCGGCGTCGCGCAGGCGGACAGGGTCAGGACGGCGCCGACGATCAGGGTCGACAGCCGGATCAGGCGAGGCATGGGCGCTCCCGAACTCAGGCTGAGGGCGTGGCTCGGGTCTGTTGGACCGGTCCGGACGCCCGCCGTCAAGCGCCCTCGCGTCACGAGGGCCACCGGGCGGACGTTCGAACGACGGTTTCTCCCGTGACGGGAGGCGGACCTCAGCCTTCCTCGGTGGGGGCCTCAGCCTTGGGCTTCCGCGGGGCGCGGGCGCGCTTGGGGGCCGGAGCCTCCTCGCCTTCCGCCGCGGCGGCGGCCGGAGCCGTCGAGCGGGTCAGGAAGCCCGGCAGGGCGGCGGCCTCTTCAGACGCCTCCTCACGGCGCGGACGGCGCGGCGCGCGCTCGGGCACGGCCTCGGCGGCGACCGGTTCAGCCTCGACGGCGGCCGGAGCCTCGTCGCCCGCGGGGGCGTCAACGGGGCCTTCGCCGCCGGCCTCGGTCTCGAAGCGGCGGTTGCGTTCCTCGCGGCGGCGCTCCCAGCGCTCACGACGGCTTTCGCGGCGGCCGCCTTCGCGCGGCTGGCCGTCCTCGCCCTCGGCGCGGGGTTCGCGCGGCTCGCGCGGTTCGCGGTCGTCGCGGTCGCGCCACTCGCGGCGGCCTTCGTTGTTCTGGCGTTCCTGCTGGCGCTCTTCCTGCTCGCGCTGGCGACGTTCCTGCTCGGCGGCGCGATCGGCTTCCGCCTGCTGGGCGGCGAGGATGGCGGCCGCCTGGGCGCCGGATTCGTCCTCGAAGTCGATGTCGAAGCCCTGACCGGCCAGCTCGCGCTGGGCGATCTCGGAGACCGGGCGGGCCGGCTGCAGGGCGCGCAGGACGCGGAAATAGTGCTCGGCGTGCTGAGTGTAGTTCTCGGCCAGAACGCGGTCGCCCGACGCGGAGGCGTCGCGGGCGAGCTGCATGTAGCGCTCATAGACGGTCTGGGCGTTGCCTCGGACCTTGATGTTCTCGGGGCCCTGCGAGTCCCACGAACGGTTCGGGTTGGTGGCGTTGGCGTTGTTGCCGCCGCCGCCGGGCTTCCTGTTGCGTCCGCGTTGACGCTTCATGCCCTTGAAATCTCTCATCGGACGCTACCGTGCCTTGATGGGGAGGGCGGACCGGGCCTTCAGGCTCGGTATCCGTCCGGGGGGTGTTCCGTCTCGGGCGGGGCCTATTCCCCGCTGGCGATGTGTTCGGAAATCCGTCGTCGCCCGTGGTCCGCCGGGCGACTGGCCCGACCGTCACTGTCCGGAACGCGCGCGAGTCAGGAACCGGACCGGTTCGAGGCGTGTGTTCTGGTGGGAGACGGCAAAGACTTAGCGCGGGTTTGTGGCGTTTCCAAGGGGGTTTGTGAGACCCCCGTTCAGCCCGCTTCCGGATACATCTTCGGGATGGGGTTGGTGCGCGGGTTCGGGCCGTTGGTGACGACGCGGTCGCGGTCGGACAGATCCTTGACCACGATGACGTCGGTGAAGCCCGCAGCCTCGAACAGCGCCTGAACCTGCGGCCCCTGGTCCCACCCGATCTCGACGGCGAAGATGCCGTCCGGCTTCAGGATGCGGCGGATTTCGGGAGCCAGTTCGCGATAGGCGACGAGACCGTCAGGCCCGCCGTCCAGCGCCAGATGCGGGTCGTGCTCGCGCACTTCCGGGTCCAGCCCGGGGATGTCGTCCGACGGGATGTAGGGCGGGTTGGACACCACCAGATCGAAGCTGTTCTCGGCGAACCCGGCGGCCCATTCGGTGCGGATGAAGTCGCAGCGGTTGTCGAGATCGAGGTTGGCGGCGTTCTCGCGCGCCACGGCCAGGGCCTCGGTCGAGATGTCGGTGCCGACGCCCTTGGCGGCCGGGCGCTCGGCCAGGGTGGCCAGCAGGATGGCGCCCGAGCCGGTGCCCAGGTCGATCATGGTGAAGCTATCCTGTGGCTGATAGGCCAACAGGACCACGTCGAGGATGGCCTCGGTGTCCGGGCGCGGGCTGAGCACGTCGGGCGTAACGTTCAGGATGATCTTCCAGAAGCCCTTGCGGCCGAGGATGCGCGAGACCGGCTCGCGTTTCAGGCGGCGCGCGACGTAGCCGTCCAGCGTCGCCTGCTGCTCATCGGTGACCGCGCGATAGGGGTCGGTCAGGATGTCGGTGCGCGAACAGCCGGCCGCGACCTCGAGCAGGAGGCGGGCATCGATGGAGGGGCTGTCGATCTTCCCGGCCTTGAGGTCGGCCTGGGCGGCCTTCCAGGCGGTGAGGAGGGTGCGGGCGGGGGCGGCGTCGGTCATGCGCAGGGCTTGGACCGACGAAGCGGGGATTTCAAGCGTCTGCTGTCAGGACCCGCAGCGCGGAGGCTTCCCCGCCCCAGAGGGCGGCCCGAACCCGAAGACATCATCCGCCGGCAGAGGCCGGGCCCGATCCTCATGGCCCGGCACAGGTGGTCACCCCGGCGTCAGCCGTTCCAGGTGGCGATACCGCTGGCGCGGCCCCAGCGGAAGAACTCCTGGACGCTGGGGTAGCGGACCTCGGAGGACGGCTCGTCGCAGACGGTGTCCTTCTCGCCGTCCGACATACTGCCTTCGACGATCGGCTCCGGGTCACCGTTCAGCTTGGACGAGAAGACGCTGGAGCCGTCGGCGAGATAGCCGTGCAGATTGATGGTCCGCACGGTGTTGGCGGCGCAGTCGATCTCGAAATGCATCAGCATGTAGTCGACGCTGGGCCCGGCGAAGTCGCGACGCTCGCGATAGACGCTGACGGCGTCGAAGGCGCGGACGTTGCCGCGGGCCCGCACCGTGCTGAGGTTGACCCCGCGAATGAAGTTGTCGTTGACCGAACTGGGGGTCCACTGGCCGGTCTGGGCCTGGACGACTCCGGCGGCGGCGACAGACAGCGCGAGCGCGGCGATGACGGCTTTCATGGAAAATCCCCCGTTATCCGAGCAGGTTAGAACGGCTTCTCGCAAAACGGCAAGACGCGCGGGCAGCGAAGACAGCTTTGATCAGGGGAACGTCCCGTCAGCTTGACCGTTGAGGCGCGGATGCAGTGGCAGTCGGGACACAAGGGCGCAGGACACAAGGGGTCAGGTCGCAAGGACGGACCGGGCCTGTGGGGCGTGGCCGGCGCGGTCCTGGGCGGTCTGGCCGCCGGGGCCGGAGCCGCGCACCTGCTGTACACGCGTGGCCACAAGTACGGGCTGGAGCTGCGGCCGCCCCGGCCGGAGCCCTTGCCCCCCGCCCCGCCGACGCCCGAGGACTTCGAGGCGAAGGAACCTGGTCGCGGCCGGATGGCGAGACGGCCCGAACACATCCCGCGCAAGGGCTGGACCGACATCTTCTGGCGTGTCGGCGCTTCCTATTTCGGCGACCGGGTCGGCTTCGTCGCGGGCGGGGTGACCTTCTTCGTGGTCCTGTCCCTGTTCCCGACGCTGGCGGCCTTCGTGACCATCTACGGCCTGTTCGCCGATCCGAACGGCGCATGGGACCGGCTGCAGTTCCTCTATTCGGTGCTGCCCGCCGGGGTGGCCGAGTTCCTCGGCGCCGAGATGCAGCGGCTGGCCGAGAACACCAACACCGAGCTGACCTTCACCCTGGCCTGGACCCTTGTGCTGTCGCTGTGGACCGCGAACGGGGCGATCAAGGTGCTCTTCTACGGCCTGAACATCGCCTACCACGAGGTCGAGCGGCGCAATATCGTCCACTACAATCTGATGTGCATGGGCTTCACCGTGTCCGGCCTGCTGGCGGTGCTGCTGTCAGCGGCGATGGTGGTGGGCGTGCCGGTGGTGCTGGGCTTCCTCGGCCTGATCGAGGAGTGGGGCTATCTGGCGCCGCTGCGCTGGCCAGCCCTGCTGCTGATCTACATGGCCGCCCTGACGGTGATCTACCGCTTCGGCCCTTGCCGCCAGAAGGCGCGCTGGCGGTGGCTGACCCCCGGCGCGATCTTCGCGGCCCTGCTGAGCCTGTGCCTGTCGCTGGGATTCAGCTGGTACATCGGGACCTTCGTGCGGACCGCCTCCTACGGCCCGCTGGCGGCGATGATGGGCTTCCTGCTGTGGACCTGGCTGACGGTGCAGATCGTCATCATGGGCGCAGAACTGAACGCCGAGATCGAGCACCAGACGGCGATCGACACCACCACCGGCGAGCCGCGCGCCATCGGCGACCGGGGCGCGGTGGTGGCCGATACGGTCGGACCGCGCCGGGGCAATCCGGCGGCCCTGGCCTTCACCCTGAAGCACGCCGAAGCCCTGTCAGACCGGCTGCTGAGACGGCGCATCCGGCGCGACACCTAGCCGCCGCCGGACGGATATGCTCTGGCTGCGGCGAGAGCACGGGGCGTCCATGAAGCTGTTTCAACCCATTCTGGCGGGCGCCACGGTGCGCGACCGGATGATCGCCTGCCTCGGCGCCCTTCTGGGCATCGGCGCGACCGCCCTTCTGTCGCGCCTGATCGTCGGCGCCGACGGTCCCGCGCCCCTCGTCATGGCCGCCTCGATGGGCGCCTCTTCGGTGCTTTTGTTCGTCGTCCCCGCCAGCCCGCTGGTGCAGCCCTGGCCGCTGGTCGGCGGCCATGTGGTCTCGGCCCTGACCGGCATCGTCGTGGCGCGCCTGATCCCGGACCCGATGATCGCGGCGGGCGTCGCCGTAGCCGCGGCCATAGCCCTGATGTCCCTGCTGCGCTGCCTGCACCCGCCCGGCGGATCGACGGCGCTGATCGGCGTGCTGGGCGGCTCGGCGGTGCAGGGCGCCGGACTGATGTTCGCCCTCGTCCCCATCGGCCTGAACGCCGTGCTGCTGGGGCTGGCGGGCTTCCTGTTCCACCGGCTCTCGGGCCACGCCTGGCCGCACCGCGCCGTCAAGGCGAAGGGGCCCGCGCCGGTGACGGACGCCGACATCGACGCCGCCCTCGCGACAGTCGGCGAACCGCTGGACATCAGCCGGTCCGACCTGAAGGCGGTGGTCAAGCTGGCGTTGGAGAACGCCGCGGCCCGCGGGCGTTAGCCGAACTCGGCTTCCAGATCGGCCAGACGCGCGGCCTGGTCCTCGGCGATCAGGGCGTTCAGCATCGGATCGAGGTCGCCCTCGAGGATCTGCGGCAGGCTGTGCAGGGTCAGGCCGATCCGGTGATCCGTCACCCGGCCCTGCGGGAAGTTGTAGGTGCGAATGCGCTCGGACCGGTCGCCCGAGCCGACCTGCGACCTGCGCGCGTCCGAACGCGCCTTGTCCTTCTCCTGCCGCTGCATGTCGTACAGGCGGACGCGCAGGTTCTTCATCGCCTTGTCGCGGTTCACGTGCTGCGACTTCTCGGACGAGGTCACGACGATGCCGGTCGGCAGGTGGGTGATGCGGACGGCGGAGTCGGTCTTGTTGACGTGCTGACCGCCGGCGCCCGACGACCGATAGGTGTCGATGCGGATGTCCTGATCGCGGATCTCGATCTCGACGTCCTCGACCTCGGGCAGGACGGCCACGGTGGCGGCCGAGGTGTGGATTCGGCCCTGGGTCTCTGTGGCGGGCACGCGCTGGACCCGGTGAACGCCGCTTTCGAACTTCAGGCGGCCGAAGACGCCCTCGCCGGTGACCGTGGCGATGACTTCCTTGTAGCCGCCCATTTCGCCTTCGGTGGCGCTGTCGACCTCGACCCGCCAGCCGCGCGTGGAGGCGTAGCGGGAGTACATGCGGAACAGATCGCCGGCGAACAGGGCGGCCTCGTCGCCACCGGTGCCCGCGCGCACTTCCAGCACGGCGGAGGCGTTCTCGTCGGCGTCGCGCGGGGCCAGCAGCAGGGCGACGTCACGCTCCAGATCGGGCAGCCGCTCCTTGAGCGCCTGAAGCTCCTCGGCGGCCATGTCGGCCATCTCCGGATCCTCGGCCATGGCTTCCAGATCGACCATCTCGGCGCGGGCCTTGGCCAGCCCCTGGACGGCGTCGGCGACCGGCTTCAGCTCGGCATGCTCTTTCGACAGGCGCACGATCTCGGCGCCGTCGCTGGCCGCACCCATGCGCGCCTCCACCTCGTGGAAACGGTCGAGCACCTGATCGAGCCGGGCCTGGGGCAGTCGCAAGGGAGATATCCGTCGTTGGCGGGTCGCAGCCTTTAGCCTGCCCTGCCCCGCCCTGTCGATGCGCGGTCACGAGCGGATCAGCCATCCGTGAACGGCGCAACCTTTGCCGTCGGGGTTCATTGGGCGAAGATCGGCGCCTGAGGGTGCGACAGACGGGGCATGCATGGAAACCTTCCTCCTGTTTCTGGCCGTGGGCTTTCTCGCCCAGGCGGTCGATGGATCCCTGGGCATGGCCTATGGTGTGATCTCCTCCTCCGTGCTGCTGGCGTTCGGCGTGCCGCCGGCGACGGCCTCGGCCAGCGTGCACGGGGCGGAGGTCTTCACCACGGCGGCCTCGGCCGGGAGCCACGCCTGGCACAGGAATGTGGAGTGGCGGCTGCTGATCCCGCTGGCGATCGCGGGGGTCATCGGCGGATGCGTCGGCGCCTATGTGCTGGCTGGTCTGGACAGTGACGTCGTCAAGCCGTTCGTCATCGCCTATCTGGCGCTCATGGGCGTCTGGATCCTGTGGCGGGCCGGGCATGACGTGACGCCGCGCCGCATCCGCCCGGCCTGGATCGTCGCCCCGCTGGGCGCGATCGGCGGGTTTCTGGACGCCATCGGCGGCGGGGGATGGGGCCCGACCGTCTCCTCGACCCTCGTCGGCGCCGGACAGGAGCCCCGTCGGGCGATCGGCACGGTGAACACCGCCGAGTTCTTCCTGACCGTCGCCATCAGCGCCACCTTCGTCTGGTCGCTGGTCACCGGCCACTGGGAAGAGGCCGATGCGCTGCAGAACCATGCGGCGGCGGTCGGCGGACTGGTCGTCGGGGGACTGATGGCGGCGCCGTTCGCCGGCCTGATCGCCAAGCGCGTGCCGCGCCGCCCGATGACCTATGCGGTCGGCGGCCTGCTGATCGTGCTGGCCCTGTTCCAGGGGCTGCAACTGGCGGGCGTGCTCTGAATGCGAAAGGGGCGGCCGGACCGTAGCCCGACCGCCCCCTCGACTTGATAACCCGATCCGGAGGTCAGTCGGCCGATCCCGAGGCGGCGGCCGGCGCGGCGGCGGCCTGACGCTCGGCTTCGGCCTGGGCGGCCGCATGCTCTTCCGGCGTCAACAGGGTGACGATCAGCGGGTTCGGACGCAGGTCGTTCATCGCGCCCGAGGTGGCGTCGACGGTCATGCCGATCAGGCCGCCGACCAGGACATTGCCCGCGAAGCCCGCGCCGCCGGCGCCGGACACGCCGCTGTCGATCTGGTGCTCCTGGGTGACATAGCCCTCCAGCGAGATGGTCACGCGGAACGGGTCCTTGCGCGGCATGCGGAAGGTGCAGGGCGTGGCTTCGCACTGGAAGCCGTTGGACGTCGAGACATGCGCCGCCGGCGGCGTGCTTTCGACGGTGAAAGTCTGGCTGGTCCCGCGCGTGATGGTGGCGCAGGCAGGAAGCGAAAGCGCCACGCCGACGAGCGTGAGCGCCCGCACGCCGAGGCGCGCGGCACGAACCGAAATCATGAAGTCCCCCAAAGGATTACCGGCTCACCCCCCGGTGAACCTCAGCGCTTCTCGCACCACCCTGAGACGCGGTCAATCAGCCTTCGCCTAGGAAGGGAAGGTTTCCCGGAAGCTCGGGCGGGCCTCCAGCGCGGCCTGCAGGGCGACCAGCCGCGGACGGCCGGTGGACCAGTCGAAATCGGGATGACGGAAGCCGATCCAGGTCAGGGCGACGCCCGCCGTCAGGACGCCGATATGGACGTCGTCGGCCGACAGGTCGGCGGCTTCAAGCGCGTCCAGCGCCCGATGCATGTTGGCGGTCCAGCGCTCCATCCATGACGGCGACCGCTCGTGCTCGGGACGGCGCTTCTCCAGCACCAGCTTGACGCCCATCTCGAGCAGGCCGTCAGCCGTGGTCTCGATCCGGCGCACGCGCAGCCGCTCGGCCCCGGCGTCCGGCAGCAGCCGCGGACCGGAGCCGATGGCGTCCAGATATTCGCAGATGACCGGGCTGTCGTTGATCGGCAGGCCGTCGTCCGCGATCAGCGACGGCACCTGGATGACCGGGTTGGACGCCAGCAACTCCGGCGCATTGGCGTAGGGGTCGACGAAGACCTCCTCGACCGGAACCCCCTTCTCGCGGGCGACGATCCGGCATTTGCGGGCGAAGGGCGACGGGGCGGTGATGTAGAGCTTCATGGTCTCAGCGACGCTCGATGGTGACGCCCTCGGGCGCGGTCAGGGACTGGAGGCGCGCGCGGGCGGCGGCGTCGCCCAGGGCATGGGCGCGCATGAAATCGACCGTGGTCGCGGCGATCAGATCGAAGTCCGCGGCGTCGGCGTTGCCGATCAGGCTGTGGTCGCCGCCCGCGAAGGTCATCAGCATCTTGTCGCCCGCCGGGCTGGTGTCGAAGGCGGCGCGATGGTCGCGCGGATCGGTGACGAAGCCCTGCACCAGATCGGCGTCGCCGGTGACGACCAGAACGGGCGTCGTCACGGTGGTGAAGGTCTGCGGATTGACCAGCTGGGGGACCAGCCCCGGCGTCGAGAGGGCGACAACCACCTTGATATCAGGGTCGCCCTGCGGCCCGGCGATGGTCACCGCCCCGGCCTCCATCAGGGCGTTCAGCGAGCCGAACGAGTGGCCCGCGCCGATCAGCGGCTTGCCCGGATGGGTGGCCTTCACATAGCCGCGCACGACGGCCAGATCGATGATCCGGGTGGTGAAGATGCTCTGCGGCGTCGCCTCGGCGTGCGCCGGGTGCTGCATGGAATCGGTGTGCATCGGCGACACCACGGTGAAGCCGTGGGCGATCCAGTAGGCGATGATCCGGCGATAGGCGGCGGGCTGCGCGCCCCAGCCGTGGCCGAAGACGATCACCGCCTGCTCGTTTTCGGCCTGCCAGACGCTGAGATCGATGGTCCGGCCGTCCGGCGAGGGAAGCGAGACGTGGGTGGCGGCCGGGGACGCGGGCGCGGCGGCCGGCGCCGGCGCATCCTGCCCGAAGGCCGGAACGGTCGGGGCGAACCCCAGCACAAGCGCGGAAACAAACGCGGCCGTGTCGCGACGGATCATTGGAACTCCCCTCCGGATACCCCGCCTGACTAGCGCAGGACCCGGGAGGCGGACAGGCCTATTCCGCCGCTTCGAAGCTCGGCTGTTCGGCGGTCTTGCGGGCAGCCTCCAGTTCGGCGGCCTTGGCTTCGACCTGGGCGACGATCTCGTCGATCATGCCGTCGTTGGCCTGCTTGTGGGCGATCTTGCCGTTCAGATAGACCATGCCCGACCCCTTGCCGCCGCCGGTGAAGCCGACGTCGGTATAGAGGGCCTCACCCGGACCGTTCACGACGCAGCCGATGATCGACAGCGACATGGGCGTGGTCACATGGGCCAGCTTTTCCTCGAGGATGCCGACCGTCTCGATGACGTTGAAGCCCTGACGGGCACAGGACGGACAGGCGATGATGTTGACGCCCCGGTGCCGCAGGCCGAGCGACTTGAGGATATCGAAGCCGACCTTGATCTCCTCGACCGGATCGGCGGCCAGCGACACGCGGATGGTGTCGCCGATGCCCGCCCACAGCATGGAGCCCATGCCGATGGCGGACTTGATGGTGCCGGTGCGCAGGGGACCGGCCTCGGTCACGCCCAGATGCAGGGGACAGTCGATGGCGTCGGCCAGTTGCTGATAGGCGGCGACGGTCAGGAAGGGATCGGACGCCTTCACCGAGATCTTGAACTCGTGGAAGTCGTTGTCCTGCAGGATGCGGGCGTGGTTCAGCGCGCTCTCGACCATGGCGTCGGGGCAGGGCTCGCCGTACTTCTCCAGCAGTTCGCGCTCCAGCGAGCCGGCGTTGACGCCGATCCGCATGGAGCAGCCATTGTCGCGGGCGGCCTTGATGACCTCTTTCACCCGCTCGGCGTTGCCGATGTTGCCCGGATTGATGCGCAGGCAGGCGGCGCCGGCCTCGGCGGCCTCGATGCCGCGCTTGTAGTGGAAATGGATGTCCGCCACGAGCGGGACCTTCGCCTCGCGCGCGATGGTGCGGAAGGCGGCGGTCGACTCCTCATCCGGGCAGGAGACGCGGACGATATCGGCGCCCGCCTCCTCAAGCCGCCGGATCTGGTCGATGGTCGCCGCCGCGTCCGAGGTCGGCGTATTGGTCATCGACTGGACCGAGATCGGCGCGCCGCCGCCCACGGGGACATTGCCCACCATGATCTGACGGCTCTTGCGACGCTCGATATGGCGCCAGGGGCGGACGTGGGTGTGGTCGAGGCTCATGCTGGGCCCAACATAGGCTCACGAATGCGGCATGGCCACGACAAGCGATGACGCGGGCGTCAGCCGCCGGTCGTCGCCGCCGTCGCGACCTGGCTGACGGCCTGCAGCTGGGCCTGGGCCGCCTGACGGGCGGCTTCGGCGCGGGCGGCGACCTCGGCGGCGGCCTGCCGGGCCAGGGTCTGGGCGCGACTGTTCAGCTGGGCCAGCGGCGTATGTTCGGCCGTCAGGGCCCCACCGTGCTCGCCGTTCAGATAGACGTCGAAGGCGCCGAAGTCCGAGGCGTCGATGGTCGCGGCGACGCCCAGCGGGGCGCGCCAGGCTTCACCGGCGGCCAGTTGGCGGGCGAACAACACCCGGCCGTCGCCCATGCGCACGACGATGGCCGCGGCCTTGCGGGCCTGAATGATCACGTCCGAGGCGCTGGCCGAGGCGCCGTAGATAGCGCCGCGCGGGTTGAAGGCCTTGGCCACCGGCGGCGGCGGCGCAGCGCCTTCGGCCGCGGTGGGATCGACGCCGGTCAGCTGCATCTCGAGGCCCGGAGTCACGTACAGGGCCGGAATGGTCTGGTCCGGCGGAGCCGGATGCGGGGCGGTCAGGCGCATGGCCGACTGCCCGGGCACGGTGCCCAGACGCCAGGTCTCGGGCACCTCGGCGATATCCGACGGCTGCGGCGCGCGCAGCAAGCTGACGCGCTGGAACACATTCCAGCCCACCACCGCCAGCAACAGCACGGCGAAGCCGGCGATCAGGCGGGGCGAATAGCGCTTCACTTCCTCGAACGCGACGCCGACCGGCGGCTGCAGCGGCACGGACGGGTCCGGGCTTTCGCGCTTGAAACGCTCGACGGCCAGTTGCTCGTCCAGCCCCAAGGCGCCGGCGTAGGCGCGCACATAGCCGATCGAGAAGACGCGATTGGGCAGGACCGAGAAATCGTTCTGCTCAAGGGCGGTCAGATAGCGGGCGGGCACCCGGGTGATGGTCGACAGCTCGGCCAGCGAGCGGCCGGAATGATCACGCGCGATCCGCAGGCCTTCGCCCAGAGTCGGCGCATCGGTGATGGAAGGAACCAGCTCCTTCCAGTCTGCCGCCCCGTACTCTTCCGGGCCCTTGCCCGCATCCAGCGCCATGACGCCTGATCCCACACTCGACGGCGCGTCATCCACGCCCGTCGTACTCGAACCCGGCCCCTGTACCATATTGGGATGACAGTCTGGGCCTGCCCCCGCAGACCCGCCGAATTCGCCTTGTGGATAACTCATAAGAGTCGACCGATCAATGATTTGTTAAGCACCACGGCCGTTCCGGCCCGGCACAGATCAAATCTGGACGTTCAACTTCCGGGCCAGAGTCTCGAGCTCGCCCCGCACCGAGGCCGAGGACGAGCCGAGCAGGCTGGCGACACCCCGGCGCGCGGCCGACAGGTCGGTCGACAGGATCATCCGCTTGACCGGGCCCACCCCGCCGGCCGGAGCCGACAGACGGGTGAAACCGAGCGTCAGCAGGGCGAAGGCCTCCAGCGGACGACCGGCCAGCTCGCCGCAGACGGAGACCGGGGTGCCGGTGTCGGCGCATTTCTTCTGGATCTCCGCCAGCGCCCTGAGCGCCGGGGGCGACAGGGGATCGTAGCGATCGGAGACCAGCGGGTTCGTCCGGTCGGCGGCGAACATGTACTGGAACAGGTCATTGGTGCCGATCGAGACGAAGTCGGTCAGCGGCAGGAGGGCGTCCAGGTGCCACAGCAGGCTGGGGCACTCGATCATGGCCCCGACCCGCAGCAGGGCGGGCAGTTCGCGGCCGCGACGCCGCGCCCAGGCGCACTCGATGTCCACCAGTTCGCGGGCGGCGCGGAACTCGTCCACCGTGGCGATCATCGGGAACATGACCCGCAGCTCCCGGCCCGCCGCGGCGCCCAGCAGGGCGCGGAGCTGCAGGCGAAGCATGGCCGGACGATCCAGACCCAGACGGATGGCGCGGCGGCCGAGGGCGGGGTTTTCCTCCCGCTCGGTCTCCAGGTACGGCAGGACCTTGTCGCCGCCGATGTCGAGGGTGCGGAAGGTGACCGGCCGGTCCCCCGCGGTGTCCAGCACCAGACGGTAGAGGGCGGTCTGGCTCTCCAGCCGCGGCAGCTCCTCCGAGACCATGAACTGGAACTCGGTGCGGAACAGGCCGATGCCTTCGGCGCCGGTGGCGTCCAGGTTCTCCAGATCCACGGCCAGACCGGCGTTGGTCAGGAGGCTGATGCGCTGGCCGTCAGCGGTGACGGGGGCGACGTCGCGCAGCTTGGCGAACTCGGCCTGCCGCTGGTTGCGGACTTCCATCCGCGACTGCACCGCCGACAGCATGTCGGGCCGGGGGCGCAGATAGGCCTCGCCGGTCTCGCCGTCGGCGATGACCACATCGCCCTCGGACAGGCGGTCGCGCAGGCCCATCAGGCGGCCGACGCAGGGAATCTGAAGCGCGCGGGCGACGATGGCCGCGTGGCTGGCGGCCGAGCCCTCTTCCAGCAGCAGGCCTCTCAGCTTGTCGCGGGGATACTCCAGAAGATCGGCGGGCCCGAGGTTGCGGGCCACGAGGATGGCGTCATCGGGCAGATCGCGAAGGCCGGGACTGTCGCCGGCCAGAACCCGCAACAGCCGGTTGGCCAGGTCCTCGAAGTCGTGCAGCCGCTCCTTGATGTAGGGGTCGCGGGCCTTGGCGAAGCGGGCGCGGTGCTCGTTGCGGACGCGGTCGACGGCGGCCTCGGCGGTCAGGCCGGTGCGCACGGCCTCCTCCAGCGACCGGTTCCAGCCCCGGTCGTCGGCGAACATCCGGTAGGTTTCGAGCACCTCGAAGGACTGGCCCGCCAGCTTGCCCTGCCCGCCTTCCAGCATGGCGTCGATATTGGCCTTCAGCCCGATCAGGGCTTCGCGCAGGCGGATTTCCTCGACCTGCTGGTTCTCGGCCAGAAGGTTCTCCGGCGCGACCGGCGCCTCGTGCAGCACGACA
This sequence comes from Brevundimonas sp., assembly GCF_036400995.1. Taxonomy (GTDB): domain Bacteria; phylum Pseudomonadota; class Alphaproteobacteria; order Caulobacterales; family Caulobacteraceae; genus Brevundimonas. Next base: position 26,729 of record NZ_DASWWG010000040.1, read on the forward strand.
TGGCCATAGGCCAGGCCCTCCGCGAAGCGCTGGCCCTTGAGCCGCTCCGGGCGGTGCGGGGCGACCTCGATGTCGCGCAGCTCTTCCTGTCCGAGCAGTTCGCCGGAGGCGACGGTCTCGGCCAAGACCATGGCGATGGTCTGGATGTCCTCGACCTCGTCCTCGTCATAGCGACGCTCGGACCGGTTCTGGACGACCAGCACCCCGATGGCCCGGCCGCCGCGCAGCAGGGGCGCGCCGAGGAAGGCGTGATAGGGGTCTTCGCCCGTTTCCGGACGGTAGGAGAAGCTGGGGTGGGACGGGGCGTCCGACAGGCTGATCGGCCCGGCGCTGCGCGCCACCTCGCCGACCAGACCCTCGCCGGGCCGCAGACGCGTGTTGTGAACAGCCTCGGGCTTCAGGCCCTGGGTGGCGAACAGCTCCAGTTCGCCCGACGCCCGGCGCAGATAGATGGAGCACACTTCGGCGACCATCGACTGGGCGATGATCCTGACAACGGTGTCGAGCCGCTGCTGGGCCGGCGCGGCCCCCGCCATAGCCTCGCGGATCTGGCGAAGGAGGTTACGCGGCCCCCTCGTCGTCAATCCGCCAACCGGCATGGCCCCTCCCTAAAATCCGGCTCCCTAGATGGGAACCGCGAAGCTTTAAATCTAGACGGCTTCCAATCCGTAAGCCGCATGAAGCGCACGAACGGCCAGTTCCGCATAGGCCGCATCGATCAGAACGCTGATCTTGATCTCCGAGGTGGAGATGGCCTGGAACTTCACGCCCTTGTCCGCGAGGGCCTTGAACATGGTCTGGGCGACGCCCGCGTGACTGCGCATGCCGACGCCGACGACCGAGACCTTGGCGACGTCCTCGTCGACCCGCAGCTCCTCGAAGCCGACCTCGGCCTGGGCGGCCTGCATCAGCTCGGCGGCGCGTTGGGCGTCGCGACGGCCGGTGGTGAAGGTCAGGTTGACCGTCCCGGCGGTACGGGCCTGCGACTGGACGATCATGTCCACGTTCACATTGGCCTCGGCCAGGCGGGTGAAGACGTCGGCGGGCGCGTCGACCCGGTCGGACAGGCCCAGCAGGGTGATGCGGGCTTCGTCACGGCTCATGGTCACGCCGGACACGATGCGCTTTTCCACGATCTCCTCCTCGTCGCAGATCAGGGTTCCACCCTTGTCGGGCATGACGCCGTCAGCGTCGGGTTCAATAAAGCTGGACAGGACCCGCACCGGGACCTGTTTCGCCATGGCCAGTTCGACCGAACGGGTCTGCAGCACCTTGGCGCCCAGCGAGGCCATCTCCAGCATCTCCTCGTAGGAGACCTTTTCGAGGCGGCGGGCGCGGGATTCGATGCGCGGGTCGGTCGTGTAGACGCCGTCGACGTCCGTGTAGATGTCGCAGGGGCACTCCAGCGCCGCCGCCACCGCCACCGCCGAGGTGTCCGAGCCGCCGCGGCCCAGGGTGGTGATGCGCCCGTCGCGGGTCACGCCCTGGAAGCCCGGAACGATCGCGATCTCGCCGGTGTCCAGGGCGGCGCCCAGCACCTCGCCCGGCACGTCCTCGATGCGAGCGCGGCCGTGGGCGTCGTCGGTGATGATGGGGATCTGCCAGCCCATCCAGCTGCGGGCGTTCAGCCCCATGTTCCGGAGGGTCAGGGCCAGGAGGCCCGAGGTCACCTGTTCGCCCGAGGCGACGACGACATCGTATTCGTCGTCCGACATCTCGATGCCCGCGGCCGGGCGGCCGGCGCCGTCGGTCCAGGCGACCAGTTCATTGGTCTTGCCCGCCATGGCCGAGACGACGACCGCGACCTTCTTGCCCGAGGCCGCCTCGGCGGCGACGATCCGGGCGGCGCGACGAATGCGCTCGAGGTCGCCCATCGACGTCCCACCGAACTTCATCACCAGTCGCTGTGAGTCGGTCCGCGTCATCCTGGCAGGCAGCTCCGTACTTGCATGAAACGGCGCGCCGGTTCATCGCTGCGCCATGGCTGCTTCTAACGGCACGGTATCGGCGCGGGAACCCCAAAGCGCCGGGGAATTCAACGATCAGGCGGAGGGGCCGTCGATCGACCCCGCCGACGTGGCCCGCTTTTCGGCCCAGGCGGCGGAATGGTGGGATGCGCGCGGCCCCTTCGCACCCCTGCACCGGTTCAATCCGGCCCGGCTGGCCTTCGTGCGAGACCGGGTCGCCGAGCGGTTCGGACGCGATCCGAAGCAGCGCGAGGCCTTCGCCGGCCTGACCCTTCTGGACGTCGGCTGCGGCGGCGGCCTGATCGCCGAACCCATGCGGCGGCTGGGTTTCGCCGTGACGGCGGCGGACGCCTCCAGCGAGAACATCGGCACCGCCCGCGCCCACGCGGAGCAGTCGGGGCTGGACATCACCTACCGCGCCGCCACCGTCGAGCAGCTGGAAGCCGAGGGCGCCGGGCCGTTCGACGTGGTCCTTACCATGGAGGTGATCGAGCACGTGGCCGATCCGGAGGCGTTCGTCCGGGCCTGTTCGCGGCTGGTGAAGCCCGGCGGCCTCATGATCGTCGCCACCCTGAACCGGACGCTGAAGGCGCTGGCCCTGGGCAAGTTCGCGGCCGAATATGTGCTGCGCTGGGTGCCCGCCGGGACCCACGACTGGAACCAGTTCCTCAAGCCCGACGAAATCCGCGCCATGCTGGCGCCCGAGCCGGTGACCGTCACCGGCCCGTTCGGCCTCGCCTACGACCTTCTGGCGGATCGCTGGCGCGAAGGGCAGGACGTGGATATCAACTACATGATGATCGCCACGCGGGACTGAACCCGGTCGGGCGACAAGGAAACCCCATGATCGCCCTGCTGCTCGCCACCACACTGACCGCCACGCCCGCCGCCGAAGCCGCCGTCCAGTCCGCTCCCGAGGCGGCGACCGCCACCCGCGGCGTGGCCGGGGTCTGCATCCGCTGGAGCCGTCCCAACAGCACCCGGGTGGGCGAGGCCGTGATCGTCCAGTCTTCCGGCAACCGGGCGCTCGACACCCGCATCCGCACCAGCATCCCGCAGATGGACTGGCCGGTCGGCGTCGATGCGTACCGCGGCCAATGGGTCGGGATCTGGATGGCCGTGGGCGGCGCGCCGACGCCGCCGGAGACCACGCCCCTGCCCGACTGCTCGGGCCAGCGCGATCGCAGCTGGACGCCCGCTCCTGCCCCGGCAGGCTGAGCCTTACGGCGAATTCACTTACCTGTCAGTGTTTTAACGGGATCGGCGCGCCACGACGCGCCACAGATATCGGCGTGACCTTCACCGGAGCCGATCCCATGAAACGCCTGATCATCGTCGCGGCCGTCAGCGCCGCCGCCCTGCTGAACGCCGCCTGCGTGACCGTCATCGGGGTCGACGCCGACTATCGCTGGACCGGCGGGAACGCCCAACCCTTCGACGACGCGAAGCGGGATTGTCGCCGCGCCGTCGGCAATGACGATGAGGGCGCGACCGCCTTCGTCCAGTGTATGGCGGAAAAGGGCTGGACCCGCGTCCGCGACTAGAAATCTGAACCGGGTTGGGCGACGCCCGACCCGACCGATTTCGCTCTAGAGCGCGCGCACCATGTAGCGGGCGTCGGAACCGTAGGAGGCCAGCTTGGCCGCCATTTCCGGCGTCTCGCGCACGACGAAGCCGTGCCGGGCCCAGAAGGGCGCCGCGTCATTGACTGCCACCAGCGCCACCGCGGGCCAGCCCGCCGCTTGCGCCGTCGCGGCCAGGCGCTCGACCACCTCTCCCGGATAGCCGCCGCCCCGCACGTCCGGATGCAGGGCAAGGTCGTGCAGGTACATGACCGCCGCGTCGTCCGGGATCGCGTCGATCAGGGTGTCCAGGGCGGGAGCGCTGTCCGACCGCCAGGGATAGGCGACCATATAGCCCTTCGGCTCGCCCGGCCCGTCCGAGAGGACAAAGCAACCGGACGGATGGAGGGCCAGCCGGTTCTCGAAGCAGTCCCGCCCCTCGAAATGGTCGGGGAAGCCGATCACGGCGATGGCGGCGACCGCGTCGAGATCGGCCGTCGTCATCGGCCGCCAGCTCAGGCGGGGCAGTTGCTGTTGAACTCCGCCTTGTGGAACTGCCACCGGATGGTCCTCATCTGTCCGTCGATCTCGCCCTCGATCCGGGCGTTCAGCACATCGCCGTCGCGTTCATAGATGACCCGTTTGGGGAAGTCGTGGGCCGGCTGTTCGAAGACCACGCGGTTCGGGGCGGACTCGACCACCGGGAAGATCGCCGGAGCCTGTCCCTCCGGCATGGCGAAATAGGCCAGGGGCGCATCGGCGGCGGGGCCGGTCGGCGCGATCCGGGAGAGCTCCCAGCCGACGCGGCCGTTGCGCACGGTGATCGAGGTGCCGGCCATCAGGTTCACGCGCGGCGGGCTCCAGGTCTCGGCGACCTGACGGCCGCCGTCGCAGGACAGCCAGTAGCCGGCCATCCAGCCCAGATCGGGCCGCAAGTCGGCCTGCGGCGTGATGAGGGCGGCGGTCATCATCAGGGCGGTCAGCATTTCGGGTCTCCCTCCGGGGTTCGAAGGCAAGCTAGGCCGGGTGGCCCGCGTCCGGCTTGTAGGTTTGCGACGCGATGGCCCGGGCCAGGGCGTGTTGCTCGCGCGCCCAGTCCGTCGCCGTGCAGCCGAGGAAGCGGCGGAAATCCCGCGCCATCTGGGGCTGGTCGAAATAACCGGCCTCCAGCCCCGCCCCGAGCCAGCCTTCCGCGGCGGGCTGGCCCGGATGGGCGGCGTGGTCGAACACCCGCCGGAACCGGAAGATGGACCGCAGCATGCGCGGCGACACCCCGACCCGATCCGCGAAACGCCGCTGCAGCGCGCGTTGCTCCGCCGCCGAGCGCTCGGCCGGGGGCGCGTCCGCCGAGGCGCGCTCGATCTCGTCCCGCACCACCGCATCGACCGACCACGGGGCTCGCCGCCGCTCGTCCCCGAGCCAGCGCGCGAAGGCCTCGACCTGCCCGGCCGGGTCGCCCGCAGCGGCCGAGAAACCGCGCAGGCGATCCGTCATGTCCAGCCGCCGGTCCGTCGCCTCGACCAACGGACGGCCCAGCCAGTCGCGCGCCCCGTCCGGCCGGAAGCGGATCGCGACCAGCTCGGTCGGGCCTGCCGGACGCAGGGCCAGCGGCCGTGTCATCTGTCCGGCGAAGATGACCGAAGGCTGCAACCGCCACACCCCGTCCTCGCCCTGTTCCTCATAGGGCGCGCCGAGGTCGAAGATCAGTTCGGGACAGCCGTCGGGCGCGATCCGCTGGACCACCGGGGCCGGATCGGGGTCGGCGTAGGTCCAGATCGTCCGGACGAAGGGCCGGAGCGCCACGGGCGGCTCGAACTCCTCATATCGCTCCCCCGCCCCCGCCATGGCCTCAGTGGACCTCGGACTTGTCGGGCGGGAGGTTGGGCAGGGGGGCGACCGGCACGCCGTCGTCGCGCAGCTTCTTCACATCGGCGGGCGTGGCCTCACCGTAGATCTCGCGCTTCTCGGAGCGACCCTCGTGAATGTCGCGGGCCTCGCGGGCGAAGGCGTCGCCGACGTAGTCGAAATTCTGCTCGACGTGAGTCCGGACCTCCCGCGCCGCCTCCGTCATCATGGTGCGCATCTTCGCGGCGGCGTCCGCGGCGGGGGCGGACTTCTTCGTGCCGGAGACCGCCGGGGCCATGATCTGTTTGGCGACCGACCGCGATCCGCAGACGGGGCATTCGACCAGCCCCCGGGAGGACTGGTCATCGTAGTCGCTCGACGAGCCGAACCACGCCTCGAACCCATGGCCGTCGTCGCAGCTGAGGGCGTAGCGGATCATTGCGGCAGCGCGAACTCGCGGTCGTGCGTCAACTGGGGCACGGCGTTGCGCGCCTTGTCGACCGCGTCGAAGTCGAGCGTGGCGAACAAAACACCGGGCTCGTCATTGTCCAATTTCGCGACCACCTCGCCCCACGGCGCGACGACGGTGGAGCGCCCCCAGGTCCTGCGGCCGTCCTCGTGCTCGCCGGCCTGCGCCGGGGCCAGGACCCAGGCCCCGCTCTCGATGGCGCGGGCGCGCAGCAGGACCTCCCAGTGCGCCTCGCCGGTCGGCACGGTGAAGGCGGCGGGGACCGCGATCATCTTCGCCCCGGCCTTGGCCAGGGCCCGGTGAAGCTGCGGGAAGCGGATGTCGTAGCAGATGGTCAGGCCCAGCCCGCCCCACGGCGTTTCGGCGACCACCGCGCCGTCGCCGGGACGCACCGAGGCGCTCTCGCGCCAGCGCTCGCCGGTCGGCAGGTCCACGTCGTAGACGTGCAGCTTGTCATAGGTGGCGACAACCTCGCCCCGGTCGTTGATCAACAGGGAGCGGTTGGCCGCCCGGTCATCGCCCTCATGGCCCGACCTGACGATGGCCGAACCGATCAGCAGCCAGACGCCCAATTCCTTCGCCAGCTCGCGCAGCTTCAGCACCGCCTCGTCCCGGTCCTCGGTCGCAAGCACCGCCTCTCGGGCGGCGCGGTCCTGGATCAGGAAGTTGGAGGCCTCGGGCGTCAGGATCAGCTTCGCCCCGCCCTCGGCCGCCTGACGGATCAGGGGCTCGACATGAGCGAAGGCCGCCGCCGGCGAGGCCGGGGTGCGGGTCTGGATCAGGGCGACGGGGAGCGTGGTCATGCCGCCAGCATTGGGTCCAGCTCGCCCTTGCGGTCAAGCGCGTGCAGATCATCCGAACCGCCGACATGGGTCCCGTTGATGAAGATCTGCGGGAAGGTCATCCGGCCGTTGGAGCGCTGGATCATCTCCTGCTTCTTCGCCGGGTCGTTCGAGGCCACGATCTCGGTGAACGCCACGCCCTTCTTCTCCAGCAGGGCCATGGCCGCGATGCAGTAGGGGCATCCGGGTTTGGTGTAGAGGACGACGTCAGCCAAAGGTTTCTCCAACTCAGAACAGGGCCCGCGCAACACCGTCGCGCGACAGCCGGGGACGTTTCACCCTACATAGTCAGTTCCCGCACGGTTCGCACCCGGGCGATGACGGCTAGGTCGACCGCACGGGCGCCGGCCTCCAGAAGCGCCCTTGCGCAGGCCTCGGCGGTGGCGCCCGTGGTCAACACATCGTCGACCAGAAGGATGCGCCGTCCCCGGATGCGACGCGCGCCCGCGGGCGTGACCTCAAAGGCCTTCTTCACATTCAGGCGACGCCCTCGCGCCGACTTTCCGCCCTGGCTGGTGGTGTGGGTCCGGCGCACGAGGGCGTCGGGCACATAGTCCAGCCCTGCGTCGCGGGCGAGCGGCCGCGCCACCTCCGCCGCCTGGTTGAACCGACGCGACAGCAGCCGCCAGCGGTGCAGCGGCACCGGCGCGATCACATCGGCCTCGGCCAGCAGGGGTGCTGCGGCCCGGCTGAGCCAGCGCGCGAACAGGGGCGCGAACGGTTGGTGGTCGCCGTGCTTGAACTTCAGGATCAGACCGCGCGACGCCTCATCGTACAGGCAGGCCGCCCGGGCCCGGGCGAAGGCGTACGGTTTCGCCAGGCACGCGGCGCACCGGTCGGAGGCGAAGGCTCCGCCGTCCATCTCGGAGGCCGCGCCGCAGCCGTCGCAGACCGGATCCTCGAGGAACACCACCCGGCTCCACGCGTCGGCGGTCAACCCCGCCGAGGCCGTCGCTTCCGGGCTGTCATGCGCCAGCGGCGGCAGCAGCAGATCGGCCACGCCACGGCCGAACCGGACGCCCATCCGGCGGCTGAAACCGGTCGCCGCTTCCCAACGCGCCCGCCAGACCCCATCCTGAAGGCTCATGAGCCCCTCCTCCGGTCCCCCCGTAATCTTCGACAGCCAGCGCCGTACGGCAAGGCTGGAACGCAGCGACAAATCCTTCGCCGGCGCCGACTTCCTGCATGCGCGCGCCGCCCAGACCGCCGTCGACAGCCTGGACGCCCTGCTGCGCGAGTGGCCCGACGTCGCGGACCTGTCCGCCCATCCGGGGCCGTTCGCCGCGGCTCTGGTCGACAGCTACGCCGCCGCGCGGGTCGGCCCGGTGCGCAGCATCGGGGACCGCCTGTCCCGCGCCGGACCGGGCGCCGGGCCTCTGGCGCTGGAGGATCAGTCCCAGGACCTGATCGTCAGCCTGATGAGCCTGCACTGGGCCAATGACCTGCCGGGCGCCCTGAGCCAGATCCGCCGTGCGCTGAAACCGGACGGCCTGTTCGTGGGCACCTTGCTGGGCGCCGGAACCCTGAAGGAGCTGCGCGCGGTCCTGACCGAGGCGGAGCTGGAGCAGCGCGGCGGAGCGCAGGCGCGGGTCTCGCCCTTCGCCGACGGCTTCGACGGCGCGGCCCTGTTGCAGCGGGCGGGCTTCGCCCTGCCGGTGTCGGACGTCGACCGGCTGACCGTGCGCTATCCCGACCTGTTCGCCCTTATCCGCGACCTGCGGGCGATGGGCGAGACCAATGTACTGGCGGGACAAGGCCGCCCCCTGACGCGGGGCATCATCGCCCGCGCGGCCCGGCTCTATGCGGAACGGTTCGGGGAGCCGGACGGTCGCATCCCCGCCACCTTCGAGATCGTGCATCTGGCCGGCTGGGCCCCGCATGACAGCCAGCAGAAGCCCCTGCCGCGCGGTTCGGCGCAGATGCGGCTCGCGGACGCCCTGGGCGTGAAGGAGCAGACGGGCGAGGAGCCCGACGAACGCTAGCCGCCCATCGCGGCGCGCAGCTTGTCCATGGCGGCGTTGAAAATGCCGCTGCCCGTGCCGCCGAAGGCTGTCAGGGCCGACAGGATGACCAGGAAGATCAGGGCGATGATCAGGCCGTACTCGATGGCGGTCGCGCCGTTCTCGTCGCGCCGGAAGCGGGTGAGGAAGCGTTTCATCGTCGCCTCCCTTCCGGACGGCTAGAGCAGATCGCGCAGCCAGGCGATCAGGGGTTCGTCCGCCGGAGGCATGGGATAGTCCACCAGCTGCGCCGGCCGCACCCACTTCAGGGCCGAATGCTCGCGCGCCTGAACCACCCCCGACCAACGTCGGCAGAGGTAAAGTGGCATCAACAGGTGAAAGGACTCGTAACCGTGACTGGTAAACACGAACGGCGAGAGGCAGGCCTCGTTGACGTCGATGCCCAGTTCTTCCCGGAGCTCGCGGATCAGGGCGGCCTCAGGACGCTCGCCCGGCTCGACCTTGCCGCCCGGGAATTCCCACAGCCCCGCCAGCTGCTTGCCCTCGGGCCGCTGGGCGATGAGCACGCGACCGCCGGTGTCAATCAGGGCGACGGCGACGACGAGGACGGTTTTGACGCCTTCACTCACGAGCGATAGTCGCCGTTGATCTCGACGTACCGCTTGGTCAGGTCGCAGGTCCAGACGGTGGCCGAGGCGCGGCCGGAGGCGACATCGACGGTGATGTCGATCTCCGGGTTCTTCATGTAGGCGCTCATCTTCGCCTCGTCGTAGGTCGGCGAGGGCGCGCCGTCGATGGCGGCGACGTGGGGCCCGAACTTGATCATCAGGCGGTCCCGGTCGACCGTCTCCTCGGTCTTGCCGACAGCCATAACCACGCGCCCCCAGTTGGCGTCCTCGCCGGCGAGGGCGGTCTTCACCAGCGGGCTGTCGGCGATCGACTTGGCCAGTTTGCGGGCCGAGGCGGGGCTGGCGGCGCCGTCCACGGTGATCTTGACGAATTTGGTCGCCCCCTCGCCGTCGCGGACCAGCTGGTGGGCGAGGTCCAGCATCACCTCGTCCAGCGCGCGGCTGAAGTCCTTCAGGCGGCGGTCGCCGACCCGGCCGATGCGCGGCGCGCCCGAGGTTCCGGTGGCGAACAGCAGGGCGGTGTCATTGGTCGAGGTATCGCCGTCGACCGTCACGCTGTTGAAGGTGGTGCGAACGTGCAGCCCCAGCAGGGCCTGCAGCACGGCGGGCGAGATGGCGGCGTCGGTGACGATGAAGGCCAGCATGGTCGCCATGTCCGGCGCGATCATGCCCGACCCCTTGGCGATGCCGGCGATCCGGACCTTGTGCCCCTCGATCTCGCACTCGGCGTAAGACCCCTTGGGGAAGGTGTCCGTGGTCATGATGGCCTGACCGGCGCGGGCCCAGTTGTCCGGGTCCAGACCGGCCTCGATGTCATGCAGACGCGAGGCGATCTTGCGATCATCCAGCACCACACCGATGACGCCGGTCGAGGCCAGCATCACGTCGCGCTGGCGGCAGCCGAACCGTTTGGCGACCTCCGAAGCGGTGCGGCGGGCCGCGTCGGCCCCGGCCTTGCCGGTGAAGGCGTTGGCGCAGCCGGCGTTGACGACCAGCGCCCGCACGTCCTTGCCGCCGTCCTCGGCGCCCAGATGGCGCTTGCACCAGTCGACGGGGGCCGAGCCGACCTTGTGGCGGGTGAACACCCCGGCGCAGGTCGTGCCGCGCGCGAAGCTGAACACCACCAGGTCCTCGCGCTCATGCTTGTAGAAGCCCGCGCGGCCGGTGGCGATCTCGACGCCGCCGATGGGCGGGATGGTCGGGAAGGGCACGGCGAGAGGCGAGACCTGCAGGCCGGGCTTGCCGGGCGCGGCGGCGGCGGCCGGCGCGGCCACGGGCTTCGACGGCGTGGTGGCGCGCTTGATCGCGGTGGTCACCGGCTCAAGCGCCTTCTCCAGGGCCTGCTCGATCTTCTGGCCGGTCGACCCGCGACCGGTGTTGGAGGGCGTCTTGCTCATCGGGCCTTGGCGGGAACAGGAGTTGCGGGAGCGGCCGGGGCCGGTTGCGGAACGGTCGGAGCCGAGGCCGGCTCCTGCGAGGGGGCGCCTTCCGCGCCGGGGAGAATCTCGACCTCCGACTTGCGGCGAAGGTCCTCCAGCAGCTGCCGGACGCCCTCATAGGTCAGATAGCGCACGATCTGGGGCCGGGCCTGTTCCAGCGTCGGCGGCGTCTCCCGGCGGCGGTCCTCCACGCGCAGGACGGCCCAGCCGCCCTCGGTCTGGAACGGACCCACCGTCGAGCCGGCGGGCCGGTCGCGCAGGGCGTTGCGATAGGCTTCGGGCATGACGTCGAGGGTCGAATAGCCCAGATCGCCGCCCGAGAAGCGGGTCGCCTCGTCGATCGAGCGCTCCATGGCTACAGCCTCGAACGCGGCGCCCTGCCCCAGAATGCCGACGACGGCGTCGGCCTCGGCGCGGGTGCGCGACAGGATCAGGCGTGTGCGCACCTCCTCCGACGTCCGGGCCAGATCCAGCTGGCCGCGATAGATGGCCTCGACGGCCTGATCGGAAATCTTGTCGTTGACGACGGTCTCGACCAGCATGTCGCCCAGGATGCGCTCCCGGGTCGCGGCCAGCCGGCGCTGGGCCAGCGGCGAATTGTCCAGACCGCGGCGCTCGGCCTCGCGGGCCAGCAGCTTCTGGTCGATGACCTCGTCCAGCACCCGGCGGAACAGGGCGGAGGAGACGTCCAGCGGCTCGCCCTCGCCCACCAGCCCCTGCGCCACGGCCTCCCGTTTGACGTCGGAGGCCCAGATGGTCTCGTCCAGAACGCGGGCCACGGCGCGGTCGCCGGGCTCCGGGGGACGCTCGGATCCGCCGCCCCGGCCACAGGCCGTCACGGTCAGCGCAAGCGCCATCAACAGGGGAAACAGGACGCGGGAAGGCCTCATGCAGGCGCGCTCCGTCTGCGGGCGGCGAAAGGCCCTCGCGTTGACAGGGATAAGGCCGGTGCTTAAGTCCCGCCTGCGCCCAAGTCGAGGGGTTTTCGATCGTTCGCGCGGCCCTCGCGCGCGCCTGTCACGGGCGCACCGGGTCGCCGTCGCCGGAACCCCTCCACGGCGTGCATCCGCCGCCCTTCCGGGACCTCGTACCAGAGCCTGTCGGCTCGCCCGCCTTCGGATCCTCCATGCTCGGCTTCGCCAAGAAGATTTTCGGCTCGTCCAATGACCGCAAGGTCAAGGAGTTCATGAGCCGCGTCCAGAAGATCAACGCGCTCGAGGAGAAGTACGCCGCCTTCTCCGACGACGAGCTGCGGATGATGACGGACACGTTCCGTGATCGCCTCGCCGCCGGCGAGACCACGGACAAGATCATGAACGACGCCTTCGCCGTTGCCCGTGAAGCCTCCCGCCGCGTGCTGGGCCAGCGCCAGTACGACGTGCAGCTGACCGGCGGCATGATCCTGAACGACGGCGGCATCGCCGAGATGCGGACCGGCGAGGGCAAGACCCTGGTCGCCATCGCGCCCGCCTATCTGAACGCCCTGACCGGCAAGGGCGTGCACGTCATCACCGTGAACGACTACCTGGCCCGCCGCGACGCCGAGTGGATGGGTCGCGTCTATCGCTTCCTGGGCCTCGAGGTCGGCGTGATCGTCAACGGCCTGTCGCAGGGCCAGCGCCAGGCGGCCTATGCGGCCGACATCACCTACGGCACCAACAACGAGTTCGGTTTCGACTACCTCCGCGACAACCTGGTCTATGACCGCCGCGAGATGGTGCAGCGTCCGCACCACTTCGCCATCGTCGACGAGGTGGACTCGATCCTGATCGACGAAGCCCGGACCCCGCTGATCATCTCGGGCCCGACCGAGGACCGCTCGGACCTGTATGTGACGGTCGACGCGATCATCAAGGACCTGATCCAGGACAAGACGACCTACGACCTCGACGAGAAGCAGCGCCAGGCCCTGCTGACCGAGGAAGGCTCGGAACTGATCGAGCAGCTGATGGAAGAGCGCGGCCTGTTCGCCGAGGACACCACCGGCCTGTACGACGCGGCCAACATCACCCTGGTGCACCACATCAACCAGGCGCTGCGCGCGAACACCCTGTACCAGAAGGACAAGGACTACATCATCAAGGCCGGCGAGGTGATGCTCATCGATGAGTTCACCGGCCGGATGATGCAGGGCCGCCGCCTGTCGGAAGGTCTGCACCAGGCCATCGAGGCCAAGGAAGGCGTCAAGATCCAGCCCGAGAACCAGACCCTGGCCTCGGTGACCATCCAGAACTATTTCCGCCTCTACGAGAAGCTCTCGGGCATGACCGGCACGGCCGCGACCGAGGCCCAGGAGTTCATGGACATCTACAAGATGGACGTCCTTGAAGTGCCGACCCACCGCCCGATCCAGCGCGTCGACTTCGACGACGAGATCTACCGCACCGAGCGCGAGAAGAACCTCGCCATCGCCGCCCAGATCGCCGAGCGCCACCTGGCCGGCCAGCCGGTCCTCGTCGGCACCGTCTCGATCGAGAAGTCGGAAGTCCTGTCCGACCTGCTGAAGACCTATGTGCACAAGGTCGAGACCGGCCGGACCCTGAAGAAGGAGTTCGAGGGCAAGGCCAAGGAAGCCGAGAAGGTCGGCGATGCGGCCTATGACATCACCTACGAGGTCAAGCTGCGCGGCATCCCGCACAGCGTCCTGAACGCGCGCCAGCACGAGCAGGAAGCCTATATCGTCGCCGACGCGGGCCTGCCCGGCGCGGTGACGATCGCCACCAACATGGCCGGCCGCGGCACCGACATCCAGCTCGGGGGCAACCTCGAGATGCGGATGCAGAAGTGGCGTCAGGACCAGCGCAATCTCGGCGTCGAGGTCACGCCGGAGGCTGAAATCGCCCAGGAAGAGGCCTTCAAGGTCGACATCTCGGAGCAGAAGCAGGTCTCGCTGGCCGCCGGCGGCCTGTACGTGCTGGGCACCGAGCGCCACGAAAGCCGCCGGATCGACAACCAGCTGCGCGGCCGGACCGGCCGTCAGGGCGACCCGGGCGCGTCGAAATTCTTCCTGTCCTGCGAGGACGACCTGCTGCGCATCTTCGCCGGCGATCGTCTGGACGCGATCATGAAGTCGTTCGGCGTCGCCGAGGGCGAGGCCATCAGCCACCCGTGGCTGAACAAGGCCGTCGAACAGGCCCAGAAGCGCGTCGAGACCCGCAACTACGACATCCGCAAGAACCTGCTGAAGTACGACGACGTCGTGAACGACCAGCGCAAGGCGGTGTTCGAACAGCGTCAGGAGTTCATGGACTCCACTGACCTGTCGGAACTGGTCGATGAATTCCGCGCCGATGTGATCAGCGACCTGGTCGAGCGTCATATGCCGCCCAAGGCCTATGCCGAGCAGTGGGACATCGCCGGTCTGGACGAGAAGGTCCGTTCGACCCTGGGTCTGGAGCTGCCGCTCGCCGACTGGGCCGCCGAGGAAGGCGTGTCCAACGAGGAGATCGAGGAGCGGATCGTCGAGGCCGCCAACGCCCGCGCCGCCGAGCGCGTCGAGATGGTCGGCGCCGAGCAGATCCGGGGAATCGAGCGCCAGTTCCTGCTGCAGATGATCGACATGCAGTGGCGCGAGCACCTGGTCCAGCTGGACCACCTGCGCGGCGTCATCGGCCTGCGCGGCTACGGCCAGCGCGATCCGCTGAACGAGTACAAGACCGAAGCCTTCAACCTGTTTGAATCGCTGCTGCACAACCTGCGTCACGACGTGACCCGCTGGCTGATGACGGTCGAGTTCCGCATCCAGGACGCGCCGCCGCCGATGGAGATGCCCGAGTTCCAGGAAATCCACCTGAACCCCGGCACCGGCGAGAACGAGATGGCCAACCCGCTGGCCCAGCTGCCGGAAGGCGCGCTGGAGGGCGAGGATCGCGCCCGCCTGCCGGTCGACGTCCTGCCGGTCGGCTGGGAACGCACCTCGCGCAACGCCGACTGCCCCTGCGGCTCGGGTCGCAAGTTCAAGCACTGCCACGGCAGCCTGGTCTGAGGGCGCTGACGCGCCTCGCTGCCTGAGCGCAGACGGGGTGTGTAGGGTTTGGGAGGCGGGTCCGTGACGGCCCGCCTCTTTTCTTTTGGGGCGGGGGACGAACCGGCTAAGGTCCGCGCATGAGCTACAAGTCCCTGTTCTCGCGCGCCCTGTCGCTGGACCCCGAGCGTCTGCATTTCGCCGCCCACAGCCATCACCTGTGGCCCGACGCCAGTTTCGATGGACAGATGCGGGCCTGGGTGGAAGCCAACCGCTTCGCCGACCGCAAATGGGACCTGATCTTCGGCGAGGTGATCCCGGAGGCGCAGGCGCATGTGGCAAGGGAACTGAACCTCCCCTCGCCCGATAGCGTCGTCTTCGCCACCAACACCCATGAGTTCCTGCTGCGCATCGTTTCGGGCGTGGAGGCGAAACCGGTCCGCATCCTGTCCACCGACGGCGAGTTCCACTCGTTCCGTCGTCAGGGCGAGCGCTGGGAGGAAGCGGGCGAGGCGGTCATCACCCGCATCCCGCTGCATCCGTTCGACACCTTCGAGACCCGCTTCCTCGATGCCGCCCGCGCGGGCGCGTTTGATCTGATCCTGATCAGCCAGGTCTTCTTCCGCACAGGACAGGTTTTCGGCGGCATAACCGAACTGGCGGAACTGGCCCGGCCGGAAGGCCCATGGGTGGTGATCGACGGCTACCACGGCTTCATGGCCATGCCGACCGACCTGTCGGCGGTGGCGGACCGCATCTTCTACGTCGCGGGCGGGTACAAATACGCCATGTCCGGCGAGGGCGCGGGCTTCCTGCACGCGCCGGACGGCTTCTGTCCGCGCCCCGTGATCACCGGCTGGTTCGCCGAGTTCGGCAACCTGACCGGGCCGCCCGACGGGGTGAAGTATCGCGAGGACGCCGGACGCTTCTGGGGCGCGACCCTGGAGGCCACCCCCTTCTACCGGTTCAACGGCGTGCGCCGGATGCTGGACGAGGCGGGACTGACCACCGCCGACGTCGCCGCCCATGCGCGCGGCCTGATGCAGGCCTTCCAGGGCGCCGCGCGGGACGGCCGGGCCGGACGGCTCGACCGGGCCGAACTTCTGAACCCGATCGACGGAGACGGCGTCCGCGCCCGCTTCCTGGCCTACCGCCACGCGGACGCCCAGGACTGGCGCAAACGGCTGCTGGACGCCGGGGTCGTCACCGACGTGCGGGACGATGTGATCCGCTTCGGCTTCGGACTCTATCAGGACACGGCCGACCTGGAGCGGCTAATCGCGACCTGCGCGCGGGTGCTGTGACCTAGAAGAAGGTCGTGTCGTCCTGCTGACGGGCCTCGGGCGCCTTGCGGGCCGGCGGGGTCCGGGTTCCGGGCGCCGGCGTCGGGGCGGGCGTCGCCTGCCCGGGCTGACCCGGCTGGACCGGCGCCGGCGTCTGGCCGGGCACCGGCACCACCTCCGGCAGGGCCGGATAGGGCAGGCTCTGCGGCGTCGGACCACCTTCGGGATAGGCCATCGGCGCCTGGCCGTTGGCATCGACCGCCGGCACGTCGGGCGCCACACGGTCCGGGGCGTCCAGATCATCCCGGATGAAGGCCCACGAGCGCGAATCCGAACAGGCGCAGGCCTTCATGAAGCCTTCGCGGTCACGCCAGATGATCAGCGGGTAGCGGGTCTGAAGCCCCGCCTCGCTGAGGTTCCGGCTCAGCTGGCCGACGAAGTCGCGGCCCGCGTCGACCACCGCCGCTCTCGCCAGATTGCCGTCGGCGGCGGGGATGCCCGCGGCGGTCCAGTTGTTCACCGGCGTCGCCGTCCAGCGCTGGTACAGCACCCAGTCGCGGGTCAGCCACAGCTCGGCCACGGTGGCGCGTTCGGCCGCCGTCGACTGCTGCATGCCCTCGCGGTCGGGGCGGGCGAAGACGAGGATGCGCACCTCAACGCCCGCCGCGCGCAGCTTGGGCGCCTCCTCGCGCTCGAAGCGCTGCATGGCGGCGCTGTCGCGGTAGCCGATGATGTAGAGGGCCTGGCCGCCGCCGCCCGCGGAAATCCACGAGCTTTCGTCCAGCAGGCGCTGGATCTCGACCTGGTTGCGGGTGACCGTCACCGGCTGGAAACGGGCGTAGAAATTCCAGTAGGCCCAGTAGCCGCCGCCCGCGAGAGCGAGGCCGATCACGGCGGCAAGGGCGGACCAGACGAAAAAGCGACGCATGCGGGGGAGCGCTCCAGCTTCACAGTGCGAAGAGGTTAACGCCTAACACCGAAAAGCGCTGCCGCGAACGCCGGAAAGGCGATTCCGCACAGACAAACCGCCGGCCCTCGCGAGAGGACCGGCGGTTTATTGTGCCGGGCCCGCCGACCTTCGACCGGGCAAATCGAAGGTCGGCGGATCAGCGTCCGGGCTTAGCGGAAGCTGATGCCGACGGTGGCGCGACGGTTCAGCGGCTCACGCACGCCGTCGGCGGTCGGGCGGGCCAGCTCGGTTTCACCCTTGCCGTCCACCGAGATCACGCTGCCGCTGACGCCTTGAGCGACCAGGGCGTCAGCCACGGTGCGCGAACGACGGTTCGACAGGCCGATGTTGTACGCCGCCGAACCCGAGGTGTCGGCGTGGCCGACGATCAGGATGCGGGTCGGACGACCCGAGCGGGCGTAGGCGGCGGCTTGCGAGACCACCGACTGGGCTTCGGCCGTCAGGTCCGAGCGATCCCAGTCGAAGTAGACCACGAACTCACGATCGGCCGGGACGGTCGGACGCGGCGGAGCCGGCGGCGGCGGGGCGGGCGGAGCCGGGGGCGGCGGGGGCGGCGGGGCCACGACCGGCGGCGGCGGCGGGGCGGCCACGGCGCCGAACGAATAGCGCAGGCCCAGGCTCACCGAGTGATCCTCGAAGTCGCCCGACAGGCTGTCGGCGCCGTCCGTCATTTCGAGGTCCGAAACGTTCAGATAGCGGTAGGTCAGGTCGATGCTGGCGCGCTCGCTCAGACGCCAGGCGGCGCCGGCCAGCAGTTGCCAGCCCCAGGTGGTGTCGTTGACGTCCTCGAACTCGACCTTGGCGCCGCCGACGCCCGCGCCGACGAACGGACGGAAGGCGGAGTCGCGATCACCGAAGTCGTACAGGACGTTGGCCATCAGGGTGCTGGCGCCGGCGTCGACGTCCGAAACGGTGATGCCGTCCAGTTCGAGCTCGTTGCTCTCGCGATAGCCGGCCTCGGCCTCGATGCGCCAGTTGGCGTTCAGGCGGTAACCCAGACGGCCGAAGGCGGCCCAGTCCTCACCGGCCTGCACATCGACGGGAGCGCAGACGACGCCCGTGCACGCTTCCCACTCGTTGCTTTGCGGCCAGTGGTAGCCGATATCGCCGGCGACATAGACGCCATCCGGGTCAGCCAGCGCCGGGGTGGCGGCGCCGAACAAGGCGAGGAGCGCGGCTCCGGCCATCAGTTGCTTTTTCATGGTCTCTCCCTGAGTCGCCGGGAGAAGCCCCCGAGCCGGGGGTTAAAGGCGAAGCTGGCTTTCGGTTGCACAGCCGGCCGGTGGACGTGCGTCCAGCAGGCCGACTGTGGCGCCGATGCCTCAGGTCACCCCATGGTCGGGATGACGAACGAGCTGTCCGCGTGCTCCAGCGCGCTGTCCGGCCAGCGGGCGGTGACGGTCTTGACCTTGGTCCAGAACTTCACGCCTTCCATGCCGTGCTGGTTGGTGTCGCCGAAGGCCGAGCGCTTCCAGCCGCCGAAGGTGTGATAGGCGACCGGCACCGGGATCGGCACATTGATGCCGACCATGCCGACGTTGACGCGGGCGGCGAAGTCGCGGGCCGCCCGGCCGTTCTGGGTGAAGATGGCGACGCCGTTGCCGTACTGGTGCTTCGACGGCAGGCTCAGGGCCTCCTCGAAGCTGGCGGCGCGCATGATCTGCAGCACCGGGCCGAAGATCTCTTCCTTGTAGGATTCCATGTCCGGCGTGACGTGGTCGAACAGCGACGGGCCGACGAAGTAGCCGTTCTCGTGTCCCTGCAGCTTGAAGCCGCGGCCGTCGACGACCAGCTCGGCGCCGTCCTTGACGCCCTGGTCGATCCAGCCTTCGACGCGCGCCTTGTGGGCGGCGGTGACGACCGGGCCGTAGTGGGCGCCGGCGTCGGTCGAGACGCCGACACGCAGGGTGTCGATCTCGGCGACCATGCGCTCGCGCAGTTCATCGGCGGTCTTCTGACCGACCGGCACCACGACCGGCAGGGCCATGCAGCGCTCGCCCGCCGAACCGAAGGCCGCGCCGGACAGGTCCTTGATGACCTGATCCATGTCGGCGTCAGGCAGGACGATGCCGTGGTTCTTGGCGCCGCCCATGGCCTGGACGCGTTTCCCGTGCTGGGCGCCCAACTGGTAGACGTAGTGGGCAATGTCGGACGAGCCGACGAAGCTGACGGCGTGGACCTGCGGATGGGTCAGGATGGCGTCGACGGCGGTCTTGTCGCCGTGCACGACGTTCAGCACGCCGGCGGGCGCGCCCGCTTCCATCATCAGCTCGGCCAGACGCACCGGCACCGACGGATCACGCTCGGACGGCTTCAGCACGAAGGTGTTGCCGACGGCGATGGCCACGCCGAACATCCACATCGGGATCATGGCCGGGAAGTTGAACGGGGTGATGCCCGAGACGACGCCCAGCGGCTGGCGCATCGAATAGACGTCGATGCCGGGGCCGGCGCCCCAGGTGTATTCACCCTTCAGCGCATGCGGGATGCCGCAGGCGAACTCGATGACTTCCAGACCGCGCTGGATGTCGCCCTTGGAGTCCGCGATGACCTTGCCGTGCTCGCTGGACAGCATCTCGGCCAGTTCGTTCATGTTCGCCTCGACCAGACGCTTGAACTCGAACATCACGCGGGCGCGGCGCTGCGGGTTGGTCGAGGACCAGCCGTCGAAGGCGGCCTGGGCGGCCTGGACGGCGCGATCAACCTCGCCGGTCGTGGCCAGCTGGACCCGGGCCTGGACGTCACCGGTGTTCGGGTTGAACACGTCGCTGAAGCGGCCCGAGGCGCCCGTGAACGACGCGCCGTCGATGAAGTGATGGATGTCACGCATGGTGGAGGCGTTTCCCTGAACCGAACTCTTGTTCTTGTGGGCGGCGGTTTAGCCGCTGGCGTCGCGGGGCGCCAGCGCGACCGTCAGACCGCCGCGTCGAACAGGGCGTCGCGGGCGACGTCGGCCTTCAGCATGGGGAAGAAATGCGTGCCGCCATGGACGGTCTCGACCGAGACGTCCGGCAGTCCCCGCAGGCCCGGCGAGGGGAAGCAGGTGGAGCCGGCCTCCGCCTTGAGGATGCGAACGGGACGACCGACCCGTTTCAGGGCCCGCCACGGGTCGTGCGACTGGGCGGCGTAGTTGGAGGCCTCCCACTCCGGGGCGCAGGCCAGGGCGAAACCGTCGGGCCCCTCGACCAGGCCATCGGCGAGATAGTCGGCGATCATCATCTCCGGCCAGCCCCGGAAGGCGCCGCGCCCGGAATAGGCGGTCAGCGCCTGCTCCCGGCTTTCGAACACGGCGCGTCGCTTCAACGCGCCCTTCACCAGAGGGATATGACCCGGCAGGCGGTCGAACCCCGGCAGCTGGAACAGGGCCACGCTCAGCCGCCCCCAGATCACGGGATCCATCAGGACCAGCCGGGACACCGCGTCGGGGCGCTCGGCGGCGGCCAGCAAGGCCGAGGTGCCGCCCATCGAGTGACCGGCCAGAACGACAGGAGGACCGTCCAGTTCATCCAGCAGGGCGGCGAGATCATCGCGATGGTCGCTCCAGCCGCGGCGGCCGTCGCGCCGGGTCGGCAGGGTGGTGTGGCCGTGCCCGCGCAAGTCGGGCGCCCAGATGCGCAAGGTGCCCGACAGCGGAGCCAGCAGCGTCCGGTAGGTCATGGCGTTGAAGCCGTTGGCGTGGACGAAGATCAGATCGACCGGCCGCTTCGGATCACCGAAATCCAGCACGGACAATTCGCCGGCTCCCCATCGGTTGTCGATGGGCAGGCTCAGGCGACGGGGCGGGGAGAGCCGGATCGCGTCCATGCGAGAGAGATAGAGCCCCCTCCGCGCGTTTTCCAGAGAAACCGACTCGCGGTCAGGCCGCGACGCGGCAGGCCGGGCAACGGCCGTGGGCCTCGATCGTGGTGCGCTCGATCGCATACCCTGCCGCCGCGGCGGCCTTGTCCAGCCCGTCCGCCACGGTCGCGGAGACCTCTTCGGTCGCGCCGCAGCAGTCGCAGATCAGGAAGGCGGCGGCGTGGTCGGCCTTGCCGGACGAACAGGCGACATAGGCGCTGATCGAGGCGATCCGGTGGGCCAGTCCCTTGCGCTCGAGGAACTCCAGCGCGCGATAGACGGTCGGCGGCTTGGCGGGCTGGCCGTCCTCGCCGAAGCGGGCGATCAGGTCATAGGCCTTCACCGGCTCACCGGCGGCCAGCAGGAGTTCGAGCACGCGGGACCGCGCGGCGGTCATCCGCTCGCCCTCGCCCGTCACACGAGCGTCGGCGGCGGCGAGCGCCAAGGCCACGGTCGCGGCCGACGGCGGACCGTCGTGGTGGTGGTGATGACAGCTGTCGCCCATGTGCAGAGAGCTAATGCTTCCCCTTCCCCGCCGCAACCGGAACCGGCCGGCGCGGCTATTGCAAAGTGTAACAGTATAACATATCCAACCCGACAGGGTTCACTGTCGGGTATCGTCCTATGCGTCTCTCCCTCCTCCTGACCGCCGCCAGCGGTTTCGCCCTTGTCGCCGGCGGGGCCCTCGCCCAGTCCAGCACCGGCCAGACGCCGCAGCAGGCGACCGAGCTGGACGAGGTGGTCGTCACCGGCGTCCCCTTCGGCATCAACCAGCGAGCCACGACCATCGCCACCACCGTGCTGGATGAGCAAGCCTTGGCCCAGGCTCCCGCGGCGTCGCTCGGCGATCTGGTCAACGGCCTGCCGGGCGTGCGCTCGACCGATTTCGCCCCGGGCGCCAGCCGTCCGGTGATCCGCGGACTTTCGGGCCCGCGCGTGCAGGTCCTGACCAATGGCATCGGCCTGATCGACGCCAGCTCCGTCTCGCCGGATCACCAGGTCGCCACCGACCCTGCGGAAGCCAACCGTATCGAGATCGTGCGCGGCCCGGCGACCCTGGCCTACGGCGGCACCGCCATCGGCGGCGTGGTCAATGTTCTGGACGACCGTATCCCCGACCAACTGCCGGACGGCGTGGACGGGCTGGTCTCGACCCAGGCCTCCAGCGTCGACGACGGCTGGGCCGCCTCGGGCCGCGCGACCTTCGCCCTCGGCCCGGTCGCCGTGAACGTCGAAGGCGTGAAGAAGGACGCCTCGGACTACGACATCCCGACGCCGGCCATCTCGCAGCGACTGGCCGATGCGGAAGGCATTTCGCGCGGCGACGGCGGCACGCAACCGAACAGCTTCTCCCAGCTGGAAAGCTGGGGGCTGGGCGCGTCCTGGATCGGCTCGCGCGGCTACATCGGCGCGTCCTACAAGGACCTGTCCTCGACCTACGGCACCGTGGCCGAGCCGGACGTCTTCATCGAGCTGAAGCAGACCCGCGAAGATGTGCGCGGCGAACTGCGCTTCGACAGCGGTCCGTTCCAGGCAATCCGCGGTTCGGCCGGCCATGCCGAGTACACCCACACCGAGTTCGAGGGTCCGGGCGAGCCGGGCACCATTTTCAACTCCGACGGTCAGGAAGGCCGTATCGACCTGGTCCAGCGCGAGCGGAACGGCTGGAACGGCGCCGTCGGCGTCCAGGCCCTGTCGCGGACCTTCGAAGCCATCGGCGATGAGGCCTTCGTCCCCTCGAGCAAGATCGAGGAGGCCGGCATCTACACCGTCCAGCGCCTCGACCGTGACGGCTGGGGGCTGGAAGGCGGCCTGCGCTATGACCGCCGCACGCTGGCGGCCGATCCCCTCGACGGCGGCGCCCGGGTTGATCGCAGCTTCGACAACTGGTCGGGTTCGGCTGCGGCCTTTGTCCGGCCGACGCACAACCTGTTCCTCGGCCTGAGCCTGGCCCACAACGAGCGCGCCCCGTCCGAGGTCGAGCTGTTCGCCGACGGCCTGCACGTCGCCACCGCCGTCTATGAGACCGGCGATGTGACCCTGGACAACGAGAAGGTGACGACGCTTGAAGGCACCGTGCACTACGACGCGGGCCGATTCCGCGGCGACCTGCACGTCTATGCGTCCAGGTACGACGGCTTCATCGACGAGCGTCCGACCGGGGCCACCTTCGTCGACGACGGCGAGGAATTCCCGATCTTCCAGTTCACCCAGACCGACGCCGAGTTCCGCGGTTTCGAAGCCGAAGCGGCTTACGAAATGTGGAGCTCGGGTGACCGGGCGCTGGCGGTGGAAGGCGCCGCCGACTACGTCCACGCCGACACCGATCTGGGACCCGCAGCGCGGATCCCGCCGTACAGCCTGACCGGCCGCCTGGTCTGGACCTCCACCCCGTTCGACGCGACCTTCGAGGTGCGTCACGTCGGCGAGCAGGATCGCCTGGCAGAGTTCGAACTCGGCACCGACAGCTACACCCTGGTGAACCTGTCCGGCGTCTGGCGCCCGTTCAGCGACCGCAACGTCTCGGTCTTCGCCGAGGGCCGCAACCTGACGGACGAGGAGGCCCGCGAGCACGTCAGCTTCCTGAAGGATGTCGCACCACTGCCGGGTCGCAACCTGCGGGTGGGCGTCAGCTACCGCTTCTAGAAGAACCAGGAAGGCGAGCCGGTTTGCCGGTCCGTGAACTGTGGGCTAGAAGGCCCGCCTTCCTCTTTTTTACAGAGCCTGACCGCGTCCATGACCGACACCACCGCCCAGACCGCCGGCCTGACCGGAAACGTCCTGTTCTACACCCAGCCGGAGCCGCTGTCGGCTGAAGCCCACGGCGCCCTGGGCGTGAACCCGACCGAGAAGCCGTACGCCTTCGCCGGCGTCACCAACCTGGTGCCGCTGACGGTCACCGAGTTTGCTCCGGCCGCCCTGTCCTACCCGGTGATCTTCGCCGGCGACGCCAAGCAGCCGGTCGCCGTGATGGGCCTGCGCCAGGGTGAGAACCTGTTCGTCAGCGAAGCGGGCGACTTCCGTCCCGAAGCCTACATCCCGGCCTACGTCCGCCGCTATCCGTTCGTCTTCGCCAACGACGACGTCGAGAAGCGCCTGATCCTGTGCGTCGACCGCGCCGCGCCGTTCCTCACCGAAGGCGGCCAGACCCCGCTGTTCGTCGACGGCCAGCCGTCGCAGTACACCCAGCAGGCCATGGAGTTCTGCAACAATTTCGAACAGGAGCGCCTGCGCACCGAGGCGTTCGTGAAGCTGCTGACCGAACTCGACCTGTTCGAGAGCAAGGAAGCCGTCTTCACCCCGCGCAACCCGGACGGCACCGCCGCCGCCCCGCAGAAGCTGGCCGAGTATTTCGCCGTCTCGGAAGACAAGCTGAAGGCCCTGCCGGCCGACAAGCTGGCCGAGCTGCGCGACAACGGCGCCCTGGGCCAGATCTACGCCCACCTGACCTCGCTGCTGGGCTGGGACCGCCTGATCGCCATCGCCTTCACGCGCCAGGCCCCCGCCGCCAACGCCTGATCGACCCTCCGGTCGACGAGATTGCGCCCCGCCGGTCCCCGGCGGGGCGATTTTGTGTCCCCGTCATCCGCAGAGATCGGGAAATCGTCAGCGGATGATCCGACTGTCCGGTGAGGGTGGGAAGCGGAAGTTCACGCTCACCTTCCAAACTGATTTTGGTCAGCATAGACGTGCGGGTAGATTTCTGGCTGACGCGATCCATCGTAGGCCCAAGGTAGCCG
>NZ_DASWWG010000041.1:0-14136 GCF_036400995.1 Brevundimonas sp.
GCCTCGCTGCTGGGCGAACCCCACGAAGCGGAGGCCGTCGAGCCGGTAGAGGCGGCCGAGGCGGCCGAGGCCCCCGCGCCGGAGCCCGCCGAACCGGAAGCCGGGCCCGCGCCGGGAGGCGAACCGGAGCCCGCGCCGGAAGCGCCGCGCGCCCTGCCCCTGCCGAGCGTCTGGACTCCGCACGGGCAGAACCGCTGGACCCCGTCCACGCCCGCCGCGACCGCCGCCCAGTTCCAGCGCTATTCGCCCTACGCCGCCGCCATGATCGGGCCGCTGCCGGGCTTCCCGACGGCCGCTGCCGACGCAGAGTCGGAGGCCGCGCCGGTCGCTGAAACAGCCGCCGAGGCGCCGGTGGACGCGCCGGAGGTCATCGAGGCTCCCGTCGAGGTCGATCCGGCCCCCGCCGAGGTGTCGGTCGAGGCCCCCGTCGAAGCGCCTGTCGAGGCCCCCGTGGCCGTCACGCCGCCTCCCGCGGCTCCGGCGGTGGGGCCGACGGTCGAGGTCCCGGTCTTTACGCCGGTGGCCCCGATGTTCAGCCCCGCACCCGGGCCGTCGCCCTTCCCGCCGCTGGAGCTGACCCCGGCCGTCGAGGCCGACTTCGCCGAACCGGCCCGCGACGTCTGGGCCCCGGAGCAGCGCGAGGGCGCCGACGAGGCCGACGAAACGGTGCTGTTCGAGGAGGAGCCGCCGCTGGCCGTGCTGCGCCACGAGGTGGAGCCGGACTCGCCGCGCCGCTTCGACTGGATCGAGACCGGCCCCTACATGATCATGGGCGGGCTGGGACTGTTCTCCTGCGCCGCCTCGGCCGCCGCCTTCCGCAAGGCGATGACCGACCAGTCGCCGCTGGACGACTTCGCCGTCATCGCCTGGGTGCTGGCCCTGATCGGGGTGATCTGCGTCGGCGTCTCGGCCTGGAACCTGTATGTGAAGGCGGGCAAGCGGGACTGATTTTCCCGCCGAAACGGCGATCCGGGAAAGGAAATCGTCGCTCGGAACGGTGTCGCAGCCACGCCGTCCGCGCGCGCTTCCGCTCGGGAAAGGAATGGGCTACGCCCGGCGCATGAGCATTCCTTTCGCGCCCCAATCCATGGAATTCGGCCTCGGCGAGAACGCTGACGCCATCCGCGACACCACCGCCCGCTGGGCCGCCGACCGGCTGGCGCCGCGCGCCGCCGAGATCGACGAAAAGAACGAGTTCGCCCGCGACCTGTGGCCCGAGATGGGCGAACTGGGCCTGCACGGCGTCACCGTCGAGGAAGAGTACGGCGGCTTGGGGCTGGGCTATCTGGAACACGTGGTGGCGATGGAGGAGGTGTCCCGCGCCTCGGCCTCGATCGGCCTGAGCTACGGCGCCCACTCCAACCTGTGCGTCAACCAGATCCGCCGCTGGGGCACCGCGGAGCAGAAGGCGAAATACCTGCCCAAGCTGATCTCGGGCGAGCATCTGGGGTCGCTGGCCATGTCGGAGGCCGGGTCGGGCTCGGACGTGATGTCGATGCGCACCCGCGCCGAAAAGAAGGGCGACCGCTACGTCCTGAACGGCACCAAATTCTGGATCACCAACTCGCCCACCGCCGACACCCTGGTGGTCTACGCCCGCACCGGCGAGGGCAACGGCGGGGTCACCACCTTCCTGATCGAGAAGGGGATGAAGGGCTTCAGCGTCTCCAAGAAGCTGGACAAGATGGGCATGCGCGGGTCGGACACCGCCGAGCTGGTGTTCGAGGACTGCGAGGTCCCGGAAGAGAACGTCATGGGGCCGGTCGGCGGCGGCGCCGGGGTGCTGATGAGCGGCCTCGACTATGAGCGCACCGTCCTGTCGGGCGGGCCGCTGGGCATCATGCAGGCGGCGCTGGACGTGATCCTGCCCTACGTCCGCGACCGCAAGCAGTTCGGCAAGGCCATCGGCTCGTTCCAGCTGATGCAGGCCAAGGTCGCCGACATGTACGTGGCCCTGAACAGCGCCCGCGCCTACGTCTATGCGGTGGCGCGCGCCTGCGACGCGGGCAAGACCACCCGCTACGACGCGGCGGGCGCCATCCTGCTGGCCTCGGAGAACGCGGTGAAGGTCTCGCTCGAGGCCGTGCAGGCCCTGGGCGGCGCCGGCTACACGAAGGAATGGCCGGTCGAGCGGCTGGTCCGCGACGCCAAGCTGTACGACATCGGCGCGGGGACCAACGAGATCCGGCGGTTCCTGATCGGGCGCGAACTGCTGGGGTGAGGTTCGCCCTTCCCCTCCTCTGTCTGGTGATCGGGATCGGGGCCGGCTGCTGGCTGAAGCTGCTGGCCGACGACCTGAACCGCGCCGCCCATCGCCGCCGCCGGCGGCCGGGGACCTCGTTCGAGCCGGACGTCGATCCGGAGGAAGAGGATGATCACGGCGCGTTCTCGGACGGGCTTCGGATGCTGGCGGCCGATCCGAACCTGCCGCCCAATATCCGGAACAAGCTGCGTCTCTTCCGGGTCCTGCAGGCGGTCACCATCATCGCCGGCGCCGCTGCGTTCCTGACCACGCCCCGATGAGCCTGTTGTCTGGCGCCCTGCTGGTCCTGGCCGTGTCCGCGCCGCAGACGGCGGACGACCCGGCGGCGATCCTGGCGGAACGCGCGCGCGCCGTAGAAGCGCAGGGAGACGCACTGGCGCGCATCTGGCCGGGCTACTGGCCACCGGATCAAGCCTTCATCCTTTACCTGCCCGGAACCGGAGCGGCCTACGGCGGCGAGGCCGCGCGCCATGGCCGCCGCTTCCGCCCCGGCGAGATGGAAGACGTCCGGTTCACCTTCGTGCTCGACTACCCGGACAGGGCTGACAACACGATCCTGCTCCGGCTGGACAGTGCGGAAGAGGAGCTGTCCACCCTCTTCCACGAACAGTTTCACGACTACCAGAGCGGCGCCTTCCGGTGGTTGGATCGGGGTGGGAGCGGCGGCGAGTTCGTTGATGTCTCGGCTATTCCCGACCTTGAGGCTTTCGCGGTCGCGGCCGAGCAGGAACGCCGGTTGCTGTACGCCGCGATGGGCCCTGTCACGCCGGAGGAGCGCCTGATGCTGGTCCACCGCTACCTTGCAGCGCGAGAGCGACGGCTGGCCGACTTGCCGCCCCCCATCCGCAACATCGAAAGCCACATGGAGTGGAACGAAGGCACGGCCGAGTACGCCGCCCTGCGCGCCATGACCGTGATGGAGCCGGGCGGCCCGTCGATGGAGGATCGGGTGCGGGAACGGCTGGCGCGCCCGCTGCTGCGCCCCGGCAGTTCATACGTCGGAGACGTGTTCCGGGGCCGCGCCTACGGGACCGGCGCGGCGATGATCGTCCTGATCGAGGAACTGGGCGCGGCGAACTGGCGCCGGCGGATCGAACGGGGCGAGCCTCTGGTGAGCCTCCTGGCCGAGGCCGCAGGCGAGCGACCGTCGCTGCCGCCTGAACCGGTCGATGAGGCCGTAAGCGAGAACATTCGTCGTCAGATGACGCTCCCTCCCGGCGCTGTCGCCCAGCCCGTCAGCGTCGCCGACTTCCTGTCGCGGTCGCCTGACTGGCTGGTGGTTCGGTTCGAAGGGCCGGTTCGACGCTCCCGTCCGGTCGGACTGAGTTTCGGCGCCCGCGGGATGACGCCTCTCCCCGGTGGAGCCCTGGCCCTTCAGGACGTGCGCGAGGTACTGGCGGAGTTCGACGGCGCCCGAATCGAGACCCGTGGACGACCCGTGATGATCCAGGAGCCGGTCGGACCGACCCGGGTGGTGGCGACGACGCTCTATATCGCCCTGTCGGAGGGTGAGCGGGAGCGCCTCGTCTCCGGCGAGAGGGTGATCGAGTTGGAAAACCTCCGTCTGGAACTGCCGCCGCACGCCGTGATCGGGGACGTCGACGGTCGCCGGACGATCCGCGTCATCGACGCGCCCTGATCGGCCTGTCCGCACTGCAGCGGCCGCAACGGAACCCCCGCCCCGACCGCCGGTTGCGCCTTCACCAGAAGGAGCCCGCCCATGCCCGCCGTATCCGCCGCCCAGCAGAAGGCCGCCGGGGCCGCCCTGTCCGCAAAGCGCGGCGAGACGCCCAAGTCGAAGCTGAAGGGCGCGTCCAAGTCGATGGTCGAGTCGATGACCGAGAAGCAGCTCGAAGAGCTGGCGCACACGAAGCGCAAGGGGAAGCCGGAGCACAGGGTCTGACGCCCGTACGGCGAAGGATCGTGACGCCGTCGCGAGACCGCGTCATCGTGCCCCCATGTCCCTGACCGAGACCTCCACCGGACGGCCGCGGGCGTTTTCGGACGTCGTCGAGACGCTGGGGACGCGCCCGGGCGAGAAGCTGTGCCTGGGCGAGATCGTCGAGGCGTTCGGCGACCGGGCGTTCGGGCCGGTGATGTTCTTCTTCGCCCTGCTGAACATGCTGCCGTGGCCGCCCGGCGGGACGACGCTGACGGGGGCGCCGCTGCTGCTGCTGTCGATGGAACTGGCGCTGGGGCGCGACAGCCTGTGGATCCCGCGCTGGGCCGAGCGGATCGCGGTGCACCGGCAGACCTTCCGCAAGCTGAGCGGGCGCTTCCGCAAGCCGCTGAAGCTGACCGAACGACTGGCCCGGCCGAGGCTGTATGTGCTGACCGGCGGGCTGGGTCAGGGCCTGATCGGTCTGGCGTGCGTGTTCCTGTCGGTGGTGCTGGTCCTGCCGGTCTGGGGCGGGAACCTGCTGCCGGCGGTGGCGATCGGCTTCTTCTCGCTGGGGGTCATGCAGAGGGATGGGCTGGCGGTGCTGATCGGCTGGCTGCTGACCGCGGGAACGGTGGCGGTGCTGTTCCTCGCCTGGGCGCTGATCGTGGCGGCGGTGGAGCACGGACTGCGCTGGTTCGGCCACCTGTTCTGAACCCGCTTTGTCGCATGGACGTTTCTTAAGTGGCGTAACGGCATAGCCGCGCCTAGATCAGACCTTCCCGCCGCTTCGTCCCCCCGGAACGCCCGTCAGCCGATGCCCGACTACGACTATCAGGCCGACACACGCCCGTTCTCGCAGGTGATCGAGGACATCGGCGCCAAGGATGATCCCAAGCTCTATATCGGCGAACTGATCAACGCCTTCGGCGAACGCGGTTTCGGCGCGACCCTGCTGTTCTTCGGCCTGCTGAACATGGTGTTCGGGGCGGTGCCGGGCACGACCACGGTCCTGGGCGCGCCCATGCTGCTGATCGGCGTGCAGTTGCTGACCCGGCGCGACCAGCTGTGGATGCCCCGGTGGCTGCTGGCCCGATCGATCGAGCGGTCCACCTACCGTGAGGCGGTGAACAAGGTCCTGAAGCCGCTCCGCAAGGTCGAGCGGCTGGCGCGGCCGCGCATCGAGGTGATGACCAGCGAACTGTCGGAGGTGTTGATCGGCGCGGCGATCATTCTGCTGTCCGGCGTGCTGATGCTGCCGATTCCCGGCGGGAATTTCGTGCCGTCCTTCATCATGTCGATGTTCGGCTTCGGCCTGCTTCAGCGGGACGGGCTGGCGGTGCTGATCGCCTGGGGCGCGGTGGCGCTGGTGGCCACGGGGGCGGTGATCGTCTGGGCCGCCTGGGAGTGGGTGTCGCCCTATCTGCTGCCCGTGTGGGACTGGCTGGTCGGCATGCCGTCGGCGGTCTGGCACGCCTTCACCGGCCTGTTCAGCTAGGCCCGGACGCACGAGACGCCGGAGAGGTGAACCCCTCCGGCGCCTGCGAGAACCCGTCGTGAATTACTGGAACAGCGAAAGGACCAGCTGCGGCGTCTGATTGGCGATGCCCAGAGCCTGAACCCCCAGCTGCTGCTTGGTCTGCAGAGCCTGGAGCTTGGCGCTTTCCTTCGCCAGGTCGGCGTCGACCAGGTTGCCCACCCCGGCTTCCAGAGCGTCCGACAGCTTGCCGACGAACGTCAGGTGAGTGGTCAGGGCCTTCGACTTGGTGCCCAGACGCGCCAGGGCGCCCGAGACGTTGTCGATGGAGGCGGTCACGGCCGAGAGGGACGCGGTCGCCTTGGTCAGGGTTTCGATCGACTGCGTCGTCGCGACCGTCACCGTCGTGCTGCCCAGAGCCATGACTTCAGCGCCGACCGTCAGGGTGGCGTTGCCTTGGGCGTTGGCCAGAGCCGAGAACCCGGTGGCGCCGGTCTTCAGCAGGTTGATCCCGTTGAAGTCAGCGTTGCCGGTCACAGAGGCGATCTGGTCGCGCAGGGCCTTGAAGTCCTCGTTCAGGGCATTACGGGACGCGGTCTTCAGCGAAGCATCGGTCGCCGCGAGAGCCTTCTCCTTCATCTGCAGCAAGAGGTCAGAGACCGTCTCGCCTGCCGCCAGAGCCACATCGACCGCGGCGACGCCACGGTCCAGCGACTGTTTCACCGCGTTCAGCGCCCCGATGTCGGCACGTTGCCCCTGAGCGATAGCCCAGATAGCCCCGTTGTCCTTGGCGTTGGAGACGGCCTTGCCGGTGTTGATCCGGTTTTGGGTCGTCGCCAGTTGGGCGTTGGTCGCGTTCAGGTTCTGGAGCGCAATTTGAGCGCCCACGTTGGTGTTGACCGACATAACCATCGGGTAGTTCCTTCCATTCTGGTCGGTTGTGAACGGCCTTCTGGCCGTAGAACCGGTTCTGGTTCGCGCACGCCCACGCAAGGCATGGGCCAGAACAACCCGTTGATTTTATTGAATGGAATGGACGCAGAGGCTGCCGGTCGGCAGAATTGGCCGGGCGTGGCGGCGCCGCTACGCAGACAGGGCGCCGGGGTCGCGGAGGTCTCGAACGTCGGTGTCGGAGGGTCAGCGGGCCGGCGACGGCGCCGCCCCCTCCTGATCGCTGACGCGATCTGTCCTCCCCATCGCCTTGAAGGGGACGATGGAGAGGCGAGCCGGGGCTCAGCCCGCCTGGGGACCGGGGCCCTGGAGGCCCTGCATGATCGACTTGTTGATGTCGATCAGCGCTTCGAAATCATCCTCGCCGCGCATGATCGCGGAGGAGTGACGCCCGACGAACAGGCTGATCGAGATGATCTGGGCCCGCAGCGCCATGGGCATGGCGTTGTCGGGATTGGAGCAGTCGGTGGCCAGGGTCGACCACAGGCGACGGTTCCAGTCGAGCGCCTCGATCCGGGTCTTGATATCCGAAGCCTCGACCGTCGAGGCGTGCATCAGCGCCCGGGTCACCTGCCCGAACAACCGGTACTCAGCCTCGCGGGGGGTCTCAGCCCGCGTCGCCGCGGTCTTGTACGCCTGAAGCGACATTCGCCAGACCTTCCTCGTAATCCACCAGTTTGCGGGCCGCCATCAGGGCCTTGTAGTACTCGCGCGCCATCACGTGCCGCGACGCCGCGACGCATTCGGCCAGAACGTCCGGATTGCGCGACGCGCCCATGAACTCGGTCAGACGCAGGGCGAACTCGTCGTACACCTTCGGGGCCGAGGCCTCGTCGAGGTACATCATCATGACCGGGAAATAGATGCGTTTGGCGGGGCTGTTCGCCTCCGACTGCTGCATGATGTCCTTCTCGCGAAGGACGCTGGCCTTGTTCTGCAGGATCAGGACGCCGCGACGGTCGCCGTTCTGGACGACAGCCCCGTTCAGGACGAACTTTTCGCCCGGCTTGAGCGACAGCTTCAACGGCATATTGGGCGTCTTTCCCTTCGGCCCGGCGTACAGTTCTAGGAAGCCGGGAACCAACGCAGGCTAAACAGGCGTGGTTAACCATCTCTTGTGAGGGGACGGCGTCATATCCCCTATCCGCCTCATTTCCCGAGTCGTTTCGAGCCTGCCCATGTCCGCCCCCCAAGTGATCGACGACACGGCCGCCCACGCCCCCGCCCCGACGGCGCAGGGAATCGCCGGCGACGCCGCCTCCCCCGCCGCGATCAGCCGCCTTTCGAAGTCGCTGGCCGGAACGCGGTCGGTGAAAAGCCAGCGCAAGGCGCTGGAATTGTTGAAGTCGGCGCTGATGGCGATCCGCGTCAACGACTTCTCCAAGGCGACCGAGCGGGTGCTGGAGGCGCTGAAGGTCGATGAGACCAGCGGCCTGGCCTGGCACGTGCTGGCCATCTGTCAGGAGAAGCAGAACCGGTTCGGCCCGGCGATCCACGCCTATGAGGCCGCGTTGCAGCTGCTGCCGGACCACACGGACATCGCCCACGATCTGGGGCGGCTGGCGCAACGGCTGGGCTATCTCGACATCTCCGAGAAGCTGCTGCTGAAATTCCTGGCGGCCAACCCCGGACATATCGAGGCGACCAACAACCTGGCCTGCGTGATGCGCGACCAGAACCGCTACGGCGACGCGGTCGAGCTGCTGCGCCCGCTGCTGCAGATCGAGAGCGACAGCGCGGTGCTGTGGAACACGCTCGGCACGGTGCTGAACGACGAGGGGCGGCTGGATGAGGCCCTGACCTTCTTCGAGGAGGCGCTGCGGCTGGACCCGACCTTCGCCAAGGCCCGCTACAACCGGGCCAACGTCCGCCGCCCGCTGGGCGACGTTCCGGGCGCCATCGCCGACATGGAGGCCGCCCTGCCCGGCGCCGAGAGCGGCTATGAAGTGGCGATGATGAACATGGCCCGGGCCCTGATGCTGATGGGCCAGGCACGCATCCCGGAAGGGTTCGAGGCCTATGAGGTCCGGCTGGACCCCAACCTGCCGGACGCCATGGGCGTGGCGGTCGACGCGCCGCGCTGGGATCCGAAGACGCAGGACGTCGCCGGCAAGCGCATCCTGATCGTCGGCGAGCAGGGCATCGCGGACGAACTGGTCTTCTCCAACTGCGTGCAGGACCTGATCGACGCGGTCGGGCCGGACGGCCAGGTCTATCTGGCGGTCGAACAGCGGATGGTCGGGCTGTTCCAGCGGGCCTTCCCCGGCGCGATCGTGGGCGGGCACAAGGCGGTGCGGCTGGAAGGCCGCCTGACCCGCTACGTCCCCTTCGCCGAAGAGATCGCGGAGGCCGAGGGCAAGCTGGACTACTGGGTCCCGCTGGCCAGCCTGATGGCGGTCTATCGCAAGACGCTGGACAGCTTCCCGCCCCCTCGCCAGTACATCGTCCCCTCGGCCGAGAAGGTCGAATACTGGAAGGGCGAACTGGCCAAGCTGCCCGCCGGGCTGAAGGTCGGGCTGCACTGGAAGAGCCTGGTCATGACCGGGGCGCGGGCGGCCTTCTTCGCCGCCGGATTCCAGCTGTGGCAGCCGATCCTGACCGCCCCCGGCTGCGTGATGGTCAACCTTCAGTGCGGCGACGTCTCCGCCGACCTGGAGGCGGCCGAGAAGGCCGGGGTGTTCATCTGGACCCCGCCGATCAACCTGAAGGACGATCTGGAGGACGTGGCCGCCCTGTCGGTGGCCTGCGACGTGGTGCTGGGGCCGGGCATCGCCGGGACCAATATCGCCGCCGCCTCGGGCGCGCGGACCTGGATGGTGGCGGCGCCGGACGACTGGCACCTGATGACCACCGACCACTACGTCTTCTATCCGGACGTGAAGATCTTCGTGCGCGCGGCCGTCAACGGCTGGCCCGAGGTGATCGACCGGATGCGGGCGGCGCTGGATCGGGTCGTGGCGGACGGCTGGAACGCCGCCTGAGCCGTGGCGTTGTTCTCCCTGAGACACAGGGAGGCGAAAATGCCCGAACTCGACGACTACAGGGACGACCAGGAACAGTCTGAAGTCTTTGACGAAACCCACCTCGACGACGAGGGGGACGGCGATTTCCTGCTGGATGAGGCGGACCCGGTGCTGGACGTCACCCAGGCGGACGGCGATGCGGACGAGGACGCGTTCGACGAGGACGACCTGGACGAGATCGACGACGAACTGGGCGCCTCGGGCATCGAGGCCGAGGCCGACGCCCTGCTGGGGCTGGACGGCCAGCGCCTGACCGAGATCGACGGCGAGAGCGGTGGCCAACTGGGCGCCGACGAGGTCGAGCTGGTCTATGCGGGCCTGATGGAGAACGAGCGCGGGGCCCAGGCCAGCGCCGCCCACTGGGAGGCCAAACGCCTGTCGGACGACGACATCGCCGACCTGGGCTACGGCCCCGACGGCGACGAAGACCACCCCGCGAACTGAGGAGAGAGACGATGACCACTCAGTCCGAACACACCGCCCGCGAGGACGGCGACGCCGACACCCCGCACGCCAAGCGCGCCCGGCCGATCAAGGGCAAGCCGGATCAGCTGGAAAAGCTGGCCGACGCCGAGGACCGGCAGGAGGCGCTGGTCGACGAAGGGGTCGAGGAGACCTTCCCGGCCAGCGATCCGGTGAGCGTGAAGCGGATTACGTGAGGCTGCGCTGACGACTCACCTCTCCATCGCCCGCTTCAAGGCGATGGGGAGGACAGATCGCGCCAGCGATCAGGAGGGGGCGGCGCAGGCGGTGGACGGTCAGCCGCCGACACCGGTGTTTGAGCGACCTCCTGTCCTGACGGAGCCGCCCTCACCTGATCGGCGAAGACGCCGATCTGTCCTCTCCATTCGCTTGAGGGCGAATGGAGAGGTGAGCCGGGTTCAGGCTTTGACCCGCCAGGTCGCGCCCTGCGGCCCGTCCATCACCACGACATTGAGCGCGTTCAGGCGGTCGCGGATGCGGTCGGCTTCGGGCCAGTCCTTGGCGGCGCGGGCGGCGGCGCGTTGTTCCAGCAGGGCCTCGACCTCGGTGCGGAGGTCGTCGGAGACGTCGCCCTCGAGCCAGGCGGCCGGATCGTTCTGCAGCACGCCCAGGACGGCGGCGCAGGCCAGGAGCTGGCCCTTGGCCGTCGCGACGGCGGCATGGTCGCCGGCGGTCATGCCGCGCTCGATCTCGCTGGACAGGGCGAACAGGGCCGCGGCGGCGCCGGGGGTGTTCAGGTCGTCCTCGATGGCCTTCAGGAAGTCGGCGGGCAGATCGTCCGTCGAGGCCTCCACGGCCGCCGCGCGGTGCAGGGCGCCGTAGAGGCGGTCCAGCGACTTGCGGCTCTGTTCCAGCAGGCCCTCGTTCCAGTCCAGCGGCTGGCGGTAGTGGGCCGACAGCAGCGCCCAGCGGATGACCTCGCCCGGCAGGCGCTCCAGCAGGGCGTGGGGCAGCAGGATGTTGCCCAGCGACTTGGACATCTTCTCGCCGTCCAGCGTCAGGAAGCCGTTGTGCATCCAGTAGCGGCTGTATTCGGCGTGCGACTCCGCGCCGTGGGCATGGCCGTGGGCGCAGACGCCTTGGGCGATCTCGTTCTCATGGTGCGGGAAGACCAGGTCGATGCCGCCGCCGTGGATGTCGATCGGCAGGCCGAGGTTGGCCTCGATCATGGCCGAGCACTCGATGTGCCAGCCGGGGCGACCGTCGCCCCACGGGGACGGCCAGGACGGCTCGTTCTCCTTCGACGGCTTCCACAGGACGAAGTCGTGCGGGTTCTTCTTGTAGGGAGCCACCTCGACGCGGGCGCCGGCGATCATGTCGTCCAGATTGCGGCCCGAGAGCTTGCCGTAGGTCTCGTAGGAGGAGACGTCGAACAGGACGTGGCCCTCGGCGGCGTAGGCGCAGCCGTGGTCGATGATCGCCTGGATCTGGGCGACGATGGCGTCCATGTGGTCGGTGACGTGCGGCGCCAGGTCCGGCGGCGAGACGTTCAGACGCCCCATGTCCTCCAGATAGGCCTTCTCGTAGCGGGCGGTGATCTCGCTGATCGGCACGCCTTCCTTGAAGGCCTTGGCGTTGATCTTGTCGTCCACGTCCGTGACGTTGCGGGCGTAGACCACCTTGTCCGCGCCGTAGGTGCGGCGCAGCAGGCGGACCAGCACGTCGAACACCACGGGCGGGCGCGCATTGCCGATGTGGGCGAAGTCATAGACCGTCGGGCCACAGACGTAGAGCGTCACCCGGTTCTCGTCTTTCGGCGTGAACACGCGCTTCTCGCGGTGCAGGGTGTCGTGAATCGTCAGCGGCATAGTGAGGCGATGGCCTTGAGTTTTCTTGCAGGACGGACAGTCCGCCCCATATAGCCGTGCTGCCGCGCGTGCGAACAGCACACGAGGTCTATAAAGGGAGAGCGGCGCGCGTCCATCCGGGACCTTCGTTCCGGCGCTACTTCGTCGCTTGAGTTGAGAGAATGACCGTCACCCCCGTCCTGGCCAGCGACAACGATCAGGTCCAGCGCCCGTCGCGCGAGGAGGCCCTGAAGGCCGTGCGCACCCTGCTGGCCTGGGCCGGCGACAATCCGGACCGCCCCGGGCTGAAGGACACGCCCAAGCGCGTCGTGGACGCCTATGGCGAATGGTTCGACGGCTATGACGCCGATCCGGCCAAGGAGCTGGGCCGCATCTTCGAGGACGTGCAGGGCTACGAGGACATGGTCCTGCTGCGCGACATCGAGGTGGAGAGCCACTGCGAGCACCACATGGCCCCCTTCATCGGCAAGGCCTATGTGGCCTACATCCCGAACGAGAAGGTGGTCGGCATCTCGAAGCTGGCCCGCGTGGTGGAAATCTATTCGCGCCGCCTGCAGACGCAGGAAGTGCTGACGAACCAGATCGCCGACGCCATCGAATCGAATCTGGCGCCGCAGGGCGTGGCGATCCTGATCGACGCCGAACACCAGTGCATGACGACCCGCGGCGTTCATCATCGCCACGTTTCGACCATCACGACGCGTTTCACTGGCGTCTTCAAGACCGACGCGGCGTTGAAGGACCGATTCCTCAAGCTCGCGAAGGGCTGAATCGGTTCGCCTGAGAGGCGTATTCCGGGCGTCAGGCGACGGTTCGGAACCTCTATGACGCCGAAGCCGCTTTACAAGCCGGTTCCGGGACGCCAAGAGACGAACCGAAGCTTTCAGTGACGCTCGCCGCGGAATGCGCCGGGCCTGATGGAGACACCCACCTATGGGCGCCAAACTTTCCGGTCCGGGCAGCAAGGCCGGCACGATCGAACAGAACGCGGACATCAACGTCACGCCGTTCGTGGACATCATGCTGGTGCTGCTGATCATCTTCATGGTCGCGGCCCCGATGGCCACCGTTTCGATCCGCCTCGACCTGCCGCCGGCCGTTCCGCCGCCCCCGGGCACCCCGAAGAAGGACCCGGTCTACGTTTCGATCCAGGAAGGCGGCGACCTGTACATCGCCGAGCGCCCGACCTCGATCGCGACCCTGCCGCAGGACGTCTGCGCCGCCCTCGAGTCGGCCAACTGCCAGGAAGAGCGCGTCTTCGTCCGCGCCCAGGCCGAAGTGACCTACAACCAGTTCATGGAAGTCATGAACACCCTGCAGGGCAACGGCTTCTTCAAGGTCGGCCTGCTGAACGAAGACATCGAATAGGCTTTTCGCCGGTTCGCACGGAACAGGGCCGCTTCCTTCGGGAGGCGGCCCTTTTTCATGCCCCCTTCCCGCCCTGAAACCGCCCGCTGGGCCCCGCCAGCTTGGCCTTGCCGGCGCACTGGCGCGCCGGTCGACAGGGAGGATTGGCCATGGGTGCGAGAGTTTCAGGTCCCGCCGGACAGGGTGGAGCCACGGTGGACCAGAACGCGGACATCAACGTCACGCCGTTCGTGGACATCATGCTGGTGCTGCTGATCATCTTCATGGTCGCCGCGCCGATCGCGACGGTGTCGCTGCGACTGGACCTGCCGCCGGCGAGACCTCCCGTCGGCGCCGTCGAGCACCGGGATCCGGTCTATGTGAGCGTGCAGGAGGACGGAAAGCTGTACCTGGCCGACCGCGAGACCAGCATGGACCGTCTGGCCGCCGACGTCTGCGCCGCGACGGGCAAGGGCGCCGGATGCCACGACGAGCGCGTCTTCATCCGCGCCCAGCCGGAGGTTCGCTACGACCGCTTCATGGCGGTGATGAACGGCCTGAAGGCCAGCGGCTTCGACAAGGTCGGCCTGCTGAACGAGGATATCGAGTAAATCAGTACCCTTCCCCCTTCACGGGGGAAGGTGGGCGGCCAAGCCGCCCGGATGGGGGTGCTGCCGGCGACGCCCTGTCCCCTTTGGACAAGGCGGTGTTTCCCCCCCATCCGTCTCGCTCCGCGAGCCACCTTCCCCCGCAAGGGGGGGAAGGGATCGCATTTTACTGCACCGACTGGCGCGGCTGGTTCGAGGCGGCGGCGGCCGGGGCGGCGGGCTGGTAGGGGCGTTCGCCGGCGGGTTCGGGCGTCGGGGCCGGGGTGCGAGCCGCGGGACGGGCCGGAGCGGCGGCGG
>NZ_DASWWG010000042.1:0-27946 GCF_036400995.1 Brevundimonas sp.
GCGGTACAGGTCCTTGTGCATCGTATCCAGCGTCGGCTGGTCGCCGGTGTAGGCGTGGATGGTGGTCATGTAGCCGCGCTCGATGCCGAACAGGTCGTTCAGCACCTTGGCCACCGGGGCCAGGGCGTTGGTGGTGCACGAACCGTTCGAGACGATGATGTCGTCGGCGGTCAGGGTCTCGTGGTTGACCTTGTAGACGATGGTCTTGTCGGCGTTCTCGCCGGGAGCCGAGATCAGCACGCGCTTGGCGCCGGCCTTCAGGTGGGCCTCGGCCTTGTCACGGGCGGTGAAGATGCCGGTGCACTCGAACGCGATGTCCACGTTCAGGTCCTTGTGCGGCAGGTTCGCCGGATCGCGCTCGGCGGTCACCTTGATCTTGCCCAGGCCCACGTCGATCCAGTCGTCGCCGTGCTCGACCGTGCCGGGGAAGCGGCCGTGGACCGAGTCATACTTCAGCAGGTGGGCGTTGGTGGCCACCGGGCCCAGGTCGTTGATCGCCACCACCTCGATGTCGCGACGGCCGTGCTCGACGATCGAGCGGAGGACGAGGCGGCCGATACGGCCGAAACCATTGATGGCGACGCGAACGGTCATGGGCGGGGCTCCCTTGGGCTATTGCCGGAATATAGTTCGGCGCTTCAATGAGACCCAGAGCCCGGCGTTTCAACCCCGCGACTGTAACAAGACGTGATGAACTGTAACGCCGGGTCGCTCAGGACCCGGCCAACGGCGCCGTCAGCCGGGCGATCAGGCCGCCGTCGGGACGGTTGGACAGCGTCACATCGCCGCCCGCGGCCCGCGCCGCCTGCCGCGCGACGGTCAGGCCCAGTCCCGCCCCGCCGGTCTCGCGGTTGCGCGACTGCTCGCCGCGCCGGAACGGTTCGAACACCGCCTCCAGTTCCTCGTCGGGCAGGCCGGGACCGTCGTCCTCGATCGTGACCACGGCCGCGCCGTCGATCGCACCGGCCTTCACCCGCGCGCCGCCGCCGTACTTCACGGCGTTGCCGATCAGATTGTCCAGCGCCCGGCGCAACGCCGCCGGGTCAGCCTGCACCGGAAGGGCGCCGCCGCTCTCGAAGCGCACGTCCGCGCCGGTCTCGGTGAAGCCCGCCGCGCAGTCCGCGGCAAGGGCGGCCAGGTCCAGGCCCTCCCGACGCTCCGGCGTCGTCTCGCCACGGACGAAGGCCATGGCCTGGGCGATCAGGGCGTCCATCTCCTCGATGTCGGCGGCCATGCGGTCGCGCACCGCGTCCGGCGCCTGCTCGGCCCGGAAGCGCAGGCGGGTCAGCGGCGTCCGCAGATCGTGGGCGATGGCGGCGACCGTCTGCGTCCGCTGGCGGATGTGATCGCGCAGCGAGGCCTGCATGTCGTTGAAGGCGTGGATGGCCGTGCGCACCTCCGCCGGGCCCGACGGCTTCAGCGGCTCCGCCTCGGGATTCGCGCCCAGCCGTTCGGCGGCCTCGGCGAAGACCCGGATCGGTCGGGTCAGCCGCCGCGCCATCCACCAAACCAGCGGCGCCAGCAGCAGCATGGAGATGATCAGGCCCAGCATCACCCGCTGCTGCCAGGGTGACAGCAGGCTGTGCGGCGGCTCGACCGTGGCCCAGCGGCCGTCGGCCTGCTGCACCGAGGCGGTGAAGGGGGCGAAGGTCAGGCGATCCGTGCGGATGGTGAACTGCTGCACCGACCCTCCGATCACGACCGGCCCTCCACTCTCCGAGCGGCGCATGCTGAAGCGGGTGGTCTCGCTGGTCCGGCCGAGGGCGTGGACGCTGACCTGCTCCCCGCCCTTCGTTTCAGGCGCATCCGGCTCCGTCGAGCGGATGGCGTCGGGGCGCACGAAGATGAAGTTCACGTCGTCGCCGCCGCCGCCGCCGCGGCGGGGCAGGGGCATATCCGGACGCGGACCGTGCTCGCGCCGTCGCGGCGGTCCGCGCTCGACCGAGACACGCACCTTTTCCGCCGGCTGGCCCAGCCGTTCGGCGAGGGCCCCGGTGATCGCCAGCGCCACCGGGTCGCGCGCGTCCCGGTCGCTCTGCCTGACCGGCTCGTCCGTGATCCGGCGACGCAGCGGACGTCCGTCCGAGGTTTCCGCCGCCTCGCCCTTCAGGGCCTTGGCGGCCGCGTCGATGCTGAAGCCGACCGGTCGGGGCTCGGGCGTCAGGACGACCAGGCCGAAGGTGACGGCCTGCGACAGCACCAGCGCCGCCACGGCGAGCGCGGCGACCTGGATGAAGACGGGGAAGGCGGACGGACGTCTCAAGCGGCGCCCCGCTGGCGCTCGACCTTCACGTCGAACATATAACCCTCGCCGCGCAGGGTCTGGATCATCTCCAGCCCCGAGCCGTCATCCAGCTTCTTCCTCAGGCGGCTGATCTGCACGTCCATGGCGCGGTCGAAGACGTCGGCTTCCGCGCCGCGCGCGCGCTCCAGCAACTGGTCGCGGGTCATCACCCGGCCCGGGCGTTCGGCGAAGGCGCGCAGCAGGGCGAACTCGCCCGCCGACAGGCTGACCGGCTGGCCGTCGGGCCGGGTCAGCTCGCGCCGCAGCAGGTCCAGCCGCCAGCCGGCGAAATGCAGCGCCGGTCCGCCGGCGCCGGCGGCCTCTTCCCGCGGCCGACGCAGCACGGCCCGGACGCGCGCCAGCAGTTCGCGCGGGTTGCACGGCTTGGCCAGATAGTCGTCCGCGCCCAGCTCCAGCCCGATGATCCGGTCGGTGTCCTCGCCCATGGCGCTCAGCATGACGATCGGCGTGCCCTTGCCCGCCATGCGGCGGCACACGGACAGGCCGTCCTCGCCGGGCATCATCAGGTCCAGCACGATCAGGTCCGGCGCGCGCGTGGCGATGGCGCGATCCATCTCCGCGGCCGATGCGGCGCCCACGGCGTCGTAGCCGTGCTGGCCCAGGTAGTCGCACAGCACCTCGCGGATGCCGGGATCGTCGTCGACGACGAGAATGCGGGACGTGTCTGCTTGCATGGGGGCCATTCTGACGGAGGTCGGCGTCGTCGTCATTTCAGCGCTGAAACATTCCCGCTGAACGCTGAAATATCGGTGCAAGCCGGGTCTGGTCCAAGGGAGGGGTCGAAACTACGGAGCCTCAGGCCCATGCTGACCCTCATCGCCCTGTCCGCCGTCCTGTTGCAGGACCCGCCCGCCCCGCCTCCGCCGCCGATGCCGGAAGTGCGCAGCCGCTTTGTCTTCGTCGGCGCCGGCGCCGAAGGCTCCGGCGGCCTCGACAAGGACAACGACGGCCAGGTCACGCGCGAAGAGTTCGCCGCGCCCCTGAACGACGCCTTCGGCCGCATGGACAATGACGGCGACGGCCGCCTGTCGCGCGAGGAGCTGGCCGCGTCGGGTGTCGCCGGCGACCGGGACGTCACCGTGCGCAGGCTCGGCGGTGACGGGGACATCCAGCGGTTCGAGCTGCGTCGTGGCCCCGATGGTGACGGCGTTCGCGTCCGGGCGCACGGCGACCGGCCGATGGTCTTCGTCCGGGGCCGTCCCGGCGGCCCGCGCGGCGAGCGCGTCGAGGTCCACGCCCTCGAGGGCCCCGGCGAGCGCGATCTGGACACCGACGGCGACGGCAAGATCAGCGAGGCCGAGTTCACCGCCCCGCTGCGCGCGGCCTTCGCCCGCATGGACGCCGATCGCTCCGGCTTCGTCGAGGACGGCGAGCGCGGCGGCGACCACGAGGTGCGGGTCTTCACCCATCGCATCGAAAGCCGCGACGAGGAGTGATCCGGACCCGGCGATTTCGTGATTTGGCCGTCACCGGGAGGGCGCCCTAACGTGGGCTGATGTTCTTCCGTCGTCTCGTCACACGACTGACCGTGTCAGCCGCGATGAGCCTTGCGCTCGTCGCGGCTCCGTCGTTCGCCGCGACGGCCACGGACGACGGCCTGACCGTCGCCGCCGTCACGCCGCCGTCGCGTGAGCGGATGCGGATGAACCAGCGGGTCTTCGACAGCGTCTGGTCCGAGGTTCGGACCCAATACTACGACCCCCAGCTCCACGGCGTGGACTGGAACGCCGCCCGCCGGACCTACCGTCCGCTGGCCCTGAACGCGGCGGACGATCGCGCCCTGTACCGGGTGCTGGACGACATGCTGAACCTGCTGGACGACGATCACGCGGGGGCCGCCTCGCCGGCCGTCGCGCGCCGACAGGACGGCCTGCGCCACCGCCGCGCCGCCATTGGCCTGACCCTGCGTCCCGATCCCGAGCATCCCGGAGACTACCGGATCGAGACCGTCCGCCGGGGCTCGCCCGCCGAGGCCGCCGGCGTGTCCGAGGGCTGGCGTCTGCACGTCGCCGACGGCGGCTGGAGCCCGGAGCAGGAGGTGGTCGAGGGCCGCCCGCTCAGCCTGGTCTT
The DNA here is from genome assembly GCF_036400995.1 of Brevundimonas sp. Classification (GTDB taxonomy): domain Bacteria; phylum Pseudomonadota; class Alphaproteobacteria; order Caulobacterales; family Caulobacteraceae; genus Brevundimonas. Next base: position 4,376 of record NZ_DASWWG010000042.1, read on the forward strand.
CGTCGATGACGACGACCGCCGTCATGCCCTCGACCTGACGCCGGTCATCATGGAGCCCCAGCCCGCCTTCGTGGCCGACCGCTCGCGTCCGGGCGTCGTCGTCCTGCGCGTCGACGGCTTCGAGCCCGGGTTGGGCAGCTGGATGGGCGCCGAACTGGCCGACCTGCCAGGAGACACCGATGTCGTCATCGACCTGCGCGGCAACCCCGGCGGCCGGTTGATGGAGGCGGAGGCGGTGCTCAGCTGCTTCCTGCCGAGGGATCAGGTCTGGGCGACCCGGACCCTGCGCTCGGGACGACAGATCGAACTCAGCGCGGCGGGCGGTTGCGGGACCCTGGATACGCCCGTGCCCAACGACGTGGCCGTACTGGTCGACGGCGACAGCCGCAGCGCGGCCGAGCTGACCCCGGCGGCCCTTCAGGAAGCCCGTCGCGCCGTCGTCATCGGCGAGCGCACTGCGGGGGCCGTGCTGATCTCGCAGGACACCCGTCTGCCGGACGGGGGCCGCCTGACCCTCAGCCGTTCCGACTTCGTCACCTCGGGCGGGGTGCGGCTGGAGAAGCGGGGCGTGACCCCGGACGTCGAGGCCGTGGTGACGCGTCAGGACCGCCTCGAAGGGCGCGATCCGGCGCTGGACGCCGCCATCAGCGTCCTGTCGGGCGAAACCGCCTTGGCTGACCCCGCGCCGGCGCTCTAGCCTGCGGGCATGCCCCGCTTCAGCGCCCGTTTCCTCGTCGTCGCCCTTGCCCTGTCGCTGGCCGCCTGCGCGTCCATTCCCTATGCGAAGGTCGATGAACTGCCGCCGCCGGTGCGGGTGGCCGACGGCTCGCCCGAACGGGCGGCGCTCAACGGACGGGTCTGGGACGCCGCCGTCCGCTATACGGAACGGCTCTTCTACAAGCGGGACTTCGGCGGCGTGCCCTTCGCGGAGGAGGCCGCCGCCCGCCGCCCGGCCGCCGTCGCCGCGCCCGACGAGGATCATTTCTACGCCGAACTGACCGAGCTCCTCGACCTGCTCGACGACGACCACACCCACACCCTCGGCCCCGTCGAGCGCGAGATGGTCCGGGCGCGCGAGCAGGGGGAATCCCGCGCGGGGTTCGGCTTCATGGTCACCGCCCGGGGCGACGAGCGCTTCGTGTCCATGGTCCGCTCCGGCACCCCGGCGGCCGAGGCCGGGGTCCTGCCCGGCTGGAAGATCGAGAGCGTCAACGGCTTCCCCATCCTGGTCGCGCCCCAGTCGGTGGTGGGGCGGACCGATCGGCTGGAGTTTGTCGACGAGGCCGGCGCGCGGCATACGCTCGACCTGACCGCGGTCCTGATCGCGCCGCGCCCCCGCTTCGAGGCGCGGACGCTGGACAACGGCTACGCCTACATCCGCTTCGATGACTTTGACCGCGCCCGCTACGACCAGTTCACCGCCGAGATGGAGCGGCTGGCGGCGGATCCGCCGCCCGGCCTGATCATCGATCTGCGCACCAACGGCGGCGGCGGCCTGAATTTCGCGGGCCTGATCCAGTCGTGGTTCTTCGCCGACCGGCAGGACGTCACAGTCCTGAGGGGGCGTTTCATCGATCGGCGCATGTTCACCGACCCGGCCTCCGAGCCCTATCTCGGCCCGGTGGCGATCCTGACCGGGCCCGGCTCGGCCAGCGCCGCGGAGCTGCTGGCCGGCGTGCTGCAGGAGAAGGGCAGGGCGGTGATCGTGGGCGACACCACCCGCGGCGCCGTCACCGGCACGCGGGCGATCAACCTGCCGGACGGCGGCCTGCTTCGCGTCGGCATGATCGTCATGACCACGCCGAACGGCGTGAACCTGGAGAAGGTCGGCGTCACGCCGGACATCCCGGTCGCCGACGACTGGTCGGCCATCCGCGAGGGACGGGACCCGCCGCTGGACGTCGCTCTGGCGACGCTGCGCGAAGGGGCGGCGGAGGCGCCGGCCTCAGCCGGCGACGGGGCGGACCTTCCCTGAGGCTTCACGGGCGCGCTCGCGGGCCTGATCGGTGTCCGCGCCCCGCGCCAGCGCCACGCCCATGCGGCGCCGCTCGAAGCTCTCGGGCTTGCCGAACAGGCGCAGGTCGGCGGTCGGCACCGACAGGGCCTCGGCCACGCCCTCGAAGGCGATGCCGGCAGCTTCGATCCCCCCGTAGATGACCGCGCTGGCGCCCGGCTCGCGCTGGCTGACGTCCACCGGCAGGCCCAGGATGGCGCGGGCGTGCAGGGCGAACTCGCTCATCGTCTGGGTCGCCAGAGTGACCAGTCCGGTGTCGTGCGGACGCGGGCTGACTTCCGAGAACCAGACCTGGTCGCCCTTCACGAACAGTTCGACCCCGAACACGCCCAGACCGCCCAGCGCCGCCGTCACCTTGCCCGCGATGTCCTGCGCCGAAGCCAGGGCTGCGGCGGTCATCGCCTGCGGCTGCCAGCTTTCGACATAGTCGCCCTTCACCTGCCGGTGGCCGATGGGGGCGCAGAAGTCGGTGCGGATCGAACCGTCCGCCGCCTTCGATCGCACGGTCAGCAGGGTGATCTCGAAATCGAAGTCGATCCGGCCCTCGACGATCACCGTCGCCGTCTCGACCCGTCCGCCGGACTGGGCGTAGGCCCAGGCGTTGGCGGCGTCCTCGAGCGCCTCGATCATCGACTGGCCCTTGCCCGAGGACGACATCACCGGCTTCACGAACACCGGCAGGCCGATCTCGTTCGCGGCGGCGGCCAGTGCCTCGGCCGAGGTGGCGAAGGCGTAGGGGCTGGTCGGCAGGCCCAGCTCTTCCGCCGCCAGCCGGCGGATGCCCTCGCGGTTCATGGTCAGCACGGTCGCGCGGGCGGTGGGGATCACGGTCGCCATCCCGGCTTCCTCGATCCGCGCCAGCACGTCCGTCGCGATGGCCTCGATCTCCGGCACGATGATGTGCGGGGCCTCGGCCATGATCACGCCGTTCAGCACCTGAGGATCGGTCATCGGGATCACGTGGCTGCGGTGCGCCACCTGCATGGCCGGGGCGTTCGGATAGCGGTCCACCGCGATCACCTCGGCGCCCAGCCGCTGCAGCTCGAGGGCCACCTCCTTGCCCAGCTCGCCGGAGCCGAGAAGCATCACGCGAATGGCGGAGTCGGAAAGCGGGGTGCCGATACGCATGGGGGTCAGTCTCCGGTCAGTTGGCGGGCGGCAGGGCGTACAGCCGCCGGAAGGCGTCCAGCGCGGCGCCGTGATAGATGGTGGCGTGGCTCTCGGTCGGGCGCGGCTCATAGGTCCAGCTCAGGCCCGGCATGGCGAAGTCCCGCAGATTGCCGACCAGTACATCCATCGCCGCCTGCATCTCCCCGCCCTCGTCGCCGAGGGTCAGGATCAGGGTGCGCGGGTCATTGGAGTGGTCGCGCAGGTGCGCCCCTGCCTGCCGCGCCAGCTGCCCGCCGTCCCACCACAGGCTGGGGCTGACGGCGACGTAGGCGTCGAACATCTGCGGTTCCTTCAGGAAGGTCTCCACCACGAACAGGCCCGCGAGGGACTCGCCCATCAGCGCCGTCTCGCCGTTGGTGCGGTAGCGCGCTTCCACGAAGGGCAGGAGCTCGTCCGCCAGGAACTGCCGGAACCGCGCCGACTGTCCCTGCGTCGGATAGCGGGCGATCAGCTCCGGATTATCGGTCGGCAGGGCCAGCTCATTGCGGCGATCCACCGAGGTCACGCCCACGACGATCACATCGCGTGTGGCGCCGACGATGGTCCCCAGCTGGGCGAGACCCGAGATGTGGTGGAAGTCCTGCGCCTGCCCGCCGTCCAGCAGGTACAGCACCGGATAGGTCTGATCGGACTGCCCGTAGCCCGGCGGCAGCCAGACATTGATCTCGCGCGTCCCGCCATAGGTGGCCGAGGGCAGGGCGAAGGACTGGCCGATCACGATGGGCGTCGGCTCGACCGTCTGCGCCGTCGCGGGCGCCGCGAAGGCCAGGGCGATCACGGCGGCGGCGATACGAAGCATCAGGCGGCGTCCCCGGCGGGCTGGATCAGGTCCCAGGCGTTGCCATACAGGTCCTCGAACACCGCGACCACGCCGTAGGCCTCATGGCGCGGCTCCTCGCGGAAGGCCACCCCCGCCGCCGTCCACGCCGCATGGTCCCGCGCGAAGTCGTCGGTCTCCAGAAACAGCCAGACCCGTCCCCCCGCCTGATCGCCGACACGCGCGACCTGCTCCGGCGTCGTCGCCTTCGCCAGCAGCAGGGCGGTCTCCCCGCCCTTCGGCCGCACGGTCACCCAGCGCTTGCCGCCGCCCATGTCGGTGTCCTCGGCGAGGTCGAAGCCCAGCTTGCCGACATAGAAGGCGATGGCCTCGTCATAGTCGCGGACCAGCAGGCTGACGGCGCCGAGGCGGCTCATGGGATCAGAGCCGCGCCTTGACCGCCGCGACGACCGCCTCGGTGGTGATGCCGAACTTCTCGTACAGCACTTCCGCCGGGGCCGAGGCGCCGAAGCCGGTCATGCCGACGAAGCCGCCGTCCTCGCCGATGAAGCGCTCCCAGCCCTGTTGCAGGGCGGCCTCGACGGCGACGCGCACGGTGCCGCGACCGATGACGCTGTCCTGATACGACTTCGGCTGCGCGAAGAAGAGTTCGAAGCAGGGGACCGAGACCACGCGGGTCGGGATGTTGTTGGCTTCCAGTCGGTCAGCGGCTTCCAGCGCCAGCGGGACCTCGGTGCCGGTGGCGAACAGGGTGGCCTTGGCCTCGCCCTTGGCGGCGCGCAGTTCATAGGCGCCCTTGGCCGTCAGGTTCTCCGACGAGGCGGTGACGCGCACGGCGGCGGTCTTCTGGCGCGACAGGCACAGGGCCGACGGGGCGGTCTTGGTCTGCAGGGCGACCTTCCAGGCCTCCATCGCCTCGATGGTGTCCGCCGGGCGGAAGACCAGCAGGTTCGGGATGGCGCGCAGGGCGGCCAGATGCTCGACCGGCTGGTGGGTCGGGCCGTCTTCGCCCAGACCAATGGAGTCGTGGGTCAGAACGTGCACCGCGCGCACGCCCATCAGGGCGCCGAGACGGATCGCCGGGCGGCTGTAGTCCGAGAAGACCATGAAGGTGCCGCCGTACGGGATCACCCCGCCGTGCAGCGCCAGACCGTTCATCGCCGCGGCCATGCCGAACTCGCGGATGCCGTAGTTGATGTAGCGGCCTTCATAGGTCGGGGCGTCGAGGATCGGGGTGTCCTTGACGAAGGTGTTGTTCGAGCCGGTCAGGTCGGCCGAGCCGCCGATCAGTTCAGGGACGGCGGCGAACAGTTCGTCCAGCGCCGCGCCCGACGACTGGCGGGTGGCCTGCGCGGGCTTGGTCTCGACCAGTTCGGCGATCTTGGCGTCCAGCTTGGCGAAGGCGCTCTCGGGCAGGTCGCCCTTCATCGCGCGGGTGAAGTCGGCGGCCTGCTTCGAGTCCTTCAGTCGGGCTTCCCACGCCTTGCGGGCCTTGGCGCCCTTGCGGCCGACCTTGCGCCAGGCCGACAGGATGGTTTCCGGCATTTCGAACGGATCGTGATCCCAGGCCAGACCCAGACGGGTCGCCGCGATCTCGGCCGCGCCCAGCGCCGCGCCGTGGGTCTTGTGGCTGCCTTCCATGGTGGCGGCGCCCTTGCCGATCTTGGTCTTGCACGCGATCAGCGTCGGCTTGTCCTGCCGGGTCGCCCATTGCAGGGCCGACTTCACCGCCTTCATGTCATGGCCGTCGACGGCCTTCACGGCCCAGCCCGCGGCCTTGAATCGCGCCTTCTGGTCGGTGACGTCCGACAGCGAGACCTTGCCGTCGATGGTGATGTCGTTGTCGTCCCACAGGACGTGCAGCTTGTTCAGCTTGAGGCGGCCGGCCAGCGCGATGGCCTCCTGCGACACGCCTTCCATCAGGCAGCCGTCGCCCGCGATGACCCAGGTCCGGTGATCGACCAGATCGTCACCGTACTTGGCCGCCAGATGACGTTCCGCCAGCGCGAAGCCGACCGAGGTGGCCAGACCCTGACCCAGCGGGCCGGTGGTGACCTCGACGCCCGGCATGTGGCCGTACTCGGGGTGACCCGCCGTCTTCGAGCCCCACTGACGGAAGTTCGACAGCTCTTCCTTGGTCGCGGCCTTGTAGCCGGTCAGGTGGAGCAGGGCGTAGATCAGCATCGAACCGTGGCCGGCCGACAGGATGAAGCGGTCGCGGTCGGCCCAGTCGGGGCGGCTCGCGTCGAACTTCAGGAATTTGGAGAACAGGACGGTCGCCACGTCCGCCATCCCCATCGGCATGCCGGGGTGGCCGCTCTTCGCCTTTTCAACGCCATCCATGGCCAGTACGCGGATGGCGTCCGCCATCTGCTTCGGGGTGGCTTTCGCGGGTACGGCTTTGGCGTCGGTCACTGTGGAGACCTTTCGTCGGAAGGCGGAAAAAGGGAGGCGCGCCGCTTTACCCCGACGCGCGCGCGGGTTCTATACGGAATCTGGAGGTTCTGACCGGATGGATGCTGCAACGGCCGCTAAGGATCGTGTCGACAGGGCGCTGGCCCTGCTCGAGCGCCGTCTGCTCGACCTGAAGAGCCGCGCCGCCGGCGCGCGCCGCGTTCCGGACGACGACCTGTTCGCGCCCCAGCCCTCCAGCGAGACCGACCGCGCCCGCATTCACGAGCTCGAGGCCGCCGGTCGCGACGCGGCCGAGGCCCTGTCCCGCGCCGCCGAGGCGATTCGCGAGACCCTGGCCGAGCAGGAGGCGCGCTGATGGCCACGGTGACGGTCGAGATCAACGGTCGCCCCTACGCCGTCGGTTGCGCGGACGGTCAGGAGGAGCGGGTGCGCGCGCTCGCCGGCCAGTTCGACGGCCATGTGCGCCAGGTGGCGGGCGAGGTCGGCCACGTCGGCGACCTGCGCCTGTTCCTGATGGCGGGCCTGCTGCTGGCCGACGAACTCCACGAGGCTCGCACCAACGGCGCCGCCGCCGCCCCGGCCGAGCCCGCCGCCCCGTCCACCGACGGTGTGGCCGAGGCCCTGAACGCCGTCGCCGCCCGGCTGGAGAAGATCGCCCAGGGACTTTGAACAGCGGACAGCCAACCTGTCCCATTTGTCATTTGAGCAGATATAACAGCGCTTATATATCTCGCTCATGCCTTACTCCCAACGCACACACGGCGTCCTGCTCCGGCGGCTGATCGAGCACCTCGACGGCGCGGTCGAGCAGGCCTACGTCGACGCCGGCCTGGATTACCGGCCGCGGTTCACGCCCATCCTGCGGGCCCTGCTCAACGACGGCCCCGCCAGCCTCCGGACCCTGTCCGCGCGGACCGGTGTCACCCATTCCGCCGTCAGCCAGACCGTCAGCCAGATGGCCGCCCGCGACTGGGTCTCGCTCGAGCCCGGCAAGGACGCCCGCGAGCGCATCGTCACCCTGACGGCCTTCGCCCATGCGCAGCTTCCCGCCCTTCGCCGCTGCTGGGCCGCCACGGCCGCCGCCTCCGAGGGCCTGGACGCCGACATCGGGCAGCCGCTGGCCGACGTGCTCGGCCGGGCGCTGGAGGCTCTCGACCAGCAGCCCTTCTCCGCTCGTCTGGCGGAGGCCTCGACCGCCCTGTCCGGAGCCGATCAATGAGCCGTCTCTCCCTTGTCCTGACCGTCTGCGCCGCCGCCCTTGTCGCGGGCCCGGCGGTCGCCCAGCGCGCGCAACCCGTTGCGGTGGCCCGCACCGCCACCGCCCCCATGACGGCGGCGGAACGCGCCGGGGCGGTCGGCGCGGTCATCGCCGCCGTCGAGGCGCGCTATGTCTTCCCGGATCGTGTCGCCGCGATCCGCGACCGGCTGAACGAGGGGCTGGCCTCGGGACGCTACGACACCGCCGAACGCGGCGCCTTTGCCGAACGCCTCAGCGCCGACCTGCGCGAGTCCAGCGGCGACGGGCACATGTATCTGGTCAACGATCCGGCCCAGTACGCCGCCGCGGCCGGGGCGGAGGGGGACGTCTTCGACAATCCCGAGTTTCTGGCCATCTGGGCCGCCGCGGCGCGGCGCAGCAACAACGGCCTCACCGAAATGCGCATCCTTCCGGGGAATGTGCGCTACCTGAAGATCAGCACCTTCCACTGGGTCCAGGACCGAACCGGCCAGGCCTACGACGACGCGATGCGCTTCCTGCGGGAAGGGGACGCGGTCATCATCGACCTGCGCGGCAACGGCGGCGGCGACCACGCGGCCGTCCGCTACCTCCTCAGCCACTTCATGGAGCCGGACCAGCTCGACATCACCTTCCTGCAGGCGGGCGAGGAGCCGACCCAGTCCCGGGCGCTCGACCACCTCCCGGCCGGGCGGATGATCGGCAAGCCCCTCTATGTGCTGACCAGCCGACAGGTCGGATCGGCCGCCGAGGCCTTCGCCTATGACGTCCAGCAGTTCCGGCTCGGGACGCTGGTCGGCGGAACCACCGGCGGGGCGGCCAACAACAACACCTTCGTCCCGATCGCGCCGGGCTTCGTGTTGAGCGTGTCCTACGGCCGTCCGGTTCATCCCGTCTCGGGGACCAACTGGGAGGGGGTCGGCGTCAGCCCGGACGTGGCGGTGGATCCCCTGACCGCGCTGGATACGGCCAGCGGGCTGGCGCTCGCCGCTCTCCTGGAACGGACCGACGCCGATCCGGTCGACCGGGCGGGGTGGGAGTGGGCCCGTGTCGGCGTCGAGGCCCGGCTGCACCCCGTCACCCTCGCGTCCACGGACCTGCAGGGTCTCACGGGCGCCTACGGCGGGCGGGTCATCGAACTGGAGGACGGCGTCCTGTTCTGGCGGCGCAGCAACGGCGACCGCTACCGGCTGGCGCCGCTGGCCCGGGGCGGCCTGTTCGCCGTGGAGGGAACCGACGACCGCCTTCGCGTGCGCCTGACCGGTGATGCGATGGAGATCCACCGCGTCGAGGAGCCGGCTCCCACGCGCTTCCCGCGCGACTGATGGACCAGCAAGCCGGAGACCCCGCGTCTCCGGCTTGACACTCGACCTGTCGTGTCTGATATTTCTGTCATGACAGAAATACCGAAAATCCCTGCGCCGATCGAACGCTTCGTCCTGCATTGGGGCGAGATGGGCGGCTTCTGGGGCGTGAACCGTTCTGTCGCCCAGATCCACGCCCTGCTCATGACGGCCGAGGCGCCGATGACGGCGGAGGACATCTCCGTCGCGCTGGAGATGGCCCGTTCCAATGTCTCAAACTCCCTGAAGGAGTTGCTGGCCTGGAACCTGATCCGGCGCGTCCCCGTCCGGGGCGACCGCCGCGATCATTTCGAGGCCGAAGTCGACGTCTGGGAGGTCGCCTCCCGCATCGCCGCCGGCCGCAAGGCCAAGGAGATCGATCCGGCGCTCGAAACCCTGCGCGCCTGCGTCGCCGAGGCCGAGACGGATCCGACGGTCCACCCGGTCGCGCTGAAACGGCTGAAGGAGATGCTGGAGTTCACCGAGACGATCGACCGTTGGTACGGCCAGATCACCACGGTGGCCCGGCCCAAGCTGATGGCGCTGCTCAAGCTGGGCGCCCGCATCGCGGCGCTCATCCCGGGCGGCAAGTAACAGGAGGGGAGGGGACGATGGGGGCCGTCGCAGCGATCAGGATCGAGGACCGGCAGGACGAGGGCGAACTGGTCGACCTCCGCTTCCGCGCCCTTCTGCCCGCCGCCGACTGGGCCGCGCTGCCGCTCGCGGTCCGCCGTCGCTTCAGCAAGCGGATGAGCCCCGGGGCCACCGTCGTCTACCGCGGCGAAGTCGAGACGGTGCACGCCAACCTCCCGGGCCGTCTGCTCGCCCAGCTCTGCCGGGTGATCGGCGCGCCCCTGCCGCTGGTGTTCAATCCGGGGGTCAGCGTCGTCACCGTCACCGAGGACGCGGTCGGCCAGGGTCAGGTCTGGAGCCGGATGTACGTCCGCGCCGACGGCTTCCCGCAGGTGATCCACAGCGCCAAGCGCTTCGCCGGTCCGACCGGTCTGGAAGAGCATGTCGGCGCCGGGATCGGCATGGCTCTGAACGTCACAGCCGAGGACGGCGCGCTGGTCTTCCGCAGCGCCTTCTACTTCGCGACCGTGCTGGGACTGCGCCTCCGCTTCCCGCGCTGGGCCGAGCCCGGCGCCCTGACCATCACCCATCGCGATCTGGGGCAGGGCCGTTTCGCCTTCACCCTCGCGCTGGACCATCCGTGGCTGGGCCGGTTGCTCGGTCAGGACGCGATCTTCCACGACACCTGACCTGCCGCCATTGTTCCGCCCCCGGCGAAGGACTATCTTGGTCCCCGGCGGGTCATGCTGCGGTTCACGTCGAAGACGACTTATCCTCGCGACCTTAATTCACTCGAAGGGATCTGTCCCTGTTTGGGCTCGAGGGCCCGGGCACACGGAGCCCACCTGGCTACCCAGGTCGAGAGGATTGAACAGTTCTTCACGGTCCTCGCGGCGCCGCCACCCTTTCTCTCTTTTGTGCGCTAACGCTCGCGACGCGGTCGCTCGCTGCTTGAGCGCATTCCTCTCCTTCGGCGAAGGATGGTGGCGGGGCGCCGGATGCGGTACCCGATCCCCATGACGGACAAGAGCCAGCTTCGTTCGGACATGCGCACCCGGCGCAAGCGGCTGGCCGGGCTCGACCCTCAGGCCGCCGAACGCGCCGCATCCCACATCAGCGCCCTGCCGACGGGTGATCCCGTCGCGATCTACCGCGCCATCGGTTCGGAACTGGACACCGACGCCCTCGCCCTCGCCCTGATCCGGCAGGGCCGCAGCCTCTGCCTGCCGGTGGTGACCCGGCGCGACGCCGCCATGATCTTCCGCCGCTGGTCGCCCGGCGAGCCGCTGGAGCTGGATCAGGCGGGCGTGCCCGCGCCCTTGCCGCTGGCCGAGACGCTCAGCCCAGCGCTGATCCTGACGCCCCTGCTCGCCTTCGACCTTGAGGGCGGCCGGCTGGGGCAGGGCGGCGGCTACTATGACCGCACCTTCGCCGCTCTTCCGGACGCGATCCGCATCGGTTTCGCCTACGCCGGACAGCAGGTCGATGACCTGCCGGTGGAGGGGCACGACATACGCCTGCATGGCGTTCTGACCGAGGTCGGCTATACCGCCGCCCGAAAGGTATTTTGATATGCGTCTCGCCTTCTTCGGTGATGTGGTCGGCAAGTCCGGCCGCGACGGTCTGTCCGACCATCTTCCCGCGCTCAAGCGCGACCTGAAGCTCGATTTCGTGGTGGTCAACGCCGAGAACGCCGCGGGCGGCTTCGGCATCACCGAGCACACCGCCAACGAGCTGTTCATGGCCGGCGCCGACTGCCTGACGCTGGGCAACCACAGCTGGGACCAGCGCGAGGCCCTGACCTATATCGTGCGCGAGCCGCGCCTGATCCGCCCGCTCAACTATCCGCGCCTGATGGATGCGCCGGGCGCCGGCGCCAACCTGTTCGAGACCCAGTCGGGCCGCACCATCCTGGTCATGAACGTGCTGGGCCGCGTCCACATGGACCCGATGGACGATCCGTTCAGCGCGGTCGAGAAGGAACTGGCCGCCTGTCCGATGGGCATGGCGGCAGACGCCATCATCGTCGACATCCATGCCGAGGCCACTTCCGAGAAGATGGCCATGGGCCATTTCTGCGACGGCCGCGCCTCGCTGGTGGTGGGCACCCACACCCACGTCCCGACCGCCGACTGCCAGATCCTGCCGGGCGGCACCGCCTACCAGACCGACGCCGGCGGCTGCTGCGACTACGACTCGGTCATCGGCAACGACAAGGAAGAGCCCCTGCGGCGCTTCACCACCCGCCTGTCCGGCGGCCGCTACACCCCGGCCCACGGCCCGGCCACCATCTGCGGCGTCTATGTCGAGACCGACGACCGCACCGGCCTGGCCACCCGCGTCGAGCCCCTCCGCGTCGGCGGCCGCCTCAGCCAGGCGATCCCGGTCGTCTGAGGGCGGGCTAACCCGCCGTACAGACGTCTACGAGGCTGTGGGGTAGGTCGAGGCCCGGCTGCGACCGTCGCGATGACGGACCGAGGTCGGTGCGCGGGTGCTGGTTTGCGGGATCTGCGCGGCGATGGTCCCATAGATCCGGTTGGCCGTGACCTCGTCCTTCGTCCGGATGCACAGGGTGCTTTCACCCTCGCGACCCCAGGGCTTGTTCTCGGCTTCGATGACGCCGGGATCATTCCGGGTCAGGGCCGAAACGGCCTCGCGCAGGTCGCCATCGACGCCGCCGCCATAGCTTCCGAAGGTGACTTCAATATCGCAGACAGCCGGTGTCGCAGGCGGCGCCGGTTCGGCGCTCGCCGTTTCCCGCGTCGCCGCCGAATGGTTGGCCGCCGCCGTTTCGCGCAGGGCCTGCTCGACCGGATCGCCGCCCCCCTCGCAGGCGGCCAGCATCACCAGGGCGATCAGGCCGAACGCGGCGCGCATCAGCCGTTCATCCAGGTCGGCATCCAGCTTTCGTGCATCTCGCGCAGGTGCGCGACGGGCAGGCGGAACAGTTCGCCCTTCGGACCCGACGAGGCGAAGTCCGCGCCCTTCACCACGCCGACGACCGAGGCGTGCAGCCCCGCGTCCTGCGCCTTGGCGATCAGGGCGTTGGCGTCGGTCACGGCGACCAGATAGCGGGCCTGGTCCTCGCCGAACAGGAAGGCGTGGGCGTGGGCGGCGCTCGAGGCGTTCAGCTCGACGCCGGCGTCCGAGGCCAGGGCGATGTCCGCCGCCGCGCCGACCAGACCGCCGTCCGACAGGTCGTGAACGCAGGTCAGTTCGCCGCTCTCGATCAGACCGCGCACGAAGTCGCCGGTCTTGCGTTCCAGCTTCAGGTCCACCGGCGGCGGGGCGCCGTCTTCACGGCCCAGCACTTCGCGCAGATAGATCGAGGCGCCCAGTTCGCCGTGGGTCTCGCCGATCAGCACCAGCGTATCGCCCTCGACCGCGCCGCCGAAGCCGGTGACGGTGTCATAGTTGGGCAGCAGGCCGACCGCGCCGACCGTCGGGGTCGGCGGAATGGCGACGCCGTTGGTCTCGTTGTAGAGGCTGACGTTCCCCGACACGACCGGGAAGTCCAGCTCGCGGCAGGCCTCGGCCATGCCGTCGATGGCGCGCACGATCTGGCCCATGATCTCGGGGCGCTGCGGGTTGCCGAAATTCAGGTTGTCGGTGATGGCGATCGGGCGCGAGCCGACGGCGGTCAGGTTGCGCCAGGCCTCGGCCACGCACTGCTTGCCGCCTTCATAGGGATCGGCCTGCACATAGCGCGGGGTGCAGTCGCTGGTGACGGCCAGACCCTTGTCCGTGCCGTGCACCCGCACCACGCCCGCGTCGGCGCCGGTGGCCGAGTCGTGCAGGGTGTCGGCCATCACGTGGCGGTCGTACTGCTCCCAGATCCAGCGCTTGGACGCCATGTCCGGGCAGGTCAGGACGTTCAGCACCGCGTCCGTCCAGTTCTCCGGCGCCGGCACGTCCTTCGGATCGAGGCGAGGCTGCAGCTCCGGCTGCACCCACGGACGGTCGTACAGCGGCGCATCGTCGAACAGCGGGGCCAGCGGCACGTCGCAGACCAGTTCGCCGTGATGCTTCAGCACCAGACGGCCGGTGTCGGTGGTCACGCCGATCACGGCCGCGTCCAGACCCCATTTCTGGAAGATGCGGTAGCCGTCTTCCTCGCGGCCCGGCTTCAGGACCGCCAGCATCCGCTCCTGCGATTCCGACAGCATCATCTCGTAGGCGGTCATGCCTTCTTCGCGCTGGGGCACGGCGTCCATGTTCAGCTCGATGCCGACGCCGCCCTTGCCGGCCATCTCGACCGAGGACGAGGTCAGGCCCGCGGCGCCCATGTCCTGGATGGCGGCGACGGCGCCCGAGGCCATCAGCTCAAGCGTCGCCTCGATCAGCAGCTTCTCGGCGAACGGATCGCCGACCTGCACGGTCGGGCGCTTCGATTCGGACTCATCGTCGAATTCCGCCGACGACATGGTTGCGCCGTGGATGCCGTCGCGGCCGGTCTTCGATCCGAAGTAAACCACCGACAGGCCCGCCGCCGGGGCGGCCGAGTAGAAGATGGCGTCCGACTTCGCCAGACCCACGCACATGGCGTTGACCAGGATGTTGCCGTTGTAGCCGGAGTGGAAATTGGTCTCGCCCGCCACGGTCGGCACGCCGACGCAGTTGCCGTAGCCGCCGATGCCCGAGACCACGCCTGAGACCAGACGCTTCGTCTTCTCGTGCTCCACGTCGCCGAAGCGCAGGGCGTTCAGCAGGGCCACCGGGCGCGCGCCCATGGTGAAGACGTCGCGCATGATGCCGCCCACGCCCGTCGCCGCGCCCTGATAGGGCTCGATGAAGGACGGGTGGTTGTGGCTCTCCATCTTGAAGATGCAGGCGTCGCCGTCATCGATGTCGATGACCCCGGCGTTCTCGCCCGGACCGCAGATGACCCGCGGACCCTTGGTCGGGAACTTGCCCAGATGAATCTTCGAGGACTTGTACGAGCAGTGCTCGGACCACATCACCGAGAAGACGCCCAGTTCGACCTGGTTGGGTTCTCGACCCAGCCGGTCCAGGACGACCTGATATTCGTTCGGAGCCAAGCCGTATTCGGCAGCCAGCTCGGCCATGGTCTTTTCGGGAGCGCTCATGGCCGCGCCTTCTAGCGACAGAAGGCGGTTCTGTCAGCCATGCAGAGCGGAACATCGCCCGGTGCGGGCCATTGAATCGGCGAACGCCAGCCGAAGGAGGCTTTCATGGCGGAACAGCCCATCGATCCGGCCGCCACGCCGGAGGACCCGAACGCGCCGACCATCGCCGCCGATGACGCCGGGGCCACAGCCATGGCCGAGCGCGCCGCGCGCGAAGCGGCCAATGACGACACCACTCCGGCGGAGGACGACTGATGCACAGTCGCGACGACATCACCCCCGACCATCAGCAGATGGACCTGTCCAATGATCCCGAGGAGGCCGCTCGCCTGAAGGCCCTCGCGCAGGAACTGGCGATGAAGAGCCGCCAGCGCCTGACCGGTTCGGCGACGGGCGTGGGCAGCGTGGGTTTCGACGAATCGGGCGCCTTTGACGTGGGGGCGGCGGACGATGATCCTGACCACCCGGAACCGGGCGCCCCGCCCTTCGCCGGTCGCCTTTAGGCGGGTTTCTCGATCGGCGGCTTCAGCCGGAAGGTGAGGATCACCGACCCCACCAGCGTCACCCCTGATGCCAGCATCGCTCCGATCGCGAGGGTGGGGTTGCGCTCCAGCTCGGCGACGAACGCGCCCAGCAGGCCCCAGGCGATCGGCAGGGCGAAGGCGGGCGTCCGCAGCACCCAGGTGACCACCAGCGCCTTCAGCGTCACGGCCGTTACGGCGATCAGGGCCCACACCGTCGGCGACAGGACCGTCGGCAGGTCGCCGTTTCCGGTCAGCACCGTCAGCAGGTTCAGCGGCGCGGCGACGCCCAGCCAGCCCGCCAGCAGCGCCAGCGGCCAGACCACGGTCCAGCGCTCGATCGCCGTGCGGGACAGGGCGCGGATGGTCGGGGCGTTCATCAGCAGCGGGACCAACAGCACCAGAAGCGAGCCGAAGATCAGCAGGATCGTCCCGACCTCCCAGTCAAAGGCCGCCGCGACGATCCACCAGCCGATGCCGAGGAAGGCGAGGGCGGACGGCCAGCCCAGCCGGGTCAGCAGCTCACTTTCACCCGTCGCGGGCAGGACCTGCCAGACGGCGTAGATCAGCAGGCCCAGATAGATCACGCCCCAGATGGCGAAGGCATAGCCGGCGACCTTCAGGGTCGCGTCGCTGTCGGCGGCGAACTCCGCCGCGCTCTGGCCCCAGCCCATCAGTATCTGCGCCTGCGCCACCACGATGGCGAACACCGCGCAGGCCGCGACGACCAGCCGGCGCGTCTGCTGGGCGGAGGTGGGGCGAACGATCGAGGACATGCGGGCTCCGGTCTCTGTACCGACGATCTACGTCCGGCGACGGTTATTGGTTCACCGGAACCGGCGGTCGCTTGATCCGGTTGAACCTCCACACCCCGGAGAGGACCGATGGCTGAAGAGAAACCCCATTTCGAAACCGACTTCGTCCAGACCGACCGCGCCCGCGAACAGGGGCTCGGCCTCGGCGAGCGCGAACTGAAGGCCCAGAGGGACGCGGGCGGAATCCGGACGCCCGACGTGGATGATGCCGATGAGCCCGGCGAGCCCGGGCCCGTGCGCAACGTTTCGGACGATCTGCCGACCTGAGCGGGGAAAAGATGCGCACCGTCCCTTGACGGACGCTGCTCGACGACCTCCGATCCCTGTATGGCGCATGCGGGGATCAGCGATCAGGACGCACATCGTCGGCGGCTCGCCGACGCCGACAGCCGCTTGCGGGCCGATCCGCGCGACATCCGCGCCCTGATCGCCAAGGGCGATGCGCTGGACGCACTGGGGGACGGGCGCGGCGCGGCGGCCTTCTACAGCAACGCCCTGCGGACCGCCGGGGACGGCCGCGCCCTGACGCCCGACCTCGTCGCCGACCTGCGTCGGGCCCAGTCCGCCGCGCGCGCCCAGGCCGAGCGATTCCAGACCCATCTGACGGACAGCCTCGGACGGTCGGGCTTCGACCCCGCGACCTCCAGCGACCGCTTCAGCCTGTCGCTGGACCTGATGGCGGGCCGCAAGCAGCTCTATCAGCAGCAGCCGCTCTTCTACCTGTTCCCCGGCCTGCCCCAGATCCAGTTCCAGCCTCGTGAAACCCTGCCCTGGCTGGCGCAGGTCGAGCAGGCGACCGCCGACATCCGCAACGAGCTGGAGGCCCTGCTGGCCGAGCCGGACCTGTTCCGCCCCTATGTCGAGAAGCGCGCGGATCGTCCCAACGGCGACACCGCGGGCATGGTCGACAATCCCGACTGGAGCGCCCTGTTCCTGTGGAAGGACGGGGCTGAGCAACCGCTGGCCGCCCGGTGCCCCCGTACGCTCGAGGCGCTGGAGGGCCTGCCCCTGTGCCGGGTGCCCGGCCGCACGCCGTCGATCCTGTTCTCGAAGCTGGCGCCGGGCGCGCGCATTCCCGCCCACCATGGCCTGATCAACACCCGCCTGATCTGCCACCTGCCGCTGATCGCCCCGCCGGGCAGCCGCTTCCGCGTCGGCAATGACGTGCGCGAGTGGACGGAAGGTCAGGCCTGGGCCTTCGACGACACCATCGAGCATGAGGCGCGCAACGACAGCGGGCTGGAGCGCACCATCCTGATCTTCGATGTCTGGAAGCCCGAGCTGACGGAGGAGGAGCGGGCGCTGGTCTCGGCCCTGTTCCAGTCGATCGACGACTACGGCGCGGGCGGCGGCGCCTGGGGCGTGTGATCAGCGCTTCTCGCGCGCCGGATTGCCCATCACCGTCGCGCCCGGGGCGACGTCCCGCGTCACTACCGATCCCGCGCCGATCACCGCGTCGTCGCCGACCGTGATCCCCGGCATCAGCAGCGCCCCGCCGCCGATCCAGACGTTGCGGCCGATCTTGATCGGCTTGCCGAACTCCAGCCCCCGCGCCCGCTCTTCCGGGTCGCGCGGATGGTCGGCGGTCAGGATCTGCACGCCCGGCCCGATCTGGGTCAGGTCGCCGATCTCGACCTCGCACACGTCCAGGATCACGCAGTTGAAGTTCAGGAAGACGTTGCGCCCCAGCCGGATGTTGTAGCCGTAGTCGCAATGGAAGGGCGGACGGATCACCGCGCCTTCGCCGACCTCGCCCAGCTTCTGGCGCAGCAGGTCCCGACGATCCGCCGGGCTGGCCGCCAGCGAGGCGTTGTAGCGCGCCATCCAGTGCTTGGCGGCGGTCTGGTCGTCCTGCAGTTCGGGATCGCCGGGATTGTACGGCTGGCCCGAGATCATCTTCTGGCGCTCGCTGATGAACATGGGCCCTCCCGCTCCGATGCGGCCACGACGTTCGACAAAGCGGCAGGCGGGTCAAGCCCGTGCAAAAAGAAACGGCGGGGGCGCCGCGCACCCCCGCCGTCATCCGGTGTCGGATTGGAGCGCAGGCCTACTGCGCGCCTTCCTCCTCGGTGTCGCTGTCCGCGACGGAGACCTGGATCGTGCCCTCCCAGGAGAAGACCCGCGACTGCGCCTGCTCGGTGCCGGAGCGCCATTGCGAGGTGCCGTAGCCGGTCGACACGGTGGTGGTCATCACGCCCACGACGATCGAGTCGTAGCGCTGGCCGACCCGGGCCGGGTCGGTGGTCACCAGCACATAGGCCTCGGTCTCACGCGGGCGGAACTGCACCGAATAGACCGAGCCCCGGTACATGTAGTCCTCGGCGCTGAAGGTGCGGGTCACCCGGCCTTCGCGGTCCAGCAGGGCCACGGCGGGCGACTGGATTCGAAGCGGCTCCAGCACCGCGCCGACGATGATCGTCTTGTCCGCGTGGTCCGCCGGAAGCGCGAAGGTCACATAGGGCGTGTCGCCCCCTTCCGTCCGGGTCAGGCACCCGGCGGCGGCCGGCGCGGTCACCGTGTACAGCGCGCGTTCCTTGTCCGGGGTCAGGCTGATCGCCGTCACCAGATCCGGCGAGGCGGCGCAGTTGGTCCCGGCGTAGTCCAGCGTTGCCGAAGGCGGCGGCGCGTAGGTCGTGGTGGCGCACCCGGCCAGCAGGCTTACGCCTGCGGCCAGGGTCACGAGTGCGTTGAGGCGGTTCATCGAACCGGACCTCAGCGCATCAGCTGGGCGGCCGTGTCGGCCACCCGCACCAGCGCGTCTTCCAGACCGGCGGCCAGGCGGGTCGGATCTTCCAGCAGACCCTCACGGTTGCGGAAGGCGTACTCCGGGTTCGGCGCCAGGGTGATCACGCCCTCGGTGGGCGCGATCGGATTGTACAGGATCATGTTTTCCATCAGCAGCGTGTTGTCGCTGGCGCGCATCAGGCGGACCTTGGCGTACACGGTCGGACGGAAGGGCTGGCCGGCGCCCGAGGACATGTAGCCGTACTCGGTGACGACGATATCCAGATAGGCGTCCGAGCCGGCGGCCGGATAGCTGACCAGGAAATCGCGCTTCTCACGATCACCGCTCAGCGTCTGGACGGTGTAGCCCTGGGTCGTCAGCGTCGAGGTGATCCGGCGCTCGAGGATGGTTTCAGCGTCGAACTGCACCGTGCCCAGGGCGTCGTTGACGGCCTGCTTGCGGCTTTCCTGGATGCCGGCGTCCACCAGGGCGCCGATCAGGCCGAAATTGGCGCCGGTCGAGGCGACTTCGTAGGCGATCGCCTGCGGCGCGAGCGAGTCGTCGGCCAGGGCGATGGTGGTGACGTTGGCGGTGGTGCGATCATAGGGCGTCGCGATGTAGGGCGACGCACAGGCGGTAACAGTCATCGCAGCCGCGATGGCCAGCAGTTTCTTGAACATGGACACTCCCCCGATAGATCCGATGGGATGCCTTGCCGAACGGGGAGTTGTCAATCTTCGGGCAAAACCGCTGCGCGTGAATTAATCACGACACGCCCGCAGCTTATGTCGGGCACACGACCTTGCGCGACCGCCGGATCAGGCGGCGGCGTAGATGCTCTGGAACAGGGTCGCGCCGTCGGCGGAGCCCAGCTCGGCCTCGAAGGCGCGGTCCGGGTGGGGCATCATGCCCAGCACGTTTCCGCGCGCGTTCTGGATGCCGGCGATGTCGGCGACCGAGCCGTTCGGATTGTCGACGTAGCGGAAGACCACCTGGCCCTCGCCCTCGATCCGCTTCAGGGTCTCTTCGTCGGCGAAGTAGTTTCCGTCGCCGTTGCCCTGGGTCATCACGACCTCGCGCTGGCCCTGATAGCCCGAGGTGAAGCGGGTCTGGCCGTTGGCGACCGTCAGGCTGATCGGCTTGCAGACGTACTTCAGGCCCGAGTTGCGCAGCAGGGCGCCCGGCAGCAGCCCGGCTTCGCACAGGATCTGGAAGCCGTTGCAGATGCCCACCACGGCCACGCCGTCGTCAGCCGCCTTCTTCACCGCCTGCATGATCGGGGCCTGCGCCGCCATCGCGCCGCAGCGCAGATAGTCGCCGTAGGAGAAGCCGCCCGGCAGGACGATCAGGTCCAGCCCCTTGGGCAGTTCGGTCTCGCCGTGCCAGACCATCTGCACCTGTTCGCCGGTGGAGCGTTCGACGGCGACCTTGCAGTCGCGGTCACAGTTGGAACCGGGGAAGACGATGACGGCTGCGCTCATGGCGCGGGCGTTTAGCAGGGTTCGAACGAAATGTCAGTGCGCGGGATCAAGAAGCCCAAGACGGGTCTCGATGCGCGCTAGCCGGTCATCATGGTCGCCGAGGCGGACATAGATGTTCGAGACGTCCACAGCCATCGCGGACACATAACCGCGGATCGCAGTGAGCTCGATTTTGATCTCGCCCACGGAATCATCCAGCCGCTCAAGTCGCGACTGCATCGACTTGAGAACTTCGTAGATCAGGTCGTTCGTGATCTCGGCCATGACGCTCACGCTACCATAGCGTGAACGAACGGGCAACATTCAGGCTGCAGCGGCGACCACGCGCTTCCCGTCCAGCCACGCCCAGACCCAGATCGCCAGCCCGCCCAGCGTCAGGCCCACCGCCACCCAGCCCGTCGCGGCCCAGCCGAAGCCGGCCGCCACCGCCGTACCGGCCAGCAGCGGCCCCAGCGCATTGGCCGTGTTGAACGCCGAGTGGTTCAACGCCGCCGCTAGCGTCTGCGCCTCGCCCGCCACGTCCATCAGCCGGGTCTGCAGGATCGAGCCCAGCCCGCCGCCGAAGCCGATGAACAGCACGATCACCAGCATCGACCACAGATGCTGCGACGCCAGCGGATACGGGCCAGGGAGAGCGCGCTCCACACCAGCACGCCCGCCGCCGCCTTCAAGCCGAACCTGTCCCCGGCCCAGGCGCACAGCAGGTTGCCCGTGAACATGCCGACGCCGAACACGGCGAACACCCACGGCAGGACCTCGGGCCCCACATGGGTCACCTCGCGCAGCACCGAGGCCAGATAGGCATAGACCGCGAACATGCCGCCGAAGCCGATCGCGCTGACGCCCAGCGTCAGCCACACCTGCCGGTTCTTCAGCGCCTTCAGCTCGCGCAGGGGGCTGGCGTCGGGGTGGGCCGGGTCGCGCGGCGCGAACAGGGCGACCAGCGTCATGGTCAGCACCGCCAGCACGCCGACGATGCCGAAGGTCCAGCGCCAGCCGTGCGCCTGGCTGACCAGATTGACCACCGGCACGCCCAGCACCGTCGCGATGGTCAGGCCCATCAGGATGGTCGAGACGGCGCGCGTGCGGAACTTCAACGGCACGGCGGAGGCCGCGACCAGCGCCGCCACCCCGAAATAGGCCCCGTGCGGCAGGCCGCTCAGGAAGCGGAAGACCAGCATGGTCTCGAAATTCGGCGACAGGGCGCTGAGGGTGTTGGCCACGGCGAACAGCCCCATCAGCCCGATCAGCAGGATCCAGCGCGGCAACCGCGCCCCGAACGCCGCCAGGATCGGCGCCCCGACCACCACGCCGGCCGCATAGGCGCTGATGGCGTGCCCGGCCGTTGGCTCGTCGACGCCCAGTCCCCGGGCGAAATCCGGCAGGACGCTCATCGCCGCGAACTCGGTCACCCCGATCGCGAACCCGCCCATCCCCAGCGCGGTCAGCAACAGGGCCACCGCGCCGGGCTTCAGGGTCTTCGCCGGCTCCACCAGATCGGACTCAAGCGTGGGGGCGGCGTCGACAGGGGACATGGCGGCTTACTCGGGGGAAGGAATGCTGCGCTGCAACATGGGGCCTTCACCCCGGGGATCAACCGCCATCACCACAATTGCCGATCAGGGGTTGTGGGTTTCTGAACCGATGGGCTTCGGTCGCCCCTCTCCGTCCACGCAGACCATGATGAATTCCGCGGTCGCCGAATGCCGCCGCTCTCCGCTCAGCAGCCCTTCCGCCCACAGCTGCACCTCGACCGCCAGCGAGCTGCGGCCGGTCATCTTCACCCGGGACGCCAGTTCGATCATGTCGCCGCCGTTGATCGGGGCCTTGAAGTCGATGCGGTTGGTGGCGGCCATCACGACGACGCCCCGCGCCTGCCGGGTCGCCGTCACGAAGGCGGCCTTGCCCATGTGCTTCAGCGCGTCGCCGCCGAACAGGGTCCCGTAGTGGTTGGTCGTGCCTGGGAAGACCATCTCCACGGTCCGCAGCCAGCCGTCGTCCGCCTCCTCCTGCGGCGGAGCGGGCAGGGGCGCGTCGTCCCCCGCCTCGCGCAGCGCCACCATGTTGAACAGGCCGCGCGTACACAGCCGCCGCTCGCCGGTCAGCAGGGCTTCGGCGTGCAGTTCGACCTCCACCCCCATCGAGGACCGGCCGGTCCGCACGACCCGGCCGGTGGCCTCGACCATCTCGCCGATCCGGGCCGGGGCGGCGAAGTCGATCCGCTCGCATCCGGCCGTCACCACGGCCCGTCGCGCCACCCGGCTGGCGGCCAGGAAGGCCACCTTGTCCAGATGCGCCAGCCCGACCCCGCCGAACAGGGTGCCGTGGTGATTGGCGTCCCCCGGGAACACCATGTCGATCAGGCGGACGCTCACGCGCGGGCCTCGCGCGCCGCGGCGACCATGTTGCGCAGGGCGGCCTCGGTCTCCGGCCATTTGCGGGTCTTCAGGCCGCAGTCGGGGTTCACCCACAGCCGATCAGCGGGCAGCTTCTGCGCCGCCGCCTTCAGCAGGGCGGTCATCTCCTCCACCGACGGCACGCGCGGCGAGTGGATGTCATAGACGCCCGGTCCGATCTCGGCCGGGTAGCGATAGCCGTTGAAGGCGTCCAGCAACTCCATCTGCGAGCGCGAGGTCTCGATGGAGATGACGTCGGCGTCCATCGCGCCGATGCTGGCGATGATGTCGTTGAACTCCGAGTAGCACATGTGGGTGTGGATCTGGGTCTCGTCCCGCACGCCCGAGGCCGTGATGCGGAAGCTCTCGACGGCCCAGTCCAGATACGCCTGCCAGTCCCTCCGCCGCAGCGGCAGGCCCTCGCGCAGGGCGGCCTCGTCGATCTGGATGATCGGCGCGCCCGCGGCCTCCAGATCAACGACTTCGTCGCGGATGGCGAAGGCGATCTGGCGACAGGTCTCGCGGCGCGGCTGGTCATCACGCACGAAGGACCAGTTCAGGATCGTCACCGGTCCCGTCAGCATCCCCTTCATCGGCCTGTCGGTGAGGGACTGCGCGTAACGCCACCACGCCACCGTCATCGGCTGCGGCCGTGACACGTCGCCGAAGATGATCGGCGGCCGCACGCAGCGCGATCCGTAGGACTGCACCCACGCCGCCTTCGTGAAGGCGAAGCCCGACAACTGCTCGCCGAAATACTGGACCATGTCGTTGCGCTCGAACTCGCCATGGACCAGCACGTCGAGCCCCAGACCTTCCTGCCACTTCACCGTCCGCGCCGTCTCCTCGCGCAGGAAGGCGGCGTAGGCCGCATCGTCGATGACGCCCTTGCCGTGATCGGCGCGCGCCTTCCTCACCTCGCCCGTCTGCGGGAAGGAGCCGATGGTCGTCGTCGGATAGGTCGGCAGGTTCAGACGCCGCCGCTGGACGGCTCGACGGATCTCGAAGCCTGTGGG
>NZ_DASWWG010000043.1:0-17590 GCF_036400995.1 Brevundimonas sp.
GCGGCCACGCCGTCCGCGCCGCCGCTGACCGCCACGGGCCCGGCGGCGCCCCTGGCCTTTTCGACCGCGCCGGACGACCAGACCGCCGCCGCGGTCGTCAGTCTGGATCAACTGACGAGGCAGGGACAGGCGACGGTCAAGCTGTTCGGCACGGCGGGCGGCGATCCGGCGATGAACGGCCTCTACACCCACATCGCCTTCTACCTCTCGCCGGCGGAGGGCTGGGCGGTCTACCGGATCGGCGATTTCCTTGGTTACGAGGTGCTGTCCGAGAGCCCCGGCCGGGTCGATCTGAAGGTCGAGGAAAGCGTGATGGACGAGGCGACGGGCCGGATCACCAGCCGAGAACGGCGCCTGATCATCGGCTGGACGCCCGGCGCCGAGGACGGGCCGCCTCTGGCGGTGACGGTCGCTCCGGGACGATAAGCATCCGCTTCCGGTGGGAAACCGCGTCGGAATCCTTGTGAATCCGGGCCCGGGCCGCTAATCCCGCCGGCTCAGGTTTCGCATTTGGAGGGCCGCATGGCCGTCGACGTCGCGACCGTGCGCAAGGTGGCGCACCTCGCTCGCATCAAGACCCCCGAAGAGCGGCTGGAGCCGCTGGCCCAGGAGCTGAACGGCATCCTGGCGTGGATCGAACAGCTGAATGAGGTCGACGTCGACGGGGTCGAGCCCATGACCTCGAACGTGGCCCAGCCCCTGCGCCTGCGCGACGACGTCGTCACTGACGGCGCCAAGGTGGACGCGGTCCTGTCGAACGCCCCGAAGTCGGCGGACGGCTTCTTCGTCGTGCCCAAGGTGGTCGAGTAAGCCATGACCGACCTGACCAAACTGACCCTCAAGGCCGCCCTCGACGGCCTCAAGGCCCGCGACTTCTCCTCGGAAGAGATCACGAAAGCCTTCGTCGCCAACATCGACGCGGCGAACCCGAAGCTGAACGCTTACGTCGTCCAGACGACCGACAAGGCGCTGGAGATGGCCCGCGCCTCGGACGCCCGTCTGGCGAAAGGCGAGGGCGGGGCGCTGGAAGGCGCGCCGCTGGGCATCAAGGACCTGTTCTGCACCGACGGCGTCCAGACGACCGCCGGCTCCAACATGCTCAAGGGCTTCGTCCCGCCGTATGAGTCGACCGTCACCGCCAACCTGTGGGCGGACGGCGCGGTCATGCTGGGCAAGCTGAACATGGACGAGTTCGCCATGGGCTCGTCGAACGAGACCTCGGCCTACGGCTCGGTCGTCAACCCGTGGAAGTCGTCCAGCTCGAACGCCGAGCTGACCCCGGGCGGTTCGTCGGGCGGTTCGGCCTCGGCCGTCGCCGGCGACCTGTGCCTGGCGGCCACCGCCTCGGACACCGGCGGCTCGATCCGTCAGCCGGCCGCCTTCACGGGCACCGTCGGCATCAAGCCCACCTATGGCCGCGCCAGCCGCTTCGGCATGGTCGCCTTCGCCTCGTCGCTGGATCAGGCCGGGCCGATCACCAAGACGGTGGAAGACGCCGCCATCCTGCTGCGCTCCATGTGCTCCTTCGACCTGAAGGACTCGACCAGCCTCGACGTCGAGACCCCGGACTGGACGACGTCGCTCGGCAAGGGCGTGAAGGGCCTGCGCATCGGCGTGCCCAAGGAATACGTCGTCGACGGCATGCCCGCCGAGATCCAGGCCCTGTGGGATCAGGGCGTCCAGTGGCTCAAGGCCGCCGGCGCCGAGATCGTCGAGATCAGCCTGCCGCACACCAAATACGCCCTGCCGACCTACTACATCGTCGCCCCGGCCGAGGCCTCCTCGAACCTGGCGCGCTACGACGGCATGCGTTTCGGCCATCGCGCCGAAGAGGCGAAGTCGCTGACCGACCTGTACGAAACCTCGCGCGCCGAGGGCTTCGGCAAGGAAGTCCAGCGCCGCCTGACCATCGGCGCCTACGTTCTCTCGGCCGGCTTCTATGACGCCTATTACGTCAAGGCGCTGAAGGTCCGCCGCCGTATCGCCCAGGACTTCGACAACGTCTGGGACCGCGTCGACGCCATCCTGACCCCGTCGACCCCGTCGGCCGCTTTCGCTCTCGGCGACAAGCAGATCGACCCGGTGACGATGTACCTGAACGACGTCTTCACCGTCACCGCCAACCTCGCGGGCCTGCCGGGCATCTCGGTCCCCGCCGGTGTCGACTCCGGCGGCCTGCCGCTCGGCCTTCAGGTCATCGGCAAGGCGCTGGACGAGGCGACCGTCTTCCAGGTCGCCGACGTGCTGGAACAGGCCGCGGGCTTCACGGCGCGTCCGAACAAGTGGTGGTAGGTAAGTAAGTTCCCTCTCCCGTCGGGAGAGGGAGGGGCCCACGCCGCAGGCGTGGGAGGGTGTGGGGTTACGTTCCGAAGCGCGCGTGACTCCATCCGCCCTTATGCTTGCTCCAAACCTCCCACCCTCCTCATGCCCACACCCTCCCACCGACTACGTCGGCGGGCCCCTCCCTCTCCCAATGGGAGAGGGAGGTTCGAATTCTTCTTTTGGAAGTGTTCCTGACTTGCGCTACCTTTCCGCGAGGAGGGGGCAGCCACGGATCGCACAACCCGGACCCGTCGCGCCCGTAGCCTGCGCAAACGCCAGACCTATGCCGAGGCCATCCTCTGGCAATCCTTGCGCGCTCACCGTCTCGACGGCCTGCATTTTCGGCGGCAACACGCCATCGACCCATACTTCGTCGATTTCGCCTGCCTTTCTCTGCGTCTGGTGATCGAGCTGGACGGCGGGATCCACGACGATGATCGGCAACAACTCGACGACTACCACCGCCAAAAGAATATCGAGGCGCTCGGCTGGTTTGTTCTGCGGTTCCCGAATGATCAGGTGACGGGGGCTTTGCACACCGTGGTTGCGGCTATTCGGGAGCAGGTGATGATCGCCAAGGGGGTAGCCCCATACCCTCCCACCGACTTCGTCGGCGGGCCCCTCCCTCTCCCGCGGGGAGAGGGCTCAAGACGGCGCTCTATCCCCAAACCCCGCCCGCCCGTCTTCCGCCCCTGATTTGACCTCGGCCCCGGACCGGCGTCCTATCCTCTCCGAAAAACGCTCGGAGACGACAGTGAGCGAACGGCGAGGAAACGATCACGGCAGCCTGATCAAGCAGGTGCTGGACGACGGCGCGGGCCCGGCCCGGTCGGCGCTGGCGGCGTCGTGGCGGCGCTCGCTGACCCTGCACGGCCTCGATCCGGAAAGCCGGGGCGGGGTGCAGACCCTGACCGAACAGCAGTTGCGCGAGGCGCGTCAGGCGATGGAGCCGATGACCCGCGCCGCCCAGCCCGTGCTGGATCGCCTGTTTCTGGCCGTCGGCGACACCGGCTGCTGCGTCCTGCTGACCAATGCCGACGGGGTGCCGGTCGAGCGGCGCGGCGCCGCCGTCGATGACGACACCTTCCGGGCGTGGGGCCTGTGGCCCGGCGCCGTCTGGTCCGAGGCCGTCGAGGGCACCAACGGCATCGGCACGGCGCTGGCCGAGCATCGCCCGCTGACCATCCACCGGGACCAGCATTTCCACGCCCGCAATACGGCGCTGAGCTGCACCAGCCACCCCATTCACGATCCGCGGGGCCGACTGGCGGGGCTGCTGGATGTGTCGTCGGCGCGCGCCGACGCGACCGAAAGCATGCTGGGTCTGATCGCCGCCGCCGTGGCGGACGCCGCCCGCGCCATCGAGGCCCAGACCTTCCGGCAGGCCTTCGCCGACGCCCGCATCGTGCTGGCCGGCGACGCGGCCGAGCGCAACACCGCCGCCCTGTTGGCGGTCGACCGGCACGATCTGGTCGTCGGCGCCACGCGTGCGGCCCGGCTGGCCCTGTCGATCACCGACGAGCGGATCGCGGGCCAGCTGGCGGCGTCCGAGGTGCTGGGCGCCGGCTCGGTCGAGGCCGACCTGATCGAGGCCGAACGCGGCGCCGTGCGTCGGGCGCTGGCCCTGAACGGCGGCAATGTCTCGGCTGCCGCGCGGGCGCTGGGGGTCAGTCGCGCCACGCTGCACCGCAAGCTCAACCGGCTCGGTCTCGGTTCCGACGCTCACTGACCAACGGTCTGTCGCAACCTTGCGACAGGTGTGCGCCGCAGCATGAGCCGGGGCTCTGGCGGCCTTCGCGCCCCGGGCCAAGTCTCCGATCCAACGACGCCGACAACCGGCGCCCGAGGAAACAAGGAGGCTCTTTTGACCAAGCCCGAATTCATCCGCGCCGTGACCCCGAAGTTCAAGGCGCGCTACGACAACTTCATCGGCGGACGCTGGGTCGCTCCGGTGAACGGCCGCTATTTCGAGAACACCTCCCCGGTGAATGGCCGCGTCCTGTGCGAGGTGGCTCGCTCGGACGTGGCCGACGTCGAGCTGGCGCTGGACGCCGCCCATGCGGCGAAAGACAGCTGGGGCAAGACCTCGGTCGCCCAGCGCGCCGTGATCCTGAACAGGATCGCCGACGTCATCGAGGCCAACCTGCAGGCCATCGCCGAGGCCGAGACCTGGGACAACGGCAAGCCGGTGCGCGAGACGCTGGCCGCCGACATCCCGCTGGCCGTCGACCATTTCCGCTACTTCGCCGGCTGCATCCGCGCGCAGGAAGGCGGCATCTCCGAGCTGGATAACGACACCGTCGCCTATCACTTCCACGAGCCTCTGGGCGTCGTCGGCCAGATCATCCCGTGGAACTTCCCCATCCTGATGGCCGCCTGGAAGATCGCTCCGGCGCTTGCGGCGGGGAATTGCATCGTGCTGAAGCCCGCCGAGCAGACCCCGGCCTCGATCCTGCTGGTCACCGAACTGATCCAGGACCTGCTCCCCGCCGGCGTGCTGAACATCGTCTCGGGCACCGGTCCGGAGGTCGGCGAGCCGCTGGCCACCAATCCGCGCATCGCCAAGATCGCCTTCACCGGCTCGACCGCCGTCGGCCAGAAGATCATGGAGTACGCCACGCAGAACATCATCCCGGTCACCCTGGAGCTGGGCGGCAAGTCGCCGAACATCTTCTTCAAGGACGTGATGGATGAGGACGACGCCTTCCTGGACAAGGCGCTGGAAGGCTTCGCCATGTTCGCCTTGAACCAGGGCGAGGTCTGCACCTGTCCCAGCCGGGCGCTGGTGCATGAGGACATCTACGAGGCCTTCATCGCGAAGGCGATCGAGCGGGTCGAGGCGATCCGTCAGGGCGACCCGCTGGACCCGAACACCCAGGTCGGCGCCCAGGCCTCGAACCAGCAGCTGAACAAGATCCTCGGCTACCTCCAGCTCGGCAAGGAGGAGGGCGCGGAAGTCCTCACCGGCGGCGAGCAGGCGGTCCTGCAGGACGACCTGTCGGGCGGCTATTACGTCAAGCCGACGGTCTTCAAGGGCCGCAACGACATGCGCATCTTCCAGGAAGAGATCTTCGGTCCGGTCCTCGCGGTCACGACCTTCAAGACCCTCGAGGAAGCCATCGAGATCGCCAATGACACCGAGTACGGCCTCGGCGCCGGCGTCTGGACCCGCGACATGAACACGGCCTACCGCGCCGGTCGCGCCATCCAGGCCGGTCGCGTCTGGACCAACTGCTATCACCAGTACCCGGCCCACGCGGCCTTCGGCGGCTACAAGAAGTCCGGCATCGGTCGTGAGAACCACCGGATGATGCTGGACCACTACCAGCAGACCAAGAACCTGCTGATCAGCTACAGCCCGGACAAGCTCGGCTTCTTCTGACGCACTTCGGCGGATCGTCCTCGACGATCCGCCCACCGTCTCTCCCGAAGACCGCCCCCGCCCCGGGGCGGTCGCCTCCCACGGGCGGGCTGCGCGCAACATCGGACAGCCCGCCCGCCTTTTCGGGATCCCTTCAGTACCGCTTCCACGACACCGTTCCGGTGCTCGGCGGAGCCATGCGTACCGCCCCCGGCGCGCGGGCGTCCCTTCTTGCGCGCCCAATCACATCACAAGGCAGGAAACCATGTCCTCTCTCTCTCGCACCACCGTCTTCGCCTCCGCCGCCATGGCCGCGATCACCCTCGCAGCCGCTGCGCCGGCCGAGGCCCAGGACGACGTCAACTGGTCGTTCAGCGTCACCGGGGCCACGGACTATGTCTGGCGCGGCGTCAGCCAGACCGATCGCAATCCCGCCGCCTTCGTCACCGGTCAGGCCACCTTCGCCAACGGCTTCTACGTCGGCGCCGGGGCGGAGAACGTCGACTTCAACGAGGGCACGGACGCCGAATACGACGTCTGGGCCGGCTGGTCGGGCAAGGTCTCGGACACCCTGACCCTCGACGTCGGCGCCGTGCGGTACGGCTACATCGGCGCGCCGGACGGGACCGACTACGACACGGTCGAGCTCAAGGCGGCCCTCACCGCCGCGGTCGGTCGCGCGACGGTGACCGGATCGATCTACGCCACCGACGACTTCTTCGGTACGGACGAGTCCGCCGTCTACTACGAGGTTGCGGCCAGCACGCCGGTCACCGCCAAGTGGACCGTCGGCGGGGCGGTCGCCCGCCAGACCGTCGCCGCCTCCAGCGGCGACTATACGACCTGGAACCTGGGCGCGACCTATGCCCTTACGCCCAAGGCCTCGTTCGATCTGCGGTATCACGACACCGACGCCCATGAGTTCGGCGACGGCTTCGACTCCACGCTGGTGGCGGCGATCAAGTTCGCCTTCTGAGCCGGACGGGGCGGCCGCCGCGATCGCGGCCGCGCCGCGCTCAGACCAGCCCGTCCAGCGTCGGCGCCTCGGCCGCGCTGCCGGGGAAGACCCGGCTGTCCAGCGCCGCCCGGTCCACGCCCAGATGGTCGCGCAGCACGCCCTTGAACACCGAGCGGACGTCGATGGTCGGCGCCAGGTCCCGGCCCTCGAACAGCCGGTTGTCGGCCAGCGTCGGCCAGTCGCCGATCAGGCCGCCGGGCTTCAGCGCCCCGCCCGCCACCAGCAGGGACGAGCCGGTGCCGTGGTCGGTGCCCTGCGTGCCGTTGGCCCGCGCCGTCCGCCCGAACTCGGTCGCGACCACCACCACCGTATTGGCCCACTGGTCGCCCAGTCCGTCGTGCAGGCCGCCGATGACCTGATCCAGCCCGGTCAGCCGGGTCTGCATCTGCCCGTTCTGACGGGCGTGGGTGTCCCAGCCGTCAATGCCGAGGGCGACGACGTCCGCGCCCTGTTCGCCGGTCATCAGCCGCGCCACCGTCTGGCCCAGCCCGTTGACGTCATTCCGGCGCAGGGAGGTCCCGCCCGCCTCGGCGGCCATCGCCTCGGTCTCCAGCCCGCGCGCCAGATTGCCCTGCAACAGCGGGTCGTCGACATAGAGGTCCTGCAGCAGGGAGGCGATCCGGTCCTCGCCCTTCACCTGACCGCCGGGCGCCCAGCTGGAGGTCACGGCCGCGCCGCGCAGGATCAGGGGCGTCTGGGCCCCGACCGACAGGCCCTTGAACGCCCCGCCGCCCGCGGCGACCAGAGCCCGGTTCAGCCAGCCGTCGTTGGCCTGCCGCAAGGCCTCGCCGCCGTTCTCGAGCACGTCCTGCGCATCGAAATGCGAGCGCACCCGCACCGGGATCGCCGCCGCCGGGGCGAAGCGCAGCTGGCCGGCGTCGTACATCGCCTTCAGGCCGGGCAGGGCGGGGTGCAGGCCGAAGCCGTCCCGCATCGCCAGCACATCGTCGATCGCCAGCCCGCCGCGCAGGGCGCGATAGTTCGGATCGCCCGTCGGCACGGTGACGGACAGCCCGTCCATGGCTCCGCGCGCCACGATGACGACCAGCTTGGGCCTGGGCCCGCGCGTCTGCGCTCGCGTCTGCCCGGCGAAGGCCAGGCCGATCCCGGCCACGGAGCCGCCCAGCAGCAGGCGGCGGTTCATCGACAGGTCGGTCATCGGCGTTGGAACTCCGGCGACATGAGGAACAGGGTGACGGCTTCGGAGCGGCTTTCGGCCCGGGCGATGAACTGGCGGCTGCGCTCGCCCAGCCTGGCGCCCAGCGCGTCCTGGGCCATGGTCACGGCGTCGGCGGCGCTCATCAGGTCGCCCACGGTCTTGGCCCAGTTCAGCCGCTTCACCAGCGCGTCCGGCCCGGCCCAGTCGGCGGCGGTGTCGGGCCAGCCCTCGGGCGAGGGCGCGGCCCAGGCGGGCTGGCCCATCGCCGTCAGCGCCTGCTGGAGCTGCGGCGCCCGCTGGGGCCGCGTGCCCATGGCCCGGTGGGCCGAGATCACGAACTCATAGGGCGTCTTCACCTTGCGGGCCTCCGGCGCCCAGCTGTCCGGATGGGTGGCGAGCGTCCTTGCGACTACCGCCAGATCCCCTCGCGATCGCGTCCACGCCTGCTCCAGCGCGCCGACGAGGGCCGGGGAGGGGTCGTCGGCGACGAAATGGGCGGCGATCCTGCGGGCCAGGCGGCGGGCCGTCTCGGGCCGGTTGGCGAGGTCCGCGAGGATGGCGCGGCCCTGTTCGACCCCGCCGCCCGGATAACGCCGCCCCATCACGGTGCGCTCGCCCGGCTCGTGGACCAAGGGCAGGAAGGAGAAGCCGTTCTCGCCCGGCTGTCCCGCGCGCATCGCCGCCCGGCGACCACGCCCCGCGCCGCCCGCCCGGCGCGGCAGCGACCAGCCGGTCAGGGCCCGGGCGAACTCGGTGACGTCGGCCTGGGTGTAGCCGCCGTCGGCGCCGACGGTGTGCAGCTCGAGGATTTCCCGGGCCAGGTTCTCGTTCAGCCCCGCTTGCCGCCGCTCGCCGGCGGGGCTGTTCGGCCCGACCGACTGGGCCTGATCGAGGTACAGCAGCATGGCCGGATGGCTTTCCGCCGCCAGCGCCAGCGCCTCGAACCGGCCGAACACGTGCGGACGGATCGCCTCCCGCTCGTACTGGTCGATGAACACCGCCGCCTGGAATTTGGCCGCCGAGGCGGTGAAGGCGTTGGCCCAGAACAGGGTCCAGCGCTCGGCGAATCCGGCGTCGGTCGTCGCGCCCAGCTGGGCCCGGGCCAGAAACGCCCGGGCGGTGTCCTGCACCAGATCGCGGCGACTGTCGCGGCGGGCGTCGAAGGCGGCCTGCGCGGTCTCGTCCCGGGGCGGCTGGCCGTCCGCCATGGCGGGCTGCGGCGCGGCCTCCCGTCGGGCCGTCCGGGCCTGCTGCGCCTCGCCCAGATAGGCCTGATAGCTCTCGACCCGTTGCTCGGAGGTTTCGAAGGTCCCGGGCGGCGTCGGCGCGCCCCCGGGGCGGGCCTGCGCCTCAAGCCAGCCCCGCGGATCGTGGGCCGCCGTCGCGATCTCGCCCGGCCGGGCGCCCAGGCCGAAACGGGTCAGGGCGAGGGCGGCGTCCAGCGGTCCGGAGCGGGTCATGGAGGGCCTCGGGTCGGTTCGCGATCCTCTATCAACGCAACAGGCCCGCCGATCCGTCGAAAGGCCGCGTCGCCGGGCGATTTCAACCCGTCGATTTCTTGACCGCGCGGGGCCGGTAGGCCATCTGGACCGCATGACCGACACTGTTTCGACTACCAAGACCATCAAGGGCCGCACCGGCGATTGGGAAATCGTCATGGGGCTGGAAATCCACGCCCAGGTGGCCTCGAAGGCCAAGCTCTTCTCCGGCGCCGCCGTCGGCTTCGGCGCGGGTCCGAACGAGCAGGTGTCGCTGGTCGACGCGGGCTTCCCCGGCATGCTGCCGACCCTGAACAAACACTGCGTCGAGCAGGCGGTGAAGTCGGGCCTCGGCCTGAAGGCGCAGATCAATCTGCGCAGCCAGTTCGACCGCAAGAACTACTTCTATCCCGACCTACCCACCGGCTATCAGATCAGCCAGCTCTTCTACCCGATCGTCGGCGAGGGCGTGGTCGAGGTCGAGGCCGAGGACGGCAGCTTCTTCAACGTCGGCATCGAGCGCCTGCACCTGGAACAGGACGCGGGCAAGCTGATCCACGACCTGTCGCCGACCGAATCCTTCGTCGACCTGAACCGCGCGGGCACCGCCCTGATGGAGATCGTGTCGCGTCCGGACATCCGTTCGCCGGAAGAGGCCGTCGCCTACGTCAAGAAGATCCGCACCATCCTGATGTACCTGGGCACCTGTGACGGGGACATGGAGAAGGGCAATCTGCGCGCCGACGTGAACGTCTCGGTCTGCCGCGCGGGCAACTACGACAAGTTCAAGGAAACGGGCGACTTCAGCTTCCTGGGCACCCGTTGCGAGATCAAGAACGTCAACTCGTTCCGCTTCATCTCGCAGGCCATCCAGTATGAGGCGCGCCGCCAGATCGAGATCATCGAGGACGGCGGCAAGATCGATCAGGAGACCCGTCTCTATGATCCGAACGCCGGCGAAACCCGCTCGATGCGCTCCAAGGAAGAGGCGATGGACTATCGCTACTTCCCCGACCCCGACCTGCTGCCGCTCGAGCTGGAGCAGGCCTGGATCGACGAGATCAAGGCCAACCTGCCGGAACTGCCTGACGAGAAGCGCCGCCGCCTGATGAGCCAGTACGGCCTGTCGCAATACGACGCCGTGGTCCTGATCTCGGATCAGGCCAAGGCCGACTATTTCGAGGAAGCCGCCAAGGGGCGCGACGCCAAGCTGGTGTCCAACTGGGTGACCAACGAGCTGTCGGCCCGCCTGACCGCCGACGGCAAGGAGTTCAGCGAGAACCCGCTGCCCGCCGCCCACGTCAACCAGCTGGTCGAGCTGATCGAGACGAACGTCATCTCGTCGAAGATCGCCAAGGAAGTCTTCGACCACGTCTGGAACGGCGAGGGCTCGCCCGCCGAGGTCGTCGAGAAGCACGGCCTGAAGCAGGTGACCGACACCGGCGCCATCGAGAAGGCCGTGGACGAGATCATCGCCGCCAACCCGGACAAGGCCGCCGCCGTCGCCGAGAAGCCCCAGGCCATCGGCTGGTTCGTCGGCCAGGTCATGAAGGCCACCGGCGGCAAGGCCAACCCGGCCGCGGTCAACGACATCCTGAAGGCCAAGCTGGGGCTTTAACCTCCCCGTCGCGGTTCGCGATGGGGAGGGGGACCGCCCGGGCGACTTAGCCCGGGTGGTGGAGGGGGCGGCGCCGGCGTTTGCCGATGTGCCGCCAATTCCATTCCGCCGGAGCCGCCCCCTCCGTCACGGCGCAGACCTGCGCCGCGCCACCTCCCCATTGCTCCGCAACGTGGAGGACATAAAAAGCCCGCCCGGATCGCTCCGGGCGGGCTCTTTTCACTCAACCGCCGCGCCTTAGTTCGACAGCAGCGAGATGATCACGCCGGTGGCGATGGCGGCCAGCACCACGTCACCGGTGTCGGTGCGGTAGTAGCCGTAGCCGCGCGGCGGGGCGCGATAGCCGTAGCGTTGATAGTCACGGACGTACCAGCGGCTGCGATAGTCGCGAGGGATGGTCTGGCCACGGGTCCAGCGGCGGTATTCGCGGCGTTGCTCGCGTTCCCAGCGGCGGTAGTCGCGGCGGTCCTCGCGATAGTCGCGACGATCCTCGCGGCGCTCCCAGCGCTCGTAGCGGCCGTCACGGTCGCGGTCGCCGCGCCACGACTGGGCGGAGGCGGCCATCGGCGCCGACAGGGCCATCAGACCGGCGAGACCGGCGATCAGGGGCTTGGTCATCTTCATCTTGCGTCTCCTCTGCGGGACCCGACTGAGGATCGCAGACTGGGACTTGCGCCATGAACCCGGCCTGAACGGGGGTGACACCTGGATGACAGTCTGCTCCTTGCCCGTGACGGCCCTAGGCGGGAACGTAAAAGCCCCAAACTCCATTGGACAGCTCACCGGCGGCAAACCGGACCGAGTGCGCTGGCTCGCCTATGTCGTAGACGAAAAGGTGGTGAACCTGGCTCGGATAGGCTGGATGCGGAAGTTCAACCGAGAGGCCGGCGGCTCGCCATTTCTGCCTCCAGACCTCCAGTCCACCGATGCTCACCCCGTCGCCTTCAAAGCCGACATGGATTGCACGCCAGCCGTTCGGGGCGGTGGAGGATTTGCTTGCTTTGACGTTCTTCCCGAAAGGCCACATCTGCGTACCAACCCCTGTGGTGCGACTGCGATAGTCGCGTCGTGGGCTCACGGAAAGCATCCGCGTCCCCGATCGAGGATGTTCAGACAGTCTGCGTTTCGCCAAGCTTTATCAGTGTCGGTGTTTGGTCACCCGAACAACTCCCCGCTCTCATCCCCGCCCTCCAGCGCCTCGCGCGCCAGCGCCCGCGTGACGGGGCGGTGCAGGGCGTTCAGGCGGTCCACCACGGCCTCGGCCGCGGCGGCCGAGCGGTCGATGCGGCGCAGCAGATAGGGGACGACGTCCTTCGCCGGGCGGATGCCGCGTTCGGCGAAGCGGGTCTCCAGCATGGCGGCCAGCACCGCGTCGTCCGGCGCCTCCACAGGAATGCTCCGGACGGCGTCCAGCCGCGAGCGCAGGTCGGGCAACTCGACCGCCCAGGCCGACGGGGCGGGGCGCGAGATCATCAGCATGGCGCCGCCGGGCAGCTGGGCCAGGTTGATCAGGTGGAACAGGGTCTCGTCGTCGGCGTCCATGGCGCGGTCCAGCAGGACGGGACGGCCCTCGATCTCCAGCGGATCGATCAGCGCCGCCTCGCCGCCGTGGAAGGCGACGGCGCCCACGCGTTCGGCCCACATCTGCCCCAGACGGCTCTTGCCGCTCCCCGGGGGGCCGCAGACGGCCATCACGCCGCCGATCAGGTTCGGCCAGTCCGCCAGCGCCTCGACCGCGGCGCGATTGCAGTCCGACACCACAAAGCTGTCCGGGCCCTCCGGCAGGTCGCTCTGGAGGGGCAGACGCATCTGGTCAAAGGCGGGCAGGCGGGTCGTCATCCCGTTCACCATAGCAGATGCGGCGTTCCTGCGACTGCTCGGGAGGCTTTGTCCGTGGACGGAACGGCGCGGTCTGTGGATCGGATGCGACACTCCCGACACCGTCCAACCCTGCCAAATCGTGTCGTGTGACCCTGCCATGCTGCACCCTCTCCCAGCGGGAGAGGGAGGGGCCCGCGCCGTCAGGCGTGGGAGGGAGTGGGGTTGCACGGTCTGCCGCCCGCATCGGCCCAGCCCCGCCTCCCGGCTCGAAATCCAGACGCCCTGGCCCCACACCCTCCCACCGACTGCGTCGGCGGGCCCCGCCCTCTCCCCCGTGGGAGAGGGAGCTTGGTGACATACGTCCATTTCTGACGCATCGGCATGCCATCCTGTTTCTCACGGTCTTTGACATCCCCATCCCGCGCCGCCCGATGTGTCGGGAGTCTCGACATGGCAGGGTTTCGCGTTTTTCCGGATGACAGGGTTCGGCGCCCCTCCGGAACCCGCCCGCACCTTGACTTTCAGGGGGGATAATGCGCCTTTCCGCCCCTCCCGAATTCCGCCCTTCGCGGGCCCGAATCCAGAACGAACCGACCATGCACGCCTATCGCACCCACACCTGCGGCGCCCTCCGTTCCTCGGACGCCGGCGCCAATGTCCGCCTGTCGGGCTGGGTGCACCGCAAGCGCGACCTCGGCGGCCTGCTGTTCGTCGATCTGCGCGACCACTACGGCATCACCCAATTGGTGCTGCACCCCTCGACCCCGGGCTTCGCCATCGTCGAGCGCCTGCGCGCCGAAAGCGTCATCCGGATCGACGGTGAGGCCGTCATGCGCGACGCCTCGACCGTGAACCCGCTGCTGCCGACCGGCGAAGTGGAAGTCCGCGTCCAGGGCCTCGAAGTCCTGTCGGAAGCCGCCGAACTGCCGATGCCGGTCTTCGGCGATCAGGAGTACCCGGAGGAAATCCGCCTGCAGAACCGCTTCCTCGACCTGCGTCGCGAGCGTCTGCACAAGAACATCGTCCTGCGCTCGAAGGTGATCTCGTCGATCCGCCAGCGCATGGTCGGCCAGGGCTTCCTGGAGTACCAGACCCCGATCCTGACGGCCTCGTCGCCGGAAGGTGCGCGCGACTTCCTGGTGCCGTCGCGCCTGCACCCGGGCAAGTTCTACGCCCTCCCGCAGGCCCCGCAGCAGTTCAAGCAACTGCTGATGGTCTCGGGCTTCGACCGCTATTTCCAGATCGCGCCCTGCTTCCGCGATGAGGACCTGCGCGCCGACCGTTCGCTGGAATTCTACCAGCTCGACGTCGAGATGAGCTTCGTCACGCAAGAGGATGTCTTCGCCGCCATCGAGCCCGTCATGCACGGCGTGTTCGAGGAGTTCGCCGAGGGCAAGCCGGTCTCGCCGATCAACGGCAAGCACACCTTCACCAACGACTTCGGCGACCAGTTCGAGCACGGCGGCTTCGAGCGCCTGACCTACGCCCAATCGATGGCCTGGTACGGCACCGACAAGCCGGACACCCGCAACCCCATCAAGATGCAGGTCGTCTCGGACCACTTCCGCGACGGCGGCTTCGGTCTGTTCAACAAGATCCTCGCGGCCGACGAGAAGAACGCCGTGTGGGCCATCCCGGCCCCGACCGGCGGCTCGCGCGCCTTCTGCGACCGCATGAACTCCTGGGCGCAGGGCGAAGGCCAGCCGGGCCTCGGCTACATCTTCTGGTCGGACGACCAGAACGCCTGGGGCGGCCCCATCGCCAAGAACCTGGGTCAGGAGCCGACCGAGGCCCTGATGACCGCGCTGGGTCTGGGCCAGGGCGACGCCGCCTTCTTCGTCGCCGGCAACCCGGGCGCCTTCGCCAAATTCGCCGGCCTGGCCCGCACCCGCGTGGGTACGGAGCTGAAGCTGGTCGACGAAAACCAGTTCAAATTCTGCTGGATCGTCGACTTCCCGATGTTCGAGTGGTCGGAGGAAGAGAAGAAGGTCGACTTCTCGCACAACCCGTTCTCGATGCCGCAGGGCGGTCTGGAGGCCCTGGAGACCCAGGACCCGCTGACCATCCGCGCCTACCAGTACGACATCGTGTGCAACGGCTATGAGCTGTGCTCGGGCGCGATCCGGAACCACAAGGCCGAGATCATGCTCAAGGCCTTCGGCATCGCCGGCTATGACGCCTCGGTCGTCGAGGAGCAGTTCGGCGGCATGCTGAACGCCTTCCGCTACGGCGCGCCGCCGCACGGCGGTCTGGCCCCCGGCATCGACCGCATCGTCATGCTGCTGGCCGGCGAAACGGCCATCCGCGAGGTCATCGCCTTCCCGCTGAACCAGCAGGGCGAGGACCTGCTGATGAACGCCCCGACCGAGGCCCAGGAGCGTCAGTTGAAGGACGTCCACATCCGCACAGCCCTGCCGATCAAGGTGTGATGGCGGCTACAAGTCACTGTAGATAAAAGAAAAGGCCCTCGTTTCCGCGAGGGCCTTTTTGCTGGGTCAGTGGCCGCTGGCGACGACGAAATTGCGCTGCCGCGGCGGCACCGGCGGGGCCGGGGGCGCGGGCGGGGCAGGGGTCACGCGGACGCCCGAGATGCCCCGGCAGACGCGGGCCGTCAGGCGGCCCGGCAGGCGGGTGTTGGCGTCGCCGCAGGCCCGGCCGACGGCCTCCTGCGTCAGGCCCCGCGCGCCCGACAGGTCGGCGCCGCGGATGTCGGTGCGGTTCAGGCTCGCGCCGGAGAAGTTGGCCCCGTCGAACTGGCCGCCGGTCAGCCGCGAGCCGTTCAGCTCCGCATCCCGGAAGGAGGCGTTGCGGAAGTCGCCGTTCGACAGGTTCGACATGCTGACCTCGGCGCTGTTGAAGTTGGCGCCGCGGGAGTTGGTGTTGGCCAGGGTGGCGCCGTTCAGTTCGCCACCGGAGAAGTTGGCGTTGCTGAGCACCGCCCCGTTCAGGTTCGCGCCGTTCAGCTCGGCCCCGGGGGCGACGGCGCGGTCCATGCGGACGCGGACCAGGGTCGCGCCGGTGGCCGACACGCCGGTCAGATTGGCGCTGGTGAAGTTCGCGCCGGTGAAGTTGGCGGCGACCAGTTCGGCGCCGGTCAGGTCCGCCCGGCTGAAGTCGCTGCCGGCGAAGTTGGAGCCGACCAGCTCAGC
The DNA here is from genome assembly GCF_036400995.1 of Brevundimonas sp. Classification (GTDB taxonomy): domain Bacteria; phylum Pseudomonadota; class Alphaproteobacteria; order Caulobacterales; family Caulobacteraceae; genus Brevundimonas. The sequence continues at coordinate 15,927 of NZ_DASWWG010000043.1, forward strand.
GCCGCGCAGATTGGCGCCCACGAGGGTGGCGTTGGTGAAGCTGGCGCCGGTGAAGGCCGCCCCGGCCAGATCGCGGCCCGACAGTTCGCAGCGGTTGCAGGAGCCGCCCAGCGAGACCATGCGGGCGACGTCGCGGTCCTGGAACTGGATGGTCAGCTCGCTCGCCGTCGCGGGCGAGGCCGCGCACAGGGCCGCCAGCGTGGCTGCGCCGGCGACGCCGGTGGCCAGGAAGCGACGGAAGAGGGAGTCGGCAATCTGTTTCACGACACCTTCATGCCGCCAAACCACTTAGAACCCTACTTAAATCGTCGTAACGTCGGTGGCCGATCAGCAGCGGGGAATGGACAGGCCCCGCGGCAGCTTCGTCGCCTCATCGCCACAGGCCTGGTTCAGGCGGGCCTGGGTCAGGCCGGTCGCCCGCTCCAGCGAGGCGCCCGAGAAGTTGGCGCCGGTCAGGGTCGCGCCGCCGAAAGCCGCGCCGTCCAGGTAGGCGCCCACGAAGCTGGCGTTGGTCAGGTTGGCGCCCGAGAAGTTCGAACTGGAGAAGACGCCGCCGTAGGCCTCGACGTCGCGCAGGTCGGCGTTGGCGAAACGGGTGCGGTTCATGACCGACAGGCTGAGGTCCGCCTGTCGCAGCCGGGCGCCGGTCAGGTTCAGCCCGTTGCGCTCGAGGCCGGAGAGAGGGGCCTGGAACAGGTTGCAGCCCGGGCAGCTGGCGCCGCGCTGGACGCTGGCGATCTGGCCCGCGTTCTGGGCGAAGGCGGGGGCGGCGAGCGCGACCGACAGGGCGGCGACGGTGACGAACAGCTTCATCTCAGGCTCCGGCGCTCGTGTGAGCCCGTCGAGCGTGACAGCAATTCGTTGATTAACCCTGCATGGAAGGCGCGGAGCCGCAGGTGTCGCAGACCCATCCCGCACCGCGCTGCTGCAGGGCGAAGTCGCCGCAGGCGGGGCAGGCCGTGGCTTCGTTCGCCACGGTCGGCGAGGGGACGGGGGCGCCGTCCTTCTTCTGGCCGAACGGCAGGACGACCAGATTGTCCGGCGCCGCGCCGCGCGCGAAGCCCTTGGAGATGAACCGGGCCGCGGGCACCGTCTCGGGCGCTTCGCCGTCGCCGCCGCCCAGGCCGTCTCCGGTCCCGGCGTCCGCATTGGCCAGCTCCTGCCGGTCCAGGTAGGACACGCCCAGCTCGCGGAAGATGTAGTCCAGGATCGAGGTCGCCGACTTGATCGAGTCATTGCCCGTCACCCGGCCCGCGGGCTCGAAGCGGGTGAAGACGAAGGCGTCCACGAACTCGTCCAGCGGCACGCCGTATTGCAGGCCGATCGAGATCGCGATGGCGAAATTGTTCATCAGACTGCGGAAGGCGGCGCCTTCCTTGTGCATGTCGATGAAGATCTCGCCGAGCTCGCCGTCCTCGTACTCGCCGGTGTGGATGTAGACCTTGTGTCCGCCCACGGCCGCCTTCTGGATATAGCCCTTGCGGCGGTCCGGCAGTTTTCGGCGGGTGCGATCGCGCTCGATCACCTTCTCGACGACGCGTTCGACGGCCTTCACCTCCGGCTCGCGGCGGCGCTCCCGCTCCTGGGCGGCGCTTTCGGGCAGGTCCAGCAGCGGCCCCGGCGGCGGCGCGGCGCGGCGCAGGCGGACGGCGCGGCGTCCGTCG
>NZ_DASWWG010000044.1:0-4287 GCF_036400995.1 Brevundimonas sp.
GCGCCGCCGCCGCCGCGCCGATCGAGGGCACGGGCGACCCCGAGCGCGACGCCCGCTTCGCCCGCGAGGGCGCCGCGGCCCTGGCCCAGTATGAGGCGCGCCGCCGCCCCCTGTCCGGCGGCACCGGCGTGACCGGCGTTCAGGACGGACCGGGCTCGAACTTCGGCATCGGGGTCGCTGGCGCGCATCTGGATCCGTCGCTCCAGCCGGACTCGAGCCAGAACCTCCGCACCCGCCGCGACGGTCCCCGCTAGCGACACCCCCATCACGCGCTCAAGCAGCGAGCCGCCGCGTGGCGAGCGATAGCGCCGGAACACGCCCCTCAGGCAGCGAGGCCCCACGGGCCGAGCGATAGGGGCAAAAGAAAAGGCGGCCCCGTTTCCGGGACCGCCTTCCTTCAGTTCAGGTCCGTGACCCGGATCAGCCTTCCGACTGCTCCAGCTCCAGGGCCAGGTCGGCCGGCAGCGGCTCGACCGCGTCTTCGCGGGCTTGCGTCAGCTCGGCGTCACGCTCGTTAGCGATCTTCTGCAGGCTGCGCAGGTAGGCGCCCGTACCGGCCGGGATCAGGCGGCCGACGATGACGTTTTCCTTCAGGCCTTCCAGGGTGTCGCGCTTGCCGTTGACCGAGGCGTCGGTCAGCACGCGCGTGGTTTCCTGGAACGACGCCGCCGAGATGAAGCTGCGGGTCTGCAGCGACGCCTTGGTGATGCCCAGCAGGACCGGCTGAGTGGTGGCCAGACGACCGCCGCGCTTCTCGACCTTGGCGTTCTCGAGCGCCGCTTCAGCCACTTCGACGGTGTCGCCGCGGATCAGGGTGGTTTCACCCGAATCCAGCACTTCCACCTTCTGCAGCATCTGACGGACGATCACCTCGATGTGCTTGTCGTTAATCGGCACGCCCTGCAGGCGGTAGACTTCCTGCACTTCGTTGACGAGGTATTCGGCCAGCGCTTCGACGCCCTGGATGCGCAGCAGATCGTGCGGATCCGGGTTGCCGTCGATGATGTAGTCGCCCTTCTGGATCAGATCGCCGTCGTGGACGGAGATGTGCTTGCCCTTCGGGATCAGGAATTCCACCGCCTCGGCCTGGTTGCCGTCGGCATCCGGCTCCGGGGTGATCTTGATGCGACGCTTGTTCTTGTAGTCGCGACCGAACTCAACGCGGCCATCCATTTCGGCGATGACGGCGCAGTCCTTCGGACGACGGGCTTCGAACAGTTCGGCGACGCGCGGCAGACCGCCGGTGATGTCGCGGGTCTTGGCGCCTTCGGTCGGAACGCGGGCGATGATCTCGCCCGGCTTGACCTCGTCGCCGTTCGAAACGGACAGAACCGCGCCCACGGGCAGCAGGTAACGGGCGTCAGAGCCCGAGGCCAGCTTGGCGTAGGCGTCGCCCTGGGTCACGCCCATGGCCGGACGCAGGTCCGAACCACGCGGCGAAGCCCGCCAGTCGCTGACGACGCGCTGGGCGATACCGGTCGCCTCGTCGGTCTCTTCCTTGACCGACAGACCTTCCACCAGGTCCTCGAAGCGCACCGTACCGGCGACTTCGGTGAGGATCGGGGTGGTGTAGGGGTCCCACTCGGCCAGGCGTTGACCCTTGGCGATGTCGCCGCCGTCCTTGACGCGGATGCGGGCGCCGTACGGGACCTTGTGGGTCTCGCGGTCCTTGCCGTCCACGGTCACGACGACGGTCACGTTGCGGCTCAGGGCCACCAGATCGCCGTGCGCGGCCTTGACGACCGGGCCGTTGATCTTGGCCGTACCGGCGTTGGTCGCCTCGTAGAACGAGGTTTCCGCCACCTGCGCGGTGCCGCCGATGTGGAAGGTCCGCATGGTCAGCTGGGTGCCCGGCTCGCCGATCGACTGGGCGGCGATGACGCCCACGGCTTCGCCGATGTTGACGTTGGTGCCGCGGGCCAGGTCACGGCCGTAGCACATGGCGCAGATGCCGGCTTCGGCTTCACAGGTCAGGGCCGAACGGACCTTGATCGACTGGACGCCGGCCGCATCGATGGCCTCGACTTCCTCTTCCTGCAGATAGGTGTCCGCGGGGAACAGGACCTTGTCGCCGCCCGGCTCCTTGATGTCCTCGGCCGCGTAGCGACCCAGGACACGTTGGCCCAGCGAGACCAGCACGTCGCCGCCTTCGACCACGGCGCGCAGGGTGATGCCGCGCGTCGAGCCGCAGTCGTCCTCGGTGACGATCGAGTCCTGCGCGACGTCCACCAGACGGCGGGTCAGGTAACCCGAGTTGGCGGTCTTCAGCGCGGTGTCAGCCAGACCCTTACGGGCGCCGTGGGTGGAGTTGAAGTACTCCAGCACGGTCAGGCCTTCCTTGAAGTTCGAGATAATCGGGGTCTCGATGATCTCGCCCGACGGCTTGGCCATCAGGCCCCGCATGCCGCCCAGCTGCTTCATCTGCGCCTGCGAACCACGGGCGCCCGAGTTGGCCATCATGTACACCGAGTTGATGTCCGGGTTCTGACCCTTGGCCAGAACGCGCGGCTGCGCGATCTCGCCCATCATCGCGTCGGCGATCTTGTCGGTGACCTTGGCCCAGGCGTCGACGACCTTGTTGTACTTCTCGCCCTTGGTGATGAGGCCGTCAGCGTACTGCTGCTCGTACTCTTCCACCTGGGTGCGGGTTTCCGCGACCAGACCGGCCTTGGCTTCCGGAATGACGATGTCGTCCTTGCCGAACGAGATGCCGGCCTTGGCGGCTTCACGGAAGCCCAGCTGCATCATCTGGTCGGCGAAGATGACCGTCGCCTTCTGACCACAGTGACGGTAGACCTGATCGATCAGGTTCCCGATTTCCTTCTTGGTCAGGTTCTTCTCGAGCAGGCGGTAGCCGATGTTCGGGTTGTGCGGGAGCAGGGCGCCCAGCTTCATCCGGCCCGGGGTCGAGTCGATGACCTTGGTCACGGTCTCGCCGGCGGCGTTCATTTCCGTCCAGCGGGCCTTGATCTTGGTGTGCAGCGTCACGGCCTTGGCGTCGAGCGCGGCGTCGATCTCACCCATGTTGGCGAACAGCTTGCCTTCGCCGACTTCCCCGTCCTTGACCAGCGACAGGTAGTACAGGCCCAGGACGATGTCCTGCGACGGCACGATGATCGGCTTGCCGTTGGCGGGCGACAGGATGTTGTTCGTCGACATCATCAGGACGCGCGCTTCCAGCTGGGCCTCGAGGCTCAGCGGGACGTGCACGGCCATCTGGTCGCCGTCGAAGTCGGCGTTGAACGCGGTACAGACCAGCGGGTGCAGGCGGATGGCCTTGCCCTCGATCAGCTTCGGCTCGAACGCCTGGATGCCCAGACGGTGCAGGGTCGGCGCGCGGTTCAGCAGGACCGGGTGCTCACGGATGACCTCGTCGAGGATATCCCACACCTGCGGCTGCTCGCGCTCGACCATGCGCTTGGACTGCTTGACGGTGCCCGACAGGCCCTTGGCGTCCAGACGCGCGTAGATGAACGGCTTGAACAGCTCCAGCGCCATCTTCTTCGGCAGGCCGCACTCGTGCAGCTTCAGCTCCGGACCCACGGTGATGACCGAACGGCCCGAGTAGTCGACGCGCTTGCCGAGCAGGTTCTGACGGAAGCGGCCCTGCTTGCCCTTCAGCATGTCGGCCAGCGACTTCAGCGGACGCTTGTTGGCGCCCGTGATCACGCGGCCGCGGCGGCCGTTGTCGAACAGGGCGTCGACCGATTCCTGCAGCATCCGCTTTTCGTTGCGGATGATGATGTCCGGCGCGCGCAGCTCGATCAGGCGCTTCAGGCGGTTGTTCCGGTTGATGACCCGGCGATACAGGTCGTTCAGGTCCGAGGTCGCGAAGCGGCCGCCGTCCAGCGGCACCAGCGGACGCAGTTCCGGCGGGATGACCGGCACGACGGTCAGGATCATCCACTCGGGCTTGTTGCCGCTCTCGAGGAAGGCCTCGATCAGCTTCAGGCGCTTGGAGGCCTTCTTGGCCTTCATTTCCGAGGGGTTGTCGGCCAGTTCGGCGCGGTGCTTCTCGGCTTCCGCGTTCAGGTCGATGCCCATCAGCAGGTTGCGCACGGCTTCGGCGCCGATCTCGGCGGTGAAGCCGTCATCGCCGAACTCGTCCTGGTAACGGTAGAACTCGTCTTCCGTCAGCAGCTGGTTCTGCTTCAGCGGGGTCAGGCCCGGCTCGGTGACGATGTAGTTCTCGAAGTACAGGACGCGCTCGACGTCCTTCAGCGCCATGTCGAGCATCAGCGAGATGCGCGACGGCAGCGACTTCAGGAACCAGATGTGGGCGACCGG
>NZ_DASWWG010000045.1:0-26590 GCF_036400995.1 Brevundimonas sp.
AGCTCTCCGTTCAATCCAGCCGCGGACACTGCCATCGGGCGGACCGCCTACGCCTCGGCCGAGGTGTTCGAGAGCCTGACGCGCCGTTACGGCAAGCCCGCCTGGAGGCTGGAGACCGTCGACATCGACGGCCACCCGGTGCGCACGACCGAGCAGGTCGTCTGGTCCTCGCCCTGGTGTCGGCTGGTGCGCTTCCAGCGCGACGCGGGCGATCTGAAGAAGGCGGGCAAGCCGTCCGACGCGCCCGCCGTTCTGATCGTGGCGCCCCTGTCGGGCCACTACGCCACCCTGTTGCGCGGCACGGTCGAGGGCTTCCTTCAGGACCACGACGTCTATGTCACCGACTGGGCCAACGCCCGTCAGGTTCCGATGCTGGAGGGGCGGTTCGATTTCTCGGACTACATTGACCACGTGCGGACCATGCTCGGCGTCATCGGCCCGCGGGCCCACGTCGTCGGCGTCTGCCAGCCCGGACCGCCGGTGCTGGCCGCCTGCGCCCTGATGGCCGAGGACGAGGATCCCAACCGGCCCGCCTCGATGACCTTCATGGGCTCGCCGATCGACGCCCGCCTGTCGCCGACGGTGACCAACCAGCTGGCGGAGGAAAAGCCGTTCACCTGGTTCAAGTCGAACATGATCCACACCGTGCCCTGGCCCTATCCCGGCTTCGGACGGCGCGTCTATCCGGGCTTCGTCCAGCTCTACAGCTTCATGTCGATGAACGAGGACAAGCACATCGACGCCCACCGCCGCTATTTCGAAAGCCTGGTCGAGGGCGACGGCGACGGCGCGCAGAAGCACGAGGAATTCTACGACGAGTACCTGTCGGTGCTCGACCTGTCGGAAGAGTTCTATCTCCAGACCATCGACATCGTCTTCCAGCAGCACCTTCTGCCGCGCGGCCTGCTGGAGCACCGCGGCCGCAAGGTCGACCTGGCCGCCGTGACCGACATCGGCCTGATGACCGTCGAGGGCGAGAAGGACGACATCTCCGGCGTCGGCCAGACCCAGGCCGCCCACGTCCTGACGCCCAACATCCCGAACGAGCGCCGCGTCCTCTACGTCCAGTCCGAGGTCGGCCACTACGGGGTCTTCAACGGCCGCCGCTTCCGGGACGAAATCTATCCGCGCGTTCGCGACTTCATCGCGGCCAACGAGGCTCTCTGTGCAGTACCGGAACGGCCAGCGACTGCCGCCTGAGGCGCTCGGGGTCCCGGTCAGGCTGTCGGTCAATCCGCGCGCCCGACGCCTGTCGATCCGCATTGACGGCCGCGCGGGCGAGGCCGTGCTGGTCGCCCCGTCCGAGCGCAAGCTGGGCGAGGTCGTCGCCTTCGCCCGCACCAGGGCCGACTGGATGCGCGAGCGGCTGGCCGAACGGCCGGACAGCGCCCCGCTGGAGCCCGGAGCCGTGGTGCCGCTCTACGGTCGCCCGACCCTGCTGGTCGCCACGGGCGGCGCCGGGGCGGCACGCCTGATCGACACCGCCGACGGCCCGGTGATCCAGTCCGGCGGCGAGGGTGAAGCCTTCTCCCGCCGGGTCGAAAACCTGTTCAAACGCCTGGCCCGGCAGGTGCTGACTGAGCGCACCGAGCATCACCTGAAGACCCTCGGCCAGCGCCCCGTGACGGTGTCGATCGCCGACACCCGCTCGCGCTGGGGCTCGTGCAGCCCGCACAACCGGTCGATCCGCTACAGCTGGCGAGTCATCCTCGCGCCCCCCGCCGTGGCCGACTATCTGGCCGCGCACGAGGTCGCCCATCTGGTCCACGCGGATCACAGCCCGGCCTACTGGTCGGTCGTGCACGGGCTGGTCGGCGACCACCGCCCCTACCGCAAATGGCTGCGGGACCACGGCCCCGCCCTGCACGCGGTCGGGCGCTAGAAGAACAGCGGATCCGACTTCTTCTCGGGCTCAGGCTCCGGCCGCGGCTCCTCACGACGCGGCGGCTGGGGCTGGGTCGGACGCACCACCGGCGGGGTCTCCGGGCGGTTGGGCGCGGTCGGACGCTGGGCCGGCTGCGGCTCGATCAGCCGCTCGTCCAGGGGATCGGTGGCGCCGTCGCCGGGCGGGTTGTCGCCGAACAGATCGCCGATCTGGCCGATCAGACTCTCGACCGGGCTGGGCGGCTGCCAGCCTTCCGGCATCGGCGGGCCGTCCGGGATCGCCGGGGCGTTCAGACGCGGCAGGGCCGCCTCCATGAAGTTCCGCCAGATGGCCGCCGGAGCCGAGCTGCCGGTCACGCCGCGCATCGCGGTGTTGTCGTCCTTGCCGACCCAGACGGCGGTGACGAAGCCGCCGGTGTAGCCGACGAACCAGGCGTCCTTGTAGTCCGAGGTGGTGCCGGTCTTGCCCGCCAGATCGCGGCCGCTGATCGCCGCGCCACGGCCTGAGCCGGAGGTGATCACGCCCCGCATCATCTGGTTCATGTAGTAGAGGTACGGGTTGCTGATCGCCTGCACCGGGCCCTCGGCGCGGCTGGCGCGCTGGTAGATCACGCGGCCTTCCGGCGTGCGGATGCGGCTGATGCCGTAGGCCTGCACGCGGCGGCCGCCGTTGGCGAAGGCGTCATAGGCCTGGGCCATCTCCAGCGGAGACACCTCGACCGCGCCCAGCGCCATGGCGGGCTCCAGCCCGATGCGGCTGGTGATGCCCAGACGACGCGCCGTGCGGGCGACGTTGTCCCGGCCGACCTGATCCGCGACTCCGGCGGCGACCGTGTTGGTCGACTGCGCCACGGCGTTGGCCAGGGTCATTTCCCCGTTGAAGGTCCCCGAATAGTTGCGGGGCGACCAGTTGCCGATGCGGATCGGGGCGTCGTTCACCCGGGTCTCGGGCGTGTAGCCGCTCTCGACCGCCGTCAGATAGACGAAGGGCTTGAAGGCCGAACCGGCCTGACGCCGCGCTTCGGTGGCCCGGTTGAACTGGCTGTCGGCATAGGAGCTGCCGCCGATCATGGCGCGCACCCGGCCCTCGCCGTCCAGCGCGACCAGGGCGGCCTGTTCGACGCCCTTGGACCTGTCGCGGTCCAGAATGCGACGCACCGCGCGCTCGGCCTGGGTCTGCAGGGTCAGGTCCAGCGTCGTCTCGACGATCATGTCCTCGGTCGGCTCGCCGACCAGTTCGCGGATCTGCCGGTCCAGCCAGTCGATGAAGTACTGGGCGTGCTGGGTCGCGAGCGTGCGCGAGACGCGGACCGGCTCGGTCACGGCCTGGGCGCGCTGCTCCGACGTGATGACGCCCGCGTCGACCATCTCGTTCAGGACGACGGTGGCGCGGTTGGCGGCGCGCTCGCTCTCGGACACCGGCGAGTAGCGCGACGGGGCCTTCAGCAGGCCGGCCAGCAAGGCCGCCTCGCCGACGGTCAGCTGCTTGGCGCTCTTGTCGAAATAGCGCTGCGACGCCGCCTCGATGCCGTAGGCGCCCGCGCCGAAATAGACCCGGTTCAGATACAGGGCGAGGATCTCGTCCTTGGAGAATTTCATCTCCAGCCACACGGCCAGCATCAGCTCCTGGACCTTGCGCTTCATGTTCTGGTCCGGGGACAGGAACAGGTTCTTGGCCAGCTGCTGGGTCAGGGTCGAACCGCCCTGCACCACGCGGCCCGCGCGCATGTTGGAGACCATCGCCCGGCTCATGCCGATCGGGTCGAAGCCGGGGTGGTGATAGAAGCGCCGGTCCTCGATGGCGATGAAGGCCGCCGGGACATAGTCCGGCAGGGCATCGAGGTCCGCAGGCGGGGCCTGCTGGGTGCCGCGCACCGCGATCAGGGCGCCGTTGCGGTCCAGATAGGTGATCGAGGGCTGGCGATCGACATTGTAGAGGGTCGAGGTGTCAGGCAGGTCGCGCGCGAACACCGCGAAGAAGACGACCAGGAAGATGGCGCCCCAGACGCCCAGCACCGCGCCCCAGTAGAGCACGCGCTGAAGCGGCGTCCGCGCGGGCTTTTCGCCCCCGCCATTGCCCCGTCCGAAGCTGAACCCACCGGCCATCTGAACCTCACCCAACCCGCCTGACGGCCTTAGCCGATCAGGCGGCGCACGCAAACGCCCCGTCTGCCTTCACGGAACCGTGAGGACCATTTCGGCCGAAAGGATGACCGTTCAGGCCCCTATTCTAAAAACGCGTTCACCTCGGCGGCGAATACGGCCGGCTGGTCCAGCATGATGAAGTGGGCGGAGTCGTCGATCCGCTTCAGTTCCACGCCGCGGAGCCCCTGATAGGACATGCTGTAGATGGCGTCGGTGATCTCCGGCGTCATGCGCGGATCGTTGAACTTCACGTACAGCACCTCGGTCGGCGCGGTGATGTTGGCCAGCTCGGGACGCAGGTCCGTGACGATCAGTTCGCGGAACGAGGACGCGGCCACCTGCTGGTCGCTGGTTTCCATGTCGCGGATCGGTCCGGCGCGCAGGGATTCCGTCAGGATCATGCCGTTGATGGAGGCCGTGGCCTGGGCGTCATAGGCCGCACGCGGGCTGGTCGACATGCCAGCGTAGACCTGGTCCGCCACCGGGGCGACGCTTTCGGCGGTCGTTCCGGGAGGTCCGAACATCGCCCCCATGAAGGGCACCATGTCCACGACCATCAGCTTGCCGACGCTGTCCGGATGGCGGGCCGCCAGCATCAGGGCGATGGTGCCGCCCATCGAGTGGCCGATGACGACCGGCTTGTTCAGGCCCTGCTCGGCGATGTAGCAGGCCAGGTCTTCCGCCACGGGCGCGGCGACCGGCCCGGTGGCGTTGGCCTCGGCCGGGGCTCCGGCGAAGCCCTGCACATGGACCCGATGCACCCGGTAGCGGCCCTTCAGCTGTTCGGTCAGCGCCTCCCAGATTTCCGGCGAGGACGTCAGGCCCGGGATCAGGATGATGTCGCCCACCGGATGCTCCGGACCGTCCACGCGCACATGGAAGCGGCCCGACTCGAAGTCGGCGTGCTGATGCCCGTGCTGGCTGCCGTGGGCGGCATGGTCGCCGTGACCATGCTCCTGCGCCAGGGCAGGCGCGGCGATGCCGAGTGAAAGACAGGCGGCGACGGCGGTCAGGGTCTTCATGGCGCTTCCTCTGGGCGGGCCGGGCGCCCGCTGTTGTTCGTTAGTCGCCGCAGGGGGCGCGATTGGATGCGGCCGGTCAAGACTTCCCGTTCGACAGGCGCTAGGAGTGTCGCCATGACCCTCGCCGATCCCGCCCCGGTTTCTCCCAACGCGCCCGAAGCCAAGGCTCCGCCGACCGCCTTCGGCAAGGGCTTCGTGCTGGACACCTGGTATTTCGTCGCCCTGTCACGCGACGTGAAGCCGGAGTCGCTGAAGCGCTACGAGCTGCTGGGCGAGCCGGTGCTGGTCGGCCGCACCAGGGCCGGGCAGGTGTTCGCCATGCGCGATATCTGCCCCCACCGCGCCGCCCCCCTGTCCGCCGGCCGCGTGGTCAACAAGCCCGGCGAGGGCGAGACGGTCGAATGCCCCTATCATGGCTGGCGCTTCCGTCCGGACGGCGTCTGCGCCTCCATCCCCTCGCTGGTCGAGGATCAGGCCTTCGAGGCGAGCCGGATCAAGGTCCGCGCCTATCCCGTGCGCGAGAGCCAGGGCCTGGTCTTCGTCTGGATCAGCTCCGACCCCCGCGGCGGTGGCGAGCCCGACCACGAGCCGCCGCAGTTCCCCGGCGCCGTCGGGGAGGCCAAGCTGGTCGAGTGGATGGATTTCGACAGCCACATCGACCACGCCGTCGTCGGCCTGATGGACCCCGCCCACGGCCCCTATGTCCATCAGCAGTGGTGGTGGCGGTCCGAGCATTCGATGCACGAGAAGGCCAAGGCCTTCGAGCCGCGCGAACTGGGCTTCTCCATGGTGCGTCACGCCCCGTCGTCCAACAGCCGCGCCTACAAGATCCTGGGCGGCGCCCCGGCGACCGAGATCACCTTCCGCCTGCCCGGCTATCGCTGGGAGCATATCCAGGTCGGCCCGAAGCAGGTGCTGGCCCTGACCTGCCTGACCCCGGTCACCGAGACGAAGACCCGCATCACCCAGATCTTCTGGTCCGATCACTGGGTCTTCGATCTGGCCAAGCCCTTCCTGCGGATGGGCGTCGTCGCCTTCCTCAAGCAGGACGGCGGCATGGTGAACCTGCAGAACGAGGGCCTGCGCTACGACCCGGCCCTGATCTGGATCGACGACGCCGACAAGCAGGCCAAGTGGTACCAGCAGCTGAAGCGCGAGTGGGGCAAGAGCCGCACCGAGGGTCGACCGTTCGAAAACCCGGTGAAGCCCGCCACGCTTCGTTGGAAGAGCTGAGGCTCTTCGGAGCGCTATCGCTCGCTGCCTGAGCGAAAACGACAAAGGCCGCGGCTCTCGCCGCGGCCTTCAATCTGTCAGCCTGACGCCGCGCTTACTGACGCGACAGGGCGCCGGCCAGGATCACGTCGATCTGCTTGGCGATCTGGGCGGTCAGTTGCTCGATGCCCCAGCCGTCGTAGGCGGCGTGGCGGTAGTTGGCGACGTAGGCGCCGTAGACCAGTTCACCCAGCAGGCGGACGTCGGCGTCCTGGCGCACTTCGCCTTCGGCGACAGCGGTCTGCAGGATGTCCGCGACCACGCCGGTGACCGGACGCAGGGCGGCGCGGCTGCGCATCTCGGCGGCGACCGGCTGGAACCACGAACGCGACACCACGGCCTGCACCAGCGGCAGGTGCTCGAGCTGGGCGTGGTAGGCGGCGGTCAGGGCGGCCAGCAGACGACCGCGCACCGAGTTCTCGGCGGCGACGGCGGCCTTCAGCGCATCGGCCAGACGGGCCATGTCCTCGGCCAGGACGGCCTCGAACAGTTCAGCCTTGTCCTGGAAGTTGGCGAAGACGGCGCCCGTCGACATTCCGGCGCCCTTGGCGATGTCCCGGATGGTCGCCGGCTCGTAGCCGCGCTCGGCGAAGAGGGTGCGGGCCGCGTCCAGAACCTTCTGGCGGGTGCGCACCTTGGCGGCTTGGCGACGGTTCAGGCGGGGGGCTTCAGCCTCGACGTCCGAGGCGGTGAGGGCGGAGCTCAGGGCGATATCTCGCATGGAAAACGGTTACTCGACTAAGCAGCGGGGAGACCGCCGGCACGAAAGAACGCCTGGAAGGCAGGGAATCAGGACGCGGGAAGAGCGCCCCTTGGCCCGACCGGTGGCCGGCGAAGGGGGCACTCATCACGCAACGATGACCAAATTGGGGTGCACAGATTAACAGCGACGATAGTTGCTGGGTTAACGGCTCAGCTTTGCTGTTCCGTCGCACCGGATCGGCGGTTTGTTGACCTGAGCGCCCGGGGGAGGCGCTCCCGTTTACTGTCGGGCATGGCTTCTTGGAACAATTTCCTGAACCGGTCGCGCCGTTCATGAATGGAGGCGAGGACCAGTCCCATCGGTACGCCGAGGTCGACCAGGGTGTTCTCGGCCAGTTGAAGACTGGCCTCGGTCGTCTCAGGCACGGCGTCCGTCACGCCCAGCCGATACAATCTCTCCGCGTGTTTCGAATCCCGGGCGCGGGCGATCAGGATGAGGTCCGGCCTCAGCGACCTCGCCGCCGCCACGACCTCGTCAACCTTGGCGGGAGCATCCATCGTAACCACCATGGCGCGGGCCTTCTCGATGCCGCAGCGCTGGAGCATGTCGGCGTTTCCGGCATCGCCGTAGAAGACGTTCGACCCCTCGGCCCGCCCCTTGGCGACCGTCGAGGCATTGGCGTCCACAGCCACGAATTTCTGTCCGTGTTCGGCCAGTAATTCCCCGACAAGCCGCCCCACCCGGCCGAAGCCGACGATGAGAACCTGCCCCTCCACCGACGGCGGTTCGAGGGCCTCTGACGGAAGATCGGGTTGAGTTGGCGCCACCCGTTTCGCAAGACGATCCGCAAACATCGCCATCAACGGTACAGTAAACATACTTATAGTCGCGGCCAGCATCACGGTCCCGGTGAAGCCCGGAGAGGCGATTCCCTCGACCATGCCGGCGCCGAGAATGACGAAGGCGAACTCCCCCGCCGGCCCCAGAACCAGCGCCGTCTCGATCGCCGTGCGGTTCTTCACGCCCCAGAGGCGGGCCACGCCGTAGATCAGCGCGGCCTTGAACAGGGTCAGCAGCAGGGCCAGCCCGAAGACGGCGACCGGATCGGCCGCCACCGCATCAAGGTCCAGGCCGATGCCGACGCCGACGAAGAACACCCCCAGCAGCAAGCCCTTGAACGGCTCGATCGAGACTTCCACCGCCCGGCGGAACTCCGTCTCGGCCAGCAGCAGGCCGGCGACCAGAGCCCCCAAGCTCATCGACAGGCCGGCCGCCTGGGCCGCCAGGCCCGCGCCGACCACGACCAGCAGGCAGGCGGCGACGAACATCTCCTGCCCCTGCCCGCGCGCCTGCGCCCTGGCCACCGACCGGAACAGGGGCCGCAGCACCAGTCGCCCGAGGAAGACCAGCAGTCCCAGGCCGATCGCGGCGGGCACGAGGGTGAACAGGGCGGGCCCCAGAACGGCCGGATCGAACTCGCCCTCGGCGGCGCCGCCTTGGGCCAGCGCGGCCAGCACGGTCACCGTGATCAGGATGGGCGCCACGGCCAGATCCTGGGCCAGCAGGATGGAGAAGGTCGTCCGGCCCGCCGCTCCGCCCAGCCGCCCCCGCTCGGCCATCACCGGCATGACCACGGCGGTCGAGGACAGGGCCAGCCCCATGCCCAGCACCGCCGCGGACACGAGCGCCTGCCCCATCAGCATGAACACGACCGCCAGCCCGACCGTACAGACGACGACCTGACTGAGCCCCAGGCCGAACACCAGGCGGCGCATGGCCTTGAGCCGCTCCCACGACAGCTCGAGCCCGATCATGAACAGCAGGAAGGCCACGCCCAGTTCGGACAGGGAGCGGATCTGGCTGGCGTCCGATATGGTCAGCCAGCTCAGCCAGGGAACCGTGTCGGCGAAACGGGCCAGGCCGTCGGGACCGAGGCAAACCCCTGCCGCAAGAAAGCCGAGAACCGGGCTGATCTTCAGCCGGTTGAACAGGGGGACCACCACCCCGGCCGCCGCCAGGAAGACCACCAGGTCCTTGTATTCGCCGCCGCCGCCGTGAGTCGCCATTCGCCCTCCGTACGGTTCAGCCTACAGGCTGAAACGCCGCTGCGTCTGGGTTTCCGTCGTATCATGACAAAAAATTCAGACGACAGCCCCTGATGCGGGCGTAGGGTCCGCGCCGACCCTTCCAGTTGGTGAAGAGAAGTCCGGAACCCGAGAATGAAGAAGCTGCTTATCGGCGCCGCCATGGGCGCGCTGCTCCTGCCCGCCGCCGCCCAGGCGCAGGACCATGACCACACCTGCATCGATGAGGCCTGCACGGTCTTCGAACTGTTCCAGGTCCCCGCGGAAGGCGCCGCCGTCCAGGGCTTCCAGGGCACCGTCGCGCCGCGTTACGGCACCTGGGGCTTCGACCTGAACGGTCGCGACACCTCGGTGAACCCGGGCGACAACTTCATGCGCTACGCCAACGGCGCCGCGCTGGACCGCATGCAGATCCCGTCGGACCGCACCAGCTACGGCTCCTTCGCCCTGCTGCGCGAACTGTCGGACAACCGCGTCAAGGCGATGATCGAAGGCCTGGTGGCCCGCACCGATCTGGCGCCGGGCTCGGATGAGCAGAAGATCGCCGACGCCTACCGCTCGTACATGGACGTGGCCCGCATCGAGGCGCTGGACGCCCAGCCGCTGCAGCCCTACCTGGCCGCGATCCGCGCCGCCGACACCCACGACAAGATGGCCGTCTACATGGGCCAGAGCCAGGGCCGCATCGGCGCCTCGATCTTCGGCACCGGCATCTCGATCGACCAGAAGGCGCCGACCCGCTACGTCGTCTCGACCGGCCAGTCGGGCATCGGCCTGCCGAACCGCGACTACTATCTGGAAGCCCGCTGGGCCGAGAAGAAGGTCCTGTACCAGGCCTACGTCGCCCGCATGCTGGGCATGATCGGCTGGGCCAACCCGGAACAGGCCGCCGCTGACATCGTGGCCTTCGAAACCCGCATCGCCGAGGCCCACTGGACCCCGATCCAGAACCGGAACCGCGACGAGACCTACAACGAGTACACCATCGGCCAACTGGCCCAGGAAGCCCCGGGCTTCCCGTGGCAGGCCTATTACGACGCCGTCGGCGTGGGCGAGGTTCCGCGCCTCATCGTCCGCCAGGACACCGCCATGCCCAAGATCGCGGCGATCTACGCCGAGACCGACATGGCCGTGATCCAGGCCTGGCAGGCGTTCCACACCGTCGATGACGCCGCCGGCCGCCTGTCGCAGCGCTTCTCGGACGCCCAGTGGGAGTTCCGCTCGCGGGACCTGAACGGCCAGCCGGCCCAGCGTCCGCGCGACAAGCGCGGCATCAGCTTCGCCGAAGGCATGCTGGGCGAGGCCGTCGGCCGCCAGTACGTCGCCGAATACTTCCCGGCCGAGTCCAAGGCCAAGATGGAAGAGCTGGTCGCCAACCTGCGTCGGGCCCTGTCGCACCGCATCGACAACCTGAGCTGGATGAGCGCCGAAACCCGCGCCGCCGCCCAGGAGAAGCTGGCCAAGTTCACCGTCAAGATCGGCTATCCGAACAAGTGGCGTGACTACTCGGCGCTGGAAATCCGTCCGGACGACCTGTTCGGCAACGGCGAGCGTGCGGGCCTGTTCCAGTGGCAGTACCAGCTCAGCCGCCTGAACCAGCCGGTGGACAAGGACGAGTGGGGCATGACCCCGCAGACCGTGAACGCCTACTACAACTCGGCCAACAACGAGATCGTCTTCCCGGCCGCCATCCTGCAGCCGCCCTTCTTCGATCCGGAGGCTGACCCGGCCGTCAACTACGGCGGCATCGGCGGCGTCATCGGCCACGAAATCGGCCACGGCTTCGACGACCAGGGCTCCAAGTCCGACGGCGACGGCGTGCTGCGCAACTGGTGGACCCCGGCGGACAAGTCGAACTTCGAAGCCCTGACCACCCGTCTGGGCGCCCAGTACGACCAGTTCGAACCGATCCCGGGCTTCCACGTCCAGGGCGGCCTGACCATGGGCGAGAACATCGGCGACGCCGCCGGCGTGGCCGTCGGTCTGGAAGCCTACCACCTGTCGCTGAACGGTCAGCCTTCCCCGGTTCTGGACGGCGTGACCGGCGACCAGCGCTTCTTCTACGGCTGGGCCCAGGTCTGGCAGTCGAAAATGCGCGACGACGCCCTGCGCAACCAGATCGCCACCGATCCGCACAGCCCGGCCGAGTTCCGGGTCATCGGCCCGGTCCGCAACGTCGACGCCTGGTACGCCGCCTTCGATATCCAGCCGGGCACCAAATACTACCTGGCGCCGGAAGACCGCGTCCGCATCTGGTAAGCGGATCGTCCTGAAAGACAGAAAGGCCGGGGCTCATGCTCCGGCCTTTTTTGTTGGCCGCGGACCGTCGGCCTCTCCGGGGGCGCGGTCCGGCGCTTCGCGCGGGCTGATCGTCAGACGGCGGTGACGGCGCGCGCTCAAACAGCGAGCGACCGCGTCGCGAGCGTTAGCGCCAGGAAAACGGACAATAAAAAAGCCCGCCGCGGGGGATACATCGCGGCGGGCTTTCTTTCGCTCTTGTCGAGCGGACGTTTCCTCCCCGAAACGCCTCCGGGATGCGGCTGCGCATGGCGCTGCGCTTCCCGAGTGCGTCAGAAAGACGACAATTCACGCCGCAAGTCAATCAAGACCCTGACGTCGTGAGGGATTTTTCCTTTGTTATCAGCGATAACTCACGCAGCTGTGCGTCAGTGACCGACGATACCCCGGACGGTCGACACAAGTTCAGCGCGAGGCACGACCTGCTGGCCGGGCCGTTCAGCCCGCCAAGCCTCGTTGTCGGCCACGCCCGCGGCCAACATCCGCCCCGCATCGAGGTCCTTGATCGTGACCGTTCCCGCCGCGATCTCGTCGCCGCCAAGGATAATGGCGGCGGGCGAACCCCGACGATCGGCGTACTTCATCTGCGGACGCATCCCGGCCCGACCCAGATAGAGCTCGGCCGCGATCCCAGCGTTGCGCAGCTCGGATACGGCGTCGAGGTAGTGCTGCATGTCGGCGTCGGAGAAGGCGATCACGACCACCGGGCCGCGCACCGCGTCCTCGTCGCCGCGTCCGGCGGCGCGCAGGGCCGAGGCCAGACGCGAGACGCCGAACGAGAAGCCGGTCGCCGGGAGGCGCTCGCCCGTGAACCGGGCCACCAGATCGTCATAGCGGCCGCCGCCGCCGATCGAGCCGAAGCGCACGGCGCGCCCCTTCTCGTCCGTGGTCTCCAGCAACAGCTCGGCCTCGAACACGGCGCCGGTGTAGTACTCCAGGCCCCGGACGATGGTCGGGTCGAAGCGGACGGCGTCCTGGCTGACCTTCATGGCGTTCAGGGCCCGGTCGATGGCCGCCAGTTCCTCAAGCGCGCCTTCGCCGATGGCGCCCAGCCCGCCCGCGCGGGCCACGGCCTCCAGCGTCTCCGCACGGCTCAGCGCCGCATCCCCCGCCGAAGCCAGGAAGGCCTCGATGGTCGAGGCCACGCCCAGCGGCAGCTGCGCACCCTTGGTGTAGTCGCCGGACTCGTCCAGCCGCCCCTCGCCCAGCAGGGCGGCGACGCCCTCCCAACCCAGACGGTCGAACTTGTCGATGGCGCGCAGGGCGGTCAGCTTCTGGCCCGCATCCGTGATGCCGCCCGCCTCGAACAGGCCGTCGAACAGCTTGCGGTTCGAGACGCGGATCACCGCCTGTCCCGGCGCCAGACCGGCGGCCTGCAGGCCCTCGCAGGCCATGGCGATGATCTCGGCGTCCGCCTCGGGACGGTCGGAGCCCACGGTGTCGGCGTCGCACTGGACGAACTCGCGGAAGCGGCCCGGGCCGGGCTTCTCGTTGCGCCACACCGGCCCGAAGGCATAGCGGCGGAACGGCTTGGGCAGCGTCTCCCAGTTCTGCGCCGCGAACCGGGCCAGCGGCGCCGTCAGGTCGTAGCGCAGGGCCATCCACTGATCGTCGTCGTCCTGCAGCGCCAGCACGCCCTCGTTCGGACGGTCGGTGTCGGGCAGGAATTTGCCCAGGGCGTCGACATATTCGAACGCCGGGGTCTCGAGCGGCTCGAAGCCCCAACGCTCGTAAACCTCCGACACCCGCTGCACGAGGCGACGCTCGGCGACGAGGTCGCGACCGCGACGGTCGGCGAACCCACGGGGGTTGCGGGCTTCGGGGCGGACGGGGGCGTTGTCGGTCATGCCGGGCTTTTAGAGGGACTGGGTTCGAGGTTCCAGATGTCAGGGCAAATCCCGCCCCCTTCCCTGAAACCTGATCCCGCTAACCTGGAACCTACTTCCTGAGCGGCACCCAGCGTCCATAGGTCAGACACCGCCACAGCCACTCGAACGGCCCCATGGTGAAGACCGACAGCCAGAGCGGCGACCAGATCAGCTGGGCGATCCAGACGCCTCCGACCACCAGCCAGAGCTGGGCCGGCGACAGCGTTCCATACCAGTGCGGCCCCCACGGCATGTAGAACAGCGAGGTCATGATCAGGGTCTGGGTCAGGTAGTTGGTGAACGCCATCAGCCCCACCGGCGCCAGCACCCCGGTGGCCGCCTTCAGCCCGAAGCGGGTCATCAGGATCAGCAGGCTGACGTAGGCCAGGGTGATCAGGGGGGCGAAGCTGCCCAGCACGCCGGCCATCCCCTTCGTCGGGTCCGGCGCGCCGTGCGGCGCCGCGTAGAGCTGCCAGTCGTACCAGCCGAAGGCCGCCAGATTGGCGCCGCCGATCAGCAGCATCAGCACATAGACCCAGGTCGGCGACCGGCCGGTCAGGAACCCGGCCTTGAACAGACCCAGCCCCAGCAGCATTAGGCCGGCGGTGATCGGGATCAGCGTCAGGCTCATCAGCTGCAGGAAGACCGCTGCCTTCAGGTTCTCGACCTGGGCGCCCGGCCAGCCGGACTGATAGGCCTGGATGATCGCCGTCAGTTGCTCGGGCGTCGTGCCGAACGGATTGCCGCCCTGCGCCGCACCGCCCTCGGGCGCGCCCGACGCCATGCCCGTCAGCAGCATCGTAACCGCTGACACCAGGGCGAAGACCGCATTCAGGGCCGCCCCCGTCCAGATCAGTCGCCGCGCCGACCACGACCGCGCGATCATCACCAGCAGGCCGGTGTAGGCGTAGTGCAGCAGGATATCGCCGAACCACAGGGCGAAGCCGTGGATCAGGCCGAAGAGCCCCAGCCACATCAGCCGGCGCGTCAGCAGCGGCCCGCGGGCGGCGTCGAACCGCTCGCCGCCGATCAGGAAGATCGACACCCCGAACAGCATGGAGAACAGCGAGCGGAACTTGTCCTGGAAGAAGACGTCCTTGGCCCATTCGGCCGCGATATTGGCGTGGTCATGCGCCCACTGGGGCGGCAGGGTCGGATCCATCTCCAGCGCGAAGGGCCAGGCGAAGGCGATGGCGTTGACCCCCAGGATGCCCAGGATGGCCCAGCCCCGCAGCATATCCAGAGTGAAGATGCGGTCCTTCGGCGCGATCGGCGCCAACCGGGCCGAGGCGGTGTCTGCCACGCTCATGTCTGAACTCCCCCGAGTGAGCGGGGAAGGTCGCCGCGCCGTCGGACGGCGTCAAACCAATTCGCTGTAAGGTTTCAGGCGGCGCCGTCGCGGCCCATCACGCCCAGACGATCCCGCACCTCGGGCTGGGGCGTGAAGGCGATGAAGGCCACGCAAAGTCCGGCCCACAGGGCGTAGGCGACGCCGATGACCACCGCGAAGGGCATGCCGCCGACGCCATAGATCAGAAGGGTCGTCTCGCTGCTGCCGACGCCCTCGCCCAGATTGGCGGCGTTCAGCCATTGCAGGACCACCTGCCCCAGGGCGAACAGGGCGGCCAGAACCACGGCCATCAGACCGCCGTAGAACATGAAGCGCCAGACCACGCCCAGACGGGTCGCCGGACGGCCGCCCATCCGACGCTCGCGCGCCAGCAGCCAGAGGATCGACGGCACGCCGATCAGGCCCAGGATGAACAGCTGCAGACGCCAGTCCATCTCCAGGCCGGGCATCCAATTGTGCGGCGGCCAGATCGCCAGGGTGATCCACAGCGGCGGCCAGAGGACGGCGAGCACCACCGCCAGGGCGGTGCGCTGCGGCTCACGCCGCCAGGTCACGCGCTGCTGGCCGGGGAAGTCCTCAGGCTTTTCGAGGCGCGGGATCATCGGGTCGGGACCGGGGTTTCGCCGGAATAGTCATAGAAGCCGCGGCCCGACTTGCGGCCCAGCCAGCCGGCCTCGACGTACTTCACCAGCAGCGGACAGGGGCGATACTTGCTGTCGGCCAGGCCGTCGTAGAGCACGTTCATGATGGCCAGGACGACGTCCAGTCCCATGAAGTCCGCCAGTTCCAGCGGTCCCATCGGATGGTTGGCGCCCAGCTTCAGCGCCTTGTCGATCGAGGCCACGTTCCCCACCCCTTCGTACAGGGTGTAGATCGCCTCGTTGACCATCGGGACGAGGATGCGGTTCACGATGAAGGCCGGGAAGTCTTCCGCGTTGGTCGTCGTCTTGCCGAGCGACTCGGCGAAGGCCACGGCGACCTCGTAGGTCTCGGCCGAGGTGGCGATGCCGCGGATGATCTCCACCAGCTTCATCACCGGCGCCGGCTTCATGAAGTGCAGGCCGATGAACCGTTCAGGCCGGTCCGTGGTCGAGGCCAGACGGGTGATCGAGATCGATGAGGTGTTGGAGGCCAGCAGGGTGTCCGGGCCGAGCAGAGGCACCAGATCCAGCAGGATCGCCTTCTTGACCGTCTCGTCCTCGACGGCGGCCTCGATGACCAGATCGGCCTTGGCGGCGTCGGCCAGGGTGGTGACCGGCACTATGCGCGACAGGGCGGCGTCGGCCTCGGCCTGGGTCATCAGACCGCGCCCGATCTGGCGGGCCAGGCTGGCCGCGATCGCGCCGAGCGCCTGCGGCGCGCGATCGCCCGCGGCGTCATAGAGTTTCACGTCAAAGCCGCCCGTCGCCACCGTCTGGGCGATACCCGCGCCCATCTGGCCCGCGCCGATGATGGCGACTGTCTTGATCGTGGTCATGAAGTCCGGTCGTCTGTCAGGCCAACGGCCCCGTGGGCGGGCACCTTAGGACGGTCGCCGAACGGTGCAAGCGCGGAACGTCGCGTAAACCGTGAAGACGGTCCGCCGTGACCTCCGCGCCGCGCCTCAGTAGGCGATCAGATTGAGCAGCGCCTGCTCGGATGCCGGCAGCAGGAAGCGCTGGATGCCCGAGATGATGATCCAGGCGATGATCGGGGTGATGTCGATGCCGCCCAGCGACGGAATGATCTGGCGCAGCGGGGCCAGCACCGGGCCGACGATCCGGTCCAGGGTCTCGGCCAGCGAGGCCACGAAACGGTTCCGGTAGTTGATGACGTCGAAGGCCAGCAGCCAGCTGAGCACCGCGTTCACGATCAGGGCGATCAGGAACAGGTTCAGCAGCGAGCCGATGATGAAGAACAGAAACCCGATGATCGCCGCCATGCCGCGAGGTGCTCCAGCCGTCAGTTGATCCGCGCTTCTAGCTGGACCGGAGCGCTATCGCCAACATTTCCCGCCATCCGCGCCGCCGGACGCATGCGACCGGTTGACACCACCGCCCCGCCGCTCGTATGTCGCGCGCTCGCCTGCACCCGGCCAGTCCGGGTTTGGGGGGCCGTAGCTCAGTTGGTAGAGCGCGTCGTTCGCAATGACGAGGTCAGGGGTTCGACTCCCCTCGGCTCCACCAATCCTCTCGCGAGGATTGGCACTCAGGACAGGACCGACGGTCCCGATCACCGCATGACCCAACCGTTCCGCATCGCCGCCCTGTACCGGTTCGCCCGGATCGGGGATCGCGAGGCCGTTCAGACCCGTCTGAAAGCCCTGTGCGAGCCGGATGTGCGCGGCATTCTGCTGGTGGCCCACGAGGGGCTGAACGGAACCATCGCGGGGCCTCCGGCGGCGATCGACAGGGCTCTTGACGGCATTCGCGCCCTGCCCGGCTTCGAGGCGCTGGAGGTCAAGTTCGCGACCGCCGACACCATGCCCTTCCACCGGATGAAGGTGCGCCTCAAGGCCGAGATCGTGACCATGGGCGAACCGGATCTCGACCCGGCGGCCAATGCCGGGACCTATGTGTCCCCGGCGGACTGGAATGCGCTCATCGCCGATCCCGACACCCTCGTGATCGACACCCGCAACGACTATGAGGGCGAGGTCGGAGCCTTCGCGGGCGCCGTCCAGCCCAACACCCGCAGCTTCCGCGACTTCCCGGAGTGGTTCCGCACCGAGGGTCGCGCCCTGCTGGAGCGCGCCGGCACCGGGCTGAAGCCGCCGAAGGTCGCCATGTACTGCACCGGCGGCATCCGTTGCGAGAAGTCGACCGCCTTCCTCAGGGCCGAGGGGATCGATCAGGTCTTCCACCTTGAGGGCGGCATCCTGAAGTATCTCGAGACCGTGCCGGAGCCTGAAAGCCTGTGGCGCGGCGAATGCTTCGTCTTCGACGAGCGGGTCGCGGTCGGCCACGGCCTGTCGGAGGGCACGCACACCCTGTGCCGCGGCTGCCGCATGCCGGTCAGCCCGGAGGGACGCGCCTCGCCCCGGTATGTCGAAGGGGTCTGCTGCGACCGGTGCCATGACACCCGGACCGAGGCCCAGAAGGCCGGCGCCCGTGAACGCGCGCGCCAGATCGAGATCGCGGACAGGCGGGGCGTGGCGCATGTGGGCGCGATCCTGCCGCGTCCGGATGACGCCTGACGCTCACCCCCAGGGGGCGTTGGCCACCGGCTCGGGCGACGGCTCACACGCCGCGGAATCGAAGATGAAGGCCTGCCCGGGCACGGTGAAGCGCGCGGCATGGGTGCGCCACCAGTCGGCCGCGTCCGGCCGTTTGCGCGACAGCAGGTCGATGGCCCTGGCGGAATCGACCGCCCAGCCGGTTGTCTGACCCAGTCGTCCGGTCAGCCTGGCCCACCAACAGGACCACCGCCCCCATGGGCCGCTCAGGACGCCGCCGGTCTCGACAGTGACTTCCGTCAGGCAGATGAGCGGCAACTCCAGTCCGATCCAGGCGTCGCGAACCCATTCCGGCGCCTCGCCGGCGGGCCGCTGCACGATCGTGACCTTGAAGGCCGGCGCGTTCACTGGTCCTCGTCGAACTTCCGGTTCACCAGATCGGACAGGGCCTCGATGGCCTCGGCGGCGTCAGCGCCCTCGGCCTCGATGTGGACGTCGCAGCCGTTGCCGGCGCCCAGCATCAGCAGGCCCATGATCGACAGGGCGTTGACGGTCACCCCGTCGCGGGTGACCCGGATTTCGCTTTCGAAGCTGGAGGCCAGCTTGACGAATTTGGCGGAGGCGCGGGCGTGCAGGCCGCGCTGGTTGCAGATGCCGACGGTGGCGGCGACGGCGTCGGTCATTTCTCGCCCTGCAGGACCCAGCTGGCCACGGAGATGTATTTGCGGCCGGCGTCCTGGGCATGGGCCACGCAGGACTCGAGCGGCTCGCGACCGCGCACGCTGGCCAGCTTGATCAGCATCGGCAGGTTCAGCCCGGCGATGACCTCGGCGTGGGTCTCCTCCATCACCGAGATGGCCAGGTTCGACGGCGTGCCGCCGAACATGTCGGTCAGCAGGATCACGCCCTCGCCGTCGTCGACCGCGCGCGCGGCGTCGACGATATCGCGACGGCGACGCTCCATGTCGTCCTCGGGCCCGATGCAGATGGCCGCGACCCCGCGCTGCGGGCCCACGACATGCTCCATCGCCGAAAGGAATTCGGAGGCCAGCCCTCCGTGGGTGACGATCACCAGCCCGATCATGAAGGCTTCACCAAGACTTGCGCCCCCGCGTTCCGGCCGCTTCCTGAGCTGACCGCAAGCCGCGCGGAATAGCCCAAGTCCGCGCCGGGTTAAAGCCGGGCGATCGCGGCCGCGACCTTTTCACCCGCGGACGCCTCTCGCGGATCGAGCGTCAGCAAGGGGGTGGAAACCCCGAAAAGCGTGACGTTCCGGGGCTCCGGCAGGCGTTCGACGGGTTCGTGGACCAGATCCACGACCATCACGACCGGCGCCAGATCGAGCGCGCAGACCGGCAGAATTCCCACACCCCGCACCTCCATCCGCCCCCGGATCGTCTCCGGCGCGCGGGCGAACAGCCGCCCGCCGGACGCGAACAGGCAGGCGTAGTCGTCGGCCACAAGCCGCCAGCCGGTCTGGATCAGGCGCAGGGCCAGATCGCTCTTGCCGACGCCGGACGCGCCCCTCAGGGCCACGGCGCGCCAGCCGCCGGGCGCCCACCGGGCGACCACGGTGGCGTGTACGGGCTGCATCAGGGCCGCCGGACCGAGGGCGCCGCCGGCAGGGCGACCTCGAAGCGCGCGCCGGCCGGCCCGTCCGAACCGGGCCGGTTCTCCGCCCGCACCGTGCCGCCGTGCGCCTCGACGATCTGGCGCACGATCGACAGCCCCAGACCCGAGTTGGCGCCGAAGGCCGTGCCGCGCGGGCGCGAGGTGTAGAAGCGCTCGAACACCGTCTCGAGGTTTTCAGGCGGGATGCCG
This sequence comes from Brevundimonas sp., assembly GCF_036400995.1. Classification (GTDB taxonomy): domain Bacteria; phylum Pseudomonadota; class Alphaproteobacteria; order Caulobacterales; family Caulobacteraceae; genus Brevundimonas. The sequence goes on from NZ_DASWWG010000045.1 coordinate 19,603, forward strand.
GGACCGTCATCATCGACGACGACGCGGATTTCCCGCTCGTCCAGATCGTCCCGCAGGAGGGCCAGACGGACCTCGCCGTCCGGCGGGCTGAACGAGCGGGCGTTGTCGATCAGGTTCCGGAACACCTGGCCCAGCGGCCCGTCGCGCCCGACGATCATCGCATGCTCGCCCGACGGCGGCGTGAAGACGACGCGCGACTCCCCCGGCTTCCGCCCGGCGTCATAGACGCTGACGATATCGGCCAGCAGGGCCGTCAGATCGACGGTGCGGGGCCGGTCGCGGTTGAGTTCGGCGTCGAGCCTTGAGGCGTTGGAGATGTCGGTGATCAGACGATCCAGCCGCCGCACGTCCTGCTGCAACAGGGCCGTCAGCTTCTCGCGCTGCGCCTCGGTCTTGACCAGCGGCAGGGTTTCCAGCGCCGACCGGATCGAGGTCAGCGGGTTCTTGATCTCGTGGCTGACGTCGGCGGCGAAGGCCTCGATGGCGTCCATGCGCGCCGACAGGGTTTCGGTCATCGATTCCAGCGACCGCGCCAGGTCGCCGATCTCGTCCTTCCGACCTTCCAGATCGGGCAGGGAGATGGCCCGGGCGCGCTGGAGGCGGACCTCGTCAGCCGCGGCGGACAGGCGCATCACCGGCCGGGCCACGAACAGGTGCAGCAACAGCGAACCCAGCAGGTTCACCGCCAGCGCGACCAGGGCGAAGGGCATCAGGGCCCGACGTTGGGCGCCGACCATCTCGTCGACATCCCCGGCCTCGAGGGTCAGCACGCCCAGCACCTGCTGGACGTGGCGAACAGGAATGGAGACCGAAACGATGCGGTCGCCGGACTCGTTTGTTCTGAGTTGGGCCTGCGGCTGGCCCTCCAGCGCGGCCTCGACCTCGGCGGCGAGGGCGAGACGGGCCTGTTCCAGCTTGCGGGCGTTGCCGGCCACGGCCTTGGCGTCGGGCCGCGCCTCGGGCGTGCCCGCCGGACGCGCCGGGGGCAGGGGCTGGCCGGGGATCGCCTCGGTCACCTCATAGCTGTCGGCGACGGGAATGCCGTCGACGTCGAACAGACGGGCGCGCTGACCGGCCGGGATGAAGTTGTCGCGCAGCCACCGGCTGGCCTCGATCGAGTCCAGATAGGGCGTCGGCGAACCGCGCGTGACCCCGATCTGGGGTTCGCCCAGCACCCGGACCAGCATCTCGGCCTGCCCCTTCAGCGTCTCCTGCCGGGCCTCGATCAGGCCGCGCTGCCACTCATTGAGCAGCAGGGCGCCGACGAACAGGATCAGGAGGCTGAGGAGGTTGAGGGCAAGGATCAGCCCGCCCAGACGCGACCCGCCGAACCGCTTGGGTCGGCGGGGTCGGTCCGCAGCGGGCGCGCCGGCCTCAGCTCTCGCGGTAACGGTATCCGACGCCATACAGGGTCTCGATCGCGTCGAACTCGGGATCGACGACCCGGAACTTCTTGCGCATGCGCTTCACGTGGCTGTCGATGGTGCGGTCGTCGACATACACCTGATCGTCGTAGGCGGCGTCCATCAGGTTGTCGCGGCTCTTCACGAAGCCGGGACGCTGGGCCAGGGCCTGAAGGAGCAGGAACTCGGTCACGGTCAGCTTGACCGGCCGGCCGTCCCAGGTGCTCTCGTGGCGCGCCGGGTCCATCGTCAGCTTGCCGCGCTTGATGGCCTTGTTCGAGTTTTCCGCGCTGGGCTCGGGCTCACCGCCGTCCGCGCCGGTCCGGCGCAGCAGGGCCTTCACCCGCTCGATCAGCAGGCGCTGGCTGAACGGCTTGTGGATGTAGTCGTCGGCGCCGAGGTTGAACCCGAGGATTTCGTCGATCTCCTCGTCCTTCGACGTCAGCATGATGACCGGAATCTGCGAGGTCTGGCGCAGGCGGCGCAGCACCTCCATCCCGTCCATGCGGGGCATCTTCACATCAAGGATCGCCAGATCCGGCGGCGTGTTCTCCAGCGCCTCCAGACCCGAGGCCCCGTCATGGTAGGCCGTGATCTTGTGGCCGTGGCTCTCGAGCGCCAGCGAAACCGACGCCACGATGTTCTCGTCGTCGTCCACCAGGGTGATGTTGGCCAAGTCGGCTCTCCTTGCAGTCTCGTCTTCCGCGTCATCAACGCACGGCAAGCGTAACCGTTCTACGTCATCGCGGTTAGATTACGGCGCCAAAAGATGGCGCGCCCTGTGCAAATCCGCAATGAAACCCGCCCTTAAAGTCTGGGGGCGCATGATGCGGACGAACTGAACGAGCGTCCCATGGCCGGTCCCGTCCACTACGAAGTCTATATCCGGAGGACCGCGCCGTCGTCGTGGGTCCTCGAGATCGCGACGGAACAGCGCTCCCACGCCATCGACACGGCCGAGGATCTGCTGCGCGACGGCTATGCGGCGGCGGTGCGCGTGACCAAGGAAACGCTCGATCCCGACACCATGGAGTTCAACAGCGTCACCGTCTTCACCCGGGGCGCGCCCGAGGTGCAGACCCGCAGGGTGATGGCCGAGGAGGACGCCGGGCCGCGGTGCGGGACCCCGCATGATCTCTATGCGCCGATGGCCCGCGAGCAGATCGGGCGGGTGCTGGAAGACTGGTTGCGCCGCCAGAGCGTGACCGCCTTCGAACTGCTGCATCGGCCCGACCTGGCCGAACGGCTGGACGCCTCCGGGGTCGAGCTGCAGCACGCGATCCAGAAGGTGGCCGTGCCGGAGGCGCAGGCCGACGGCAAGCCGGTGCACGACCTTGTCCGTCACTACCAACGGCTGGCGGACGCCACGATCGAGCGGCTGGTGACCACCGGACGCAAGAGCCGCTTCCCGGATCTGGAGCACCACTCCCTCGCCGACCTGGCCCATCGACTGGAAGGCCAGTCCGACCGGGCCTTCATCATGGGCGGCGTCATCGCCGGCGCCCTGGTCGAGCAGAAGGACGGGCGCAGCCGGCTGTCGCGGCTGATGGACCTGGCGGACCGGGCTCCGATGGACGGCCAGCCCCGGGCCATGGTGCTGGTGCCTATCGAACAGATTCTCTGCGAGATGCTGGGATCGCGCGGCGGACTGGCCGACATCCTCGGCCCGTCGCTGGACCAGGGCGCGGCCATGGCGGCGGTCGTCCGGATGGTCGCCCCGCGCGAGGTCGAGATTCTGGTCCGTCAGGACCCGCGCATGGCCCTGCAGATCCCGGCCGTGGAAGGTCCCGCGGCGCGACTGGGCGCCCGGATCCAGGCGGGCGAGTTCCCCCTGCTCTCCGCGGCGCTGGCGAGGATGGTCCTGCGCGAGTTGATGAGCCCGCGTCGTCTGCGGCCCAGTGATGCGGCCGGAGAGATCGACATCCTGCGCGCCCTCGCTACGGGCCTGACCGCGACGGCCGGGCGTCTGCTGACCCTCGAGGAAGTCCAGAACGCGTTCAACGAACGGTCCAAGGCCCTCGTCACCGCCGACTTCGTCGCCGCCTACGTCAAGACCTGCCGGACCGTCCTGTGCGAGGCGGAGGCCCTGACGCGACTGTGCGAGAACGTCACCGGCGTGGCCAACAAGCGATCGGCGGCGCGCTGGCTGTCGGCCTGCGTCAGTTCCCTGAGGTTCGAAAGCGAGATGCGGCAGACGGGCGGCCAGACCGCGGCCCAGAAGCTCGGCGTGCTCGCCAACCTTCAGCGGGCCGTGCGCGCGTGCGGTCTTTCGGACAAGGACGAGGGCGACATCACCGCCGCGATCGGCGCCGTCGGGGGCGTGGTCGAGGGCGAGGCGCGGATCGTCGCCATGCTGGCCCGCGCCCCGGCGCCGCCGCCCCAGAAGCTGTCGGTCCTGCTGCGGATGGCGGCGGGCGAGACCGCGCCGCTCGGCCCCGCCGCGGATCGCGCCAAGGCCGAAGCGATCAAGCTGTTCCGCGCGCCCGAGGCCCGCGCCGCCCTCGCAGCGGCGCCGGAGGCCCTGGCGCCGCTCAAGACCCTGATGAAGGCGGCCGGACTGGCGGCCTGATTTTCGGACGCGGCTTAGTCGAAGATGTCGAAGATGCTGTCGCGCTTCTTCTTTTTGTAGCGGTACTCGTCATCGCGGCGATAGCGGTCGTCGCGATAGCCGCCCTGATGGCCCCACGGTTGCTGGGCCTGCTGGGGCGGATAGGGAGCCTGGGGCTGCGGCTGGGGCGCCGGCGCGGCTTGCGGGGCCGAGGCGCGACCTTCGGCGGTGGCGGTCTCCATCAGCTTTTCCAGCTCGCCGCGGTCCAGCCAGACGCCCCGGCAGGTCGGGCACATGTCGAATTGGACGCCGCCGCGTTCCAGCGTCTGCATCGCGGCGTTGTCGTTGGGGCACATCAGAAGCGGCATGCGGGTCTCCTCGCGTTTCCTCACAGCTACGGTCGATGACGGAACTCGCCAAGCCCGCGCGGCGATCCGTCGCGTGCTTGCGGCGGGCCGTCGCGACCCCCACTGTCACGCCATGACCGATCTTCCCGCCACCACCGCCCACGCCATGGGCCGCATGCCCGGCAAGGACCTGCTGCAGGCCGTCATTGACGGTCGCATCCCGCCCGCCACCATCGGCGAGACCATGAGTTTCCGGCTGGTGGCGATCGGCGACGGCACGGCCGTCTTCGAAGGCGAGACCGGGCCGCACATCCTGAACCCGCAAGGCATGGTGCACGGCGGCTGGGCCCTGACCCTGATCGACAGCGCCACCGGCTGCGCGGCCCACACCACCCTTCCGGCGGGCGTCGGCTATACCTCGATCTCGACCCAGACCAACTTCACCCGTCCGATCACCGCCACCACCGGCAAGGTGATCTGCGAGGGCCGGGTGATCAACCCGGGCCGCCAGATCATCACCGCGGAGGCGACGATCCGGGACGCCGACGGCCGGCTGTTGGCCCACGGGCAATCGACCCTGATGGTGCTGCAGCCTCGCGGCTAGTCTTCAGGCAGGGGCGCGGGCATCAGGTTCCCGAACGGTGCGGCGTCTTCCAGCGCCCGAACGAAGGACGGCCGCGCCGTCAGCCGGGCGTGCCAGGCCCTCAGACGCGGCCGGTCGCCGAACGGGACCAGTCTCCGGGCGTAGGTCAGCAGCGGGGCCGCGCCGCAGTCGGCGAGGGTGAAGACCTCACCCGCGCCCCACGTCCGCCCGTCCGCCAGCCGGGCCTCCAGCATATCCCAGGCGCTCTCCAGCTCGGCCGCATCCTGCGCCATCGCCGTCTCGTTCGGCGTACCGGCGCGGCCCAGACGATTGAAGACGATCCGGTTCATGTTGCCGCCGACGTAGATGTCGAGGATCCGGTCGATGAAGCGCGCCTCGAGCGCGGCTTCAGGATCGGCGGGGACCAGCTTGCCGCCGCCTGCCAGCCGGTCGAGGTATTCGATGACGATGCTGGACTCGATCACCGTGCGACCCGCCGCTGTATCGATCAGGGCCGGCATCTTGGCGAACGGCGAGACGGCCAGAAAGCCCTCCATCGCGTCCGGCGACCCGTCGACCAGCTTCAGCTCATACGGCAGGTCCAGCTCGTACAGGGCCACGGCGGCTTTCTGGCCATAGCCGGAGTAGGGATGGGACCACAGGATCAACGACATCAGGCGGCCTCCTCCAGCTGGCGGGCGAGGTTCTCCAGCATGGCGGCGCAGCCCTCCTCGCGCAGGGGAATGTGACCGGCCCCGTCCGCGCCGAAATAGGCGCCCTGCTCGGTATAGGTCAGTTGCGTGCCCGCGCCGTCGGCGACCAGTTCGATGGTCGCCAGCGAGGCCGAGAACCGGATCCGTTCGCCGCCGACCTCGGTCCCCATGACATAGCTGAGGATCACCCGCCGGTTCTCGACGATGTCCAGGAAGAGGGTGTCGTTGAAGCCGGTGTCGTTCTCGGGCCCGCCGAAGCGATAGCGGCCGCCGCCGGCGCCGCCGACGCGGAAATCATGGACCCAGTCGTGGATCGTCGCGCCCGGCGCCTCGACGAACCAGCGGCGGAAGGCCACGGGATCGGCCCAGGCGCGGAACACCCGCGCGGGCGCAGCGTCGTAGCGGCGTTTCAGGACAAAGGTCCCGTGCGCGACAATCGGGGCTTCGGCGGTCATCACTTCTCCTCCTCGGGTTTCGTTTCGTCCAGAAAGACGCCCAGACGGTCGAGACTGCGCTCGACGGATATCCGCCGGGCGTTCAACCAGCGTTCTGCCGCGGTCAGGGCCTCGGGCTCCACGCGGCAGGTGCGGACCCGGCCGACCTTCTCCGAGCGCACCAGTCCCGCCGTCTCCAGCACCTTCAGATGCTGCATCACCGCCGACATGGACATCGGCAGGGGCGCGGCCAGATCGCTGACCGACATCGCTCCCGCAGACAGCCGCTCGACCAGCCGGCGGCGGGTCGGGTCCGACAGGGCCTGAAAGGCGAGATCCAGCGGTTCTTGATACTGAAGCATTCACTTAAGTATCTTGCCGCGACGCTCACCGCAACCCCGCGTTAATCGACGCGGCGCAGGCTCAGCGGACTGTCGTGTTGGGAGAGGCGCGATGTCGACCATGCAGACCGGCAGCTATCGCCGGCAACGGGATCATTTCGAGCCGCAGGACATCGATCCTCAGGAGCAGCGCCGCCTGCGCGGCCTGCTGGAGCAGATCGACTATGCGGCCTTCATCGCCAACCGCGAGGTGCTGGGCCACATGGTGCCCGGGCTGGACGCCGCTGTGTTCCAGAGGCTGGCGGTGATGACCGCCACGGCCCGCGGCAAGTGGGTGTCCGAAGGCCTGCGCCAGTCGGAGTCCGGCGCGCCGGCCACGGTCGATCAGGTCGCCCGGCTGACCGCCGCGCGCACCGCCTATGAGGAATTGGCCGAGGTCTATGAAGGCCTGCGCCGGATGGTCGAGCGCGGCTACATCAACCTGCGTTAATTCAGCGGCTGCGGCCGGGTGGCGATCGGCGCGTCGGGATCGGCCGCCGGGCGTTCGGCCGCGGTCGGCGGCGGGCCGGCGGGCTCGGCCTGGATCGGCGGCGCGGTGACCACCACGGCCGGCGGCGGC